>JAJEFO010000028.1 GCA_022820365.1 Silicimonas sp.
CATTGTCGACCGGAAGCTCGGCGGCGCGAAGACGGTCTCGGACGGCAGCATCGTCGTCGACCGGGACATGAACGGCGCACGCGGCATCATGCTGCGCGCGCTCTACGGCAACTTGAGCCGTTTCCAGGCGGCGGGCGCGGATGTTGCGCTCGTTGCGGAATGAATCAAGTGACGATCGTACATCGCGGCAATCTTGCGGGGATCCAAAGTGACCAGGCTCTTGCCAAGCCGTTTCGGCAAGTTGGGCACCGAATGGCATAGAACAACGATCGAGCTCATGAGTGCGCATCGTTGACCGCGCATGGCCACAATTGTCGCCCGTCGTCGTTTCTGCGCGGCTTGCATGTGGCGCGATGACATCTATCAATGTGACAGTTACTTTAAAGGCGAGACGATGGCGATGATCAATGTGGGGCAACTCGTTGACAACGTATTGAGCCGCTTCAGGCGGCGCGCCTCGCTGAACAATCGTTCACTGGAGGGCGAGGCGCACCACAGTCTGGAATGCGCTTCCGACGATGGTATGGTGGCGAAGCGCGCCGCGTTTCGGGAAGCCATGAATCGGCTACGCCCATTGACCGAGGGGCGCAAGCACACACCGGCAGAAGCGCTGATCCGCAGGGGCCGCGACCACGGCCATCGCGATAACTTGTGACGTGCTTCGTTGCCGATACGCGCGTGGCTGTCAATTGGCGGGTCGTCGAAGTGGATGCGGATATCGCCCGGCAAAACTTGGCGACGGGCGATCTTGACCTGCACGCGTCGCGCTGATGGCCTCCGACTTCGCCAACGTGCCGGACTTGCCCGTGCGCTGGGGTGCCGAGATGCGGTCGTGGTCGTAATCAAGCTTGCTGCCGACATGGCTACGACCAATCCGTTCGGCCAGTCTCGGGTGGCGCAGATAGGCTGCCGGACAATGCGCATCAGTTGCGGCACGGATGTTGCCGCATATCGCTTCAGGAGTCAGAAGTGTCACCGTTGGGTTGTGGATGTGTCGCCTTCCGTCCTTGCTTTTGAGGGTTGTGCTGGTGGCGATCCCCGGCCAAGCAGTGGGCGCTTGAGACGCGGTCAGTTTGACGTTTGATTGTGCCCACACGTGCAGAATAGGTCAGCTTTGCCCCGGTTCCTCATATTTGTTCTCTGAACTGCTCCAACTCCGCCACCGTTTCGACCAACCCCTGCAGTGTCAGGATGGCGAGGTAAACTTCGGCTGTGTACGGCGGGTTCTTGAGGCGGGCACGGACTTTGCGAAGGGCTGAGCAGAACAGGCCTGGTGCCAGTGCCAGATGGTTGCTCAGGAAGTCGTCCGGATCCAGTGTTTCGATGCCGTAGGGTTCCAGTGCGTCTTCGGGGAAATCCTTCAGGTTCTGCGTCACGATTACATCGCACCGACCGACGATGGCGGCTGCCAGAACATGGCGGTCGTTTGGGTCGGGAAGTTCGAGTGAAGGGACTATGGCCTCGTAGCCGGTTACCAGACAATCGCGCGTCGCTTGGTTCATCAGATCCCGCATCCGCTTGAGTGCAGTGCGGTCCCGGTGCGGCTCGTTGCGAATCAGCGTGTCGATCCACTCGCGGTGAATGTCCTCTGACCATTTGGCTTTGAAGATATCCGTTACCGCGAGTTGCATGAGCACGTCGCGCATTGGCGCCGGATACAAAACGTTGGCGTCGAGAAGCGCCGTGTAGTGGTGGCTCATGGTTTGCCGTAACCCATATCCTGTTCTTGCGCCTCAGCCGCCAGCTGGTCGAGCACGCCTTCCCGTTCGGCATCGATGGAAGCCTTGTAAGCCATCACGTCTTCCATCCGGATGCGGCGATGCTTGCCCACCTTGCGATGCGGGATTCTCTGTTCGTCTAGGAGCTTGATCAGGAAGGGACGGGAGACATTCAGCACGTCAGCTGCCTGAACCGTGGTCAGTTCGGCATTCTCGGGGATGATCGTGATCCCCTGACCCGCCGCCATGGCTTCCAGGATATCCATCAAAAGCGCAACGGCGCCTGCCGGCAGCTCAATCGGTTCGGCCTGATCTTCATCGGTAACACGCAGCTTGAGAGGCGCCTTGCTCCGGGCATAACGCGACAGGAGCTGCCCGGATGCACGTGCGATCTCGGCCTCTTGGGCGCTCGGAGGCAACTGTCGGTGGGCCATCATGTTCATGTGCGGTCTCCATTGCTGCGAACCACAACATACCTTTAAATGTAATAAATGCAACAAATGAATTAAATGTGGACTGGGCACCGTTCTGTGACTCTTGCTTCGAAGGTTGATCGAGGAACTACATGCGTTACAAGTCATTGGTCAGAGTACTGTTTCTGTTTTGTTCCGATCATTTAGTGTATGGGAGAGCGCGGACAATGCCCCGTCCCGAAACGCCTTGCACGGAAGCGACGACATGACAGGCGAAGCACGGGCTTCGGCGGAAATCAGGCGCGTCAGCCTGGCATCCCGCGCTCCACCGGTTTTCGGAGCGTAATGAAGCGAAATTTGACGAAGGTGTTGCCGTTCGGTGCGCAGCGACTCGCCGCATCAGAGCATTATGCGCATCCTCTCCGTTCCAGACAGGGATGATTGGACGGATATATCCAGCCGCAGTCTGGCGCGGGCCAAATGCCGATGTGAATTCGGGACGCCACGCAGGCTGTCGCCCCGCGCGCTGAAGCCTGGGGTCCTCGGCCGCCGCCATTCCCGGGCGCCCCATCGTCGGGTCCACCCAGCGACAACCTGACATCAAGGACGAGGCGCGAGCCTTGCAAACGGCAGGACGTCGTGTCCGAGAGTCATGGCCTCGCAAGGGCACGGCGCATGTGTGCGTCCGGTAGATTGAACTCTGCATGCACACATGGAGCGACCCCCCGTTGACGGCGTCACGCTTCCAACCGCGCAGTGGAACGAATGGCTGATGCGTGCTGACCTGCAATTTGGCCATTTACGGACGCAGTGCAGGAATCGGCCAGAGTGGCCTTCCTGTGCTACGGAAATTGCTCGCGCAGCATGTCGTCGTGCCATTGCGCATTTCTTGCACCTTGCGGGCCACCGCCGTAAGTAGTGCCGAATGCAATGCGGGCGAGGGACAATGCCCATTCTCGTCATGAAATTCGGTGGCACGTCGGTCGCCTCGCTGGAGCGAATCCGGCATGCCGCAGGTCTCGTGCGCCACGAGGTCGAGAACGGGCACGAGGTGATTGTCATCGTCTCGGCAATGTCCGGAAAGACGAACGAGCTGGTCGGCTGGGTCGAGGAGACATCGCGATTCTACGATGCCCGCGAGTACGATGCCGTGGTTTCGTCGGGCGAGCAGGTCACGGCCGGGCTCATGGCGCTGACATTGCAGGAGATGGAGATTCCGGCGCGGTCGTGGGCCGGCTGGCAGGTGCCCGTGCAGACCGACAGCGCCCATGCGGCGGCCCGCATCGAGGACATCGAGACCGAGAACATCACGGCCAAGTTCGCCGAGGGCATGAAGGTCGCGGTCGTTGCCGGCTTCCAGGGCATCTCTTCAGAAGGACGCGTCACGACACTCGGTCGCGGCGGCTCGGACACGACAGCGGTTGCGTTTGCAGCCGCATTCGGAGCCGAGCGCTGCGACATCTACACGGATGTCGACGGGGTCTACACGACCGATCCCAGGATCACGTCGAAGGCCCGCAAGCTAGACCGGATCGCGTTCGAGGAAATGCTGGAACTGGCCTCGCTCGGTGCGCGCGTGCTTCAGACCCGCTCGGTCGAGCTTGCGATGCGCTACAACGTGCGCCTGCGCGTCCTGTCGACTTTCGGGAGCAATGACGACAATGCCGGCACGCTCGTCTGTGCCGAGGAGGACATCATGGAAAAGAACGTGGTTGCCGGTGTCGCCTTCAGCCGCGACGAGGCGGAAATGACGCTGCTTTCGGTTGCGGACCGGCCAGGAATTGCCGCCGCGATCTTCGGCCCGCTGGCGAGCGCCGGGGTGAACGTGGACATGATCGTCCAGAACATCTCCGAAGATGGCCGCACCGACATGACGTTTTCGCTGCCGGTAAGCCAGGTGGCACGCGCCAGGAAGGCGATGGAAAAAGTCAAGGCTTCGGGCGAAGTCAACTACAACCAGCTCGTGACCGACGAGGACGTGGCAAAGGTCTCCGTCGTGGGCATCGGCATGCGCAGCCATGCCGGCGTCGCGTCGCGGATGTTCGCGGCCCTTCGCGACGAGAGCATCAACATCAAGGTCATCTCGACTTCGGAAATCAAGATTTCCGTCCTGATCGACCGGAAGTACCTGGAGCTAGCCGTGCAGGCCCTTCACGAGGCGTTCGAGCTGTCAGACGTCGCATGAACTGGCCCTGCAGCCGGCAGTGCCGCCGCGGAGAGGGCCGAAGCGGTCGTGCATTCCGCTGATCCGGGGGCGGGGGGATTGCAGGCCGTACCCGGCGTCTGAACGTCTCCGGGGATGCCCGGCATCGTGCCATGACAGAGAACTGGACGTCGCAAATCGTTCATGATCGCGACCTGCATTTGACGTTTGTTTCGCCCTGCAACTGTGGTCTACTCGCCCCAAGCGGCGGCGGCACCGCCGGAACAAGACGAAGGCGACGGGATGGAGCAGCAGATCGAGACTGGAAGCCGCAAGCTCTTGCGACGTCTCCGGGATTCCCTCGCAGAGGACAGCGCCGGACAGGCGCGGCTCGATCATGTCACCAACATAATCTCCGAGGAAATGCAGTCGGAAGTCTGCTCGATATACCTGTTCCTAGATTCCGACACGCTTGAGCTCTGCGCATCCAAGGGCCTGAAGAAGGATGCGGTCCACAAGACCCGGATGCGGCTTGGCGAAGGCCTGGTCGGTCGCGTGGCCCGCGACGGCATCGTCGTCAACGAGGCGGATGCGCCATCGGCCAAGGGTTTCCGTTTCATGCCCGAGACCGGAGAAGAGATCTTTTCCTCCTTCTGCGGCGTGCCGATCCAGCGCTTGGGGGATCGTCTGGGCGTTCTCGTGGTCCAGTCCCGGGAGGCACGGGCCTTTTCCGAGGACGAGGTGTATGCGCTCGAGGTCGTGGCGATGGTCCTCGCCGAAATGACCGAGCTCGGCGCGTTCGTGGGCGAGGGCGAGGCGCTTCGCGCACTTCACACGAGGCCCATGCAGTTCCGCGGCCAGATCGGGCAGGAAGGCGTGGCCGAAGGGCATGTCTATCTTCACGAGCCGCGCGTCGTGGTCACCAACCCCGTTGCCGACGACCCGGAGAAGGAGATCGAGCGGCTTCGCGAGGGGGTGGATCGGCTGCGCGTGTCGGTCGATGACATGCTGGAATCCGTCGGCCAGGACGCGGTGGACAAGGACCATGTCGAAGTTCTGGAGGCCTATCGGCTGTTCGCCAACTCGCGATCCTGGATGAAGCGCATGGAGGACGACATCGCTGCGGGGCTTTCCGCCGAAGCGGCCGTCGAAAAGGAGCAGTCCACGGCTCGGCGGCGCCTGGGCCGGTCTCCGGACGCCTATCTTCGCGAACGGCTGCAGGATCTCGACGATCTTTCAAACCGGCTCCTGCGCATACTGACCGGGCAGGGGGGCGACCCCGCGGCCGTGCCTGACGATGCAGTGCTCGTGGCGCGCAACATCGGCCCGGCCGAACTGCTCGACTACGGGCGCGGCAGGCTCAGCGGCATTGTGCTTGAGCAAGGCTCGGTCGGCAGCCATGCAGCCATCATCGCGCGGGCCTGGGTAATTCCCCTGATCGTTCACGCGGGTCGCGACATCACCCTGGAAGCGTTGAACGGCGATCACATCATGATCGACGGGGATCAGGGCCTCGTGCATCTCCGGCCCGACGAGTCCGTGATCACTGCGTTCCGCGACAAGACTGCAATGCGGGCCAAGGCGCAGGAGCGGTACGCGGATCTCAGGGAGCTTCCGGCGGAGTCCAAGGACGGAATACAGGTCTCGCTCCAGATGAACGCGGGCCTCATCGCCGAACTGCCGTCGCTCAAGGGCTCGGGTGCGGAGGGCGTGGGGCTCTTTCGGACCGAACTCCAGTTTCTTGCACGTTCAAGCATGCCGCAGCGCGCCGAGCTTGCGGGCATCTATTCCCGCGTCCTGGATTCGGCGGACGGCAAGCGCGTCGTGTTTCGTACGCTCGACATAGGCTCCGACAAGATGCTGCCCTACATGAAGCGCGAGGACGAGCCGAATCCGGCCCTTGGCTGGCGCGCGATCCGGGTCGCGCTTGACAGGACGGGCGTGATGCGGATGCAGCTGCAGGCCCTGATCCGCGCGGCAAATGGGCGACCGCTAACGGTGATGTTTCCTTTCATCGCGCAACTCGAGGAATTCACGGCCGCTCGCCAGCACGTCCTCGACGAAATCGAACGCGAACGGAAGCTTGGCCACGCGCTGCCCGAGAAGCTCGAGATCGGGGCAATGCTGGAAACGCCGTCCCTTGCATTCGCGCCGCGCAAGCTGTTCGAGGTCGCCGACTTCATTTCCATTGGCGGCAATGACCTGAAGCAGTTCTTCTTTGCGGCCGATCGCGAGAACGAACGTGTTCGCAAGCGATACGACACGCTGAACGTCAGCTACCTGAGCTTCATCGAGCACATCACGCGGCGCTGCGACGAAACGGGCACGCCGGTCAGCTTTTGCGGCGAGGATGCAGGCCGTCCGGTCGACGCGATGTGCTTTGCCGCCATGGGGCTTCGGTCGCTTTCGATGCGTCCCGCCTCGATCGGACCGGTCAAGCACCTGCTTCGGCGTGTCGATCTTTCCGAGGCGCGCGAGGTCATCGACCGGGCGCGGGAAAGCGGAGACCAGTCGGTCAGGGGCCATGTCATGGAGTGGCTCCAGACTGTCGGGACCTGAGGCCGGGCGCTTGCCCGATCGTGGCGGGGGATGCCCGTGCGTTCTGCGGAACTGCCATTGCGGCGAACCGCAGGGGCGGCACCGCCGCGACCCCCATGCCGATGCGTGAACGTGGCCTGCCGGATGGATCCAGCAACCTGCCGGGGTGACGCCTGACTGGCTGCGGTCAGACGTGAATGGGTCCGTCCCCGCAAGCCAGCGCCGCTTCCCTGACCGCCTCGGAGAAGGTCGGGTGTGCATGGCAGGTACGCGCCACGTCTTCCGCCGCCGCGCCGAATTCCATCGCCACGCAGATTTCGTGGATAAGGTCGCCGGCCATCGGTCCGATGATATGGGCGCCGAGGAGCCGGTCGGTCTCGCTGTCCGCGAGAAGCTTCACGAATCCGTCGGCGGCGAAATTCGCCTTGGCGCGCCCGTTGCCCATGAAGGGGAACTTGCCGACCTTGAATGACCGCCCCGCATCCTTGAGCTGCTCTTCGGTCTGTCCGACGCTTGCGACTTCCGGATGCGTGTAGATCACGGACGGAATGACGTCGTAGTTCACGTGGCCGGCCTGGCCCGCGATGCACTCGGCCACAGCCATGCCCTCGTCTTCCGCCTTGTGCGCCAGCATGGGACCGTCCGTGGCGTCACCGATCGCCCAGATGCCGTCGACGCTGGTCTTCCCGCGACCGTCGGTGCGGACCAGGCCGTTTTCCGCGATCTCGATTCCGATGGCGTCGAGACCGAGGCCCTCCGTGAAGGGCTTTCGCCCGGTCGCGACCAGGACGACATCAGTCTCGAGCACGTGCTCGCTTTCGTCCTTGCGAAGCTTGTAGGTCACCTTTGCCCTGGTCTTTGTCGCATCGACCCTTTGCACGGCCGCGCCCATCACGAATTTGAGCCCCTGCCTCTTGAGGGTTCTCTGGAAGGTTTTCTGGATCTCGCCATCCATCCCCGGCGTGACGGCGTTCAGGAACTCGACGACGGTCACCTCCGTGCCCAGCCGTTTGTAGGCCGAGCCAAGTTCCAGCCCGATCACGCCTGCGCCGATCACGACCATCCTCTTCGGGATCTTCGGAAGCTCCAGTGCGCCGGTCGACGTCACGACGACCTTCTCGTCGACTTCCGCACCAGGCAGCGAGGATGCCTCGGATCCCGTCGCGATGACGATGTTGCCCGCTTCGTGAACGGTTTCGCCCACCTTGACCTTGCCGGCCTCGGGAACGCTTGCCCAACCCTTCAGCCAGTCGATCCCGTTCTTCTTGAACAGGAACTCGATTCCCTTTGTGTTCGCGTCGATCGTGTTCTGCTTGTAGGCAAGCATCGCCTTCCAGTCGACGCTTGGCTTCGACGTCTTGAGTCCCATCTTGCCGAAATTTTCCTCGGCCTCATGCAGCATTCCGGTTGCGTGAAGCAGCGCTTTCGACGGGATGCATCCTACGTTCAGGCAGGTGCCGCCCAGCGTTTCCCTGCCCTCGACGCAAGCGGTCTTGAGGCCAAGCTGGGCACAACGGATCGCGCAAACGTATCCGCCTGGTCCGCTGCCTATCACGATAACGTCATAACTGGCCATGTCAGGTTTCCTTCCCTGGGCGCCACTCCGGAACAACCGGTCCCGGAAGCGTGGCTTTTCTTCAAGCGAGCGGGTAGGTCAAAGATCCATCAGGAGACGTCGCGGGTCCTCGAGCGCTTCCTTCACGCGGACAAGGAACGTGACGGCGCCCTTTCCGTCCACGATTCGATGATCGTAGGACAGGGCGAGATACATCATCGGGCGAATGACGACTTCGCCCTTCACGGCGACGGGGCGCTCCTGGATCTTGTGCATGCCAAGGATGCCGGATTGCGGCGGGTTCAGGATCGGCGAACTCATCAGCGAGCCGTAGACGCCTCCGTTCGAGATCGTGAAGGTCCCTCCCTGCATCTCCGCCATCGAGAGCTTGCCGTCACGAGCCCGCGCGCCGAGCTCGTTGATCCGCTTCTCGATGCCTGCAAAGCTCATCCGGTCGGCATCGCGCACCACCGGCACGACGAGGCCGCTTGGCGTGCCGACGGCGATGCCCATGTGCACGAAGCTCTTGTAGACGATGTCGGTCCCGTCAATCTCCGCATTGACTTCAGGAACCTCCACAAGGGCGTGACAGCAAGCCTTCGTGAAGAAGGACATGAAGCCGAGCTTCACGCCGTGCTTCCTTTCGAAGAGATCCTTGTATTCCTGCCGAAGCGCCATCACTGCCGACATGTCCACCTCGTTGTAGGTGGTCAGCACGGCGGCCGTGTTCTGGGCGTCCTTCAGTCGTCGCGCGATGGTCTGGCGCAAGCGGGTCATCTTGACGCGCTCTTCCCGCGCCGCGTCCTCGACAGCGACCGGCGCCCGCGCGGCCTGCACCGGAGCGTCCGGTTCTGCGGGTGCGGAGATCGCCTTCAGGACGTCTTCCTTCATCACGCGCCCGTCCCGTCCGGTGCCGGAGACCTGGTCGGACGAGAGGTCCGCCTCGGCCATCATCTTCCTGGCGGAGGGAGCGTCCTCGCCTTTCCGTCCCTCCGCTGGCCCGGCTTCCTCCGCTGCAGGCTTGGCGGCGGGCGTTGCAGGCGCCGCGCCTTCGCCGGTTGCCATCACGGCGAGCTTGCCGCCGGCCTCGACGGTCTCGCCTTCGCCCTTCAGGACTTCCGCCAGGATCCCCGCGACCGGGGCGGGAACCTCGACCGAAACCTTGTCGGTCTCCAGTTCGCAGAGCATTTCGTCTGCAGCGACCGCGTCCCCCGCCGACTTGAACCAGGTCGACACCGTTGCCTCGGTCACGCTTTCGCCAAGCGCAGGCACCATGACGGCGATGGTCTGCCCGTCTCCCTTGGCTTCGCTTGCCGGCGCTGCGGTCGTCGCGGCAGGCGCCGCATCAGGCTTGGCGGGCGTTGGCGCTGCGCCGTCGGCTGCACTCAGGGTCGCGAGCAGCGCGTCCGGCGCGACCGTCGCGCCTTCCGCCGCAACGATTTCCGCCAGCTTGCCTGATGCCGGTGACGGCACTTCGACTGTCACCTTGTCGGTTTCCAGCTCGCAGAGCATCTCGTCGACCGATACCTGCTCGCCGGGCTGCTTGAACCAGGTCGCGACGGTGGCTTCGGTCACGCTTTCGCCCAAGGCGGGCACTCGAACTTCAGTAGACATGATCTAGCCTCCCAGAGTCAGCGCTTCGTCCACGAGCGCTGCTTGTTGCGATTTGTGAGAGGACGCGAGGCCCGCCGCCGTTGACGCGCTGGCCGTGCGACCGGCGTATTTCGGCCTTGTGACCCTCGCGTTGATGCGTGTCAGCACCCATTCGATGTTCGGTTCCATGTAGGTCCACGCGCCCTGGTTCTTGGGCTCCTCCTGGCACCAGACGATTTCCGCGTTCGGGAACCGCTTCAGTTCCTTGACGGTCGCCTGGGCGGGGAACGGGTAGAACTGTTCGAAGCGCAGGATGTAGATGTCGTCGATGCCACGTGAATCGCGTTCCTCGAGGAGATCGAAATAGACCTTTCCCGAACACATCACGACGCGTCGGATCTTCTTGTCCGGCACGAGCGTCGTGTCGGAGCGCCCCTTTTGGGCATCGTCCCAAAGCACGCGGTGGAAGCTTGATCCGGTGATGAAGTCCGCCCTGTCGCTGACGGCCAGCTTGTGGCGCAGGAGCGACTTCGGCGTCATCAGCACGAGCGGCTTGCGGAAGGAGCGGTGCATCTGGCGCCGGAGAATGTGGAAGTAGTTCGCCGGCGTGGTGCAGTTGGCGACGATCCAGTTGTCCTCTGCGCACATCTGCAGGAACCGTTCGAGCCGGGCGCTGGAATGCTCCGGGCCCTGGCCTTCGAAGCCGTGCGGCAGCAGGAGGACGAGTCCGCTCATCCTGAGCCATTTCCGTTCACCGGACGAAACGAACTGGTCGAACATGATTTGCGCACCGTTGGCGAAGTCGCCGAACTGCGCTTCCCAGAGCACCAGCGAACTCGGTTCGGCCAATGAGTAGCCGTATTCGAATCCGCAGACGGCGTATTCCGAGAGCATGGAATCGATCACCTCGTAATGCGCCTGCCCCGCGCGGATGTTGTTCAGCGGGTAGTGCCGTTCCTCGGTCTCCTGGTTGACGAATCCCGAGTGGCGCTGGCTGAACGTTCCACGCGTTGAATCCTGGCCCGAAAGACGTACCGGACAGCCCTCTGTCAGGAGCGACCCGAAGGCCAGCGCCTCGCCCGTGGCCCAGTCGAAACCCTCGCCGGTCTTGAACATCTCGCGCCTTGTGTCCAGCAGCCGGTCGACCGTCCGGTGAATGGGGAAGCCCTTTGGAGCCGTCGTGAGCGCGCGCCCGATTTCCGTCATCGTGGACTTCGTTATCGCGGTCTTTCCGCGCTGATAGCTCTTGCCTTCCTTGTCGAGATGGCTCCAGCGCCCGTCCAGCCAGTCGGCCTTGTTCGGCCGGTAGGCCTTGCCGGCCTCGAACTCCTCGTTCAGGCGTGCCTGGAAAGCCGCCTTCATGTCCTCGATCTCGCCCTCGGGAATGAGGCCGTCCTGCACGAGGCGATCAGTGTACAGCGAAAGAGTCGTTTTGTGGTTCTTGATCCGCTTGTACATGATCGGGTTGGTGAACATCGGCTCGTCGCCTTCGTTGTGTCCGAAGCGGCGATAGCAGAACATGTCGATCACCACGTCCTTGCCGAACTTCTGGCGGAACTCGGTCGCGACGCGCGCGGCGTGAACGACCGCTTCCGGGTCGTCGCCGTTGACATGGAAAATCGGCGCCTCGACCATCAGCGCGATGTCGGTGGGATAGGGGCTTGAGCGGCTGAAATGCGGCGCCGTCGTGAAGCCGATCTGGTTGTTCACGATGATGTGGATCGTCCCCCCGGTCTTGTGGCCCCTCAGGCCTGACAGGCCGAAGCATTCCGCAACGACCCCCTGGCCAGCGAAGGCGGCGTCTCCGTGGAGGAGGATCGAAAGGACCTTCGCGCGCCCGGTGTCGCTGATCTGGTCCTGCTTGGCGCGCACCTTGCCGAGCACGACCGGGTTCACGGCCTCGAGATGGCTCGGGTTCGCGGTCAGGCTCAGGTGCACGGTGTTGCCGTCGAATTCGCGGTCCGAGGACGCACCGAGGTGGTACTTGACGTCGCCGGAGCCGTCGACTTCCTCCGGCTTGAAGCTGCCGCCCTGGAATTCGTTGAATATCGCCCGGAACGGCTTGCCCATCACGTTCGCCAGGACGCTCAGCCGGCCCCTGTGGGGCATGCCGATGACGATCTCCTCGACGCCGAGGGCGCCGCCCCGCTTGATGACCTGCTCCATTGCGGGGATCAGGCTCTCGCCGCCGTCAAGGCCGAACCGCTTGGTGCCGGTGTACTTGACATGCAGGAACTTCTCGAAGCCTTCGGCTTCCACGAGCTTGTTCAGGATTGCCTTCCTGCCGTTCTGGGTGAAGGCGATCTCCTTGCCGAGGCCCTCGATCCGCTCCTTGAGCCAGGATGCCTGCCCGGGGTCGGAGATGTGCATGTATTGCAGGGCGAAGGTGCCGCAATAGGTCCGTTTCACGAGCGCGACAATCTCGCGTATCGAGGCGGTTTCCAGTCCGAGGACGTTGTCGATGAAGATCTGCCGGTCCATGTCGTCCCTGGTGAAGCCGTAGGACCTGGGATCGAGCTCCGGGTGGGGCACCTCGTCGCGCATGCCGAGAGGATCAAGGTTCGCGACGAGATGGCCCCGGATCCGGTAGGCCCGGATCAGCATGAGCGCGCGAACCGAATCGAGCACTGCGCGGCGCACCTGTTCGTCCGAGAGCCTGATCCCGGCCTCCGCTGCCTTGGCCGAGATCTTGTCCCCGGCCTGCTTCTGCGCGGCGGGGCCGAGATCGCCCCACTGCCCGTCGAGCGCGGCGGTCAGCTCGTCGCAGGGAGCGGGCGGCCAGTCAGGCCGGGCCCAGCTCGGTCCCGCTGCCTCGGCTCGCGCGTCCGCCTCGGCGTCGCCGAGTTCGCGGAAGAACAGGCGCCAGCCCTCGTCCACCGCGTTCGGGTTGCCGGCATAGCGCGCGTACAACTGTTCGACATATGCGGCGTTGTGGCCTTGGAGAAAGCTGGACGCCTTGAAGATGTCATTCGGGGATTGCTCGGTCATGGCAAACCTCCAGTTCGGATGTGAAGTTGCGGGCGGGAATTGACGTTCGGCCAAGGCCCAGGGTCGGGCTTGGCAAAGTGTAGATGGGCGTCGCGCACGGCGGCAGCGTGCCGCCCGAGAGGCAGGATGCGGTGCAGCAGGGCCGGGAACCTCGTGCCGCGTTCCATGGCGCTACCCGATCGCTTCCAGCATTGCCTCGCCGAGGCCGGACGGGCTGTCCGCCACGACGATGCCAGCAGAGCGCATGGCCTCGATCTTGTCGTCGGCGCCACCCTTGCCGCCGGCGACGATGGCGCCCGCGTGACCCATGCGGCGGCCCGGAGGGGCTGTCCTGCCGGCGATGAACCCTGCGACGGGCTTCGCGCGGCCGCGCTTCGCCTCGTCCTTGAGGAACTGGGCCGCGTCCTCTTCGGCGCTGCCGCCGATTTCGCCGATCATCATGATCGATTGCGTCTCGTCGTCGGCCAGGAACCACTCCAGCACGTCGACGTGCTCGGTCCCCTTGATCGGGTCGCCGCCGATACCGACGCAGGTGGACTGGCCCAGACCGACATCCGTGGTCTGCTTCACGGCCTCGTATGTCAGCGTGCCGGATCGCGACACGACGCCGACGGAGCCCTTCTTGTGGATGTGGCCGGGCATGATGCCGATCTTGCATTCCTCGGGCGTGATGACGCCGGGGCAGTTCGGGCCGACGAGGACGGACGTGCTGTCCTGCAGGGCGCGCTTCACCCTCATCATGTCGCGCACGGGAATTCCCTCGGTGATTGCCACGATCACTTCCATGCCCGCGTCGATGGCCTCGAGAATGCCGTCTGCGGCGAAGGGCGGCGGCACGTAGATCGCCGTCGCGTTGGCACCGGTCGCGGCGCGCGCCTCGTGAACCGAGTCGAAGACCGGCAGGCCGATATGCTCCTGGCCGCCCTTGCCGGGGGTTACGCCGCCCACCATCTTCGTGCCGTAATCGATCGCCTGCTGCGAGTGAAACGTCCCCTGGCTGCCGGTCAGGCCCTGGCAGATCACCCTGGTGTTCCTGTCAATAAGTACCGCCACTACACTGTCCCATTCAAACCCGGCTCGTTCCTCTTGCGGAAGCGGGCCCCCGGGGATTCCGGCCCGCCGCCTTGATCATGTCTCAACCCTTCACGGCCTTTACGATCTTCTCGGCCCCGTCCTTCAGGTTGTCGGCGGCGATCACGTCGAGACCGGAGGATTCAATGATCTGCTTGCCGTCCTCGACATTCGTGCCTTCGAGGCGGACCACGAGCGGCACCTTGAGGCCGACTTCTTTCACCGCGGCGACGACGCCTTCGGCGATGATATCGCAGCGCATGATGCCGCCGAAAATGTTGACGAGAATGCCCTTCACGTTCGGGTCCGAGGTGATGATCTTGAACGCCTCGGTCACCTTCTCCTTGGTCGCGCCTCCGCCCACGTCGAGGAAGTTGGCGGGTTCGGAGCCGTAGAGCTTGATGATGTCCATGGTAGCCATGGCGAGGCCTGCGCCGTTCACCATGCAGCCGA
Organism: Silicimonas sp.; assembly: GCA_022820365.1. GTDB lineage: Bacteria > Pseudomonadota > Alphaproteobacteria > Rhodobacterales > Rhodobacteraceae > JAJEFO01. Next base: position 14,473 of record JAJEFO010000028.1, read on the forward strand.
TCTCACCGTCGAGCGCAATGTAGTTGAGATCGTGCTTCGACGCCTCAAGTTCCTTGGGATCCTCTTCGGTCGTGTCCCTGAGCTCGGCGATGTCGGGCTGGCGGTAGAGGGCGTTCGAGTCGAATCCCATCTTGGCGTCGAGGCACTTCAGGTCACCCTCGCCGGTCACGATCAGAGGATTGATTTCCAGCATCTCCATGTCCCTTGAGACGAAGAGGTCGTGGAGCTGGCCCATCAGCCTGACGCATTGCTTGACCTGCGCTCCTTCGAGTCCGAGCGCGAAGGCGATCCGTCGACCGTGGAAGGCCTGGTATCCCGTCGCGGGATCGACGCTGAAGGAGAGGATCTTCTCCGGGGTCGCCTCCGCGACCTCCTCGATGTCCATGCCGCCCTCCGTCGACGCGACGAAGCTGACGCGACTGGTGCCGCGATCGACCAGGAGCGCGAGGTACATCTCGCGATCGATCGTGGAGCCGTCCTCGATGTAGATGCGGTTGACCTGCTTACCCGCCGGTCCGGTCTGCTTGGTGACCAGCGTCCGGCCCAGCATGCGGCGGGTTTCGTTGGCGGCCTCCTGCGCGGAACCGGCGATTCGCACGCCGCCCTTTTCTCCGGCGTCCGGTTCCTTGAAGGAGCCTTTCCCGCGTCCGCCGGCGTGTATCTGGGCCTTCACGACCCAGGCCGGGCCGTCCAGCGCGCCTGCTGCGGTCTTCGCGTCCTCCGCTTTCAG
>JAJEFO010000008.1 GCA_022820365.1 Silicimonas sp.
CCTTCGCGTATAGTCGTGCTGCGGTGTCTCGAAAACCTGCCGCTTCTTGCCGGTCTCCACCAGTGTCCCCCTGTACATGACTGCAACCCGATCGCTTATGTGGCGGACTGCACCAAGATCGTGACTGATGAACAACATCGATAGGCCGCTATCGCGCTGATGCCTCTTCAGCAGGTTCAGGACCTGGGCCTGGATGGAGACATCAAGCGCCGATACCGGCTCGTCCGCAATGACGAGACGCGGTGTCAGGATCATGACTCTGGCAATGCCGATGCGCTGGCGCTGGCCGCCGGAAAATTCGTGCGGATGGCGACTCATCGATTTCGCATCCATGCCCACCAGTTCAAGCGTCGCCGCGATCCTCTCGCTTGCCTCCGAGTAGTCGCGCACAAGCCTTCGGTAACGAGACCCCCGAAGTCAAGAACGGATTCCCGTGCATGAGCGGCCAAGATGCCGAAAAGACAATCCCGGCATCGGCGTCAATCGGCGCGAAGTTGCTGCCAGGAGTTTCATGAGCAACCGGCGGGATTGATGCAGTTCAGGTTTCGCTCAAGACTCCACCTCGCCGATTTCAGGAAGGTTCACGCACGTCCGCCGCCGGCTTCTTCCATCCATCCATGGCCTGCAGGTCGGCCGCCTGCATGGTAGCCCAGCTCGATTCCCAAGTGTCCAACTCCCTGGAGCGCTCGAACACGGCGGTTCGGTTCCGCAACGAAAGGTCTGTCAGCGCTGGAGATGCTGCGCATTTTGTTCTCCTGGCCGCGTAAGCTGTACCCGCAGCCTGTCGGGGGACAACGGGAAAAGACTGCCCGGCCAAGTTGGAACGCACTCCACAGGCCTGGCCGACAGGCGGAAATTGCCGCCGGTCGCCCTTGCATGGCCACCTCCTTGCACGGGCGAATCCCTCTTTGCCGGCTGGTGAGGGTCGCCGCGGGAAGATCAACCGGGCTCGATTTCAGTCGCCAATCGGCTTTGGTCCAGTGTCTTCGGAAATTGCAGTCATGGAGGTGCGAATGCGGCGCATGTACTCCTTTGCCAATTCCGGACGCCTGCGGGCCGTGCCCGCCGCAAGCACGTCAATTATGGCAATGAACACGAGCCGTGAGGCCGAGGGCTTGTAGATGTCCTGGTCTTCGGGAATGTCGATCTCGATGGAGACGTCGGCCGACCTGGCAAGGGGCGCGCCGGCCTTGGTCAGGCTGATTGACCTTGCGCCGTACTGTCGGGCGATTGCTACGCTGTCCAGAAGCTCCGCCGGCTGGCCGCTCGCGGATACGGCAAAGATGACATCGCCATCCGACAGGGTCGAGGCAAGCATGCGCTGAAAATAGCCATCCGCATGCGCCTCGGTGGGAATCCCGAGACGAAAGAACCGGTTGGCACCTTCGCGGGCGACATTGGCCGAGCCGCCGCCGACACCGATGAACGAAATCCGCCGTGCATTTGCCAGCACCGAGACAGCCTGCTCCACGGCTTCGCTGTCAAGCTGGAAACGTGCCAGATTGAGGGTGTCGACAAGCGCGCCAAAGACTTGCGTGACGAGTTGCTCGGATTCGGAATCCGTGCGGCTCGGCCCGCCAAGATATTGAAGGCTTACCGCCACGCTTTGGGCGAGCCTGATGTTGAAATCGCGGAAGCCCTCGCAGCCGACGGTCTGGCAGAATCGATTCACCGTCGCGACCGAGACATCGGCTGCTTCCGCGATTTCGTTCTGCGTGAGGCGGGGAGCGCGCTCCAGATTGGAGAGCACGAAATCCGCCACCCGCTGCTCACGTTGAGGAAAACTGCCTTCCAGTTTCCGCATCTGGGATATGACGTCGATGATCTTGGTCATGGTCCTGTCGCCCGCCACATGCCGGCTATTCGGGCTTGTACGCGATCACGTCCATTTCGACCTTCGCGTCGACCATGAGCGCGGACTGGACGGTGGAGCGGGCGGGCGGGTGTTCGCGGAAGTGGCGTTCGAACACGGCGTTGAAGCTGGTGAAATCGCGAGGATCATCCAGCCAGACATTGACCTTGACCACATGTTCCAGCCTGCAGTCCGCGGCATCGAGTGCGGCAATGACGTTGGCGATGACCCGTTCGGCCTGCTCAAAGATGCCGCCGGCGACAATCTCGCCATCCACTGCAGGGACCTGGCCGGAAACAAAGACGAAATCGCCCGCGCGCACCGCCTTGGCAAACGGACGCCGGGTGCCGCCGGCCGCGTCGTCGGCCATGTCGAAGCGAGTAATGCCTGTCATCACTTTACCACCTTCAAAGTGAAAATTGCTTACATGCATTGGTGCAAACTAGTCAACCTGTCCACACCACGACACGAGGCGTTCAAGGAGGCTGTCCGGGCCATGGTTGCCATGGAGCCACGGATCTGGCGCTTGCCTTCGTTCCAGGTTGCCGCGTAGTCGAGGGTTCGCGGCCCACGGCCTTCCACGGCCCGACGGCCACGATTCATCAGGAGCAGGTTTCCCGACGATGCAGCCGCGGCATCCAGCCAGGTGATGACATATGCGGTCTCCGTGCAGCCAGTCCCGCGATCGTCACTTCCGTCTTCGAGGGCTCCCGGCAGCGATTGACGCAGGCAACCTGGCAGGCGTCGAGATGGTTGTCGGTCACCTGAGGAGGGTCCGGACACCATTGGCGCGGTGCCCCAGATGTCCGGACGACATTTCGAGATCCTCAGCGAAGCAGGCGGTGCGATCTCTTTCCTGATCAAGCCGCATCCGGCCCGATTGCCCTGCATCGCTGCCCGGACTTCAAGGCGCGATGTCCCGTAGCGCCTCAAACACATGCCGCAGATTGTGTCGGCGCAGGAAACCCCAGTTGTAAAAGCTGATGCCATCCGCTCCATGAGCGGCAATGCTTGAAACCGCAGCACGGACTTCGCTGGCGGAACTCAAGTCAGGCCAGGAGGGCCTGATCACGCACCTCAGGCCTCGCGAACCGCCAAGTCGTCGCCGGACATCAGCGAAGTCCGCCGCCGCTCGACTCCATGTCGGCTCATAAAGGCAGATTTCCAGAACACCCGCCGCCCGCCGGAGATCCGCCAGATTGCTGCCTTCAAACCATGCATTTGCCGTCGGCCGCCCAACTGACGGGATAATCGCAACCGTAACGTGGCTTGCCACGGCCGACCGGACTTCGCCCACCAGAGATGTAACCACGTCGCATCGCCAATTCAGAAACGCTGACAACTCTCGATCCGTCGCGACATCGGCCAGCCAAAAGCTCTCGGCCATGTCGTCAGGATAGTCTACGTCGCCTGCCAGATACTCGCCAATCCAGGTCCTGATCCGAGACTGAAGTCCCTCGGCATCAATGCCAATGTCAGCCGCTCCATTCTTGCAATTTTGACAAAAGCACAGCCCGAGGAGATTTTCCAGCCAACGGTTGGACTGGACCAGGTTGAACTCATGATGAAAGCCATGGAAAAATGGAGCAAATCCCGGCGACTCGACCGTAATTCCGGAAACCGGATAGTTGTCAGTCACATCGGCGGCAAGGCTTCGCGCAAACTTCCTCGCGTGTGGTGACGATGGGCAAAGATTGTAAATGTACTTGTCTCCAAAAGCATTCGCTACGCAGTCATCCAGGTTTCGTGATCCAAGTGGGGTATTGTGCAGCAGCACAAGCCAAACATTGACCCCAAGTTCGGCATTCCGGACTGCATCCCCCAAAATGTCCCGCCCGGCCACCATTGAATTAGAGATCGGGACAATCTTCCCGTAGCGCACCGGCTCGTGGCGAAAATAGATTGTCCCGTCTTCCGGGAAGAAAACCGGCGACGCGGAGCGCGGACGCAAGAACTTCCCCGCGTGATAACTTCCTGCAATCGTCACCGAGTTGAGGCCAAGCCCGCGAAACTCCGCGAACGAATTGTCAAGGCCATGCTCGGCAAGATCCCACGCATAGGTATAGATCGATCTCAAGGGGAGCATTGGCTTGCCCATTTCCACCCGTTAACCACATTTTTCTGCCCGTGAGCCCAAATTTCGCTCGCCTGCTGGCCGTGCAATCTGCAGATTCCATGCTCTCCCGGATTGAACTGACATGCAAACCGGGAGTCCACTTCCCTCCCATCACTTGCGTCGGGCCGAGATCACTCCCTAATTGGAATGGATTGCGGACGTTCCATATGTTGTGCGGATCATATGCAAGTATTCTCCCGCCGCCTATCGAATTCAGGTTCACAACACGCTTGCAAGCTCTTGTCGTGGCCATTGCGGCATGAGGTGGCCAAGGCCAAACAGTCACCTTACATCCTTTGCCCACCTTTATCGAAGACATGGACGTGCTCGGCTGCGTAGGAAAAGGCAGCAGGCTGTCCAAGATCACAGGAACTTGAATCGATCAGACGGAAACGAAGATCTTCTGACAACCCGGTCGAAAGGGTGACTATCGTGTCGGCGCCTGTGAATTCGCTCGCCGAAACGGTGCCCCGAATGCAATTCAAGCTGGCCTCGAACTTCGCGTCAGTCGGTCGAAGCCCAACCATTACCGGTTCCCCCTCAGGACCGGTTCCGCAACTTGACTGCAGGTCGAGCTTTCCGACTCGCACGGATCTGCCGCCAAGTGAAATGCCCGGCACGAAATTCATTCTTGGGTGGCCAACAAAACCGGCCACGAAAGTGTTTGTCGGCGCGTTGTACACTTCCGCTGGAGTGCCGATCTGCTGAACGACTCCATCCTTCAGCACGACCACCCTGTCAGCCATGGTCATGGCCTCGTGCTGATCATGCGTAACGTATATCGTCGCCTTCCCCACCCTGCGGTGAAGCGCAATCAAGTGCTGACGCATGGTGTCTCGCAATTGAGCATCGAGGTTGGACAATGGCTCATCCATTGCGAAGACTTCTGGATCGCGCACCAGCGCTCGCGCGAGCGCCACGCGCTGCCGCTGACCTCCAGACAACGCTTCGGGGAGCTTGCCGAGCTGGTCGGATATCTCCACCAGTTTCGCCGCTTGCAGAACCTTGTCCCGCACGCTCGTTCGATCCCGCGCTGCCCACTTTCGGGCCTTCAACGGGTAAGCGATGTTCTCGGCCACGGACATGTGAGGGTAGAGCGCATAGTTCTGGAAGACCATGGCCACGTTGCGGTCCCGCGGGAGCAAGTAGTTCACAAGATTGCCATTGACGAAAATTTCCCCCGCAGTCGGGTCCTCGATGCCGGCCAGCAATTTCAGTATCGTGCTCTTCCCGCAGCCGGACGGCCCTAGCAGGACCAGAAACTCTCGCTGCAGAATGGACAGATCGAGATTGTGGACGGCAACGAAGTCACCATAGACCTTGTTGACCGACCGGTACTCGACTGCCGCGCTCGCCATTGTCAGCCTTTCAGCGCGCTTGACAGACTTTGCGCCAGGAAGAACCGCTGCAAAGCGAGGAACAGGAGCGTGATCGGGATGGTTGCAAGCAGTGACGCTGCCGAAATCAGGCCCCAGTCGACCACGAAGTTCGACTTCAGGCTGGAAATGCCGACAGTCAGGACCTGCCTGGAATCGGACTGAATCGCCACCAGCGGCCAGAGAAAATTGGTATACTGAAGCATGAAGGTGAAAATCGCATGAACCACAAGGCCGGAACTGATCAATGGCAAGATGATCTGGGCGAAAATCCTCAACTCGCCAGCACCATCCAGCCTGGCTGAATGAATCAGGTCGTCCGGAAGCGACACAATGAAGCTTCGAAGCAGGAAAATCCCAAGAGGGTTCGCCAGTGCCGGAAGGATCAGCGCCCAGTACGTGTTCAGCAGGCCCATTGAGCGGACAAGAAAGAACAGCGGGATTATCAATGCGGCAACGGGAATGGCCACCGCAAGCAGAAGGGTTGCGGATACAAACCGCTTTCCGGCGAATTGCAGTTTGGCAAGGGAATATGCCGCCATCGCGTCAATGACGAGCTTCAGGACCGTGATGGCAAGACCGATCATGAATGTATTCAAGGTCCAGTTGAGGAAAGAGGTTTCCTGCAGCAGCTTCGCATAGTTCCCCCAGAACAGTTCGTCCGGAATCCACTCAGGCGGATAGCTGAACAGCGAATTCGTGTCCTTGACCGAGGTCGACAGAATATAGAGGAAGGGCACGATCGAAATGACTGCCGCAAGCATCAGCACCCCGTACGACATGGTCACCATTGGCAGCGTGGGTTTCAGCGATACCGCGTTTCGCTTCCTCCTGGCCAGGCGCCACATCAGCGTCTGTCCCGAAATGCGTAGGATTGAATTGCCGTGAGCACCAGCACGACCAGCACCAGGACGAACGACAGGGTTGCGCCGTATCCCGGCTCGCTGAACGTGAACAGGCTTCGGTAGATGTACCAGGTGGTCGATGCGGTCGAGTGGAACGGCCCGCCATCGGTCAGGATGAAGATTGAATCAAAGACCTGCAGATTCACGATGGTCGCAAAGGTCACCGAAAAGAAGAATGTCGGCTTCAGCAATGGCAATGTCAGCTGAAAGAAGCGACGGACCGGTCCGGCGCCGTCAAGTTCCGCTGCATGGTACAGATCCTTCGGGAGATTCTGGATTCCGGCCAGGAACAGCAGCGCCCAGAACCCCATGCCCTTCCAGACCTCGACCATGGCGATGGTCGGCATGGCCAGGTCCTCGTTGCCCAGGAAGTTCACCGGCTCGCCGGCAATTGCCCGCATCACGATGTTCAGGACACCAAAGTCCTGGTGCAGAACGAAAGTGAACATGAGCGCTGCAATGAGAATCGGTTGCAATGTCGGGTAGTAAATCATCGTCTTGAAGGCGGTTTGACCGACCGAGATCGAATTCAATGCCAGTGCAAATATCATTGCGATCACGAAGACCGCCGGTATGGCCATCAGGCAGTAGCGAAGAGTGTTCCATATGGTCTTCAGCACCAGCGGGTCGGCAAATGTGCGCTCCCAGTTTTCGGTGCCAACGAAAACCGCCGGTGACATGACTCCGCCGGTCTGGAATGTCTGGACGAAAAGCGACAGTCCCGGCCAGACAAGAAACGTGCCGAAAAAGACCAGGGCGGGCGCAAGGAACAGGTATGCAGTCAGGTTTCGGCGCAAGACAAGCCAGCGCCGCAGGCGCCTGTGTTCGGTGGCGCTGACCGTGGTGTCGTTCAAGTTGCCGTGGGGCCCATGGGAGGGCCCCCGACACTTGGCATGGTCCTACTCAAGAATCTCATCCGTGATTGCGCACATGCGCTCGATGACCTGTTCGCCGGTCATGCCACCCCGGTATGCTTGTTCAGCCACCGGCCAGATTGACTGAAGGATCTTGAGAATCTGCGGATGCGGCTGAATTCCCTGCACGCGGGGAACAAACTCCTGCTGAACCTTGCGCATTGCCGCATTGTCGGCAAACATGTCAGCAATGATGTCCTCCCGCACAACCTGGAGGTTCACCTGCTCGGCGAAACGGCCGACCTGAGGTCCTGAAGCCCAGTGCTTGACGAACTCCCAGGCAGCATCCTGGTTGGGACTGGCGCTGGCGATGCTCAGAATGCCGAAGTTCCCCATCACCGTCTGCCCATGCTCGCCCGGAGGTGCATACGCAACATCCCAGTCAAACCCGGGCGGGTTTGCGTTCAGCTCCCCGATCTGCGGAGTCTCGCCATGGTAGATCGCAATCTTTCCCCCTTTGAAGAGGTCGAACTGTTCCTGCGTCGACATGGAACCGATCGGCGGGGTGACGCCGGCCTCATGCATGTCGATCAGGAACTGAGTGGCGGCTTCCGCGCCCCACAGTCCGCATCCGCTCCAGTCGTCATTCAGGATGTCGGCACCGGCGTTATGGACGTAGGGAAACCAGTCCCAGAAGGCGAAATCGCCAGTCCTGCTGCGAACCGAGAATCCATAGACGCCGTCAGCCGTCGTTTTCCTGGCGGCATCCATCATGTCGGCGTATGAATTGTTCCACGTGTCCAGAACTCCTGCTTCGGCAAGCAGATCCTTGTTGATGAAAATGTTGTACACGGCACCGAGAACCGGAACGCCCCAAGTGCCGTCGCCCTGCCTTGCAAGATCCCAGGCAAACTCCGGAATCAAGGCCCGCTCCTCAGCCCATTCCTCGGAGTTTACCAGATCCGACATGTCAAGCAGTGCGCCCTGCTCGGCATAATTCGGGTAGATCAGATCAACCAGATACAAGACATCGGCAGGATTGCCGCTTGCAAACCCGGCCGTGAGCTCGGCATTCATGTTGGCCCAATCGTATGTGGTGAACTCGACGTTTACGCCGGGTTCAACGGCCTTGAAATCATCAATGATCATGGCCTCAAATCGAGCTTCATCCGCAGAGTGCGGCCCCTTGATCATCGTGATGTCACCGGAAACATGACCGCCGCCTTGAACAGGTGAGGTCCAAAGACCGAAGCCGACCGTCACAGGAATCGCCAGTGCTCCCATGGTCATCGAACGCAACAAGATTCTGATGTTCATCATCCCCTCCCTCTTCAGGTTCTCCTGTCCTGTCCCTAAGCGTCAGGACAGTGGTGAAAGTTTATTACATGACCGTTGAAATCCGTCAATCTGGAAAAATGTTCCGGCAGGAAAATGCTGAACCAGGCAGCCGCAGCCATTCCCGGCAGCCTGATCGTCGACCTGTCCAACGACCGCTTCGGGCGGGCAACGTGGCCAAGCCTCTTCAGGGCGCACAAGACTGATGGCCAGGCGGTCACCCGGGTGTCAACAGTCACCGTCGGAGGCGCTCGGAGACGTGGCCGGAAGCGCCCCTGCGTCGCATCCCCGCCACTTTCGTCGTGTTGACAAGGTGAGGGCACGCTACCCCTTTTCGGACATGCCCGCATGGTCGACACGGCCGGTCGCGAACCGTTCCGCGTCCGGCGGCCCGGACCGGTTCGACCGGTACCCCGCGCCCTCAGTGCTCCGGCAGGTCCTCGTCCTCGGGCTCCATGCCCGTGATCGTCATGGCGATGATCGTGAACGCGTCCGCAATGTCGTTCAGCCCGCCCTCCTCAAGGACGTCCGCAATGCGTCCCAGGTTGCCGTCGATGCGCTCCAGCGCCTCGGCGATCCGTTCCTCGCCCGTTCCTGTCATCCCGGATGTCTCCCATGTGGTCTTTCGCCGCCCGCGCCTTCCGAATCCGGGCCGACGGATCGTCCTTCATTCGGGCGATCCTCGCAAGCGTTCTCTGGCCGCGGCATCGCTGCACCGGACAATCCGGCCACCTGCAACAGCAAACCTTCGCGAATTCTGCAGGCATGATCAGGCATTTCATCTCGACCCGGGCCGCGGCCGGTTCCGATCCTGCCCGACCGGCGCGCCTTCTCAGTCCATGCCGGTGCGGTCGATCCGGTGTCCGACCTCGACGCCGCCGCCCGGCCCCGCCTGCGTCACCACCATCTCCAGATCAAGGTCCGGGAGGGCGGACTGCAGCGCGCGTAAGACCCGCTTCGCCTGCCGCAGCGACGGCACGTCCCGCTCAACGTTGATGATCGTGTCTGCGGTGTGCTTCCGCGTTCGGATCCCGACTTTCATGATCCCCTCCGGCGTGCCGACGTTCGCCTCCTGAATGGCCTCCCACGATGCGTCAATCCAATGGTTGCGCCTGATGCCGTCCCGACGCGTCCCGCCCTGCAATGCCCGCACGGCCCGCGACACGCTCCGCAACGCCCGTTCCTTCGACATCGATTCCACGCGCCTTCACGGCCGTCTTCGGGCTTGCGTGGCATTGGTTGGCGCCGGATCGCCTGGCGGCGGGTTTCCGACAACACCGCATCTTGCGAAACGATCACGCGGCTGTCCAGCGGTGCCGCCGGTTGCAAGGCCGGCCAGTGTGACGAATGGCTGCGACGACTTCCATTCCTGTCGCATGGCTGCCAACCGACCCGTGTCGGGCGCCGGGGCTTCTTGCACGCTCAGGCATGAGGGAGGCTTTCCCGGATGTCCGGGATGCCGGTCAGGAAGATCGCCTCGTGCCGGTGACCCGTGTAGGCGCAGTGGAGATACTCGTTCCAGTGATTCGGTTCCGGACCGTGCTTCATCAAGTGGCCGTGCAGGTCATCCGTGCGCGGTGGTCTCTTGCTCCCCTTCATCCGAGCGATCTCGCGCTCCAGGTACGCGACGAAGGCGCTCTCGGGATGGTCGCGGATGACGTAGGGCGTGGTGAACACGATATGCCGGCGGCACAGCTCGTGGGGCGGCGGAAGCACGCGCACGAACCAGATTTCCCCCGCACCGCCGACATAGCCGGACGGGACCGTGCAGCAAACGGTCTCCCGCGTGCCGACCTCCCGCAGCAGGGTCGCGTCGCCGTCGCTGCCGCAATTCACGTAGAAGCCCATGCGCGACCCTTGCATCAGCCGGACGGTGTCCATCAGCCAGTCAGGGAGGTCGAACACGGCCGCCATGCGAAGGATGCAGCTGCCCATGGTCTCCCGGCTGCTCCCGAACCGGACGTCGAAGAACGCCCACATCGAGAAGTGGCTGACGGTCAGCGGGCTCATCGGCGGTCCCTGCGGCATGTACTCTTCCTCGGCGTCCCCGACGATCCTGGCAAAGCCCTTTGCCTCTCTCAGCATCGAAATCGTCTCGGCCATCAGGGAGACGATGTTCTGCGCCATGGCGTAGATGCCGTGGCACGGATCAAGGTCCGCGAACTTCGCGGGAACCGGACCCTCGCCGCCGAAGCCGGCTTCGAGCGCCAGTTTCCGGCCCTCCCGCCAGACCGTCATGTCCACCACCTTCGTCCCCCGTGCCGAGACCATCCTCTTCGCGATCTTGTCTGCAACGGATCCCATGGCGCGCCTTGTAGCCGCCTTCGCTTGCGGGACTCAACCGTTCGATGGCGACCCGGACAGGCTTCGGGTGTGGAATCGTGCCGTTTTCAGCCGCCGTCCGCCCACCAGGACAGCCTCCACGAACTGACGGCCAGGCATCGCAGGACACGGGGAACGGCGGCTCCGGAAAGCGGATGCATGTTGCCATCAACGCCTTCTTCGGATCGGGATCACTGCAAGCGATTTGCACGACTCCAATTTGGTCTGCGTGATCTCATTCATGTCTACGCATCGGGGTCTTGAGGAAGAGCCTCCAGCGCCCGCATGCACGGGATTTTCCGCGATTTGCGCATCCGGCCTTGGCTGGGCCGCAATCGCCGTGAAATCGCGCCGGATCAAGGCTCTGTCGTCCGCTGTCACCGGCTGTCTGTCGGCTGGCGAATCCCGCCGTTCCCGGCCGGAACGGGGCCAGGGCCGCAACTGTCGTTGGCGCGGACTGCCCGGATCGGCAAATGGTCCGCACCGAAACTCAAGGATGCTGGCTTCCCGCGTATCGATGGACCTGAAATGCGGCTCATTTCCTCGGCCAGACGGAATGCTTGCCGCTGCCGCGGAGGCACCGTGTTGCGATAGTGTTGACAAAACGCAAGGAGGCACCGAGGGTCGAACAATATTGTAATGATTACAATAAGTTAAGGTATTGACAATTCTGTCTTTTCAAGTTCCGCAACGAGCGCAACTTCCGCGCCCGCCGCCTGGAAACGGCTCAAGTTGCCGTAGAGCGCGCGCAGCATGATGCCGCGTGCGCCGTTCATGTCCCGGTCGACGACGATGCTGCCGTCCGAGACCGTCTTCGCGCCGCCGAGCTTCCGGTCGACAATG
>JAJEFO010000058.1 GCA_022820365.1 Silicimonas sp.
GACGAAACAACATTCGTCACGGTCTGGCTGGCCATTACGGACGCGACCGTCGAAAACGGCTGCCTGAAGGTGGCGGCGGACCGGTACGACGAGATGATGCCCCATTGTCCCAAGGTCCAGACGGCGCTTGCAGACCCGTACGTTCCCGAGACATTCGTGCCGGTTCCGGTCAAGGCGGGGGGTGCGGTGATTTTCCACCCGATGACGCCTCACGCTTCCTTGGCCAACGAATCGGACGGGTATCGCTGGTCGTTCGATCTTCGTTACAGCGTCACGGGCCAGCCGACGGGCCGCAGCCACTTTCCGGAATTCGTCGCGCGGTCCCGGAGCAATCCTGCGAGCGAACTGAAGGATTGGCGGGCATGGAAGGACATGTGGGAGGAGACTCGCAGCCGTATGGCCAGTTCACCGCATATCGCGCAACACAGGTGGGACGGGTCCAGTCCCCATTGTGCCTGAGATGGCCGAAGTTCTGACATGGGACCAAGAGGCGTTCTACGCCGAAAACGGTTATCTCGTGCTGGAAGGCAGGGTGCCGTCCGACATCATCGAGGCAATTCGCGACGAGATCAGGCGTTTCGAGGACGTTGCGCGCACGATGACCGAGTCCGACGAGAAGCTTGATCTCGAGGACAGCCATACGCCGGAGGAACCGCGCCTGAGACGGATCAAGCTTCCGCACACGCAGTCCGAGGTCATGCGGGATCTCATGTTTTCGGACCATGTCTTGGCTCCGGCGCGCGACCTGATCGGCCCGAACATTCGGCTGCACACGACCAAGCTGAACATGAAGAAGGCAGGCTATGGCGCCGCCGTCGAGTGGCACCAGGACTACGCTTTCTATCCGCACACCAACGATGACATCCTGGCGGTCGGCGTCCTGATCGACGACATGAGGGAAGAGAACGGCCCCTTGATGGTTTTTCCCGGCAGCCACACGGGGCCCGTCCATGATCATCATGTTGACGGCGTCTTTGCCGGCGCCGTGCTGCCCGAGGCAGTGGGCCTGGACCTGGAGGATGCCGTGCAGCTGACCGGGCCTGCCGGATCCATCTCGATTCATCACGGGCGCATCCTGCATGGTTCGGCGCTGAATCGCTCGGACCGGCCCCGGCGGCTCCTGTTCTACGAGATGATGGCGGCGGACGCATTTCCGATCATGGGATCGATGACCAAATGGGAGGGAATCGAGGACTACGACAGCCGAATGCTGTGCGGTGAGTCAACGATCGAGCCGCGACTTCATGACATTCCCGTCCGCATTCCGCAGCCGCAGCCGAACGTTGCGATTTCGATCTACGAAATCCAGAAAGGCATGCAGGCCCGCGCATTCGAGACCGTCGGTGCCGACGAAAGCTGATCGCGCAGATCGAGTTGCAGTCTGACAATGTCCCGTTTCGCGGCGATCTCCACAGTGGCCGTCCTGATGATGCTGTTCGCGAACTTGTTGTTCGCGGTCGTGGATACATCCTCGAAGTGGCTTCTGGGTGCGGGCTACGTAGCGATCCAGCTAGCCTTCTTTCGTTACGCGGTTCAGTTTGTCATTACTTCTGGCGTGCTGGCCGGGCTACGCGGTCGGGGGCTTGCGGCGGCTCGACCCTTGCTGCCGGTTCTTGTCTTGAGGGCATCACTTCTGGTCGTGTCCACGATCTTTAATTTCGTGGCGCTGCAATCCCTTTCGCTGGCGGTTGCGTCGGCAATCATGTTCTCGGCTCCGATCATCGTTTGCGCGCTTTCGTGGCCGCTTCTGGGCGAAGTGGTGGGGCGGGTGCGCTGGGCGGCCGTGGCCTTCGGATTCGCGGGCGTGCTGGTCGTCATTCGACCTTTCGGGGAGGATCTTGATCCAGCTGCGTTCCTGATGCTCCTGGCTGCGACCGGTCTTGCGCTATATTCCATCCTGACGCGGAAGCTGTCACGTGACGTGAAGCCGCTCATCATGCAGTTTCTTCTCGGTCTGACCGGCACGGTCGCGCTCGCGCCGTTCTGTTGGGTCTACTGGATTGCGCCTACCAGCACTTTCGATCTTGCCTTGATGGTCTCGCTCGGCCTGTTTGCGTGGATCGGGCATGAATTCCTGATCCGCGCGCATCGGGTTGCCGAGGCAAGCTACCTGATGCCGTATTCGTACAGCTACCTGATCTACATGACGGCAGGCGGCTTCGTTGTCTTTGGCGACCTGCCGGACGCCTGGACGATACTGGGTGCGCTGATGATCGCCATGTCCGGTCTCATGATTTGGCGTCGCGAAGTGGTGCTCATGCGCGCAGAAGATGCGGGTGAACTCGTTCGGTGACGCCCTGGGGGCCGCGCGTTCCTTTGTTCTCGACGCTCGCGGGTTGGCGAAGCGAAAGAAGGATCCTTGGTCACCCGGCTCTGATTGCTGCCGTATGGCAAGAACACGACAGAGTGTCGGGCGCGCCCTGAAGATGGCCTGCGAATTGGCAGGGGCGTCATTCGGTGCACGGGATGCAAACGCACGCCCCAACAAGGTGGCGTGCTGGCGCGGTCGAATAACGTCTGCATGGGTTCAAGCGTTGCATGACGCCAGTTGCACTTGAGTATAACTGGAGTTATACCATCCGTATGAAAACAGCCGTTTCCATTCGCGACGAAGTCTTCAACGCCGCTGAACATACCGCTTCGGTCATGGGCATTTCCAGAAGTCAACTCTACACGAAGGCTGTCGAGGAGTTTGTCTCGCGACATTCATGTGAACACGTGACCGAAAGGCTTAACGCTGTCTATGAGGGTGCCGATTCGAACTCGAGCCTCGACAGCACGCTTGAGCATCTTCAATTCCTGTCCCTTCCCAGCGATGACAAGTGGTGAAGCGCGGAGAAGTTTGGTGGGCCGAACTACCCGAGCCTCGGGGATCTGAGCCGGGATATCGTCGCCTGGTCTTGATCGTTCAATCCGACAATTTCAATCGGAGCAGAATTCAAACTGTCGTCGTGACTGTCATCACGTCAAACCTGAGGTTGGCGGACGCCCCTGGAAACGTTCGTCTCGCTCGCCGTGCAACAGGTCTGTCGAAGGACTCTGTTATCAATGTCTCGCAGATTCTCACATTGGACCGGCAGTTCCTGAGCGAAAGGGCAGGTCATGTCTCCGATGCTGTCATCAGGCAAGTTGAAGATGGTTTGAAGCTCGTTCTTGGCTGGCGAGGAGAGGAAGGCAAAAAGGACTGACAGGGAGTTCGTTCTCGCCTTCGCACTGCCTGAGAACGCACCGGACGAGGAAATGGTTCTTGACGTCTTCTGTGAAGCGGGCTGCAGTGACACGACTGTCGGCCTTGGCATGCAAATTGCTGTCAGCCAAGCCTTCACCCGATGAGGTGTCGATCCGGAGTCCTTCATCGGGGACGTCATCGCGCAGGCTATAGCCGGTTTTCGCAGGAGCCGAACTCCGGAAAGACCCGTCCAATCCTGAACGCATGAAGGATGTTGCCGCGCGAGCACAGGCCAAGTGACGAGACACTGTCCTGGTTCGTGATCGAAGATCGGGCTGCAGGTACTTGCCGCTAGGTTCCTGTCGGCTGAGATCGGGTGAACGCATCGATACGCGTCGCGCTGCACCACGCTCGATTGCGGGTCTGCGTTCGCAGCTGGAACGTTCCCTAACTCGACCGTCAGGGGAGCACCTCAAGTTTGACGTGACTGAAGTCCAGGCCATTGGCCGGCGCGTCAACCAAGTTGCCAAAACCAAAAGTCTTGCTGTTCACGTGAAAGGCGAGCATGCCGAAATTGTTCACTTCGCTGCCTTCATCAACCAGGCTGAACTCGCTCAGAACCTCTCCATGCCGACTGAGCGAGCCTGAAATCTCGATGCCATTGCCAACCTTTTTCACGGCCATTGTGCCGGTGTAGGTCTGCTTGGCGGCAAACCGGTATGCTTCCCCTCCGCCGCCCAAGTGCTGGTAGCCCTTCGTCGTGCCCATCAGGCGCCCCTGCTTGTCGTTCTTGTGCTTGCGGATATCGATGTTCGCCGCAGCAGCGTCTTCAAGATTGATGTCGAAATCAATCATGTAACCTGGCAAGCCGTCATAGGATCTGTTGTGCTTCTTTGACGACGCCGACAAGTCGCCTTCTAGTTCAGCACGCTCCAACTTGTCATGGAACCCGACACGGAATGCTGACTTGCGGTCAGTGCCGATTGTTTCCGGGGTGGTGAACGTGAAGGTCGCCAGCAAGGACTGCCCCTCCGCCAATGTTTGCGGCCGAAAAGTTGCCCGTATCCCACGCCCGGAGGTTCCAGATACAAGACCAAGCTTGCCCGGGGCCACTTCGATGGCCTTGCTCGCGCTGGTCGTCCACCAGTTTGCATCGTTGGGATCTGCACCGTCGTTGCGACCACCGTCGGCAAAGCGATCGTCGAAGACAATGCCGGACACAGCAGGGGAAGGCGGTGTTTTCCTTTCGGCTTCCTGTGCTTCGACAGCTGCCATCAGTGCATCGGCATTAATGCCCTCAGGTGCCGGATCGTGCGAGTATTCCAGCTTGTAGAAGGTCACCATATCGAAGTCCCGTTCAGGAATGGGACTGGAATTGTTTTGTGAATAGGCGCCTGCCTTGAAGAACATGAACTCATCCACGACGCTGAAACCGCTGTCGCGCATGTCAAAAGGTTCGGCGACATGCTCGCGGCCATCATCCCGAATGATCTTCAGGTGCAGCATCGGAATGACTTTGTCGCCTTCTAGTGTGCCCTTGGCTTCGATTTCGTAGCTGAACACCTCGTCCAGCGCGATTCCGTCGTCCGGGTTCTGTGCTTGGTCGGCGCGACTGCCGATGACTTCGACCCACTGTTCCTTGCCGATTGCCGGCTCATGGGCGAAATAGATCGAACCATACTTGTTCTTGGGCAATTTGCGATAGTAGAGGCGGATCGGCTCGTCGTCCTTGGCGTGAATTTGCCCGATAATCACGCGCCCGATCTGATAGGCCTTTCCCTGACGAGTCACCTGGTTCACGGCCAATGTCGCCCTTAGTACGCCATCCACGCCAGCGGCTTGTGCCTGCGCGGCCAGCGGGGCGGAGGAAAAGACCCAGTTGTTCTTGTTCGGAAAGCCGCCGTCGATCCGGGTGGCAATGGTCTCATCGCCCCGGCGCAGCATGCCGCGCAATTCACTGCGCGTGTAGTTCGTGTTCTTGGATGTCTTTGCACCAGTTGGGGTGGATCGAAACACCATGCCCCCGGTAACCGGGTCGGTGTAGAAAAAGCGCGGTTCGGTCCATCCCGCAGCCAGCTCCCTTTCATATACGCTGTCGGCTTTGCCATCGCCGTTGTCATCAGCGGGTGTAGTGACGTACCAGCCAGACAGGTCGAAGTTCTCGCCGGGCGGCACATCTACGCGCAGGCCGAACAGGCCCCGTCCCTTGCGTTCGGTCAGCACAGGCTGGGCGGGCTTCTCCACGAGAACGCCGCACCCAATGGCGGCCACTTCGACGATACTGTTCCAGTCGTTGCTTTCGTTCCCGTTGCTGACGATGCGGACAAACTGCGCCTGGACGGCGTCAAGAGAGTAGGTTTCGAAGTCAAGCGTTGTGCCGCTGGTTTGCCGTACCGGGATGACGACTTGATAGTTTGCACCATCGACTGAAGTCTCGACGGAAAACTCGGCCTTGCGGCTGTCGCCCTTGTACCAGGCGATGTTCAGGGAATTCAGTGTCTGACGCGCACCAAGATTCAGGAGCAGGGCTTTGGGCGCACCTTGTGACTGGTTGGACCAGCGGGAGTCGGGGTCAAGATCGCCGTCGATGGAATTTTCAGGACCATGCGTCTCTTCATAGAGACCATCATCGGTAGCGGAAACAATGGTCAGATTGCCGTCGACGTCACAGGCAGCATTGGCGATCCCTTGCGGGCTCAGGACACAAGCAAGACCAATGCAAATAGATCTCCAACAAGAGAGTTTCAGGGTGACCTCCCGGAGCAGCCCTGTCTGGCTGATCAAGCTTGAGTGTTAGCGCATGTCAAGCCGGGAGACAATTGGATCATCGTCCGGGATCCCCGAGCAGAATTGCTGCGACGCTGCTTGATTGCGAATTGGGTTGTTGATCACCTGACGCAACGGGAGTGTTTCCATTGCATTCATGTCCGGCATAACGGAGAGCGTGTCTGGAGCGTCGTCTGAAGTGCGTGTGTTTAGGTCGCAGACAAATCTCGCGTGCGTCCAGCCGCGTTGCTGGTGGCGATCAGGCAGAACGATCTCGTGCTTACGCCGCCAAAGGATGCGGCCCGCCGCGGGCGTGAACGGATCTGGATGCCCCGCACGCCGACTGTGGGCCGCGGCCATCTCCACAACTCTTCGATTCGAAGATCGCGGACGCGGTTTCGAGAGAGTGCCCGCAAGGCTGAAGTTAGTTTCGAGGTCGTCGCGGTCTGCCGGATCATCTGGGGATCAATCCAGATGGTCAGCGACCAGTGCCGATTCAGATCTTCATTGTGAGGCGACCTGTTCGTCGTCTTGAGCTTCGCAGGGCTCCCACTGCTCGTGGCCTCCGGCTATCACACTGGTCTCGCGTGATGAATCCCAGACCGTAGCTTTGCAACCAAGGCTATTTCGACACCGCGCGTTGCGCTTCTCGATCTCGATTGCGGTCGCCAGCATCGTAGTGCCGCAGCCATTTCCAACATCGTCAGAAGAGTGGACGCATTTGAATTCGTGCTCCACGATCGCAAGCATGTCGCCGCTCGGGAATTCGCCTTGGAGCATGGATCAGTTTCTGGCGTGGAACCAACGGATCCTGCTTCGGTGGGATTCATACGGCAATGCCGTATATTTTTCTTGCAACAGGTGCGGCACTGCCGTATACCCTTCGTCATGCATTCGGTGATTTGGACAGCGACTTTTTTGGTGCAGGCCAAGCGTCATGGCCTATCTGAAGGCGAGATGACCGCCATTGTGAATGCGCTCGCCGAAGACCCGCTGGCAGGCAGCACAATAGTCGGGACCGGTGGCGCACGAAAGTTGCGTCATGCGGGCCGTGGTGGTGGCAAAAGCGGCGGCTATCGCACGATCCATTACTTCGGTGGCGACGACGTGCCAGTGTTTCTTCTGGCGGTCTACGGAAAGGGTGCAAAGGCCAATCTGACGAAGGCTGAGAGAAATGAGTTGACGAAGCTGTTGCCGAAGATCGCGGATGCCTACCGGGCCAATGTCAAAGAACTTGCCCGGAAGCTTCGCGGCAGGAATTGAAGGAGATCGAAATGAGTTTCGGTAAAGAACTGATCCAAAGTGCAGAAGAGGCCCTTGCGATTGCTAAGGGCGAGGCCGAACCGGCTGGTGTGTTCGTTCCTGAATCCGTGGACGTTTCGGCGATCCGGAAGAAGCAGAGCCTTTCGCAGGCTGCTTTTGCCGAGCGGTATGGATTGCCCCTCGGCACCCTGCGCGATTGGGAGCAGGGTCGCCGATCCCCGGACCGTGCTGCTCTGGTGCTGTTGGCGTTGATTGAAAGGAATCCGACAATGGTCGCGGATACCTTGGCCGCAGCCTGACGCAGCTTGGGAGGCACCGGCGGAAGAAGACGACAGGCTGCCCTTGATCACGTTCAAAGGCGTCAAGGAGTTGATCGACCGCACCCCCCGATTTCCCCCAATGTGTCTTGGTTGGCAAATTTGGAGAAAAAACACGGCCCATGAGCGCATCCGTCGGAACGGTTCGACTTTCCCGGAGTTTCGCCCTGTATCCGGGTTTGGCAGGCTGTCACACTGCCTAAGGTGATGATGATCCGGCATCGCTCGAGTTGGCCGCTTCCGATCCCGAAACGGGCCGACAATCGGCTTGGTGCTGCCCTTGGATGCCCAGCTGACGCGGGGAAAGACATGTACGCGGCCGGGGTCGACTACCGATGCAACCGTGCTTCGGACTCGCTTCGACTTTTCCTCGGACATACGCATGAGGCATAGGATTCTCGTTCTTGACATTAGATCGTCCTTGCAGGCGACAATAGAACTGCACAAGTTCAAGTCGGGGCCATCATGCGACTTGGCGAGATGCGACACCTGACCAACATAAATTGGAGCCATGACGGTGCCCGACTTGCTTACTCCCGAACTGTTCCGCTTCCTGCGGGAGCTGCGTGAAAACAACAACAAGGAATGGTTCACGGACAACAAGCCGCGATTTCGTGAAGCCGTGCAGCTGCCGATGATCGGCTTCATCGAGACAATGGCGCCATGGCTGGCGGAAAACGCGCCCGCCTTCGTCGCCGACACCCGTCTCAACGGAGGGTCGCTGTTCCGCATCTATCGCGACACCCGCTTCAGCGCCGACAAGACCCCCTACAAGACAAATGTCGGCTGCCACTTCCGGCATCGCGCAGGCAAGGATGCCCACGCCCCGGGCTTCTACGTCCACATCGCGCCGGACGAGGTGTTCTTTGGCGGCGGGATATGGATGCCGCCAACACCGGTCCTGAACCGGATTCGCGACGCAATAGTCGAAGAACCCCGGCAGTGGCGGGCAACCCTGCGGGCGCGGGCTTTCACTAAAGTGCACGGCGCGTTGCGAGATGCCGGCTCCTTGAAGAATGCTCCGCGTGGTTACCCAATCGATCACCCCTGCCTTGAAGACCTCAAGCGCAAGTCGCTGTTTGCATTTGCCAGTTGCACCGAAACACAGGTTTGTGCCGACGATTTCCCCGAACGCGTGGCAGAAGCCTTTGAAGCGCTGTCGCCATTGATGAAGTTCATGGTCGATGCTCTGGGCTTGGACTGGGAGCACAGCCGAGACCCGATGTTCGCCTGAACCGCTCAGGGCGGCTGGATCGTTCTCCTGCCTCGCTGGCACTCGCGGAATTCATCCAGAGTGTTTTTTAAGGATTGAAGCCTGAATGCTCATTCGTCCAGGCGTTCGCCCGAATTACCCTGGTGGTCTTCTGGATCAAACTTCACGAAGAATTCGTACGCCAGATAGACCGCAAGGGCGAAGATCAGAATGAACCAGAACGGGCTGTTCCAGTAGAGTTCGAGAAGGCTCCAGCCAAAGCAAAAACCAGAGATCGCGACCCGCCGCCATAACGGCCGGAAGAACGGATTGTGCAGCCCGAGCGGATCCCGTCTCAATTCGCGGCTCCCTCGGGCAACGGAGTCCTCAATCCCGACAGATTCATTCCATCACCTCATCTATCGCAACCGTGCGACTCTCGGCAACAGAGACGTTTGCGGCTTCCGCCAGGACAAGTGCCATCAGGCCGTCATGTCCGGACACCGGCGGTGCCGTCGCGGATTCAACGACTTGCACGAATGCGCTGATCTCGTCCGCATAGGCCGCTTCGTAGCGTTCCATGAAAAAGTTCTGGAGCGGCGGGCGCACATAACCGTCCGACGTAGCTGTCTCGACACGCGCCTCGTGCACGTTGTCGGCGGATGCCATGCCATCTGATCCCAGAACCTCGATCCGCTGATCGTAACCGTAAGCGGCGCGTCTCGAATTCGAAATCACGCACTGCCGTCCGGAACCGGTCTTCAGGAGGACGTTCGCGCTGTCAAAATCCCCGGCTTCGCCAATGGCCGGGTCGACCAGGACCGAGCCCTGGGCAAAGACGCTTTCGATCTCCTCGTCCAGAAGCCAGCGCGCCATGTCAAAGTCATGGATCGTCATGTCCCGGAAGATGCCGCCGGAGCGCCTGATGTAGTCGATCGGCGGTGGCCCGGGGTCGCGCGACGTGATCGTGACCATCTCCACATTCCCGATGCGGCCTTCGGCGATCACCGACTTCAACGCCTTGAAATCCTTGTCGAAGCGCCGGTTGAACCCGATCATCAATGTCGCTCCCTCCGCCTCGACCACGTCAAGGCAAGCGCGGACCCTTTTGACGGAGAGGTCCACGGGCTTCTCGCAGAATATGGCCTTTCCGGCACGCGCAAGGAGCTCGATCTGTTCCGCATGCAGGTCGGTTGGCGTGCAGATCAGGACCGCATCGATGTCATCAGCTTCCGCGCACGCCTCGACCGTCCTGAACTCGCAACCGTATGCGGCCTGAATGGCGTCGGCAGCGGCGGCCACGGGATCATGGACAGCCACTAGCTCCGCGGTGTCGTTTGCGGCAATCGCGCGCGCATGCACCTGGCCGATCCGGCCCGCCCCAAGAATGGCAAGTCGCACCGCCATCAGTGAGTGTCTCCTGCAGTCATGACCATGCCGCTCAGGCAATCTCGCCGCATGGTCGCCGTCAAGTCGAATCGCACCGTGCCCGGCAACGCGGCTTTTCGGCAATGTCCCGAGACTGTATGCACGTGTTCATGGGGTTCGAACTCAAGTCACTGGTCAACGGCGTGTCGGGTTTCGACATGGTGATCGACGTAAGGTCGCCATCGGAATTCGCGGAGGACCGCATTCCCGGTGCCGTCAGCATGCCTGTCCTCAGTGATGCGGAACGGGCACATGTAGGCAAGATATACACTCAGGAGAGTGCCTTCAAGGCGAAGAAGATCGGAGCCGCGCTGGTTGCGCGAAATGCCGCGCGGCATATCGAGGGGCAGTTGGCGGAAATGGGCGGCGGATGGAGACCGCTCGTCTATTGCTGGAGAGGCGGGCAGCGTTCCGCGTCATTTGCGTCGATCCTGTCACAGATCGGCTGGCGGGCGGAGACTGTCGAAGGCGGCTATTCGAGCTATCGGCGACTTGTCGTGCAGCTGCTGTACGAAACGGCGCTTCCTTCATCCGTCGTGCTTCTTGACGGGAACACCGGCACGGCGAAGACCGAGGTGCTCAATCGTGCCGCAGAGAATGGTGTACAGGCCATCGACCTGGAAAGGCTGGCCAATCATCGGGGCTCGGTGCTTGGAGGCCAGGGAGTGCAACCCAGCCAGAAGTGGTTCGAGAGCTGCCTGGCGGCAGAGGTGGCCGCTCTGGATCCGGACAGACCTGTCGTCATCGAGGCCGAAAGCAGCAAGGTTGGAATGCTCAGCATTCCGCCGCGCGTGTTCGAGGCCATGAAATCGGCGTGCCGCATAAGGATCGAGGCACCTGTCTCCGCGCGCGCCGGTTACCTCACGCGAGCGTACCAGGATCTGGTCAGCGACAAGATTCTGCTGCTTGAACGGCTGGATCGGCTCCAGCGTCTTCAGGGCAGGGAGAAGGTTGCACATTGGAAGGCGCTTGCCGATGCTGGGTCATATAAGGAACTCGCTGAGGAATTGATCCGCGATCATTACGATCCGAGATACGCAAAGGTGCGTGGCCGGCGCTCGATGGGACCGGAATCCGTAATCGCGGCGGAGAGCCTCGGCGACAAGGATCTGGACCGACTGGCAGGGAAGGTCGGGGAACTGGTCAGTCGACCCGGACCTTGACCTCGCGCTTGGGCTCGAAGGTGCCAATTATCCTGGCATCGTGCCCCATGTCGCGCACCGCGCGCAGGACGGTCTTCGTGTCATCCGGAGGCAGCGCGGCAAGCAGACCGCCGGCGGTCTGCGGGTCGAACAGCAGGTCGCCTCGACCGCCGTCACGGAGGTCGATGCTGGCGGCCGCGCGGTTCGCGGGCCAGATCGAGGATCGCGTCCCGGCCGCGCAGAGGGCTTCGGCGCCGTCGTAAATCGGGATGTCGTCAAGGGCAATGCGCGCCGTCAGTCCGGATGCTTCCGCCATTCGGCCAAGATGTCCCGCCAGGCCGAAACCCGTCACGTCCGTCATGGCCGAGGCGCAGCCGGCCAGCAGGCGAGCGGCGTCCCCTTGGGAAGCCGCCATGGTTTGCAGGGTGGCAGCAACATCATCCCCGTTGGCGTCGCCTGCCATCTCTCCGGCCAAAAGCGTTCCGGAGCCGATGGGCCGGGTAATGAGCAGGGAGTGACCAGCCTGTGCGCCTGCCAAGGTGATTGCCTTGCCACGGGTTAGGCCCGTAACCGTGAACCCGATGACCATTTCAGCGCCGATCGTGCTGTGTCCGCCCGCGAGTGCGGCACCGGCGCCTTGGAACACTTCGGACGCTGCATGCATGATTTCGAAGAGCCAGGACCTTTGCAGGCCCTCGGCCATGGGAGGCAGCGTGACCTGAGCAAACGCGGCTTGCGGCTCGGCTCCCATGGCCCAGACGTCGCCAAGTGCGTGAAGCGCGGAGATGCGGGCGAACAGCCATGGGTCATTCCAGAATGCGCGCAAGTGATCGGTCGTGACCACTTGTCGTGTTTCGCCGGTACCGAGAATGGCCGCATCGTCGCCGGGTCCAAGCTCGACATCTGCCCGATCGTGTTCTGGCAGGTCGGCAAGCACCGAATCGAGCACCCCTGATCCGATCTTTGAGCCGCAGCCGGTACAAAGCGGCTTCGGCCCGAGAGCCAGGTCCACGCCTTCGGCGCGCGTGCCGGGCAATTCCGGGGCCTTCATTTCCGGCAGGGTGTTCAGCTTGTCCATGAAGACACGGTCAATCCGGTCCTTCCAGCGCCAGACCCAGTCTCCCGTGACGAGCATTCCCCACTTGTCGGCCAGTGCGGACTTGCGTCCCAGCGAAACAAGCTTCAGGTAGTGCGACTGCGGCCGGAAGGCGCTCAGTTCCGTGCCAGATACTGCGGCACGAAGGTTGGCTGTCAGGACAGGCGCGGCGCGCACGGCGAATACCCCTGCTTTTGGTCTCGGCGCATGTTCCATATGCGCGCAGTCTCCGACCGCGAAGATCGCCGGATCCGTTGTCGACTGCAGCGTTGCTCCAACCGTTACGAAGCCGTCTTTCAGGTCAAGCCCGGTTTCCTCAAGCCAAGGGAAGGGCCTTGCCCCGGCCGCGCCGACCGCCAGTTTCGTGGGCAGTTCCCGACCGTCATCAAGGACAACTGCATCCGGCAGAACCTCGCTGACCTGGTAGTTCTGGATCAACTCAATGCCCTGCCTCGACAACTCGGCCAAGAGCCTCGCGCGGGAAGACCTGGCCATGCCGACAAGCGGGACGCCCGTTTCGATGACCCGAATTTCTCCACTGTCCAAGGAGTGCCGCATGGCCATGGCAAGCTCTGTACCGCCCACGCCACCGCCGATTACCGTCACTGGACCTCCGCCTTCTTCAAGATGCCGGATCCAGCGTGTGGCAAAGGGTCCAAGCGGCTTGGCGGCGATGCCATGCTCCGAGAACCCCGGAAGTTCAGGCATGTCCGACGTGATGCCTATGTCCAGCGATGCGACGTCGTAGGCCACGGGCGGGCGACTCTCGATCGAAAGCGTGCGTTCTGTCCGGTCAATGCCCGTGACATGTCCAAATATCATGCGGGCGTCGGCAAACCTTGCCAGCCGGACAAGGTCGATCTCCAGCGCGTCACGTGGATAGTGACCCGCCACGAAGCCTGGCAACATGCCGGTATAGGGCGCGGTGGCGCACGGGTTGATGACGGTCAAGCGTGCGCCGGGCATCGGGTTCATGCCCCAGCTGCGGAGCAGGAGGGCATGGGTGTGGCCTCCGCCAATCAGGGCGACTTCCTTGGTCAGGGGCAGGGGCAGGGCGTGCATGGGAATTCCCTAGCCTGATGCCGACGGCTTGGCGAGCACTCAGTATCCACTCATCTCGAGATAGCCTTCGCCGGAATGGCTTCCGCTGGCCCGGACTGGACCTTCCCAGTAGGAAATTTCCGTGCCCATCCAGCTTTGCGGGTATATCGCCTCGGCGCGGATTGCGATGCCTCGCGCCTCGTGCACAATGTCCCAGACTACCGGGAGCTGCTGTCCGGCAACCTCTGCCCATTCGACCGGAGTCATCTCAAGAGAACCGACCCGAAGCGGCTCGGGCAATCCGTCCGCGGCAATCCAGGTGCCGACAACATATGCGCCTCTCGCAAGGTCGCGCAGACGATAGACCATCAGTTTTTCGCCACCTGAGAGGTGGAGCGAAACCCAGTCCCAACCGGTCTGGTCCGGGGCAAGCGGCTGGGAGGACCACTCCCGGTCCAGCCAGGCCCGTCCCGTGACGTGAACCTCGCCCTCTGGCAGGGTCAGCGTGCCTGATGCCGAATAGAACGGCTGCGAGTAATAGTGGCTGGCCTGTCCCACGAACGACTTGACCGAGAATCCGTGTTCGCCCTGCGGCACGAACGGTCCGTTGCTCGACAGGTCGAGGTCGTATCGGAATTCATGGCTTTGGGCCGTAACGCTCACGGTTGCCAGATCTGGGCCAGCCAAGCGCCACTCGTCGATAAACGCCTCGAACGGCGCTGCCGTCACGCGGGCCTGGCCGATGCCGCCGCGTGCCAGGCGCTCCGAAAAGAGGTGTCCGGCCGGTGTGGAAACGGCTGCATGCCCCATCCACATCTGGTCATCCGGCTCGCCGTTCGGCGAAAGCGCGATTCGGAAAAGCGTCCATTGGATTCCGTAATCAGTGCCCTCGGCATCCTTGAGATTTGCGGTCACGTACCACCATTCGATGCGAAACTCAGGGTGCGAGCCATGGTCGTCCGGAAAGGTGAAGCGCGTCGCCGGGTCGGGCAGGGCGTAGCCCTCGGATGTCTGCCCAAGCTCGGAAAGGCCCTGGGCCATGGCCAGGGAATGCGTGATGCAGAACAGCAACGGCAGAAGTGCTCTAGCGTTCATGACTGAACACCCTGTTGAGATCCGCAGCCGGACGCTTGGCGAGCTGGTACGCAGGCCAGATGCTCGCAAGCCCGGCTGCCCCGAGGGACAACGCTCCGAGCACGGCCCAGTCCAGCGGAAAGAGATGCATCGGCAATCGCCAACCGAACGCCTCGACATTGATGATCGCCAGCAGCATCCATGCGAGAACAAGGCCGACGGGCAGTGCGAACGTGAAGGTGAGTGCCGCGAGAACCAGTGCGCGGATGAATTCGAGCTTTCCAAGAGTGGTCCGGGTGAGACCAAGCGCCCAGGCGGGCGCAAGTTGCGGCAGACGCATCGAGGCAAGCGTGAGGAGGCTCGTCAGGATGGCCACGCCCGCGACGGCGAGTGTAAGGAAGTTGAGGGCGGCCGTGACGGCAAAAGTCCGTTCGAAGACGGACAGCGAAAACTCCTTGATCGCGCCCTGGTCGGTTATTCTGTCCTCGGGCAAGCCGAATTCCTCGGTTAGCGCGGCCGTGAGGGTCTCCCTGTTCTGCTCAGGCACGAGGATGCCAAAATCTGAGCGGTCCACGTCTGGATAGTGGCGAGTAAGGGCATCGAGCGGCAGGACGACCTGTCCCAAGGGATTGCCGTAGTCGCTGTAGATGCCGATGACTGTCGCCGTCCATCCGCCGGGCAGGGGCAGTCGGTCTCCTAGCGACATTTCCTCTCGTCGGGCAAGTTGCTCGTTGACCAACGCGCCCGTGCCCGCCGCAAGCTGGCGCCAGGTATCTGGCAGGGCCGACAGGAGCGGCCAGTTCGCGGCATAGATCGGGTGGTCGACCACGCCGTAGATTTCGGCTGGCGCGCCCATGACTTCCGCGTCGACATGCCATATCGGAAGGACGGCGTCGGACCTGTCTTCGAGAAACGCCATGAGTGCAGGAATGTCGGCTTCGTCCTCAACCGTAACGTAGAGGTCGCTGACGAGGCGCTGATCGAGCCAGCCAGCAAACGTGGCGCGGAAGCTCGCGACCATGGTCCCCACGCCGACATTTGCCGCAAGCGCCAGCAGGAGCGCCATGAGCGCCAGCGATAGGCCTGGCAGTTGCTGTCGCGTGTCCGCCCAGAACCATTGTCCGATCGGTCCGCTTGACCATCGCGCCATGAGAGCGATGAGCGACGACAGGATCATTGGAAGGAAAAGCGCTGCCGCAGTGAGAAAGCCCCCAACGAGAACGAAGCCGCTTACGAGCCCGCCGCCAACGGTCGCGGCGCCAAGGGCACCAGCCAGGCAAACGGCTGCTCCTCCCGCCTGCCACCGCATGGCGCGGTCACTGGCCATGATCCATGCGCGCGGACGGGCGGGTGCGAGTGGGGGCATTCTGGCGACGCGCCACAGCCCGTTTGCGGCGGCAACGGCGGTGCCGACGCATGCGATGCCTACGCCGCCCAGCCACCAGAGCGGCGAGAGCGTGAGCGCGTCGTTGACGGTCGCGCCGTAGAGACCGCGAAGCGTGGCGGCGACATCAGGAAGCAGCGCGGTTGCCATGAGGTATCCGACGACGATGCCCAGCGCACCGGCAACCAGCGCCAACGTCAGCAACTCGGCTATCAGGCACAGGACAATGCGGCGCGCGGAAACTCCGAGCGCCCTCAGCGTGCGCAGGACAGGACGGCGCTGCTCGAACGCGAGACCCACTGTGCCGTGGACGATTGCGAGTCCGACCGCGAAGGACAGGAGCCCGAATGCGGTCAGATTCAGGTGGAAGCTGTCCGTGAGGCGTCCAAGATCGTTTGCCGTGGCTGGCGGCTTGATCGCGAGTTTCGGTGCCACGGAAGCGAGACCCGGTCGCAGCAACGGCTGGTTCGGCGCCAGAAACAGCCTGCTGAAGCCGGCCAAATTCAGCAGTTCTTGCGCGGTTGTGATATCGGCCAAGACCATGTTTGGAGTCAGGTCTTCGATTACGCGAAGCCTGTCCTTGAGTTCCGGCAGCCGGGTCGCCGTTGCCGGGTTGGCAAGGAGCTTCCCGTTCGTTCCAATCAGTTCCGGATAGAGGCTCGGATCGACTGCGGCCGCGATGCCTGTGCCCTGCGGAATGGTGAACGGATCCATGCCCAGAAGCCGGACGCGACCGCCTTCTGCGGACAGCCAGCCGTCGACAAGCGGGCTGACAAGCCAGCCCGCCTTTCGAAGGGCGGCATAGGTCTTGACCGGAATCACGCCTCCATCGGTCCGGACGAGTTCGGAAAGCCCGCCGCCAAGAATGCTGGCGGCCTCTGCATAGGACTTGCGCGCTTCTGCATTGATCGCCTGCACGCCGGACCAGAGCGCAGTGGCGAGCGAAAGGCCTAGCAAGAGGGTCGCCAGCTGGAACGGGCGGCGTCGCCAGTGGGACAGAAGCGCCGTGAGAACCGTTCCGATCACTCTGTCAGTCTTCCGTGGCTCAGGTGCAGTCGCCTGTCGGCGGCCTTTGCCAAATGCATGGAATGAGTGGCGATCAGGAGCGCGGCTCCCGTCCTGCGGGCGAGGGCCAGCAAGAGGTCGAAGACCGCTTGCCCGGTGCTCTCGTCCAGGTTTCCAGTGGGCTCGTCGGCCATTACCAATTTCGGTTCGCTCGCAACCGCCCGGCCGATTGCAACGCGCTGCTGCTCGCCGCCGGAAAGATCCTCAGGGAACTTCTCGAGATGATCCGCGAGGCCGAGCGAAGCGGCGAGTGCCGGCAGGTCGACTGACGCGGCGCGCCCGGCCAGGCGGGCATGAAAGACGAGGTTCTGGCGAACGTTCAGCGAGGGAATCAGGTTGAACTGCTGGAAGACGATGCCGATCGAGCTCCGGCGCAGCGCTGCCCTCCCGCCATCATCCATGCAGCAAACGTCTTCTCCGTCGAACAGCACCGATCCGTCATCCGTTGGTTCAAGCCCCGCGATGATGTGCAGCAGCGTGGACTTGCCTGATCCGCTTTCGCCGGTCAGCGCCACGACTTCGCCCGCGTCAAGCGACAGTGACACGCCGTCGAGCACCGTGATCTGGCGCTCGCTTCCGGGAAAGCCCTTCTTCAGGCCGTGCACGTCCAGCAACATGATGCCAACATATGTCGGAAATTTGCCGAAAGGACGAGACCAAACGACAGCGGCCTTTCCCTCCGGCAATGGTAACCATAATGTCGCGCCATGAGCAGGACTGCCGAATTCGTTCACCTTCGCGTTCACACCGAGTATTCCCTTCTTGAGGGTGCCGTCCGGCTTGGTGAACTGCCGAAGCTCTGCCGAACGGTCGGCATGCCGGCCGTGGCCGTCACCGATACGAACAACATGTTCGCGGCGCTGGAATTCTCCGTCTCCGCGATGGATGCCGGCATCCAGCCAATCATAGGCTGTCAGGTCGACTTGGCGCTTGACAACACGGGCCCAAGGGGCGGCGCGGCTGATCCGGCACCGTTAGTCGTGCTGGCGCAGTCCAGCGGCGGGTATCAGAACCTCCTGAAGCTGAATTCCAGGCTTTACCTTCGAGAGGCAGGCGAACCGCACGTGACATTGGCTGACCTGGAAGGCCACTCGGAGGGTCTCATCTGCCTGACGGGGGGACCGGACGGGCCGCTTGGACGGCTTTGCAGATCGGGTCAGCGCGGCGCGGCCGAGGCGTTGCTCGGGAAGCTGGCGGAAACTTTCCCGAACCGGCTCTACGTCGAGCTTCAGCGCCATCCGACCGAAACCGGGCAGCTTCCGGAGCCGGAACGGCTTTCAGAGCGTCCCAGCATTGAAATGGCATATGAACGCGGCCTGCCGCTCGTCGCGACCAATGACGTTCATTTTCCGGACAGCGACATGTACGAAGCGCATGACGCGCTGATCTGCATCGCCGAAGGAACCTATGTTGATCAGCAGGCCGACCGGCGGCGGTTCACGCAGCAGCACTATTTCAAGTCCCCAGCGGAGATGACCGCGCTGTTCGCCGATTTGCCGGAGGCTATTGAAAACACGTTGGAAATCGCGCGCCGCTGTGCATATGTCGCAGAAAGGCGCGAGCCCATCCTGCCGCGATTTGCCGACGACGAGGTCGAGGAGCTCCGACGCCAGGCAAGGGAAGGCCTCGAAGCACGACTGGCGGTCATCGAACCGGCGGCATCGCGAGAAGAGTACGAAAGGCGGCTCGCGTACGAATTGGACACCATCGAAGGCATGGGATTCCCGGGATACTTCCTGATTGTCGCGGACTTCATCAAGTGGGCGAAGAACAACGCTATCCCCGTTGGTCCCGGACGAGGTTCCGGGGCCGGTTCGCTCGTTGCCTATGCGCTGACGATCACCGACCTTGACCCGCTGCGATACTCGCTGTTCTTCGAGAGATTCCTGAATCCCGAGCGTGTGTCGATGCCCGACTTCGACATCGACTTCTGCATGGACCGTCGCGAGGAAGTCATCGAGTACGTCCAGGAAAGGTACGGCCGCGACCGCGTCGCTCAGATCATCACGTTCGGCGCCCTGCTGTCCAAGGCGGCGGTACGCGATGTCGGCCGGGTGCTTCAGATGCCGTATGGCCAGGTCGACCGGCTGTCAAAGCTGATCCCGGTCGAAGGCGTGCGACCGGTTTCGATCGAAAGAGCCCGGAAGGAGGAGGCCCGTCTCGCGGAAGCGGCCCGCGCCGAAGAGGTTGTCGATCGGCTCCTGAACTATGGTCAGCAGCTCGAGGGACTGCTGCGAAACGCGTCAACTCATGCCGCAGGCGTCGTGATCGGGGCCCGGCCGCTCGACGAGCTTGTGCCGCTCTACCGTGACCCTCGGTCCGAAATGCCCGCGACGCAGTTCAACATGAAATGGGTCGAGCAGGCGGGCCTGGTCAAATACGATCTTCTTGGCCTCAAGACCTTGACGGTGATTCAGAACGCGCTTGATTTGCTGAACGAGCGTGGGATCCAGATCGACATCGGGCAGATCCCTCTCGACAACGAGAAGGCCTACGACCTCTATTCCAGCGCAAGAACCGTTGCCGTGTTCCAGGTTGAAAGCTCGGGCATGATGGACGCCCTGAGGCGCATGAAGCCCACGTGCATCGAGGACATCGTGGCGCTTGTCGCGCTCTACAGGCCGGGACCCATGGAGAGCATCCCGGAATATTGCGACGTGAAGAACGGGCGCGCTGAGCGTCAGGCGCTGCACCCGCTGATCGACCACGTTCTCGACGAGACGCAGGGCATCATTGTCTACCAAGAGCAGGTGATGCAGATCGCGCAGGAAATGGCGGGCTACACGCTCGGGGGCGCCGATCTGCTGCGTCGCGCGATGGGCAAGAAGATCAAGTCCGCCATGGATGCGGAGCGGCCGAATTTCATGGAGGGGTCCAGGAAGAACGGCGTCGATGACCGCACGGCACGCAAGATCTGGGACTTGCTAGAGAAGTTCGCCGACTACGGCTTCAACAAGTCCCATGCCGCCGCCTACGCGGTCGTCAGCTACCAGACCGCCTGGCTCAAGGCGAACTATCCGGTCGAATTCATGGCCGGCGTCATGAACTGCGACATTCACCTGTCCGAAAAGCTCGGCGTCTACGCAGAGGAGGTCCGTCGCGGCCTCGGGATCGAGATTGTTCCGCCTTGCGTGAACCGGTCCGAATCCCGGTTCGCCGTTTCTGAAGGCAAGCTTGTCTACGCCCTGGGAGCGTTGAAGAACATTGGCTTGGAGGCCACGCGGCTCATAACGGAGGCGCGGGGCGACAAGCCGTTCGTCAACGTCTTTGACTTTGCGCGGCGCGTTGACCTTCGACAGTTCGGAAAGCGGTCGCTTGAGACGCTGGTCCGTTCGGGCGCGCTGGATGAACTGGACCGGAATCGCAGGCGCGTCCTGGAAGCGCTTGATGCGCTCGTGGCGTATTCGGCAGCGGTCTTTGAACAGAGCAATTCCAATCAGGGTTCGCTCTTCGGCGATGCAGGCGAAGACCTCCCGGAACCTCGCCTCGCATCGGTCGACGACTGGCTTCCAAACGAGCGCCTGGAAGAAGAGCGGGCGGCGATCGGCTTCTACCTGTCGGGCCATCCCCTTGACGACTATGTAGTGGCCCTGAAGCTGAAGGGCATGCTCACGCTCGCGGAGCTGCGGGAGAAGGCCGAACGGGACGATGGCGCCGTGGGTCGCGTTGGCGTCATTGTCAGCGGCTTGCAGGAGCGAAAGTCGGCTCGCGGGACGAGGTTCTTTCGCATGAACATCTCGGATCCGACCGGACAGGTGACCGGCATCGCGCTGTTTCCGGAGAATTTTGACGAGGTTCGCAGGGTCTTGGAGGGCACTTCGCAAGTCATCATGAGTCTGGAGGCGCGATCCAACGAGGGTCAATTTGATCCTGTTGGGCGGTCTGCGGTGCCGGTTGACGGGGTCGTGACGGCAGGCGTTTCCGCAGGCATTGACGTGCTGATCGATGCTCCCGACGCGTTGGCTAGCATCGCATCGGTTTTGACGCGGTTCAAGGACGACAGTTCCATCAAGGGTCGGGGCCCCGTTCGCATCACCGCGTTTTCTGTGCCGTTGCCCGATGGCGCGACACAGGATGTGCCGGTGGACATTGGGGAAGACTGGCCGGTTTCGCCGCAGATCAAGGGAGCGCTGAAGTCCCTTCCCGGTGTGCTGGCCGTCGAGGACTTGGCAATATAGGTGCTTGGTTCTTTCCAAGTGAAGTGTCGTAGATGCAGTTCAAAGTTCCAGCAGGCTAGCGATCTCGGACATTCGCGGCAGCAGCATGAGCGGTTCGCGATCCGAATACGGACGAGAGCCGTACCTTTCGTAAACGCCCAGGATCCAATCTGAGGTGCACATTCTTCGCGTTTGTCCCAGCGGCGAATTCGAGACCCATGACAGCGCGCCATTGGGATTGGCGGACGTACGCGGTCGCTACTCCTCACTGTGAGTTAGGGCTGGCACATCCGCTGCCCCGGCTGACCCGCGGCCGGACAGGGACGGGTTCTCCATGAAGAACCGATGGCAACTGAACGCTGTCTCGTTCTCGGGCACTTCCGCGCGTGAATAGCTGCCGTCGGGACCGAGAATCCAGCTTTGTGCGACGTCCGCCAGATTTGCGGCCATGATCTGCCTCACGATCTGGGCCTTGACCGTCGAGTTGGTGCATTCGACAAGCGTTTCGACCCGCCGGTTCAGGTTCCGTCCCATCCAGTCGGCAGAGGAGATGTAGACCCGCGCCTTCTTGTGCGGCAGGCCATGGCCGGCGCCAAAGCAGACGATCCGGCTGTGTTCAAGGAAACGCCCGACCACGGACTTCACGCGAACGTTTTCGGACAGCCCCCTAATTCCAGGTCTCAAGCCGCAGTTGCCCCTGACGACCAGGTCGATTTCGACACCGGCCTGGCTGGCACGGTAGAGTGCGTCGATCACGTCGGGTTCGATGAGCGAATTCATCTTGGCCCAGATCATGGCCGGCCGGCCGGCACGAGCGTGTCCGGCTTCAACGGCAATCCGCTCCAGAAGCGTGTCCTTCAGGCTGATTGGCGAGATTCGCAGGTTTTCCATGCCTTCGGGCTGTGCATAGCCGGACAGGTAGTTGAACACTTTCGTTGCATCACGGCCCAGCGCGGCATCGCATGTGAAAAGCGAGAGATCCGTGTAGATCTTTGCAGTGTCAGGGTGGTAGTTGCCGGTGCCGAAATGCGTGTACGTGACCAGTTCTCCGCCTTCGCGGCGCACGACGGTAGATATCTTGGCATGCGTCTTGTAGTGCAGGAACCCGTAGACCACGTGGGCTCCCGACCTTTCCAGCCGCCGTGACTGCCGGATGTTGGCGGCCTCGTCGAACCGCGCCTTGAGCTCGACAAGTGCCATGACCGACTTTCCGTCTTCCGCCGCCTCGCAGAGCGCGTCGACGATGGGCGAGTTGCGAGAGGTTCTGTAGAGCGTCTGCTTGATCGCGACCACGTCGGGATCCCGCGCGGCCTGCGCCAGGAATCGAACGACCATGTCGAAGGTCTCGTAGGGATGGTGCAGCAGCATGTCCTTTTGGCGTATGGCCGCGAACATGTCGCCGTCATGGTCCTGCACCCGCTCAGGCACGCGCGGCAGGAAAGCCGGCCAGAGCAGATCGTAGCGTTCGTCGAGAACGAGTTCGTTCAGATCGCCCAGACCCAGCAGTCCGGGCAATTCAAGAACCTCGGCTTCGGAGACCCGAAGCTCATCCATGATGACCCGGCGGAGATCTTGCGGCGCGCCTTCCGACATGGTCAGCCGGACCACCTCGCCACGCCGACGACGCTTCAGCGCCACC
This sequence comes from Silicimonas sp., assembly GCA_022820365.1. Taxonomy (GTDB): domain Bacteria; phylum Pseudomonadota; class Alphaproteobacteria; order Rhodobacterales; family Rhodobacteraceae; genus JAJEFO01. The sequence continues at coordinate 22,734 of JAJEFO010000058.1, forward strand.
TCGAATTCGCGGACCAGGTCTTCCGCTTCTTCCTCGAGTTCCAGGTCGCTGTCGCGAAGCACACGGAAAGTGCAGTGTCCGACCATCTCGTAGCCCGGAAACAGCCTGTCGAGATGCAGGAGCAGCAATTCTTCCAGGGGTATGAACCGATGCATGCCATCCGATGCGGGGAGCGCCACGAATCGTTGCACCTGGGCAGGCACCGGCAGGAGCGCACGCAGCGCCCGCCTGTCTGCCCGGCGACGCAATTCAAGCGCAAGCGAGTATCCCTCGTTTGCAATGAACGGAAACGGGTGCGCCGGATCGATGGCCAGTGGCGACAGGATGGGGAAGACCTGATTGAGGAAGACGTGTTCGAGATGCGCCTTGTCACCTTTCGCCAGTTCCTTGCGCGTCAGAAGGCAGATTTGGTGCTTTGCCATTTCCGTCCGCAGAGTTTCCCAGACCTCCTGTTGCTCGTTCTCCAGTCGACGCGTGTCGCCGTCGATCAGGACGAGTTGTTCCGCGGGCGAAAGGCCGTCTGCCGCAGGTGTCGTGTTCCCGGCATGCGCGAGCTCGCGCAGCCCGGCCACGCGCACGGTGTAGAATTCGTCCAGATTCGTAGCGGAGATCGAAAGGAACCTCAGGCGTTCCAGGAGCGGAACGCGCGGATTCCCGGCTTCCTCCAGTACGCGCCGGTTGAAGGCGAGCCATGACAGTTCCCGGTTGATGAACCGGTCAGGGCCGGAGAAGTCCTTGCCCCTCAACTCCCTTGGCTGGGGCATGGGGGCTGACAGAAAGTTGGTGAACGCGTTCATGACACCCTTTTGACCGTCGATGTTTCAGAGGAATGACGATTATGGACCCTTGTCCCGGTGCTTGTCCAGAACCTCTGCGGCGAGGTCACGCGTGACCTTGCGACGTTCTGCAAGCGCACGGGCGTCAATTGCGGCCACGATGCGCTGCGCTTCTGCGAAGGAACGGTCCATGTGCCTGGTCAGCCAGCTGATTGCCGATGGCGTCACCGCGTTCTGGCGATCTGCAAAGAGCTTCATCAACACTGCGGCAAGCAGGGCTTCGTCAGGTGCGTCAATGCGAATCACATCCGTCGCTTCCATGCGGCTCCTCAGGTCTGGAAGGCCGACTTTCCAGTAGCGAGGCGCACGGCGTGCAGTGAGCAGCAGGCAATGACCTGACGCAGCAACCTGGTTATGCAGATGAAGCAACGCCCTTTCGGCACTGCTTTCGATCTTGTCTGCGTCGTCGAGGACCACGGATTCCTCGATGCTGCCTATGTCCAGCCTTTCCAGATTCGGTGGCTGTATCAGGCGTGCGTCCTCCTGTTCCGCCCAGATATGGGCCAGATGGGTCTTGCCAGCGCTGTCTGGACCTACCAGGACTAGCTTTCCGTTAGGCCAGGTCGCGGTTTCTTCCAGCCGGGCCAGGGCGAGTCGATTGACCTCCGAGACAAAGAAGTCTCCCCGATCAAGCGAAGTCCGGACAGGCAGGTCCAGGATCAGTTGCTGCGCCATGCCTCAGTTGTCGTCCCGCCCCGCTGCGCCCTTGTAGAGACGGCTTTCCCTGTATTGCGCGATGCAAAACCGAGAAATCACGCCAATGGCAGCGGCGACGGGGACGGCGACAAGAAGTCCGACGAACCCGAAGAGTGCGCCGAAGGCGGACAGCGAGAAGATCAGCCAGACGGGATGCAGTCCGACCGAGGAACCGACAAGGCGCGGAGTCAGGATGTTGCCCTCGACGAATTGGCCGGACTGGAAGATTGCATAGACCAGCAGGATCCAGAGCCAGTCTCCCCAGAACTGGAAGAGGGCGAGCCCAAGGGCCAATGCGCCGCCCACCAATGCTCCGACATAGGGAATGAATGTCAGGGCTCCGGCAACCGCACCGACCACCAGCCCGAAATTCAGCCCGACCAGCATCAGGGCAACGGCATAGTAGATGCCCAGGATCAGGCAAACGGTGCCCTGGCCGCGCACGAAGGCGGCCAGGGTCTTGTCAATTTCGCTGGCAATGCGTCGGATTGTCGGCGCGTGGTCGAGGGGCAGGAGCGAGTCGATCTTGGTGACGATTCTGTCCCAGTCATAGAGCAGGTAGAACGCGACCACGGGAACCACGACGACCAGAACCATGAGGTTCACGATGCCCGAAAACGAGGCAATGACCGTGTTCAGGAGTTCGCCGCCCTTGGCCTGGACCGTCTCTCCCAAACTGGCAAGTGAGCGCCGAATCGTCGAATTCGCGTCCCCGAGTTCCGGAATTCTATCGAGCAGGAACGTCTGCAAGTCCGATGCGATCGCGGGTGCCGCTGCCACGAGGCCGGCAGCCTGGTTCAGAAGGGTTGGCAGAATCAGGAGTATCGTGACGCAAAACGCGAATATGGCCAGGAACGTGATGATGCCTGTGGCGATCGCCCGGGAGCATCCCAGTCGTTCCAGCCGGTCTGCGAACGGATCAAGGCAGTAAGCGATGGCCGCGCCTATGACGAAAGGCAGGATGACGTCGCCGAGAAGCCACATGACGGCCAGAAAGACCACCATGGCGATGCCCCAGGCCGTCAGCTGCGTTCTTGCCGCGAGTGCCAACCAATCGCTCCCTTTTCGTCCTTACTTGGCAGTCTGTCCGAGTCGGCGCAAGGCGAACGGTGTCCGTCGCCCTGTGTCGCATCTCTTGCGCCCGGTGAAATCTGCGCTTCCCGGCAGACACCCATGGGTTCGTCAGTGGCCGATGCGGCATCTGGTGACGCTCTTGGGATTGCCAATTTCGCGTTGGTCCCGCGTGTCTGGGCGCGGGCAGTGGCAAACTCGCAAGGGCTCCTTGTCCAGCAAGATCGCATGGCGTAACTCGAGGCTGTTAATTCTTGAGGAACTTACCCCATGCGCCTTTCCCGTTACTTCCTTCCTGTGCTCAAGGAAACGCCTGCAGAGGCGCAGATCGTATCGCACCGCTACATGCTTCGCGCGGGCATGATCAAGCAGGCCTCGGCCGGCATCTACTCCTGGCTGCCCCTCGGCTTCAAGGTGTTGAGAAAGATCGAGGACATCATCCACGAGGAACAGCAGCGCGCCGGCCACATTCCGATGCTGATGCCCACGCTTCAGTCGGCCGATCTCTGGCGCGAGAGCGGACGCTACGACGATTACGGCGAAGAGATGCTTCGAATCCGGGATCGCCACGACCGCGACATCCTCTACACGCCCACGGCAGAGGAACTCATCACTGACATCTTCCGTGCGCACATCTCTTCCTACCGTGACCTTCCGCTGACGATGTACCAGATACAGTGGAAGTTCCGGGACGAGATCCGGCCCCGCTTCGGCATCATGCGCGGTCGCGAGTTCTACATGAAGGATGGCTACAACTTCGACTTGACGAAGGAGGACGCCATGCATGCCTACAATCGTCACCTCGTCAGCTATCTTCGCACGTATGAACGCATGGGGCTGCAGGCGATTCCGATGCGAGCGGATTCCGGACCCATTGGCGGCGATGACACCCACGAGTTTCTCGTTCTCGCCGCGACCGGAGAGTCAGAGGTCTTCTTCGACAACGCCATTACGGAACTGAAGATCGGCGACCGGGAGATCGATTACGGCGACAAGGCGCAGTGCCAATCCGTGCTCGAGGAGTTCACGTCGCGCTATGCCCGAACCGACGAAACCCATGACGAGGCGCTGTTCAACGAGATTCCGGAAGAGAGGCGCCGGTCCGCGCGGGGCATCGAGGTGGGACAGATATTCTATTTTGGAACCAAGTATTCCGAGCCCATGGGCGCCACTGTCCAGGACGCGGACGGAAACGATGTCGCGGTTCACATGGGATCGCACGGCATTGGAGTCAGCCGCCTTCTCGGCGCGATCATCGAGGCAAGCCATGACGAGAAGGGCATCATCTGGCCCGAAGGCGTGACACCGTTCCACGCGGGCATCGTGAATCTCAGGCAAGGGGACGCAGGAACCGACTCGGCCAGCGCACAGCTGGAGGCGGCGCTGATCGAACGCGGACTGGATCCGCTCTACGACGATTCCGAAGAGCGGCCGGGAGCAAAGTTTGCCATCATGGATCTGATTGGGCTTCCGTGGCGGATCACGGTCGGACCTCGCGACCTCGCGCAAGGGGTCGTCGAACTGGCGTCGCGGCACACCGGAGAAAGCGAGAAGCTGTCCGTGGATGCCGCCGTGGATCGCGTGGCCCAGATCTACGGCGCTTGAGCCGCCGGTACCGATGACCCCGTACGGACATGCTGCGGCACATGTCGCTGGAGTCGAATTGCCGGCTTGGGTCCGTGCCAATCGAAACAGCAGTCGCGACGCAATTGCCGCATGCCCGAATTGGGAGAGGACTCAGGAATGAACGGCAAGGCCCTGATCACGTGGGGCGGCTGGGACGGTCATGAGCCGGACCAGGTCGCCGAGATCTTTCGCGCCATGCTTTCCGAGGCAGGGTTCGCGGTAGCCGTGACCGACAGCCTCGACTGCCTGGACGAGGCGGAAGCCCTCGGCGCATACGACTTGATCGTGCCGGTCTGGACAATGTCGGAACTGTCCCGTGAAAGGGGCTCCAACGTGTCCGAAGCGGTGGCCCGCGGTACCGGACTTGCCGGATGCCACGGGGGGATGTGTGACGCCTTCCGCGACAATGTCCTCTGGCAATTCATGACCGGGGCGAACTGGGTTGCGCATCCTGGCGGCGATGGAGTCCGCTACCGCGTGAAGATCACGGAGCCAGAGCATGAACTGGTCTCCGGAATCGATGATTTCGACGTCGAAAGCGAACAGTATTACATGCATGTCGACCCGGCGAACCATGTTCTGGCGACGAGCCGGTTTCCGACGGTCACGTGGTTTCACAGTCCAAACGGGCCGGTTGACATGCCCGTGGCCTGGACCCGGCGCTGGGGGATGGGACGGGTCTACTACAACGCGCTCGGGCACAAGGCCGACGTGATCCGAAGTGGGCCCGCGCACGAGATGCTCAGAAGAGGGCTGCTCTGGGCCGCATGCGGGCGCGAAGCCTCCATTGCCGCGGGCGAGCGCTTCGACGCGTTCCTTTCGGATGGAAACCACTTCTGAACTGCGTCTGCTGATTGTAGACGGCGCTACATGCATGAAGCCCTTGCCCACAACCAGTCGCGGATACTTGAATGGACGTATCCGCAAAGGTGTTATTGTTGATCCGGACGGGGGAGCCGCCATGCATCACAGATTGACTGCACTTGCCGCCATGGCCGCGCTTGCGGGCACGACTCATGCCCAGGTTTCGCAGGGTCCGAAGAACGTGCCCGAATTCGGGCCGGCATTCGAACATCAGACCCGTGCTCCCGAGATCAGGAAGGCCCAGCGATTCAATGTAGAGGTCATCGCTGACGGGCTGGTGCATCCATGGGGAATCGAGGTGCTTCCCGACGGCGCATATCTTGTCACTGAACGCCCGGGAGGGATCAAGATCATCAGGCGAGGCAAGGGCGTGCAAACCGTGGCCGGCGCGCCAAGAGTGCGGGCCCGAGGCCAGGGCGGGCTTCTTGACGTTGCGCTCGCAGAGGACTTCGAGACCTCTCGCCGCATCTACCTTACCTACGCGAAACCGCTCGGCGGCGGCAGGTCCGTCACGGCGGCTGCGAGCGCCGTGCTGCAGGAAAATCCTCCAAGACTGACTGATCTGGAAGACTTTTTCATCCAGGCGCCTCCATCCAGGTCCTCCAAGCATTTTGGCTCGCGGATCGTTCCTCATGGCGGGCACGTCTTCATCACGACGGGCGAACGCTCCTCGCGCAGCGCGCGGGTTCTGGCCCAGGACCTGGGGGCGACCTACGGGAAGGTCGTGCGCGTCACGCCGGGCGGTGACATTCCCGGTGACAACCCGTTTCTTGGGCAGGGCGATGCACTTGAAGAAATCTGGAGCTACGGGCACCGGAACCCGCAGGGAGCGGCCATCCATCCCCGGACGGGCGAACTCTGGACGCTTGAGCACGGACCGGCCGGCGGTGACGAACTGAACCTGATCAAGCGAGGCGCGAATTACGGATGGCCTTTGGTGAGCTATGGGGAAAACTACATCGGCACGCCCGTCGGAACCGGCAAGCCGCGTGCCGATGGGATCACGGAGCCACGCTACTACTGGGATCCGGTCATCGCGCCGGGTGGCTTCGCCTTCTACGAGGGCAACATGTTCGACTGGAACGGTGACATCGTGGCGGGATCGCTCAACCCGGGCGGCATCGTTCGGCTGAAGCTGCGCGGCGTGCGCGTTGCAGGTGAAGCCCGCTATCTCGAAGAACTCGGCCGCATACGCGACGTCGAGGTGGATCGTGACGGCGCGATCCTGCTGCTTGTCGATGCCCGCGACGGCGCGCTCATCCGGCTCACTCCCGCTTCGTGACGCTGATTCGCGACGTTTTGGAATCCGCGTTGTGTACGCGTCCAACGGGTTCGTGCGGAACTCGGAATTCGATGCGTGTCAGCCGAGAACGGAGAAACTGGATTCCTGGTTGATCTCGCGCTTTCGGGAATAGAAACCGACGTCGATGTCGCGTTCGATGTAGGGGAGCCTGAACGTCAGCGGGTCGCTGTCGTGATCGTTGCCCGCCTCGCAGTAGTCCACGAGAGCTGCCATCATCTTTCCCGCAATCGGTGCGTTCTTGTACTGGTTGCCGCTCGAGCCGCAAGCCATGTAGTAGCCGTCGAGGCTCGTGGAGTCATAGATCGGTATCCAATCGGTCGAGGCGTCGTAAAGATCCACCACTCCCTTCGCCGTCGATGGAATGCCCAACGCTGGCACGCGCTGGGCGTAGCGCATGGCCTGCGTCGTCCACTGATCGGTGAAGTTGCGGTCATATTCGGTGTCCGATTCAACCCATACGTGGGGGTCGCATTCCGGATCCTCGCTGCCCACGAGAATGTGGTTGCCACTTTCGGGTCTGCAGTAGCAGGCGATGTCGCTGTCGGAGACGATGGTGCCGTTGCTTTCGAAATCAAATCCGGCGGGTGCAGGAACATGCACGACTTCCTGCTTGAGCGGTCGGGTCTCGATCGTCATTTCGTCCGTGACGCCCGCCATTGCGTTCACCGCGGCAGAGCCCGGGCCGGCGACATTGATGACCACGGGAGCATGGATTTCCTCGCCGTCCGCCAGCCTGACGCCCTTTACCCGGCCGCCCTCATCCAGGATGTCGGTGACTTCCACGCCAAGGCGCGTCGTTGCTCCGTGCAACGCGGCAGCGGCGGCGAGGTTTTGGGCAGAAAGTGCCGGGTCGGTCACGTATCCCGCATGTGGCCAGAACACGCCTCCAGCGAGCCTGTCCCCGTTTGTAATGCCGAATCCGTCCTGGTCGCTGCGCTTGGGAGGCGCGAAGCTGTCGAGCGAGTAGATCGGCAGGCGTTCCTTGATCTCGCCCGGGCTCCATTCCTCGAACGGGCAGTCGAGCAAGGAACTGAATTCCATGTGCCTTCCAAGGAATCCGTTCATTTCCGTCTTCATCACCAGACAGCCGCACTCCACGAACTTGGCCAGATCCTCGGACCCGGGCAAGCCAAGATGCTCCGCCCAGTCGCGCCAGTAGTGGTAGCCTTCCCACGCAAAGGCGGTGCCGTCATAGGTCGAATAGTGCATCCTGATGATCGCGCAGGATCCGGCTGTGGAACCGTGACCGATCCTGCGGTTCCGGTCGAGCGACAGGACCGACTTTCCCGTCTTGGCGATCTCGAATGCCGTGGCGGCGCCGATCACTCCGGTTCCGATCACGATGACGTCTGGCTGGCTCATGCAAAAGTCCTCCCGCTTGATGGATGCCTTGGCATTCCCTGCTGCGCGCTGTCAACAAAAAGGCGACCGCCGGCCTCGGACAGGCCACACTCAAAGCCGTACGGCGCCTGCGTTCCGGAGACATGCGCTCAGCCGAACCGTTCCTGCCAAGTAGGGAAGACGTCTCCGTCTGCAGGTCGCGCGTGATAGACCGCGCGCGCGATCGCCCGTGCGAGGCATGTGGCAGCTGCATGCCCGAGATGGAGCCGGTCCTGCCCATCCGCTTCCCGGAGGCCCGTTGCCGCTCCGAAGACGAGGTCTCCGTCAAGGGGCGTGTGGGCCGGCACGACCGCGCGAGCGATGCCGTCATGTGCGGCTGTCGCCATGCGCTGGACATCTGCCTTGGCAAGGGCAAGATCCGTCGCGACCACGGCAATCGTTGTATTCGCAGGGCTGTCGAGCTTGGTGCGTGGCGCCGGTGCACGCCCGGGTGCCGGGCCGAGGCCGCCAAACTCGTCGTCCTGCTCGAATGGCGCCGCCCAGAAGTGCGATCCTTCGCCCACCGTTGCCTGCCCGACCGCGTTTACAGCGACCAAGGCGCCGACAGTCGCACCCGAGGGCAAAACAGCTGATGCAGATCCCATTCCACCTTTCAGCCCGGCTGTGGTCGCGCCGGTGCCAGCCCCTACGCTGCCGAGTTCCATGTCCGAACCGCGCGCAGAGTAGGCGGTGCGCCCGAGGGCCGGATACGGATTCTCGACCCAATCCTTCGTACCGCCGTTGGCAAGGTCGAAAATGATGGCAGCCGGCACGATCGGCACCCGGTGGCCTGCCGCCTCGAAGCCTCGTCCGTCGGCGCGGAGGCCTGCCGCGACGCCGTCGGCGGCGGCAAGGCCGAACGCGGAGCCGCCGGCGAGCGTCAGTGCGTCCACTGCCTGCACGGTCTTGTCGGGCGCGAGGAGATCAGTCTCTCGGGTGCCGGGCGCGCCTCCCATGACGTGAACGCCAGAGACCATGGGGGCGTCGCCGACGACGACCGTCACTCCCGTCTTAATGAGGTCGTCCTGCGCCTGGCCCACGGCAAGGCCGGAAACGTCGGTGAGCAGGTTCCGTGGTCCCGGCCGCATCTGCCTCTTCCTTGTCGTTCGTTCCGTCGGCTTCGTCAGGCTGGCACGGACTGCTGACGCTGTGAAGCCCTTGCTTCCACCGGGCGCACCGCCATATGTCCGGGAGGAAGAGGAGACGTCATGGCCTATGTGAACTGGACCTTCCGCATTCTTGTCGCGCTCGCCATAGTCGGAGTCCTGCACTACAACCTGCCGCAGCGCGACATCGTGCGGATCGTGAACACGTATGAAGAGCGTCGGGACTTCGATGACTGGACTTCGCTGTTCTGGAGCGGCCGGGCCACGACAAGCACGACCAATCCCACCAAGGACGTCCTGTTCATCCAGACGGTCAAGGCCAACGGCAAGGCCATGGTGTACCGCAACCAGGACACGGGGTTCTGGCCGCCTTATTTCAAGTTCGACACTGCGGACCTGCAGACTGAGGCGGCAGATGCCGTTTCGACCCGGGATGATCCGGAGTGGTATGTGGTTCGCCACTATGGCTGGCGGAATGTCTGGCTCTCGATTTTCCCGAATGCGCTTCGCCTGACACCTGCCTATGGCCCTGAAATGCAGTTGATCCCCTGGTTCAACATTGTGTTCCTGACGCTCCTGGCGATCTTGCTGATCACCATCTGGCGGCTTTGGCGGAATTTTCGCAGCCGTCGCATCGCCCCGCTGTTGCTCGAAATTGGCGGAGCCGCGAATTCCGTGCGTGGCCGACTTGGACGGCTGTTCAGGCGAGGCTGACCGTTTCGGTTTCTAACAGGATCCGGAAGTGCTGCAGCGACTTTCGTGTCTTTTGCGGCCTAGAAAGGCAGGTCGGATCGACCGAAGGCACAGAAGGCACCTTGACCCGTTTCACCAAATCGTGATCTTTCATCGAATGGTGAAATATCTCGAAGAAGAACTGCGAGTGGACAGATTAACGGCAGACGCGATCCTGCGGGTGCTGCCAAGACAGAGGCGAGATTCGGTCGAAGCGAGAAGACACGCCGGGAGGAAGACATGGGGAATTTTGTCATAGCGCCACACATGCGCCTGCACGAGTGGATTGCAGTTGAGAAGGGGTACTTTGATGAAGTCGAATTGGACTACACGCTGGAAGACCAACTGCTGTCTGCGACCGGCGAGCGCCACGACCTTGGCGACCGGGTAGGGGCATATCAGACGTTCGAGAAGGGCCGGACCTGTGACGTGAGCTCGGCATGCCACTGGACCGTGAACGTAGCAGCTGCGTCGGGGCACGGGAAGCTCTATGCGAAGGCCTATTCCGTTTCCCCGTGCGGGATTTTTGTTCCTGCGGATTCTTCCGTCAAACGGCCAGAAGATCTGGCCAATGTCCCCATTTCCGTGGGCTATCAATCCGGCAGCCACTACTCGTCGATCCAGGCATTGGAACCCTTCCTCTCACGCGATGAAATCAACCTGTCCTTTGCTGACGGTCTTCTGTTCAAGCGGATGGAGCACATGATCGACGGCAACATTCCTGCCGTCAGCCTGTTCAGCGGCCCTTACTACTTCATGGAGCAACTGGGGTTCCGCAAGGTCTTGGACACGTCGTTCATGATGGCCGCGATGGTCGCCGAGGACGCAGATTTGGAAGACGTCGAAAAATATTTCAGTGCCTTGCGCATGGCGCAGAAGGACATTGATCTCAGGCAAGAACTCTACACCCACTACTACAGAAACGAGTTCCCGGAGCGTTTTCGCGACCAGATGGATACGCGGCTGTTCGGACCGGGAGAACGAATCGTGTTCGAGCCGTATTCGCGTCAAATTTTTGATGAGTCACGCGAATGGATCGCCGAGCGCGAAATTTTCGAAGATGGATTGGGTGACTTGGCCTATGAACAAGCTGTAGTCGCTCCAGTGGTTGCCGAACCGGCGGAATGATCCACTTACAAGCCGACGAGGGCGAATTCCTGCGGCACTTGTCCTCTTCAAAACGCCTTGTCCGGCTTGGGTGGGCAATCCAGCACGTGCATTGAAAGTCGGTTGCATTCCAGGAAGCGGACTTTTCTGAGTTGGCGCATTGCCTCTGCGGGAGGGCTTGCGCAGTTTGAGTTCACTGATCACGGCATTTTGCGCAACTTCGTTCTGATGCTTGACCAAATTTCACTAGGTGGTCACAAGAAACGGGTGCGGGAGTTGAGGGAGTTTACCGCCGACAACGCTTTGCGGAGGAGAGCGGTCGAGCCTTGCCTTGTCCGCACATGTGCATGCAGCCGCCACAGCCAACACGCCGAGTGTTGATCGGCATTGGATCGAACCCTAACCCGGAATTTTTGGTGCCACGTCCGAGGTCAGCAATTTGGCCAAATCGGCAATATGCTGAAATGGGACCCTTGACCTATTTCACTGTTTTACCTATTTTCACCGTAGGGTGAAAATGCAAAAAATAGAGAATCGAATGGATGATATAGTCTTGGACGCGGTTCGCGCTCAGCTCGAACGCGTTCCGAACATTCAGATCACTGGAGTTCGCCAAGAGCAGCATATCGCGCCCGGATATCAGCTCGATGGCTGGATCGAATTCGACCACGATGAAGACCGCTATGCGCTTCTCATTGAGATCAAGCCAAATGGAGCGCCGCGCTTTGCCCGTTCTGCAGTCTATCAGCTTGAGAGCTACATCGCGCGCTTGCATCGATCCGAACACCAGGTCGTTGACCGGGAGTTCATCCCTATGTTGGTGAGCCCCTTTCTGTCTCCGGAATCACGTTCCATCTGTCTCGATCACAATGTTGCCTGTCTCGACCTATACGGTAACGCGCGCCTCGCTTTCGGCAACGTCTACATCGAGCGATCCGTACCGAACAGGCCGAAGTCCGAAGTCCGCGCTCAGCGGTCACTGTTTACCCCTAGAGCGGGTGCGATCCTGCGCGTTCTACTGCGCGACCCGGCGCGGGCATGGCGCGTCAAGGAACTGGCCGAGGCCGCGAACGCCAGTCTCGGGCACGTGAGCAATGTCCGCAAGGCACTGTTCGACAGGGAATGGGTTGAGCTACGGGAGGATGGTCTTGTCCTCGTCCAGCCGGATGCGCTGTTGAGGTCCTGGCGTGAGAACGACCGCCAATCGACCGACCATTACACCAGTGGTTACACGGTTCTGCACGGTGACGAGTTGCGTGATCGCCTGTCGGATTGCCTAAGCCCAGGACCGCAGCCTCCACGCGCCATATGCGCTTCAAGCTCGGCCGCCCAGTGGTTTGCTCCATACGTCCGGGATGGCACGCACAGCTATTTTGTGGACGAGCCTGGGGCGAAGATGCTGAAAGAGACACTTCAACTGACTCATGCCGCGCGGGGGGCCAACGTGATCCTGCGCATCCCGAAAGATGAGACCGTGTTCGAAGACGCCGTCCAGGCAGAGCCGGGCATCTTCTGTGCAAATCCGGTCGTCACATACCTCGATCTTTGGAACGGCAACGACCGGGAGCGAGAGGCGGCGGACCATTTGGCCGCGAAGTGCTTTCCATGGTTGTGACGGGACCCCAAGTGGCTGGCGACTACGATGACCGGACGACATCTGCGGTCAAGTCCGTACTCATCGAGATTGGCCAGATCCTTGGCAGCTTTGAAGGCAAGTTTGCGGTCATCGGCGGCGCAGTTCCCTGGCTGTTGCTGGGGGAAGCCGAGATGCAGCACGTTGGCACCGCAGACGTGGACTTGGGGCTCGATCCGGCAGCCTTGGGCGACGGCGAATACGCTCGGCTCGTCGAAGCCCTCCAGAAACACGGATATCTGCAACGAGACAATTTGCGGCGCTTTCAACTTGCGCGCACTGTTCCCGCCAGAGATGACGGACCCGACATTGATATCATCGTCGACTTCCTGATGCCGCGCGACGCAGAGATCACGAAAAATGCATCGCCGCTCGTCAAACAGTTTGCCGTGCAGCGTGCGGACGGCGCTGATCTGGCGCTCCGATTCTATCAAATGGTGGCCATCGAAGGCTGCATGCCTGACGGGGGCGGCAACCGCGTCAGCATCGCAGTGGCATCGATCCCGACCCTCCTGGCCATGAAGGGTTACGCCGTCGCCAACCGTCTGAAGCGCAAGGATGCTTACGACATCTATTACGCCGTAAGGAACTTCCCAAACGGAATCGACGCCCTTGTCGATTCAACTCTTCCGCTCCTCGACGCCGCATCGGCTCTCCAAGGATACCTTTGCATTTTTGATAAGTTTCGGAATGCCGAAGATTTCGGGCCAGCGAGCGTGAGAGAGTTCGTTGAAGGCTCCTTTCTGCTTGGTGATCGCACGGCAGATCAGTGGCAGCAGGACGCCTTCGGACAGGTCGACGCCTGGCTCAGGGGCATTGGCCTGAGGCAACCATGATCAAGGCCTCGAAAGTCCCTGCTGACTCGAAAGGAATGGACGGGAGTTGAAAGGGGAGCGACGGATCCGGGAGTGGTGACTTGTTGGAGGCAGGAAATTGGACGTTCGGTCGGCCGGACCCATTGCCCACTCACTCGGAGGCGGCTATCTTTAAGAAAACAAGAGCAGGACATGGCCGAAGATCTTCTCGCAGCGACCGTAGCGGAAACCTATGACGCAGCTTCGATCGAGGTCCTTGAGGGCCTCGAAGCGGTACGAAAGCGCCCGGGGATGTATATAGGCGGCACCGACGAGCGTGCGCTGCACCACTTGGTTGCCGAGGTCCTTGACAATGCGATGGACGAGGCCGTTGCAGGCCATGCAAGCCGCATCGAGGTCGAATTTCATGACGATCACTCGGTCACGATTCGTGATAACGGCCGCGGCATTCCGGTGGAACCGCACCCGAAGTTCCCGGATCGCTCCGCGCTGGAGATCATTCTTTGCGAACTGCACTCGGGCGGAAAGTTCTCTGGAAAGGCCTACGAGACGTCGGGTGGCCTGCATGGTGTCGGCATCTCGGTCGTCAATGCGCTGTCCGACCAGGTTCGGGTCGAGGTTGTGCGGGACAGGCAGGTGTATGTGCAGGAATTCTCTCGCGGCATTCCGCTCTCGGCCGTCGAGAACGTGGGCGTCGCCTCCAACCGGCGCGGCACAACCGTCACCTTTCACCCCGATCACGAGATATTCGGCTCGCTCAAGCTCTTGCCGGCGCGCCTTTTCAAGATGGCCCGCTCCAAGGCCTATCTCTTCAGCGGCGTCGAGATTCGCTGGAAATGCGCGCTTGAAGCAGATGGCATCCCTCCTGAAGCCACGTTTCGCTTTCCGGGCGGACTTTCGGACTTTCTGACCGAAAGCTTGAACGGCGACACTACCTATGCGGAGCAGCCCTTCGCAGGACAGGTCGACTTCAACGAGAAGTTCGGGCAGCCCGGCAAGGTCGAATGGGCGATCAATTGGACGGCGGCCCGAGACGGATTCATCCAGAGCTACTGCAATACCGTGCCAACACCCGAGGGCGGCACGCACGAATCGGGATTCTGGGCAGCCATCCTCAAGGGGATTCGCGCTTACGGCGAACTGGTGGGCAACCGCAAGTCCTCGCAGATAGCGCGGGATGACCTGACAACAGGTGGGGTGGCGCTGGTGTCAATCTTCTTCCGCGAGCCGCAGTTCGTCGGGCAGACGAAGGACAGGCTGGCTACCGAAAGCGCCGCGAAAATGGTCGAAGGCGCGGTTCGCGACCATTTTGACAACTGGCTTGCCGCCGACACGAAGTCCGCAGGGGCCATTCTGGATTTCCTTGTCCTGCGGGCCGAGGAGCGGATGCGCCGACGACAGGAAAAGGAAACGGCGCGCAAGAGTGCAACAAGGAAGCTCCGCCTTCCGGGCAAGCTGACCGATTGCACGGCCAAGTCTCGCGACGGCACGGAAATTTTCCTCGTTGAGGGTGATTCCGCCGGCGGTTCCGCCAAGGCCGCCCGCAACCGGGAATTCCAGGCGCTCCTGCCCCTCCGCGGCAAGATCCTGAACGTGCTCGGAGCCGCGTCGGCAAAGCTCATGCAGAACCAGGAGATCAGCGACCTTTGCGAAGCATTGGGGTGCAGCATGGGTGCCCGCTTCGATGTCGACGATCTGCGCTACGAGAAGGTCATCATCATGACTGACGCCGATGTGGACGGAGCCCACATCGCCTCGCTCCTCATGACGTTCTTCTACACGCAGATGCGCCCGCTGGTCGACAAGGGGCATCTCTACCTTGCCTGTCCGCCGCTGTACCGGCTGACCCAAGGGGCCAATCGCGCCTACGTGGCCAACGATGCCGAAAAGGAACGCGTTCTTGCGGAAGGCCTGGGCGGCAAGGGCAAGATCGACGTGCAGCGTTTCAAGGGCTTGGGCGAAATGGACGCCAAGGACCTGAAGGAAACCACGATGAATCCTGCATCGCGGACGTTGATCCGGGTCACGACCGACGAGGACGTGCCCGGAGAGACCGGGGACCTGGTCGAGCGCCTGATGGGGAAGAAGCCGGAATTGCGGTTTCAATACATCCAGGAGAATGCACGCTTTGTGGAAGAACTGGACGTTTGACTGCGGGAAACTCTTGAGCGCACCTGCATGATCCGAGGCCGCTCGGCAGTCATGGCGCGGGGATCGCGGATCAACGGAGCGTCCCGCCCTCCAGTCGCACGATCCGGTCCATGATCGACGCAAGCTCCCGGTTGTGAGTCGCGATGACGGCTGCCAGGCCGGTTTCTCTTACCAGTTCCATGAGAGCCTCGAACACGTCTTGCGAGGTTGCCGGATCCAGGTTGCCGGTGGGTTCGTCGGCCAGCAGAACCTTCGGGCCGTTCGCCAATGCGCGGCAGAAGGCGACCCGCTGCTGCTCGCCACCTGAGAGCGCGGCCGGTCGGTGCTCGACGCGTTCGCCCAAGCCCACCCGCGTGAGCAGCTCCTCGGCACGTGCCCTTGCGTCCGGCGCGGGCACTGCGTTTGCGAGTTGCGGCAGGACGACGTTTTCGAGCGCCGAGAACTCGGGCAGGAGATGATGAAACTGGTAGACAAATCCGATGTCCTGTCGCCTTGCGGCAGTACGCGCGGATTCGCTTGCCTGCGTCATGTCGGCACCGTCAATGGAAACGGTTCCGGCCTCGCAGGAATCGAGAAGCCCGGCAACATGCAGCAGCGTGGACTTGCCGGCGCCGGAGGGCGCGACAAGGGCCACGACTTCGCCGGTTGCAAGGGACAGGTCGGTGCCTTCGAGCACGGTCAACGCATTCGGCTTGCCCGCATTGTACGTCTTCTTGACGTCCTTCAGCGTCAGCACGTCACTCATAGCGGAGCGCCTCGACCGGGTTCATTCGGGCGGCACGCCGAGCGGGAAAAAGCGTGATGCCCCATGACAGCGTCAGCGAAAGTCCGACTGCGGCGAGCACGTCGCTCAGTTCGAGCTTTGCGGGCAAACGGTAAATTCCGCGCACCGAAGCTTCCCAGACTTCGCCGCCCGTGACTCCGTTCACGAAGGCGAGGATCGGGTCGAAGTAGATCGCGAAAAGACAGCCGAGAATGACGCCAAAGAGCGTGCCGAGCGTGCCGATGAGTGCGCCCGTCAGAAAGAACACCCTCATGACGGCACCTTGGGTCAGCCCGATCGTCCGAAGAATGCCGATGTCCCGGCCCTTGTTCTTGACGAGCATGACCAGCCCGCTGATGATGTTCATGGACGCGATGAGGACAAGTACGCTCATCAGCACGAACATCACGGTGTCTTCGACCTCAAGCGCTCTGAGGAAGCCGCCGGCCGAGTCCTTCCAAGTCCAGACCCGGGCGCGCTCGCCTCCGGCCTCCTTAAGCAGCGGTGTAACGGCATCGATGGACTCCGGCTCGACGACGTTCACCTCTAATTCGTCCGCCACGCCCTCCCGGTTGAAATAGGCCTGGGCTTCTGCGAACGGCAGGTAGGCGCGCGTTCGGTCGATGTCGTAGCGCCCCGATCTGAAGATGTAGACGATTTCGTACTCGTTCACTCGCGGGCTTGTGCCGAAGGGACTTTTCACGCCTTCGGGGTTGATGAAGCGAACTACGTCTCCGACGGTGACGCCGAGCCATCGCGCTGCCTCTTGCCCGATCGCGACGCCCTGGCCAAAATTCTCGATCATGCCCAGAGCCGTATCTGGATTCGCGATGCGTGGAATCCGTTCAAGATCCCGTCTTGCGATGCCAAAGACGTCCATGCCGCTGGTCTTGCCGCGGTGCACCGCCATCACCTGGCCCCTGACCAGTGGTGCCACGCGGATGACACCCTCGACCGCGCTGAGCCGATCGGCCCAGTCCGCGTAGTCCGAAATCACGTCCGTGACGTTGCCGCTCTCGGTCACGTAGCTTCTGGAATAGACGGTGACGTGCGCATTTGCGCCGAGAATGGTCGAGACGAATTCGTCGCGAAAGCCGGAGCGGACGGCAAGGGTGATGATGAGCGCCGCAACGGCAAGCGTGATCCCGATCAGGCTGATCCAGGTCATGACGCTGACCCCGCCTTCGGCCCGCTTTGCACGCAGGTACCGCCAGGCGATCAGGAATTCATAGGCTGCGAACGGCGTTGGGGTTGCCATGTCTGCTCCGATTTGCGCCACTCAATGGCCGGGCAGGGACGCGGGGTCAATCCGTTTCATGGACGCATCACGGTGATCGTGAACTTCGGTCAACGCGGTTCATGCTGCATTATTGCCTGCCGAAACTACATTGCGGCCTCAAGGCACAGTCCGAGCCGAACTGGCGAATTGAGATCAAAGTTGGTAGATGGATTGAAGGAGGCGGAGTCCCTCATCGCGATCAAAAGGCACCTTGAAACTCGATGGATCGAAGTCAGCATCTCCTGACAAGAGATCGATGTAGGATCTCAGGTCCACCTTCAAAGGCTCCGTGACATCAACCATGGCATTGGCAGGAAAGAGCTGCAGGAGCCTGAAAACGTCGTTGCGGTGCTTCTTGATATCATCACCCTTGACCTTCGTGTCTCCATCGGCGCGCCGTGTCATAAGATCTACAAAGGCGCGGGCCTTGAATGGTATCAGCAGTGTCTGGTCCAGAACATGTATGCCATCAATCATGCGGCGAGAGGCAACTAGGGCAGCATAGTAGTCTTTTTCTAAGAGTATTGCGGACAGGCTGAGGGTGTCATTGGGCACCGGTACGACTGCGAAGTCATCTCCATCGTCTAGGTCAGGTGCGTCGGCGCGCTTGGAGAAGAGTTCAAGCATGTCTGGGTAGGTCTTATCCTTGGGCTTATGAAATCTGTAGAACTCACGCCGACCTTCTCCTCGCTCCCGCGCTTCGTATCCCCCTGCCTCCAAGAAGGTCTTCAAGGCTCGCGCGAAACTCGCATCGATGACTTCAACACAAAGCACCATGTCGATGTCCCGGGTAGCGCGAAAGTCGAGACTGACCTCTTCGAAAATAAGAGAACACGCAGCGCCGCCTATGAGAGCGTAGCAATCTTCATGACCCGCGAAGTGCTCGCGAAATCGGTCTAGCCCTGGGACCACGGCAGTCTCTCCATCAATTCGTTGACGGCTCCAGCGACACGCTCATCCGGATGATCGTGAAATTGCATGTAGAGTGACAAGGGATCCGCTTTGTTCTCTCCTGTTACGATGTCGGGATCATACCTCCAGACATCGACACTGAAGTTGGCTTCCTCTTTGTACTCGACCTCAGGCCCGAATTCGCCGGCTCTTAGTGTCTTCCAGTTCGAAGGTCCGACGGCGAAATGCGGGTTTTTCGGTGCATTGAGCATGGAGTGCTCCGATAGCGCCATCTCTCCGCCTATCGGCAAGGATTGCGGCAAGGTGGCACCAAAAAATCCTTTGGGCAGCGGATAGGCCCGAAAGTAATGGCTCGATTTCACTGGCGACCGCAGAAGCGGCCGTGCCCTTTCAAACAGTTCGGCGCGGTCGGCGGAGAAGACTAGCTGTTTGCTGCGCCCCGTGGCTTCGATCTCTGCGATGCCGTTGGCATGCAGGACATCGAAGGCGCGGCCAACAGACATGGCTGAATACCGGAGATCCTTGGCGAGCCCGCTTGGCGTCCAGGTTCCGTGCTCGGTCAGGAGATGGCGGAACAAGACGACCTGGGCAACTGGGCTGAGACTTGACGCCGAAACAGGAGGACGCGCTCGGAAATATTCCCGGAGGTCGAGAGCGAGGTGCGGAATGTACAGTTGGTTTCCTGGCACAACGAAGGCGACCTCCTGATCGATCAGGCGCGCACGCATGTATGACGACAGATGATCGAATACGAAGACGACAATTCCGGCGGTGACCTCTTGCAGTTGATCGCGTCGCCTTGCCAGTTCTGAAGGCGTGGCGTCATTCTCCGAAGCAACAATCGCGAATAGAACGGGCGAAGACAGAATGTCAGAGCGCAGAAAGGCAAACCCTTGAGCGAGAAACAGGGGCAGGCGTTCCTCACCGTCCCAAGGCTCCAACGAAAGCTGAACGTGCAAGACCGTCTGCACATAGTCGTGCAACTGCCGCCTGCGTTTGCTTGATACTGCTCTCTTTGATTCTAACATGTGTAGGCACAATAACATTATTCGTGTTATCATGCAATACTATGTTATTTTTGGATGCCCTACTGCGCGTCGTGATGACGATGGTACAAAATTCAAAAGGAATCTGGCCAATGCCTTTCGGCGCCAAGCAGCAATGTTCAGCCTCGCGCGGCTGCTACCGTTAGACAAGAGCTGGAATCACTCAAAGCACTCCCACGTCACTCCCAGATAGCACCTCGACAATCACTCGGCAGCCTTGAGATCGAATCCCTTCTCGATCTGGTCGGACGGTGCCACGGGGTACTCGCCCGAAAAGCAGGCATCGCAATATTGCGGAATTGCCGAGTTTCTCCCTTCGCTCTCGCCAACGGCCCGGTAAAGCCCGTCAAGTGAAATGAACTTGAGCGACGTGACGCCTAGGTGGCGGCACATCTCCGCCTCGCTCATGGTCGCGGCGAGAAGGTTCTCACGATTGGGCGTGTCCACGCCGTAAAAGCAGGGCCACGCCGTCGGCGGCGAGGCGATTCGAAAGTGAACCTCCTTGGCACCGGCGTCCAGGATCATTTCCTTGATCTTGAGCGAGGTAGTGCCACGCACGACGCTGTCGTCAACCAGCACGACCCGTTTCCCGGCAACGAGCGCACGATTGACGTTGAGCTTCAGGCGTACGCCCATGTTTCGAATCTGCTCGGTCGGTTCGATGAAGGTCCGGCCCATGTACTGGTTCCGGATAATTCCCATGGCGTAGGGAATGCCGCTTTCCCGGCTGTAGCCGATCGCAGCGGGCGTTCCGCTGTCCGGCACGGGAGAAACCAGGTCGGCGTCGACCGGCGCTTCCTTGGCCAGTTCCTCGCCGATCGCGGACCTTGTCTCGTAGACCGAGCGTCCGTTCAACTGGCTGTCGGGCCGCGAGAAATAAACGTGCTCGAAGATGCAGAAGCGCGACGCCTGCCGTTCAAACGGCATATGGCTGGCAACATCGTTTTCCGCGATGACAACCATCTCGCCGGGCTCGACCTCGCGCACGAATTCAGCGCCGATGATGTCCAGGGCACAGGATTCGGAAGCCAGCGCCCAGCCTTCGCCGCCGACGCGGCCCAGTACCAGCGGTCGAACGCCCAGGGGATCGCGGACACCGATCAGCTTGGTGCGGGTCATGGCAACCACCGAAAAGGCGCCTTCGACCCGCCTCAGTGCATCCTTCATCCTCTCGGGCACTGACTTTTGCAGCGATCTGGCCATCAGGTGAATGATGCATTCGCTGTCCGAGCCAGACTGGAATATCGAGCCGCGCTCAATGAGTTCGCGGCGCAGCGCCTCGGCATTCGTTATGTTGCCGTTATGCGCGATGGCCGCTTCTCCCATTGAGAATTCACCGAGGAACGGTTGCACGTCCCTGATGTCGGCAGGCCCCTTGGAGCCAGCGGTAGAATACCGGACATGGCCAATGGCCAGTTCTCCGCGAAGCGTGTCCATTACCGACTGATTGGTGAATGTGTCGCGCACGAGGCCCATGCGCCGCGCGGAATGGAAGCCCTTGCCGGGTTCATAGGAGACGATTCCGCCAGCTTCCTGTCCTCGGTGCTGCAGGGCATGCAGCCCGAGCGCCACGAAGCTTGAGGCGTCCGTCACGCCCGTGACGCCAAACACGCCGCACTCTTCACGAAACTTGTCGTCGCCGAACGGATTGGTGGTCTGGGGGCGAGGCAGAGTGGGTTCGGACATGCCCGTCTCGAAATGGCAGCAGCGCGATCCACTCTTACCGCCTTGCGGCGAGCGTGTCACGCAGGCATTTTGTCTTGTCAATCGGGACGGCTTGCCGATAGGGCGGCACCCTGCGACCGTGCGTTGCGTTCATGCCGCCAGTGCACTGTCGGTTCGATCCCTCCGAATGCGTCTCTTTCGCAGCCAGGGCGAGACGCATGGGATCCGAAGTGAACCCCAGCTCTTCGAATGGGACAGTCTCACGCGTCGATGCCGGGGCTTCGGCAACCTTCGATCAACTGGTCGTACTGTTGCGCAAGCCAGTTCATCGCATTGACGGACGCTTGCGCGTCTATCGCGTCCGTGACCTCTGAGAAGACCGCTATTGAGCGGCTTTCATCCACGATGGGAATCGGTTCCGACACGACCACTCGCTGATAGATGACAAGGGCGACCGCAATCAGGATGGCGCCGCGCAAGACGCCGAACAGGAAGCCGATGCCTCGGTCGACACCTCCAACCGCCGAACGCTGGACTGCTCCTGCAAACAGCGGCGACAGGATCGACGTTACGATCAGGGACGCTGCGAAAACGGCAGCGAATGCGACAATCAGCGTGAGTTCGCAGGAATTGCCCAGCACGTTGCGGACAAAGGGGATTTCCCTCACCAACGGCTCGACAGTGGGCGCAAGAAGATATGCCAGAACCGCAGCCAGAATCCAGCCGAAGACCGACAGCGTCTCACGAACAAATCCCCGATAATAGGCGAGGATTGCGGAAACGATAATGACCAGCGCAACGACGCCGTCGATGATAGTGAAGCCGTTCATGCCCTTGTCTCGCTGCTCCTTCGTGAGTGTCTATCCTGCTCCAAACACTTCTCCAACCAAAGTGGCAAGGTCGGGCATCCCTTGAACCTTCATTCCGGCTGACGTGCCGGTCTTGCTCCGGTCAGGCAGTATCACGGATTCGAATCCGAGCTTTTCCGCTTCTTTCAGGCGGGCTTCCGTCTGTCCCACCGGTCTCAGCGTGCCAGACAGGCTGATCTCGCCGAAGACGACCGTTTGCGGGGGCAGGTGCACATCTTCGCGCGCGGAAAGCAGTGCGGCGGCGACGGCCAGGTCCGCAGCCGGCTCGGTGATCCGGAGGCCGCCGGCGACGTTGAGGTAGACGTCAAGCCCGGCAAACGGAATGCCGCATCGTGCTTCAAGAACAGCCAGGATCATGGCGAGCCGACCGCCGTCCCAGCCAACCACCGAGCGCCGGGCGCTTCCCGCCGGGGCAGGGGAGATCAGGGCCTGGATCTCGCAAAGGACGGGCCGCGTGCCCTCGATACCTGCAAAGACCGTCGTGCCAGGGCTGCCCGCGTCGCGGCCGGAGAGGAAGAGCGCGGACGGATTTGCAACTTCGACCAGACCGGCGCCGGTCATTTCGAATACGCCGATCTCGTCAGCCGGTCCAAACCGGTTCTTGACCGCGCGCAGGATCCTGAACTGGTGTCCGCGTTCGCCTTCGAAATAGAGCACCGTGTCGACCATGTGCTCGATGACGCGCGGGCCCGCGATCTGGCCTTCCTTGGTGACATGGCCCACAAGCACCACGCTGATGCCCTTGCGCTTGGCGAATGACGTGAGCTCATGCGCCGCCGCACGCACCTGCGAGACCGAGCCGGGAGCGCTTTCGACCGTGTCCAGCCAAACGGTCTGGATCGAGTCGATGACCGCGACCGAAGGTTTCTCTTCTTCCAAGGTCGTCAGGATATTTCGAAGGTCGGTCTCCACAGCGAGTTGCACGGGAGCGTCGGCGAGGCCAAGGCGCCTGGCGCGCAGCCTGATCTGGCTGGATGCTTCCTCCCCCGAGATGTAGATCGCCCGCAGCCCCTTTCGCACGTAGGCTGCGGCCGCCTGCAGAAGCAGTGTCGACTTGCCGATTCCCGGGTCGCCGCCCACAAGGACGGCACTTGCGGGCACGAGCCCGCCGCCTAGAACCCGATCAAGTTCGGCCATGCCCGAAAGATCCCGTGGAAGAGGTTCGTCTTCTCCCGCAAGGTCGCTGAGCGGGACAACGTTGCCCCGCGCGTGGCCAAGGCCCTTGGACTTGGGGCCGGCCGATAGCGGCACATCCTCGGAAATCGAGTTCCAGGCACCGCATTCGTCGCAGCGTCCGGACCACTTTGCATGGACGGCGCCGCAATGCGCGCAGGAAAGGCGCATGGACTTTGTCATGGCGTCCTTTTGCCTGTGCATAAGGGGCGAGACAAGCAGGTATCGGACGGGATCGTCGCCTGGTGCGCCGGGCTCGAGACGTGATTTGACGCGACGAAAGGATGTGCCGTTTCCCGAACTTTCAAGCGAGATGGCGGGCGTCGCCTCCCTTGCTTCCTGGCCAGACAGCGTGAACTGCGGCAGGGCCTCAACGAAGCGTCTCGATCGGGCCCTCGGCACTGCCGGAGATGAATTGTGCCACGCACGGGTCGCTGCAGCTGTCCAGTTCGCGGACCGGGCCGGTCCACTGGATCACGCCGTCGTGGAGCATTGCGACATCGTCCGCGATCGCTCGAACGCTCGACATGTCATGGGTGATGGTCATTGCAGTCGAGCCCATTTCGCTTGTGATGCTGCGGATCAGGTCGTTTATGACGCCTGCCATGATCGGGTCGAGCCCTGTCGTTGGCTCGTCAAAAAAGATGATCTCGGGTTCGGTGGCGATGGCCCGCGCAAGGCCTACGCGCTTTTGCATGCCACCCGAAAGCTCGGCCGGATACAGTTCCGCCACATCGGGTGACAACCCGACTCGGCGGAGCTTTTCGACCGCGATCTCACGCGCCTCTGTCCGCGGTTTCTTGAGGGATCCGCGCAACAGCCGGAACGCCACGTTTTGCCACACTGGAAGCGAATCGAAGAGTGCGCCGCCCTGGAACAGCATTCCGAACCGAGCGAAGAACGCGTCCCGTTCGGGCGTGCCCGGACGAAGATTCGTGACATTGGTTCCGTCAACGCTGATCGAACCCTTGTCTGGCCGAAAGAGTCCAAGCACGCACTTAAGTAGCACCGACTTGCCCGTGCCAGAGCCGCCGATGACCACCATGCTCCTGCCTTTCCTCAGGGTTAGGTTGACACCGGTCAGAACCCTCTTCGTGCCAAAGGCCTTATGTACATCCGCGAGTTCGATCATGCCGAAAAGAACAGCTCCGTGAGGACGAAGTTGGCAGCGAGGATCAGCACGCTGGCGGCAACGACAGCGCCCTTGGTTGCCCGGCCAACGCCTTGTGCGCCGCGACCCGAATGCATGCCGAAATAGCAGCCCATCAGGGCGGCGAGGAAGCCGAAAACAGCGGCCTTGGCGAGCGACGAGACGACGTCCAGCGGCTCCAGGAAGTCGATGGTGTTCCTAAGGTACGTTTCCGCGTTGAAGCCCAGACGTTCGACACCGACGAGATAGCCGCCCATGATCCCGATGATGTCGCCGACGCCAACGAGGAACGGCATGACGACGGTTGCGGCCAGGACCCGAGGCAGTGTCAGGTACTTGGCCGGACTGGTCGAAAGCGTGATCAGGGCATCGATCTGCTCCGTGACCTTCATCGTGGCGATTTCGGCCGCAATCGAGGAGGTGACGCGGGCGGCGATCATGAGGCCGACAAGGACCGGTCCCAGTTCGCGCACGATGCCGATGGCGACGATCTGGGGCACGACCGCCTCGGCAGAGAAGCGTGCACCTCCGGCATAGATCTGGAGAGCCAGCGCGCCGCCCGTGAAGATGGTGGTCAGTCCGACCACTGGAAGAGAGAAGTAGCCGATCTGCACAAGCGCGTGCGCGAACTCGCGGGGATAGTAGGGCGGACGTCCCAAGTGGCTGACGGCATCGACGGCGAACAGCGTCACCCGCCCGATCGCAGCGAGCATGGCGAGCGCCGCCCGTCCGATGATGGCCAGGACATTCATTGCGGCAAGTACACGCGTTCGTAGCGTGCTCCGAGGGATGTCAGGATCTCGTAGCCGATCGTGCCGGCAGCCTCTGCAAAGGCGTCAACCGGAAGATCGGGGCCAATGACCTGCAACGATGCTGGCACGTTGTGCAGTTCGCTCACGTCAACAGTGATGAGGTCCATCGATATGCGCCCGACGACGGGGCAGGGCGTGTTCCCTGCGAAAACCACCGCTCCAGGCGCCGCCGCTCGCAGGAGTCCGTCTGCGTAGCCGGCAGAGATCGTGGCGACCTTGGTCGGAGCAGTCGCGGTCCAGGCATTGCCATAGCCGACGGTTTCGCCGGGCTGAACTGTCCTTGTCTGGATCACCGGCACATCAAGTCGGATGGCTGGCCGAGCTTCGCCAAATGGCTGGCCGCCATAGAGCCCGACACCCGGTCGGGTAAGGTCGAAATGGTACTCCGGTCCGAGGAGAATCCCGCCAGTGGCGGCGAGCGAGCGACGGGGCGCAATGCCGTCGGTCATCCCGCGAAATGCATCAAGCTGCTGCACGTTCATTGGATGACCGGGTTCGTCGGCGCAAGCGAGGTGGCTCATGACGAGGACCGGCCGGGAGTCCAAGAGTTCGGCCTTGCAGTCATTCCACTCGGATGGCTCAAAGCCCAGACGGTTCATGCCGGTATCGAGTTGAACGCCGAAGGGGTGGGCGGGAGCGTTCGCGGCATGGCGTGACATCTGATCCGGCGCGTTCAGCAACGGGATCAAGCGTGCAGAAACCAGCGCATTGGTTTCGCCTTTCATATGGCCGGAAAAGACGTAGATGTCAGGCTGGTTGCCGAGCACGTTGCGGATCGTGACGCCCTCCTCGACAAGGGCGACGAAAAAACTCTTCGCGCCCGCATTCGCCAGTGCCTTCGCAGCCTGTGCGGCCCCGATGCCATACGCGTCAGCCTTGACGACTGCAGCCGTCTCAACCTCGTGGTTCGACAGGGCATCAAGTGCACGCCAGTTTGAGCAAACGGCATCAAGGTCGATGGTCAGGTGCGCGGCTGCCATGTTCGAGGGTGTCGGACACAGGGTGTGCATCGTCAACCCCGGAATGGCCGTATCCGCAGGGCGTGGCGATGCAGCAGGGCTGCACTGAAGGGCTGGCAAACCAAGTTGTTGAGGGGCGGAAGCTGCATTTGCGCAATGCGTCCGTGACACCGATTCCCTGTGAGGACATATGTGAGGACGGGAATCCCGTCTGCCTCACCAGGTTGTGGGCGAACGGCGGTGTCCAGCCAGACAGGTCCGAAAAGTTGTGGTCGGATTCCTGCAGCAGTTGCGGCGACATCGGGAAATTCCGGATTCCGTGCTTGATCCCAAACGTGATCCGTCTGACAGTCCCCGGCACGATGGGTCGCGGCCACGCTCGACCCAAGAACGACAGACTGGTAGGGACATCAAAAGGCCAGCATGTGTGACGAAGAAGACAGGAAAGGAACTGCCGTGATGGGATTGAGGGCCATTCTTGCAGCTGCCTTTACGTTGTCGATGCTGTTCGTTTTGCCGGGTGCCGCTGCTGCGCAGGAAGCGGGCAGTTTTCGTAGCCTGCAAAGCTATGTTCAGGACTACACCACAATTGATCACGCGGGTGGCGCCTACACTGCCGGAACGCTCATTGGAACCAGCACTGTTTTGGAGAGCAGTGGCCCGCCCTTTGTCAAAGGCGCGACGAACATCGCGAAGTGTCTCGTGTTCGTGGGCACGTTTCGAGACGGTGTCGTTGACCTGGAGTCCCCATGCACATTCACGGATCGCACAGGTGACGAGATTTATCTTCTCGCCCGTCGACGGGACGGCGACATAGCGGAAGGCGGTGGCGGCGAAGGTCGGTTTGAGATCATGGGCGGCACCGGAAAGTATGCCGACATTACAGGCGAATGCACTTACGTGGCACGATATCTGCCCGCTAACCACGCTGACTCTTCCAGCAAGTGCACGTGGCAAAGGCCGTGATGCACCTGCTTGCCTCCTGTGCGGCGCCAGCCTCAGTTGATCTGGTGCGGAGATCCACCAAATGAACGCGCGGGGCAGGGGCCGCATCGCACAGCGATTGCCTGTTCGGATTTTCGGCATCGCGCACATGGAAACGGAGCGTGTCAGTCCGGCACGCGGGCGTGGCAGGACCTTGGCCGTGGCTCGCAGGTCGCAGAATGCGTCTCCTCGGATTGCCGCTGCAGCAGCGCTTGCTTTGATGACACTGTGTCCGGGTGTTGCCGACGCGGGCGAATACTATCTGCGAGGCGGCATTGGACTCGACTGGTCCGCCGACGCGGCGTTCACCGACATTGACTGTGCCAGCACCGTTCCGGCAGCGCTGTACGGTTGCGGACGAGACCGCGACGGCGCCCCCCGTCGTTCGTTCGGCGATTTCGGCGAGATGGCAGTACTGGAATTCGGGCTCGGCTACGTGCCCAGAGGCACGATGCGCTACGAGTTGATGGTGGAGCACCGGCCACACTACAGCTTCGAGGGTCGTGCCAACTTTCTCGCGCCGGACCGACAGCAATCGGTGGCTGCGGACATCACTTCGGTATCCGGCATGCTGGCGGCGTTTGTCGATTTTCCTGAATTCGCGTCGCGCGGACGGGCGACGATCACGCCTTACGTGGGAGCGGGCGCAGGTGCCGTGCGCAACCGGATCGGCGGAACCACCATGACGTTTCCGACGACGACGACGAGCGTGCGGGGCGGGAGCCGGACGGACCTGGCCTGGATGGTGACCGTAGGCCTCACGATGCCGCTGAACGAACAGCTTGGTCTGGACATGGCGTGGCGCTACACCGATCTCGGCGAAGTCCACACGGGGCGAGGCGAAGGCGGGGTGCATTGGCACGACGGCAGCCGCGACCCGATACCGCTTGATTTAGCCCCGACGCAGGCGCGTATCCGGAGCCACGGTCTCCGGGTGTCGCTTCGGTATTCCTTCTGAGTTCCGTTGCAAGTCTGAGCATTTGGAGTGACTCCGAATCAGAAAGGAACGAGGAAGAGGCTGTTGACGGCAGCTGACCGGTGCACCCCGGCGGGAACTCCTCGACCGCCCAGCAAGTTTGCTTTGCCTCATTCCTCGTTCGGAATCACTGTTGTCCGGTTTCGGAATCCGATGACCTGACAAGCTGACCGAACTGCTGGCCCCATGGCCTCATCAGCGGAATCATCACCGGTGACAACCCGGACACGACTGTTCCTTCACGCCACCCGGTTCGACGGTTCTCCACACCAAAAATTCTCCAGGTGATCCACCACCTGATCCCAGAGCGTCTGCATTGCCTCATCGCTGGCCCAGGCAGTATGCGGCGTGACGATCACGTTGGGACGGTCAAGCACCGACAGCAGCGGGTTGTCCGGCAGCGGCGGCTCGCTGGTCAGAACGTCGAACCCGATCCCCGAAATCCGATCTGCATCAAGCGCGCGCACCAACGCGGCCTCGTCCACCAGCCCACCACGGGAGGCGTTGATGATCAGCGGTTTCTTTTTCATCATCCCGAACTCGCGGTCCGAGATCATGTTCTTGGTCGCAGGCAGCAGTGGCGCATGCATGGTCAGTACATCCGACTCCTCGATCACCTGATCAAACGGCGTATAGAGCGGCCCCAGCCCGTCTACACCTTTATGTGCCGCGAATAGCGGTTTCATCCCGAAGGCTTGCGCCAGCTTGGCTACCCCTTGACCCAAGACGCCTTCACCAAAGATGCCGAGTGTCGATCCCGCCAGGTCCCGGATCGGATGATTGAAGAAACAGAATTGCGCCGCCTTTTGCCACTCTCCGTCGATCACGTCCTGGCGAAACCCGACCAGGCTGCGTCGCAGCGCAAGGATCAATGCAAACGTGTGCTCCGGAACCGTGTTCGTCGCATAGCCACGCACGTTCGACACGACGATTCCCCGCTCGCGGCAAGTGTCGATGTCAAACGCGTCATGGCCTGTAGCAGGGATGCAGATCATCTTGAGATCCGGCAGCGCCTCAATGGCATCTCGCCGGATCGGCACCTTGTTCGACACCGCAATGTCCGCGCCTTCGAGTCGTCTGATTACCTCATCAGGCGCCGTGCGGTCGTATTCCACCCAGTCATGATCGAAGGCTGGCTTCGAGACATTCACCGAGGGCCCGATCGTCGACCGGTCGAGGAAGACAATCCGCATTTTGCCCTTCTCGCCGACCGATTTGCCCAAAGGTGCATCCATCGCGTCAACTTTCATTCCGCCGCCGTCCGGACGGCGAATACGTTATCGGCAAAGTGACGCACGGCCGCGCCAACGCCTGCACCGGGCTCAAACGGAATGCCCACGTCGCGCATTGCAAGTTCCACGCCGCCCAGCGTTTGCAGCACCATGATTTCGTTCAGCCAGCCCAAGTGACCGATCCGGAAGACCTTGCCAGCGACCTTGTTCAGGCCAGCGCCGAGCGACAGGTTGTAATTGTGATAGGCCGTCTGGATGACGTGATTGGCATCGAACCCGTCGGGCACCAGAATCGCCGTGACCGTGTCCGAATGCCATTCGGGGCCTTGCGCGCAAGTGCGCAGTCCCCAAGCCTCTACCGCCGCGCGTACGCCGCCGGCCAAGCGATGGTGACGGGCAAAGACGTTTAGCAGCCCCTCTTCCTTGAGCATGTCGACCGAGGCGCGCAAACCGTGCATGAGCGTTGCCGCCGGAGTGTACGGGAAGTAGCCCTGATCGTTGGTCTTGATCATGTCCTGGAAATCGAAGAAGCAGCGTCGAAGCCCCGCCTGCCGCCCCATGTCGATTGCCTTCTGGCTTACGCCGATCACGGCCAGGCCGGTCGGCATCATGAAACCCTTTTGAGAGCCCGAAACGATCACGTCTACGCCCCACTCGTCCATGCGGAAGTCGATTGAGGCGACGGAACTCACGCCGTCCACGAACAGCAGCGCGGGATGATCCAGCTTGTCCAGGATCCTGCGGACCGCAGCTACGTCGGAAGTCACGCCGGTCGCGGTCTCGTTATGGGTTACAAGCACGGCCTTGATCTGGTGGTCCGTGTCCGCTGCCAGCTTCTGGCGATACTCGTCCAGCGGAACGCCCTTGCCCCATTCGACATCGATGGCGTCCACGTCAAGCCCGAACCGCTGACACAGGTCCACCCAGAGAAGCGAGAACTGCCCGAAGATCGACGCCAGGACCGTGTCGCCTTCGGAGAGCGTGTTCGTGATGGCCGCTTCCCAGCCGCCCGTGCCAGAGCACGGATAAATGAACACGCGACCGGTCCAAGTCATGAAAATGTCCTTGAGGTCTTCTAGCAGCGGCAGCGTGAAGTCCGGGAAGTCCGGCGCCCGATGGTCCTGAAGGGCCACTTCCATGGCCTGGCGGATCTGGAAGGGCATGTTGGTCGGGCCGGGAACGGCCAGTCCGTTGTAACCGATTTTCATGGTACCTGCTCCTCTCAAGCTTTGCCGGGATGGATCGTGAGACGACCGCAAGGCTCCAGCGATTCGGCACACGCATAGGCTTCTGCTTGTGCGCTCCAGTCGGGGTCGTTTGCGGCCGCCAGGTCGGGACCCGTTTCGGTCAACGTGGATGCGAGAAACGAGCTTGCCGCGAAACTGCGGCCGGATTGTCCGTCCATTGGAATTCCTCGCGTCAGTGCCTTTGGCGGTGCGTGGTTTGCCAGTAACACCTGTCGAAGGCTTGAACACACAAAATCGGGTTTATGTGTTTCTAGTGTGTGTATCATGCTATCAATTCAGTAACTTTGTAAATTTGGAGAATCCGAATGAAAAAGACCTTCGTCGGCCCTCAGTTGCGGCAGCTCCGGCGCGCCCACAAGCAGACCCAGGCCGAAATGGCAAAGTCGCTCGGCATCAGCCCGGCCTACGTCAACCTGCTGGAAAACAACCAGCGGAGCCTCTCGGTTCAAATGCTCATGGCCCTTTCCGACAAATACGCCATCGACTGGCGCGAACTGGTGCAGGAGCCAAGCTCAAACGTACTGGCGGAACTGCGCAGCGTTCTTCAGGATCCAATCTTCCGCGACACGCCCGACCTCCAGGAACTGCGTGCCGCCGTCGATCACGCACCGGGGCTCGTCGAGAACTTTCTGCAGGTCTACCGGACGCACCGGACGACGCTCGACAAGGTGCTGCGGCAAGGTCGGGAGCGTGTGCCGGAAAATCTCGTCTCGTCCTCGCCGGAAACGATCATCCACGATTTTTTCCGAAAGCATGGAAACCACTTTCCGGAACTCGAAAGGACTGCGGAAAAGATCCGCACCGAACAGCCTTGTGCGCCCGACGATGTCTACGCGATGCTGAAGGACCGCCTGAAGGCGCGCCACGGGGTCGAAGTTCTCATCCAGACTGTCGAGGACATGAGCGAAGCCTTGCGCAATTTCGACAGGGAGAAAGCGACGGTATTTCTTTCCCAGGCGCTCGACTATCCGAACCGGACCTTTCAGCTTGCGCATGTGCTGTGCCTTCTGGAGGCGGACCAAATTCTGGACGGGCTGGTCTCGGACAGCGGGATTACTTCCTCCACGGGACTTGCGCGCTGCCAGGTGGAACTCGCCAACTATTTTGCCAGCGCTTTCCTCATGCCTTATGCAGACGTTCTGGCTACTGCGCAGGGGACCAAGTACGATGTGGACCGGATCGCGGCGGCCTTCAGCGTTTCGTTCGAGCAGGTGTGTCATCGGCTGACGACGCTGCGGCGCCGGAACGCGAAGGGCGTGCCGTTCTTCTTTCTCAGGATCGACAAGGCCGGCAACGTCACCAAGCGCTTCAACTCGACCACCTTCACGCTGGCCGAGTTTGGCGGAGCCTGCCCCGTCTGGAACATCCATACGTCGTTCAGGACTCCCGGCGTGATCCTGCCCCAATTCGTGGAATTGCCCGAGGGCGAGCGGTTCTTCACGATCAGCCGCACTTCGGACCGGCCGGTGTTCAGTCGGGAGTCTCAGGACCGACGGCTGGCGCTTGCGCTCGGCTGCGAGTTCCGTTTCGTCGACGAAATCGGATATGCGCGATCCTTCAACCTTGATCGCGAAGACCTGTTCAGCCAGATCGGGATCAACTGCCATCTTTGCCCGCGCCAGGCATGTTCCCAGCGCGCGCACCAGCCGTTGTTCGTGGAATTGCCGATCAGCCCTGATCGACGCGGAAAAACCCGCTACGAAAGCTAGGCAGCTGCTCTGAGGTTGCCCGCAATTCGTGAGGTCACCGTCGCCGCGACTTCATCCACCGCAGGATTGCCCATGCCAAGCTGGTCGGCGATGAACTGAACCAGAAGATCGACGCGCTCGACATGCCGGGCGCCGCCGTCGATGGCGCGCGCTGCCGAAGACGGCTTCAGCAGACCTTCCGCGGCCTTGGCGTATTTCTCGAACGGCACCTGGCTGTCCGGCGTCGCTCCAAGCCTGACGACAAGATCGGTAACCGACCGGTAGATGTCCCGTGACGTTTCGATGTCGTCGTGCACGGCCTCCTTGATCGAGCGAATCCCGTTCGGCTGCACGCAGCGATAGTTTCCGGTGAGGAGCATCGCCCATTTTGCAAACGGCACGAAAAGCGAGTTATGGGCGCGCAGCTTTACGGGAATCTCCTTGCCATCGACACGGACGGCGTCAATGTCCGCTTCCAGCTCTTTCAGCATCTTGTTGTGCTCGGAAAATTCAAACGGGGCTGCCTTGAAGTTGGTCGGCAGGCCCACATGCAGCACGTTCGGGCCGGTGTCCGGCAAGCGGAACGCCTGCGGATCCGGGCTGCAAAGCGAAACCAGTCCGGGCTCGAAATCGCGCCAGCCGTCGAGCGTCGTGAAGCACGCGGCAAGCTTGTCCGTTTCGAGATTGGGGATGCGCTTGAGATAGGGCATCGGCGGCATGTTCATCAGGGAAAGGCACGGCACCCGGGCCTGTGCGATTCGCACCAGAAGCGTGCGCACGCCAGCGCCGGCAAATTGCGGCTCGGACATGGCGAGAACCACGAGATCATACGCTTCGGACCGAACGTCGTCCGGTTCCATCGCGTCGAGTGCAAAATCTTGTGTACTTGACGGGGAATCCTACAACACTTGACGGGGATTCTTACGACACTTGACGGCGAATCCTGCCACACTTGACGGCGGCGATCCGCGCGCAGCGCGCTGTCTCTCCCTGCATCGATGCCTGGG
>JAJEFO010000045.1 GCA_022820365.1 Silicimonas sp.
AGAACAGATTTGCCGTGCGCCAGTCCCCGACGCCGGTTGCCAAAGGCAACGAAACCATGCTATCAGCGTTTTCGCTACTGCACAACGTCGTGCCGCGAAAGCGGAACAGGGAAAGGTGCAAACCTTTCTTTGTAAGTCCCAATCGATTGGTCCGGGAACCGGGTGGTCAGTCCCACTTCGGCGCCCAAGGCACCAGGTCTTCCCCGACAATCCGATAGCCTGTCTGAGTGAGTTTCTCGATCCTCCCCATGTCCACGCTCGACAGCGTGAAATCCATGATGTCGAAATTCGCTCGGATGTTCTCCGTCCTGGTCGACATGGTGTTCACGCTGACGCCCTTCTGAACAATCCAGCGCAACACCACCTGGCCGGCAGTCTTTCCGTATGCAACGCCGATCTCTGCGAACTCGGGATGCTTGAACACCTCGCCGCGGGCGACCGAGCAATAGGATGACAAAGGAATCCCCGCCTCATTCGCGCCGGCGAGCAGACGATCCTGGTTCAGGAGCGGATGGAATTCGACTTGGTTGGTCACGAACGGTGCATCGACGATGGACTTTGCGTCTTTCATCATCTGGATC
Organism: Silicimonas sp.; assembly: GCA_022820365.1. Lineage (GTDB taxonomy): Bacteria > Pseudomonadota > Alphaproteobacteria > Rhodobacterales > Rhodobacteraceae > JAJEFO01. The sequence continues at coordinate 582 of JAJEFO010000045.1, forward strand.
GTGTAGTTCGACACGCCGATGTTCCGAGCCAATCCCTTGTCACGGGCAGCTTGCAGGAGCTTCAATGACGGCGCAATGTTGCCGTCCATCGGAGGCCAGTGCAGCAGCAGGACGTCCACGTAGTCGACTCGCAACGCCGTCAGGCTCCGCTCGACCGAGGCGATGAACCTATCTTCGCCGAAATTGTCCGGATGAACCTTCGTCGTGATGCAGAGGTCTTCGCGTGAAATGCCCGTCGCCTTCAGCGCTTCGCCGGTCTCAGCCTCGTTGCCGTACATCTGCGCAGTGTCGAATGCACGGTATCCGACTTCGGCTGCGGCAAGAATCGCCTGTTTCGCGACCTCTCCTTCCAGCGGAAAAGTGCCGAAAGCGCGTTGATAGGTTCTCTGGAAGTATATGTTCATTGCTGGCTCCTGCAGTTCTGGAAAAATGTAACTCATTGGTTACTTGAAAGGAAGCCTTGCGGGCCGGAGGGTTGACTTTTTTCCGGCATTCCGTGCTTGTTTCGGCACTCTGAGCTTGGCATATTGAAGATAACCAACCGGTTACTTCTGGCTCCAGCGCGACTTCGGGGAGGCCGCCGTGACAAAGCAGAAAAGCGCAGTCGACGCCGTCGCGCTGATCCCGGACAACGCGGTTGTTGCGGTAAACTCATCGAGCGGGTTGTGCTGCCCTGACCTGGTGCTCCAGGCGCTTGGCGAACGATTCGAGGCCGAAGGGTCGCCGAAGAACCTCACGACGATTCATCCCATCGCTGCCGGCGACATGTTCGGCGTCAAGGGCGTGGACCATATCGCGAAGCCCGGATGCCTGACAAAGATCATTGGCGGCAGTTATCCGTCAGGCCCGTCGAGTTCCGATCCGCCGCTCATCTGGCAGATGATCGTCTCGAACCAGGTGAAGGCGTACAACCTTCCTTCTGGCATCGTCTTCGACATGTTGCGGGAAGGAGCCGGGCATCGCCCAGGGGTTCTTACCAAGGTCGGCATGGACACGTTCGTGGATCCCGAGCAGGAAGGCGGCGCCATGAATGAATCCGCTGCCGCCGAACCCATCGTCAAGCGCATGGAATTCGAAGGCGAGGACTGGCTTTACTTCGCTGCCCTTCGACCTGACGTTGCCATCATTCGCGCGACGACCGGCGACGAGCGCGGCAATCTTGGTTTCAAGTCCGAAGGTGCCTATCTCGGCGCAATGGAGATGGCGCTCGCCGCGCACAATTGTGGCGGGACTGTCATTGCGCAGGTGCGGCAGGTGACGCAAAGTGGTTCGCTACGCCCCCACGATGTCCATGTGCCCGGCATTCTAGTCGATGCATTGGTCGAAGCTCCCGACATGTTGCAGACCACCGCAACGACCTACGATCCGGCGATATCCGGCGAACTCATCCGCCCGATCGACAGTTTCCGGACAATGGACTTTGGCGTGCCCAAGATCATTGCGCGTCGCGTGGCACAGGAACTTCGGAAGGGATGGGCGGTGAACATCGGATTTGGCGTGTCTGCCAACGTGCCGCGCGTGTTCATCGAGGAAGGCTGTCATGGCGATGTTACCTGGGTGATCGAGCAGGGTGCGATCGGAGGCGTTCCGTTGCTGGACTTCAAGTTTGGCTGCGCTTCCAATGCCGACGCCTTCGTGACCTCGCCACATCAGTTCACATATTTCCAGGCCGGGGGATTCGATGCGTCGCTGCTGTCGTTTCTCGAAATCGATGCGGATGGCTCGGTCAACGTGTCACGGCTGAAATCGACCCCGCACCGGACGGCGGGCGCCGGCGGATTCGTAGACATCACGGCACGGGCTCGGCGGATCGTCTTTTCGGGAACTTTCAACGCCGGTGCAAAAATGCGTATCGAGAGTGGCAAGCTGGTGATTGACGCCGAGGGACACACGGCAAAGATCGTACCCAAAGTGGACCACGTTTCGTTCTCCGGACGACGCGCTGTCGCACAAGGCCAGGAAGTCACTTATGTCACGGAGCGCTGTGTCATGCGGCTGATGGAGGAGGGGCTCGAAGTTACCGAAATTGCACAGGGCGTGAACGTGCAGCGCGACGTGCTTGATCAGGCCGAAACGCCGCTCAAGGTGGCTGACGACCTGCGCGTGATGGACGCGGCGCTCTTTGATCCGGCGCCGTTCGGGCTCATGCCATGAGCGCGTCACGGATATCGCTGACAATTGACGGGGCGATCGGGCAGCTTCGGATTGTCAGGCCAAAAAAGCTGAATGCGCTGGACACCGCTATGGTGGACGATCTTGCCGCGCGGTGCAGGGAGATCGAGCACCACGACGACATTCGGGTTGTTGTTCTCTCGGGCGAAGGCAAGGCATTCTCCGCCGGCGGAGACATCGAAGCTTGGTCTGCGGAGAGTCCGGAACGGTTCGGGCGGCACTGGATTCGCGACGGGCATGCGGCCTTCGACGCCTTGGCGAGACTGCGCCAACCTGTCATTGCCGTTCTGGACGGGCATGCGCTTGGCGGCGGACTGGAACTAGCGGCCTGCGCGGACATTCGCATCGCAGAGGAGCACGTGAAGATCGGCCAACCGGAATCTGGTCTTGGCATCGTTCCCGGCTGGTCCGGCACGCAACGTGCTGTCCGGCGCTTTGGTGCGCAGGCCGTGCGGCGCATGGCATTGTTTGGCGAGGTGCTTGCGGCAGAAGAAGCGTTGAAGCTGGGCATCATCGATAAACTCGTGCCTTCCGGTGCCGGTCCGGTGGCGGCGCTCGAATTGGCGCAGGCCGTCCTGGGGCGTGGATCACGGGCGACGGAACTCGTGAAGATGACGATCAACGCAGCCGAAGGCGAGGAACGCGAGCGCGTTCTTGAAGCATTTTCGGGGGCCTTGGCGGCAGGCACGGATGAACTGGCCGAGGGGCTAGCAGCGTTTCGGCAAGGCCGTAAACCCGACTTTGGAGAGGGCGGCACATGATTCGGCATCTGGTCGCCCTGAGGTTCAAGGCTGGCACACCTGAAGACGTGAAGCAGGGGCTCATGGAAGATCTTGCCGGGCTGGACGAACGGATCGACGGCATTCTCGACTTTCGGGCGTGCCCGAACATCAGCGTCGAAGATCCGCTGGTGCGCGGCTACCGCGATCTTTTCTGGTTCGATTTCCGGGATGCATCCGTGCGCGATGCCTATCTCGCCGACGAGGTGCACCGTAGCATCGGAGCTCGGATTGTTGCTGAACTCGATGGCGGTGCGGAAGGCGTTTTCGTTCTCGACTTCGAGGCTTGAATCCCTTCAGCGATACACCAACAAGCGGTTTGTGCCGGACTGCACATTCTGGTCGCGTTGATTGGTGACATCGAAGCCGAGCACCAGAACTGCCTGATCGTTCTTTTGTGTCCTATCGATCGCTGCAATGGTGATGGATACCGCAATTCGAACCCCTGCGAGCACGGGCCGATGGAAGCTCCAATGCCAGTCCAGCGAAGCTCTGGCGCGAAACTGCGCGGGCGCCCGGCTCTTCAACCCATCGATCAAGGAAAGCACGAGATGCCCGTGCGCGACCCGTGCGCCAAATCCATGGCGCCGGGCGGCCTCTCCGGACATGTGAATCTCGAACCTGTCGCTCGTCAAGTCGGTAAAGGCGTCGATCATCTCTGCGGTGACGGTTATCGTCCCGCAATCGATGCGATCCCCGCAGGCGAGAATGGCAGCGCCGTGGTGGCCTGGAGGAATGAGGCGCATCACGATGCCGCCCTGACGTGCTGGTCCCGTTTCAGGTCGGCACTGGCGCGTCTTCTCGCAGCAGTTTCATTTCCTTGAGTTCCGCCCAGAAGTCGGCCGGAATCGGATGGCTGAACCAGGCAAGGTTCCTTTCCAGTTGCTCGACCGTGCGTGTGCCGGCGACGAAGCTCGGTATCGCAGGATGGGCGACAACGAATTGCAGCGCAGCAGCAGCCAAGGGCACGCCGTGATCGGCACAGACCTGTTCGATCTTCCTGACCCGTTCCATGATTTCCGGCGGTGCCGGCGCATAGTTGTACTTTGCACCTTCGACAGCGCCCGTTGCGAGAATTCCCGAGTTGAAACCGCCGCCGATGACCACGGCAGCGCCGCGCTCCTCGCAGAGCGGCAGGAATTCTTCGAGCGATTCCTGCTCCAGAAGCGTGTATCGTCCGGCGAGAAGAAAGCAGTCGAAATCGCGTTGCTTGAGCGCGTCGTGGCAGACTTCCCACTCGTTGACGCCAACACCGATGGCCTTGACCACGCCTTGATTGCGCAGTTCCTCCAAGGCGGCCCAACATGTGTCCATGGCCTGCCGAAAGACATCGGGCTGTTCGTCACCTCGCGTGAAGCGATCAACGTCGTGGATGAAGCAGATGTCCATGCTTTCGAGATTGAGCCTCTGCAGGCTGTCCTCGAATGACCTCATGGTGCCGTCGTAGCTGTAGTCGAAGTGCATCGAGAACCGGCCTGCGTTGGTCCAGGGCGCATAGTCTATGTCGGCCTTGCGTGCAGGCTTCAGGATGCGGCCCACCTTGGACGAAAGCACGAAGTCTTCGCGATTCTTCCAGCGCAGGCTGTGGCCAGTGCGAAGCTCCGAGAGCCCGTGGCCATACATGGGTGCGGTATCAAAATATCGGACTCCAGCGTCCCATGAAGCCTGCAACATCCCGTCAGAGGTCTCTTCGTCGATCTCGCGAAAGATGTTGCCTATGGGTGCCGTGCCGAATCCAAATGCGGTGACTTCCAAGTCGACGCGACCGAACTTCACCAAGGTACCTGGTTGCATGCGCGTTCCTTCCGAAGTAACTATTTGGTTAGTTATATGGCTCGTGACAAACCGGCAAGAGGTTTTTCCGGTCAGGCAGCTCCTGAGAATTTCCGGGGCGCCGACGTAGTCGTCAAGGGGCAAGTAATCGTATGAATGATGCATTGGGCAAGGCCGAACTAGCGTAACCGCTGTCGCAATGGAGAGGGTACGCAGCCGCAGCACTGGACTTGACCAATTGGCAGGTCCCGGACTTGAGAGTTGCGGAGTGCAAGTGAACTAGGATGGACGAAGTCGTTGCGGTTACTTGAAAAATTCGGCAGACTGCCAGTGGCGCAGATTTTGGGGGACGCGCTATACTGATGCATTCTCTGCGGATATCTGGTGGAAACGGAGTCCGCAAAGGGCCTGTGATGCGGTCGTTGACCGCTTCGGGTGTCTGAGCTGATTGACATTGACTGCCGTCACGCCGATACGGGCGTTTCGGAAAGAGGGCCTGCGGATGCGGGCAACGAAAACGGCCAACACGTTGGGAGGACAACATGGCATATACGAAGACAAGAATTCTCGGGGTCCTGGCAGCAACATCGCTTGCGGCAGGAGCTGCAAGCGCGGGCGATGTGGAAGTGCTGCACTGGTGGACATCGGGCGGCGAAGCGGCCGCGCTGAACGTGCTCAAGCAGGATCTTGAAAGCCAGGGTATCGGCTGGCAGGACATGCCGGTTGCAGGCGGCGGCGGAGAGCAGGCAATGACGGTCCTGCGCGCCCGGGTCACCGCTGGCAATGCGCCGACAGCGGTGCAGATGCTGGGATTCGACATCCTGGACTGGGCCAAGGAAGGCGCGCTTGCCGACCTGAACGAGATTGCGGCCCAAGAGGGCTGGGACGCTGTCGTTCCAGAGGCATTGCAGGCGTTCGCCCGGCACGACGGCAAGTGGATTTCGGCACCCGTGAACGTCCATTCCACCAACTGGGTTTGGGCCAACAAGGCGGTGCTTGACGCCAACGGCATCTCTGTTCCGCAGACGTGGGACGAATTCGTGGCAGCCGTCGAGAAACTTGCGGCGGCGGGCGTGACACCGATCGCCCAAGGCGGCCAGGCCTGGCAGGAAGCCACGGTCTTTGATGCAGTGGCCATGTCGACTGGCGGACCCGAATTCTACAAGTCTGCCTTCATTGATCTTGATGAAGGTGCGCTTGGTTCCGACACCATGAAGGAAGCGTTCGACCGGATGGCCTTCATCCGCGCAAACGTTGACGAGAACTTCTCCGGTCGCGACTGGAACCTGGCAACCGCCATGGTCATCAACGGTGAAGCAGGCTTCCAGATGATGGGTGACTGGGCCAAGGGCGAGTTCCTTAATGCGGGCAAGGAGCCGGGAACGGATTTCCTCTGCTTCCGTTTCCCGGGGACGCAGAACCAGGTGACTTTCAATGCTGACCAGTTCGCGATGTTCGATCAGGGCGGATCGGTTTCGAAGGAGCAGGCGGCACTTGCCTCGGCGATTCTGTCACCGTCCTTCCAGTCGGCGTTCAACGTCGTCAAGGGATCGGTGCCGGCGCGGACCGACGTCAGCGACGAAGCTTTCGATGCCTGTGGCAAGCAGGGCATGAAGGACCTGGCCGCAGCCGCGTCGAGCGGGAACCTGTTCGGCTCAATGGCACACGGCCATGCCGCACCCGCCAGCATCAAGAATGCGGTCTATGACGTCGTGACGGCGCATTTCAACGGCGAGTATGACAGCGCAACTGCCGTGGAGGAGCTTGTCGACGCCGTGTCGATCGCCAAGTAAGATCATGTGCGAGGGCCGCATCGGTGCGGCCCTCGCCCTCCGCCAGGAGCGATAGGCATGGCCGCGCCCGTCGACGCAGACTTCCGCACCCGGCTTCAGGTCTGGCTTCCGAAGCTGGTGTTGTCGCCGTCCTTGGCGATGGCGCTTGTGTTCGTCTACGGCTTCATACTCTTCACGGTCTACCTGTCCTTCACTGACAGCCGCATCCTGCCGAGTTTCGGCTGGGTCGGATTCGAGAACTACTTCAAGCTTTTCCGCCTGCGTCATTGGGAGATCGCGGTCACGAACATGGGCGTTTTCGCCGTTCTCTACATGGTGATCTGCACTGCAATCGGACTGGCGCTGGCAATTTTCTTTGATCAGAAGATCAGGGGCGAGGGGATTTTGAGGCCGATCTACCTCTATCCCATGGCTCTGTCATTCATCGTGACCGGCACCGCCTGGAAATGGATGCTGGATCCCGGAATCGGGCTTGAGAACACGATGCATGCCTTGGGCTGGGAGAGCTTCGCCTTCGACTGGATCAAGAACAGGAATTTCGCGATCTATACCGTGGTGCTCGCAGCGGTCTGGCAGACCAGCGGTTTCGTGATGGCGATGTTCCTTGCCGGCCTTCGCGGAATCGACAACGAAATCCTGAAGGCGGCGCAGATCGACGGCGCATCGAACTGGAATCTCTATCGTAGGATCATCATTCCGCAACTTCGGCCGGCATTTCTTTCGGCCTTTGTCATACTCGCGCACCTCGCGATCAAGACCTATGACCTCGTGATCGCCCTGACGGGAGGCGGGCCGGGGAGGGCAACGGAATTGCCAGCGACGTTCATGTATTCCTATACCTTCACGCGGAACCAGATGGGCATCGGCGCCGCGTCGGCAACGATCATGTTGATGACGATCGCCGCCATCATGATTCCGTACCTCTATTCCGAATTGCGGGAGCGGAAGTGATGGCCGCAATGCAGCAGGAGTCCGCAGTTCGCACCAGCAACGCGACACGGGTCCTGATCTACCTGCTGCTCCTGCTGTTCGCGTTCTTCTACCTGTTGCCGCTCTTCGTCATGGGCGTGAATTCGGTCAAGCCGCTTTCGGAGATCACCGGCGGCAACATGATGGCATTGCCGGAGATGTGGACACTGGAGCCGTGGCGGAAAGCCTGGTCCGAGGCTCAGGTAGGTGTTCAGGCGACGGGACTGAAGCCGTATTTCTGGAACTCGATCAAGATGGTCGTTCCGGCGGTGTTCATTTCGACGATTCTCGGAGCGCTCAACGGGTACGTGCTGACCAAGTGGCGGTTTAGGGGGGACACGATCCTGTTTGGCCTGATGCTCTTCGCGTGCTTCATTCCGTTCCAGATCGTGCTGATCCCGATGGCGCGCATGCTTGGCATCTTCGGACTGGCCGGCACGACCTGGGGTCTGGTGCTCGTGCATGTCGTTTACGGTATCGGGTTCACGACGCTTTACTTTCGAAACTACTACGCCGCCTTTCCCACCGAACTGGTGCGGGCGGCCCAGATTGATGGTGCCGGGTTCTTCCAAATCTTCTGGCGCATCATGTTGCCTTCATCGGGACCGATCATCGTGGTTTCCGTGATCTGGCAGTTCACCAATATCTGGAACGACTTCCTGTTCGGCGCGTCATTCGCCGATTTTTCGAGCCAGCCGATGACGGTGGCACTGAACAACCTTGTCCAGTCGTCGACAGGGGTGAAGGAATACAACGTTCATTTCGCGGGAGCGATCCTTGCCGCGCTTCCAACTCTTCTCGTCTATGTCGTCGCGGGTCGCTTTTTCGTGCGGGGCCTGATGGCGGGTTCTGTGAAAGGCTGAACAATGGGCTTTCTCGACATTGACAGCGCCTCCAAGACCTACGGTTCGGTTGAGGTCCTGCACAACGTGAACATCTCGGTTGGTGAAGGGGAGTTCCTTGTACTCGTCGGACCGTCCGGTTGCGGAAAGTCCACGCTCCTGAACATGATTGCCGGGCTGGAGGATATCACGAGCGGCGAGATCCGCCTAAAGGGCAATCTCATGAACGGAGTGCATCCGTCCCGGCGCAACATTGCGATGGTCTTCCAGTCATACGCGCTTTATCCGAACATGACGGTCGCGCAGAACATTACCTTTGGCCTTGAGATGCACAAGGTGCCGAAGGCCGAACGCGAGTCGGCGATGCAGGAAGTGGCGGAACTCCTGCAGATCGGCGGGCTTCTGGATCGGAAACCGGCGCAGTTGTCAGGCGGTCAGCGGCAGCGGGTGGCCATGGGTCGGGCGCTTGTCAGGAATCCGGAAGTCTTCCTGTTCGACGAGCCCTTGTCCAACCTTGATGCGAAGCTCCGCGTCGACATGCGGACCGAAATCAAGAAGCTCCATCAGAATCTTGGAACTACGATCGTGTATGTGACGCACGACCAGATTGAGGCGATGACGCTGTCGACCCGGATTGCCGTGATGAACGAAGGTCATGTTCAGCAGCTTGGGACGCCTAAGGAGATCTACGACACGCCGGCCAATCTCTTTGTCGCGACTTTCATGGGATCGCCGTCCATGAATCTCGTGCCTGTCAGCATCAACGCGAATGGAGAGGCCGTTTATGCCGAGACCAGCAACAGTTTCGGCGAGACCGTGAAGCTGGCGGTTTACGAGGCGGGGTCTGATCTCAGGTCAATGTCTGGAAAGACCGTCACTTTGGGGATTCGGCCGGAGGCATTGACGGACAAGGATGGTGCGGACCATCGTTCGACGCATGTTGAGCGGTGCGCGAGCACAGTAGGAGTCACGGAGCCTGCCGGATCGGACACGTTCGTCACGACGTCTTTCGGCGGAGCGGACTGCGTGGCACGCATGCGGGCGGACACGGATGCTTCGCCGGGTGCAGTAATCGAATTTGCGTTCAACATGGAAAACGCCGTGTTCTTCGATCCCGAGTCAGGCATCCGCATAGGATAGTCGGGACGCGCCTCCGCACGATGACATCGTTTTGATGTCGGAGCAATCGAGATCGGCTCCAGCGGTTTCTTGTGAGGGTGTCGCGCGGCTTCTTCGCGCCGCATTCTGGGTCGATGGCTTGTCGAGGAATCTCATTGCTCGAAGACATTCCGCATCGAACGAGAATTCCCCACCGGATTGAAGGGCCGGAATCCGCCTTTTGAAACGGGCGAATTCGTAACAGATGCGGCCTCGTTCAGAAGCGCTACGTGATTATGTTCAAGTCGACGCAAACCGTGAAACTTTGACCTTTTCCTGCCAGTTCATATGGACATTTATTGAATTTGGACATCGCTGGACCGTTTCATTCGAATTGAACCCAAACAACTGGAACACAACTGAACGAACGAGGTGCCCATGCCGATAGAACACGCTCCTTTCAGCCAGGCGGAATATGATCGCCGAATTGCAAAGACTCGCAATGCCATGGCCGCCGCCGGGATGGACGTTCTGTTCGTGACCGATCCTTCGAACCAAGCTTGGCTGACGGGCTACGACGGCTGGTCATTTTATGTGCACCAGGGAGTGATTCTGGGACTGGATGATGATCCGCTGTGGTGGGGGCGCCTTCAGGATGTCAATGGCGGGCGGCGTACGGTGTGGATGGAGGACGACAATGTGCTGGGATATGCCGACAGGTATGTACAATCCTCCACTTGCCATCCGATGGAAGACTTGGCCGAGTGGTTGCGGGCAATAGGGTATGACAGGTCCCGGATCGGGGTTGAACTTGAGAATTACTACTATTCGGCCAAAGCCCACATGGTGCTGAATGCAGATTTGCCGAATGCAACCATGGTAGATGCCACCGCGCTTGTGAACTGGCAGCGCGGTGTGAAGTCGGACGAAGAAATGGTCTTCATCCGGAAAGCCGCGAAGATCACCGAGAAGATCGTCAATGTCGCCTTGGAAAGGGCCGAGCCGGGCCTGCGCAAGAACGAGTTGGTGGCCGAGATTTGCCATGCTGGCCTGATGGGAGTGGACGACGACTGGGGCGATTACCCAGCCATCGTGCCGTTGACACCTTCGGGGCGGGACGCAGCCGCGCCGCACCTGACCTGGAGCGGCGACGAGATGAAGGCCGGCGAATGCACATTCTTTGAACTCTCCGGCTGCTACCGCCGCTATCATGCGCCGCTCTGCCGCTCGATCTTTCTGGGCACGCCGCCTCGGTTCATGCTGGATGCCTCCCAAGCGCTGACAGCCGGGCTCAATGCTGGGCTGGATGCCGCCCGCGCCGGCAACCGCGCCTGCGATATCGCCAATGCGCTGAATGGTGAACTGGCCAAGGTCGGCATTGATCGCGGCGGGCGCTGCGGTTACCCGATCGGCCTTGGCTATCCGCCGGATTGGGGCGAACGCACCGTGTCGATCCGTCCTGCCGATGAGACCGTGCTGCAACCGGGCATGACCTTTCACTTCATGCCGGGCCTGTGGATGGACGGTTGGGGCCTGGAAACAACGGAATCTATCGTCATCGCTGAGAGCGGCCCCGCCGAGGCGCTGTGCAATGTTGAGAGAAAGCTCTTCCTCAGCGGAGCAAGCGCCTGAATTGTCAGGGCACAGACCGGCAGCGATCTCAGGAACGCTCGCGTGTTTGATCAGACAAGATTCTTCCGAAAGCACGGGCCGCCCGCATGAGTGCCATGAGATGGAAAATGGCTCGTGGTACGATCGATTCCGATCATCCTCGTCACGGACGAAGAGGTTTCTGCCATCCACAGCGCGTCAACAGGTCAGCGAGGGCCCCCGAAATTCGGTTTCGATCTCGAACATGAAGGGACAATCGGTCCGCCGATTGCGCCATTCTGGCACAAGGCTGTCGCGAAATCGCCGTCATTGTCGGACACAAGATCAAGACCCGAAAGGACGCTTGATACGCGCGTGAAGACACGAGTGGCCAGTCTGCCGCCGCTTCAGCCGCGCTTGATCACGCCGCTGGACATGAATCCGCCGTCCACCGGGAGGGTCACGCCGGTGATGTAGCCCGATTGCGGAAGCGCAAGGTAGACGGCGGCGGCCGCGACCTCTTCCGGAACACCGTAGCGGTCCATCGGGATGCCCTGGAGATAGGCGCGGCGGGTTTCCGAGTCATGCATTTTCTGCACCAGCGCCGTGTCCGTGGCCCCCGGCGCAAGGGTATTGACCGTCACGCCTGACCCGGCCCATTCCAATGCCATGACACGGGTCAATGCAGCAACTCCGCCCTTGGATGCGCCGTAGGCGGCGCGGCCCGTCCCGCCGCGTTCGCCGGCGGTTGAGGACATCGAGACAATCCTACCGTATCCCGCCTCGACCATGACCGACCCCGCTGCCCGCATGACCAAGAAACTGCCGGTTAGATTCACTGCAATGATGCGATTCCAATCCTCAATGGTCGTGTCAAGCGCAGGCCGCTCCATGCCGATACCGGCGAAATGCATGAGAATCTCCAGCGATCCGAAACAGCTGGCCGCCGCAGTCATCAGGGCGTGCGCATCACCCGGTTCAGATACGTCTGTTCGGACGAAGAGCGAACCAGTACCGCCTTTTGCCAAGCCTTCTGCGACTTGGTGTCCCGCCTCCTCGTTGCAATCGGCGATGACCACGTTGGCGCCCATCCCGGCCAGCATCCGCGCGGTTGCGAGCCCGATACCGCTTGCGCCACCGGTGACGATTGCGGTCTGTCCGTCTAGTGTGAACATCGGGCTGCACCTCCTTGAATGTTCGACAGATTACTTGATTACTCCCAGGCCACGCCCGACCTAGGAAAAGGCGGCGATTGCACAGTTCAGGTCCGCGATGTCACGGACGGCCGACATCTGGGCGCGAATGCGGTCCTGGCCACTTGGCACGACCGGGAACGAGAAGGCAGCCACGAGCACGCCCTCCTTACGGGTCCTGTCGGCGAATTCCTGTGCAAGCGTGGGATCACGCAACATCACCGGTATGATCGGGTGGTCGCCGGGGAGCAGTTCGAAACCGAGGGCCGCCATTTCCTTGCGGAAATGCCTCGCATTGCGCCACAGCTGACTGCGAAGCTCGGTCGAGTTAGCCAGAATCTCGAGCGCACGCAGGCTGGTTCCGGCGATGACCGGTGCCAGCGTGTTGGAGAAAAGGTGGGGACGCGCCCGCTGTCGCAGCCACTCCGCGATTCCCGACCGGGCCGAGACGTATCCGCCAGCCGCACCGCCGAGTGCCTTGCCCAACGTCCCGGTCAGGATGTCCACACGGCCAGAAACGCCGCAATGCTCGGGTGTCCCCCGACCCGACCCGCCGACGATGCCGACGGCGTGGCTGTCGTCGACCATCACCATCGCATCATATTCTTCGGCAAGATCGCAGATGGACCTGAGATCGGCAAAGGTCCCGTCCATGGAAAACACGCCGTCGGTGGCGATCATGCGATACCGTGCATCCCGGGCTTCGACCAGCCTGGCCTCCAGTGCTGCCATGTCGTTGTTGGCGTAGCGTAACCGACGTGCCTTGCAAGGCCGAATTCCGTCGATGATCGAAGCGTGGTTCAGCGCATCGGAGATGATGACATCCTCCGCGCCGAGCAGGGTCTCGAACAGCCCCGCATTCGCATCGAAGCAGCTCGGGAACAGGACGGTGTCCTCTATGCCCAGGAACTCGCTCAGACATCCCTTGAGCTGCTTGTGTGGAAGCTGGGTGCCGCAGATGAACCTGACTGAGGACATGCCAAAGCCGCAGGTGCCCTGCGCAGCCGGGGCCGCTTCGACCAGTTGCGGGTGGTTCGCGAGATCCAGATAGTTGTTGGCACAGAGATTGATGCAGGCAGTCCCATCCGAAAGGATGATCTCACCCTGCTGCGGAGAGGCGATGACCTGCTCGCGCTTGTAAAGCCTCCTCGCTTTCAAGTCCTCGATTCGCGCCGCAAGATCGCCGGCAAATTCAAGCGTCATTTGTCCTCCCTCGGCATGCGGGATGCGACCGGCGAGATGGGCGGAGCCGGAGTACCGTCGCCGTCGACTGGATCGCTGATGTCCGTCCGGCATGACCGGTCCGTTTCTGTACCTGCATTGCGGCATTTGGTGCGACTGGTAAGGATCTTTGTCACGAGACCGGTTGCTTCCTCGCGGGCAACGGGATCCAGAGCAGTCGCTCGACGGGGCCACGCGCGCGCGGGTACCGGCATTACCGGCCCAGGACGAATTCCGGCAGCCAGAGTGACAGCGACGGAACGAAGGTGACAAGGAGAAGCGTCGGGACCCACGCGAACAGAATCATGATCATTGTTGGTTTGAGCATCGAGTTGACCGATGTGGATCCGACCCGGGCACCGAGGTACAGCAATGGCGCCGTGGGCGGGGTGATGTTTCCCATGCCCAGGTTGACTCCAATGATTGCGGCAAACTGGATCGGGTCGATACCGATTTCCTGAACCATCGGTAAAAGGAGAGGCGCGGACAACAGTACGCCGGACACGTCGTCCATAAGCATGCCGATCGCGACCAGCAGCACGTTGATCATCAGCAGGATGACAACGGGGTTTTCCGAAATGGAATACACGAACTCCTGGGCGAGCCTTGGGATGTCTTCGAACACGAGCAACCGGCTCACGATCATTACCATGAAGAACATGACCATCACCGCACCCGTCGTAATCGATGCTTCGATGACCGCATCCTTGAAGGACTTCCAGGTGAGTCCCCGGTAAATCAGGAAGCCGATCGGGAGAGCGCAGAGGACAGCAATTCCTGCTGATTCCGTGGGGGTCATGATCCCTCCGTAGATTCCGCCGAGTATGATGACCGGCATCAGGAGGGCAGGTGAAGCGTAGACCGCGCGCTTCCTGACTTCGCGAACGAAGTTTTCCGGTTCAGGTTCAACTTCCACACGTTTCTGGCGATGCATCATGACGAAGTTTACGACAATGAGGAGGCAGATCAGGATCAGCCCCGGCACAACGGTTGCGAGGAAGCACTTCAGAACCGACTGACGCGTGATCCACGCATAGATTATCTGGATCGAGCTTGGCGGGATCAGGAGGCCCAGGGGCGCTGCATTCGAAATCAGGGCGGCGCTGAAACCCTTCGGGTAATTGGCTTTTTCCAACCGGGGCAGCATGACGCCACCGATGCAGGTCAGGGTCGTGGCTGCGCTGCCCGAAATCGAGCCGAACACGGCGCTCGCGAACACCGCAGATGCCGAGAGTCCACCCTTGATGCGCCCAAAGAGGAGTGCGGCCACATCCACGAGCGGTTCTGCGATGCGGCCGCGGTTCATGATGCTTCCGGCAAGGATGAACAGGGGAATCGCCAAGAGGACAATGGAGTTCATGCGCCAATGTCCGCCCGAAAGGAATGTCGAGACGTCCGTGTCGGCAAAGTAGCCGAGATAGATGAGTGCGGCGCCGAATGCGAAGGGTACCGGCAACCCGATGATCAGGCCGATGCATAGAATCAGGAATACAGCCAGCAGGACCATGAACTCACTCCCCGTCAACTGGCAAGTCGCGCTCAGCCCCGGAGTGATCTTCGCGATAGCGCTTGTAGAATTTTATCGCATGCAGCGCAGCATGGACTGTCATCAGGAAAAATCCGACCAGAATGAAGATCCGGGGCACCGCCAGCGGAATCTTGTAGACAGGGGACGTCGGAATGTTCGGCCAGCGGACGAACTCGTTCAGAACCATCAACACCGCGTACCAGGTCAGGAACGCCCCGATGATCGTCTCCAAGACCATCACGATGCACTGAAACCCGTTGCGTGACTTCTCCGAACGGATGAGTTCGAGAACGATATCGGCCTTGATGTGCGCGTTTCCGGCGGTCGCTGCGGCGCCACCAAGAAAATAGAGCAGGAACGCGATCGTCAGGATCCACTCCTCGTATGCAAATAGATCGGATTGGAATCCGTAGCGGAGCAGGACGACGAGGCAGAACGTGAACGCGATTGTGATGCTGCAGACGAATATGATGGCATGTTCGAACTGGATGATCCGCTTCATGAATATCATGAGGGGCCCGCAATCAACTCTCGGTCCCGATGCCGAACGGCACTGGAACCGGTTCGCTAGAGTGGCCCCTGGCAACAGGGGACGAGGTCGGGGCCACTCTCACGGCGTGGCGGCTATTGGACATCCGCCTTCATCTGGTCGATGATGTCCTTGCCAAGCTTGTCCTCCATGGCCGGCCATACCGTTGCCCTTACATGGTCAGCGATTGCGCTGATCTCCATGTCGGAGACGGCAATGATCTGGATCCCGATATCCGGAAGGCGCCGGATGTATTCCTCGTCCACGCGTTCACTGAGGGCGAAGGAATCCCTGGAAGCTTCAGCGAACGCTTCCGAGAGGACTGACTGCTGTTCTGGAGTGAGGGAGTCCCACTTGGCCTGACCGATGTAGAAGGCCGTGTTTTCCACGAAGGCCTTGTACGGAATGAAAAATCTTACTGCGTCGCCAAACACCGTGTAATTCGATTCCGCAGTGCCGCCGATCACGCCTTCGATGACGCCTTGCTGGATCGCCGGGATCACGTCCCCCCAGTTCATCGTGGTGGTCCGGAATCCCATTTCCTGCGCCGTGAGCCGGCCGACTTCGGCGCTCCAGACCCGGATGTTCAGGCCCTTGTCACCAATTACTGTCGGGTTTGTCGGTTCTTCGGACGTGCCCACACCGATGAATCCTTCGGCGAAGACGCCGAGCAGTTTCAGACCCTGGTTGGCAAGGCTCGCTTCGTAGATCCGGTAGAAATTGGATCCCGGCGAGTAGACTTTCTGCATCTCTTCGTATGTACCGACGAGATAGGGCAGCGAATTGATCTCCAGGACCGGGTCGTTGTGGCTGTAGATAAAGGTGTGACCGATATCGATGACTCCCTGTGCCACATCACCGAACACCTGCTCGCCGTTGCCGAGCTGGCCGGCAGGGAAGAGCCTGATCTCGATGTCGACCCCGGCATCTTCGATCCTCTTGATCGTTTCTTTCAGCACCAAGGTGGCATTGTGATCGACCGGATGCTGTCCGGCGAGCCTCAGTTTTGTTGCGGCGGCGGACGGCGCGAAGGATGCCCCGACGAGCAGCAAAGCAAGCGCCGCGGTCACCCCAAATCGGTAGACAAGTTGCATCTCCTATTCCTCCATTTCTCTTGGCGAGTTGATCGCAGGATGAAAACCACCCTCAGTTAATCCCTGTTTCCCCAACAGTTATTGAATGAATCGCGCAAAAAAGTGTTGATTTTAATCGCAATTGAGGATTTTGATGCGTGTCGGATGCCGGTTGCCCGACAGAGCGGTGCGACCCTGCCAACACTGCCGGCCGGCTCCGTTTGACTCCCGTGCCGGTGCTGCAGGCTCTCCCAAGCTTAAGAGTTCAGCGGGGCGTGCCTGTTCCCCAGGTGTCGGACAACGTGAATCCCAGCGGGTATGGATCCAGCGGATGGGCACCCAGCTTCATGCTCCCGTAGATCCAGGCGCGACCGGACAGCGTCGGCTTGACGGCCGGTCGGTGACCGCATCTTGCAAGCTTGTCGATTCGGGTCCTGAATTCGCTGCCGATGATGGATCTGGAGGAGACGACCTCGTTGATGCCGATCTCGCCTCTTGCGTGCATCACGGCCATTCGGGCCACGGTACCCGTTCCGCAGGGCGAACGGTCAAGGCGGCCCGGGTAGATCACCGTGGCGTTGATGATTGATTTTCCCTGTCCGGCCACGAACATGGGATATTCGACGCGATCGAACGCCGGAATCGTCGGGTGATTCACGGCAATCTGCTCGACGGTGGCCGCTTTGATCCTGTTGCCCATGTCCACGAGGTCACGAGCTTCGTGCCTGGCAATCTCGAAGCCAAGCGACCCAGCGTCGATCAGGGCGAAGTAGCAGCCGCCGAATGCCACATCCACCGCGAGTGTTCCGACCCCTTCCACTTCCACCGGATAATCCAGATGTTCGACAAAGCTGGCAGGCATGTCGATCTGGACGCGTTCCACTTTGCCGTTCCGGCAGTTCGCACGGGCACGAACCAAACCGGCCGGCGTGTCGAGCACCACGACAGATTCCGGTTCCTGCATCGTCAAAGCGCCGGTTTCAAGCAGCGCGGTCGCTACGCACATGGCGTTGGACCCCGACATTGCATGTGCGCCGTCCGCCTGCATGGGAATGAATCCCATGTCGGCACTCCTCGACGTCGGCGGTATCAGCAGGTTGATGGTCATTTGGGACGCTCCGCGCGGTTCGTAGAGCGCTAGGCGAAGGATCTCGTCATCCTCGTTGTTGATGTAGTCCATCTTTTCGACCATCGTGGAGCCGGGTATTTTGGGCGCTCCCGAAAGGATGACCCTTCCGATCTCCCCCTCCGCATGCACGCCGAGGACTTCGAGTTCACGAACAAAGTTCAATTTGCGTTCTCCCAATCGAGCGCGCAGGTTTCGCGATCACCTGAAGATGCGATTTCCCCGGATGTTACGGGCACGCGCTCTTGCAAACTTGAACGTAACAAGCAATTGCCTGCATGATCCTTGCACGACAACCGCCGCTTCAGGTCTCGGACAGAGCCGCATGATTGCGAAACCCGATCTCCAGTTCGCGCTGACAATGCGGCCGACATTCGCGATTCTCGCACTCAGCGGGTTCGTCGACACGCTGCGCCACGCGGCTGACGACAACAATCGAAACGGGCAAGTTTACTGCGGCTGGAACATCGTGGGGCCCAGCTCCGAACCGGTGCCGTCGAGCGCCGGAATCAACGTGGAGCCCGAACTGAAATTCGAAGATCTCCGTGACTGCCCTCCCAACTACCTTGTCATAATCGGCGGCAACGTGATGTCGGAGATCGACGATACACCGGCGCAAACACTTGCCTTCATCAGGGACTACCATGCCGCCGGGGGTTCGGTTGTCGGGCTCTGTACCGGCAGCTTCGTCGTCGCCCAGGCCGGGCTGACCGAAGGCAAGCGGGTCGTCGTGCATCAGCGCCACAGGCGGGATTTCCTCGAGCGCTACCCCAACGTGAACATCACCAGTCGAGAGATCTTTGTTGAAGACGGGCGGGTCTTTACTAGCCCGGGCGGCACCGCGTCGATCGACCTGGCGATTGAGCTTTTGTCACGCCATCTCGGCCGGGCACGTGCCCTCAAGGGCCTGACGGAAATGAGCGTGGATCAGCACCGGAGTTCCTTCCACATGCCCCGAACCCCGGGTGACGACCTCGACAACTGCGGTGACTGGAGGGTCGAGGCGGCAGTTCAGCTGATGCGGGAGCAGTTGCCGAACTCGACAACGATTGCTGCAGTCGCGGACACGATCGGCATCAGTGTTTCGCAACTCAACCGGCTGTTCATTCGCCACGCGAAACAGCCGCCTTTGGCTTTCTGGATCAATCTGCGACTGGATCACGCACGATGGCAGCTGCTCAACACCAAAAAGGCAATCGCGCAGGTCGCTTTCGAATGCGGCTTTTCGGACGCGGCCCATTTCAGCCGCCGTTTCAAGCAGAGGTTCGGGAAGTCACCGAGAGCGTTCAAGTCCGGAATCATCCCCAACGAGCAGTCGGACTTCGACAGTTCGACCTATCGGCGAGTCAGGTAATTCCTCGAACGGCGAAGGTCGAGGATTGAGCCATCGACTCGTGCGGTAAATTGTGCAGCCGCTGCCAATTCCGGCACTGCTGCGAAGAACGTCGACACCGCGGTGGTCAGGATCGACCTGCACATCTTATTCGTTGCGCGTGGCCCATTGAACGGAAATTCGCGGAACTGCGGACGAACTGCTCGGGTGAAGTCTGCCAGTCAGCGTGCAATGCAGTCATTTACGCAATTCGGAACTTCCCGTGCCTCGGGTCCGACATCGATCCCAGGGATAAAGAACTCCAGGCCATGGCACTGCGGTGTTCCGAAAACGTCGTCGGGGTAACGGCGAGAACTCGACACGGTTGTCACGTCACCGTCGAGATCGTTGGAATTCGTACCAGGTAAAGGCCGAAGTCCACGAACAAGTCAGCGCGATTGGCGCGCCGTTATGTCACTCGATCTTTCTGTGCAAGACGCCTCAGATCATGTTGGATGCCTCTCAAGTTCTGATAGCGGACCTAAACACCCATCTGGCTGCTGCGCGCGTCGGCAACCGCGCCTGCGATGTCGCCAATGCGCTGTGTGGTGAACTGGTCAAGGTCGGCATTGATCGCGGCGGGCGCTGTGGTTACCCGATCGACTTGGACCACCCGTCGGATTGGGGCGAACGCACCGTGTTGATCCGCCCTGCCGATGAAATCGTCCTTCAACCGGACATGACACTTCACTTTATGCCGGGCCAGTGAGTGGATGGCTGAAGATTGGAGACAACGGAATCCATCGTCGTCACTGAGAACGGCACAGCGGAGGAGCTGTGCAATGTCGAGAGAAGGTGCTTCCTTGGCAGAGCATCGCTTGAGTGGCCAGGGCACCGACCAGCAGCAATGCTTGGCAAGTTCGCAAGTATGACCGAACAAGATTCTTCCGAAAGGCATGAGCCACCCGCACGAGCAAAAAGAGATTGAACATCGCGCTTGGCCAGATCGCATCCGATTTTGCACGCCACGGACATGGATGCTTCCTGCCTACCGAAGACAATTTGCGACGGACTGACCATTCAAATGCGTATAAATCGGAGGCGATCGATACAAATTCAATGGAGAAACACATGCGCCAACTACCGAAATTCTTGCTTGTAACAGCGGCATTGCTTGTAGCTGTCACTGCGGCAAGTGCCGCTCCGCCTGATCTCCGGACACCGGCACCCGTCATTCACCTGGCAGACAATTTGGACGAGGCCGATAGTCTTGGATGGTGCATCGACACGATTGGGCGCGGGCTGTCAGATCGCTTGCATGCCCACTCGTGCAAACCGCGGGGCGGAGATGTGCAGTTTCGCTTTGCCGAGACCACCGGCCAAATCGTGTCGGTCGCCTTCGAAGAAAAATGCATGGCGAATCTGCATCCGGAAGATCCGACTGAACCGCTTGGCCTAGTTGATTGCGATGCGTCGGCCAGTGCGCAAAGGTTCACTTACGATCCAGATTCCATGACAATCCGTCCATCGGAAGACGAAACAAGGTGCCTGAGCGTCGGTGCCGATAGCCGTTCGGCGGGTCCCTTCATGTCACGGAATCTTCGATTCTCTGAGTGTTCAGAAGCACATATCCGGTTCCAGCAATGGGTTGTCAGGCAGTGATCCCTATCCTTTCTCGGCGTTCGATGTTGCGAGGCTCTGCCGCGTTTGGCGTGACATCCTTGCTAAGTGCTGGGAATGGGACGGCTGCAATTTCGGAGGGCCAAGCCGTAGGCAGGACGGACCTGACGCTGAGAGTGCAAGAGGTGAACGGCCGACCAACCTACAATGGGCTTTCGCCTGGACCAACCATCGTGGCAAATCCCGGTGACACGATTGATGTGCACCTGATCAACGATTTGCCGGCCTTGCATGACGACTGCACTGACAATCACAATGCGTTTCACGGGGCAAATACGACGAACCTTCACACGCACGGGCTGCATGTCTCTCCGACCACAGATTCTTCGGGTCGATTTGATGCCGACAACGTTTTTGTCAGGGTCGTGCCAAAGGACCAGGTCGTGCCCTGCGCCAAAGGCAGTGGCAACAGACCCAAAACGTTCAGATGGCACCGAAACAAGTTCCGCTTTGAAACGGGTGCGGATCATCCATCGGGCACTTTCTGGTACCACGCCCGCAAACACGGTTCGACATTTCAACAGGTTGCAGCGGGTTTGTCGGGACCTCTGGTCATCCGCGACCGCCCTGGGGTGATGCCAAATTACATCGCACGAGCCAGCGAGAGGATCCTGATGATCATGAATCAGGGCTTGGTGCTGACCGATCCGGCGGGAGGAGGAATCATAGACCCCACGATCACGATGCGCCCGGGCGAAGTGCAGCGATGGAGAGTCATCAATGCCCAAGCGATCGGCAACTCCTTTGCCTACCTTCGCACAAGTGTGACTGGGCTGGAGATCTACCAAATCGCCTTTGACGGATTGACTCTGCGCAGGCGTATCAGGGTCGATCAGGGAAACGACGATGAACCCTGGCTGAATCCTGCTGCGCTCGCGCCAGGCAACCGAACCGACTTTATCGTGCGCGTACCGCGTGATTCAAAAGGCGGCTCATTCTCAATTCCCGTCATTCGCGAAGTACGGGAAGCCCTCGGCCTGAGCGGGGCAATTGCATCTGAATTCAAGATCGAAGTGGCCGGAAAACCGGTAAACTCAGCTTGGTCGGACGATGACGCTCTGCCAGGTCCTGGATTGAAACCGATTGCCGAAGTGTCGCGATTCAGACGCGAGATCACGTTTTCGCCACAGTTCAGAATCGATGGTCAAGCGTACGACGGGGAAGTCAAGCACAGCATTCCGCTTGGCACCAAGAAAGAGTGGACAGTCTACAACAATACGGGTGGAGTCCACGCCTTCCACATCCATGTAATTCCGTTTTTTGTTACTCACATCAATGGCATCGAACTGATTGAAGACGAACCATTGCGCCGCTGGCAGGATACGGTCGCTCTGCCATATAGCAATGACGATGGTCCCGGCTCGATCACATTTCGTACACGATTCGAAACTTTCACTGGCAAGTTCGTCATCCATTGTCACATCCTGCGCCACGAAGACTTGGGAATGATGCAAACGGTCGAGGTCACCGGGTGATATTCGTCTGGTGCCTTTGGGCTTACGCAATGGGAACTGCTGCTGGTCGGCTATGCAATCATCCAGTCAGAATGGCCGTTTCAGGAGCGCCTGACTGGTGACGCGGTTCGTTCGAGGGCCCGGAAGGAGTTGCTGAGACTGCGTTGCGACGCTTGGTGCCGGGAACCGTCGCTCTTGCGCGGGCAGTTCGACGCTGTGGCGCATTCCGTTTCGCGCCGGACGAAGTTCAGTAGCACGCAATCGCGCCTGCATTGGGTGTGAGACAAGAACGAAACTGCTCTGCGCGGGAAAATGCAACCGGTTGCAAAAGTGGAATCGGAAGGTAGACTGCCGTCGCGAAATGGGGGGACGCGAGTTGCTTGCGGGATTGTGTATGCTGTGGTGTGAACACTGCCACCAGAATTTGGATGAAGCTGAGCAATCCCGAAGCACTGACGTTTCACTCCATTTTTGCTTCGACCTTTCAGTCCCGCGTGGCATGAAGGCGGGGCACGATTCCGGCAGGTAACGGGTGCGCCGGACACCCATCTAAAGGGAGGATACCCATGAAGAAATCAATAGTTGCGGCGGGTGTCGCCACGCTCATGGCAACAAGCGCCATCGGGCAGGACCTCGGTGCATCGATCGCGCGTTTCGACGACAACTTCCTGACCGTGATGCGGAACGGCATGGTTGATCACGCTGGATCGATGGACGGCGTCAATCTTCAGGTCGAGGATGCTACCGACGACATCGGCAAGCAGATCGACCAGGTGAAGAACTTTGTCGCCTCGGGGGTCGACGCAATCATCGTCAACATTGTCGACACGTCCGCGGGTGCCGCAGTGTCGGCTGCTGCCGGTGACGTGCCGCTCGTCTACGTCAATCGCGAGCCTGACAACGTGAATGATCTCCCGTCGACGCAGGCGTTCGTTGCGTCGAACGAGATCGAGTCCGGCACGCTCGAGGCCTTCCAGATCTGCCGCAACCTGCGCGCCGCTGGAAAGGCGGGCGGCGCCATGGGCTACCTGATGAACGGCCAGCTCTCGAACCAGGCTGCCGTTCAGCGATCCAAGGACGTGCATGACGTCATCGGCATGGATATGTGCAATTTCATGACGCTGATCGACGAACAGACCGCCAACTGGAGCCGCGACGAGGCACAGTCCCTGATGACAAACTGGCTTTCCGCGGGCGAGGACTTCGACTTCGTCATCGCCAACAACGACGAAATGGCCATCGGTGCGATCCAGGCCATGAAGGCGGCGGGAATCGACATGGCCGACGTCGAAGTTGGTGGCGTGGACGCGACCCAGGACGCTCTGGTCGCGATGCAGGCCGGCGAACTTGACGTGACCGTTTTCCAGGATGCCTTCGGGCAGGGTGCAGGTTCGGTGGATACCGCCATCGCGCTGGTGAACGGCGAGGATGTTGACCAGAAAGTCTACATTCCGTTCAAGCTGGTTACGCCAGACAACATCGGTGACTTCCTCGACAAGAACTGAGTTTCCGAATGCGGGGCGGCAGTCAATGCCGCCCCGTGAAATCCGGACTGTTGCGTCCGGGACGTGACGATCCACGGGAGCGGAACATGGCTGATACATCCCATGGCACCGGCGGCCTTGCCTTCGACAAGTCGAAACGGGCCTGGCCGAACGAAGTCAACATCTTCATTGCGCTTGTACTGATAGTCCTGATCTTCGAGGCCCTGGGGCAAATGCTTCCCTACATGAAGGGCCAAAGCATGCTCTTCGACTTCAATACGGGACGTGACGGCACGGTCCTGAACATGGCGCGGATCAAGATCATCATTCTCCAGGTCTCGATCATCGGGATCATCGCGCTTGGGGTCACGCAGGTCATCATCACGGGAGGCATTGACTTGAGCTCGGGCTCGATAGTTGGCGCGACGGCAATGATCTCGATGAGTTTCGCCCAGACCGAACTGGTCAACGGCAACCCCAACCCGAAAGCGATATTCGGTCCGTGGGCAATGGACCTCCCGATTCTCGTGCCGATTGCGGTTGGATTGGGATGCGGATTGATTGCCGGATCGATCAATGGGATGCTGATCGCCTATACCCGAATTCCACCGTTCATTGCGACACTCGGCATGATGGTGAGCGCACGTGGCGTTGCCAAGTGGTGGTCGCGTGGAAATCCGATTTCCTTTCCGACCGACGAGTACGCGGCAATCTCGAACGGGAACCTGTTGGACGGCCTGACCTTCGGCGCGTTTTCGGAGAGCTGGATCGTGACGCAGGTCTTCGATGGCCAAAACCCGGCGATCTACTTCCTTCTGCTCGCGGTGCTCTTCCATTTCATCATGAAGTACACCGTATATGGCAAGCACACGTATGCGATCGGATCCAACGAGGATGCGGCGCGCATGTCGGGCATCAACGTGGCGTGGCAGAAGGTCATGGTCTACGCGATTGCGGGCATGCTTGCGGGATTCGCGGCGATACTCCTGACGTCGCGCAACGTGACCGCGCAGGCTGGAATGGGCTTTGTCTATGAACTTGATGCAATCGCGATGGCGGTAATTGGTGGCGTGTCGCTGGCCGGCGGCCGCGGCTCCATCATCGGCACAGTGCTCGGGGCCATGATATTTGGCGTGATCATCTCCGGCTTCACGTATCTCAAGCTGGACGCCTTCTATCAGGAAATGGTCAAGGGCGGAATAATCGTTGCTGCCGTCGTCCTCGACCAGTGGCGCCAGCGGCGCGCGGCATTGAAGTCGTGAGGAGGGCGAAATGAGCGATGACATCGTCCTGAGGACGGAGGACCTGACCAAGCACTATGGCGGTGTCCATGCGCTTGAAGGTGCAGACTTCGAACTGAAGAATGGCGAGCATGTCGCCATCATGGGAGACAACGGCGCGGGCAAGTCCACTTTCGTGCGTCAGATCACTGGCGTGGAGCAACGAACGCGCGGCAGGATTTGGCTCTACGGCGACGAGGTGAATTTTGCGGGCCCGCTCGATGCCCGCGAGGCTGGCATCGAGACCGTCTTCCAGACCTTGGCGCTCGCCGACGACCTCGACGTTCCCGACAACCTGTTCCTTGGTCGCGAGATGACGAAATGGAACTGGCTCGGGCCGTTTCGGATGTTGGACTACAAGGGAATGCGAGATGCAACTGTGGCCGGGCTTGAAAGGACGGCGGTCAAGATTCCCAACATTCGGAACACGATCCGCAACATGTCGGGCGGCCAGCGGCAGTGCGTCGCCATTGCCCGGACCGCGACGTTCCATTCACGGCTGACGATCATGGACGAGCCGACTGCGGCCCTGGGCGTGCAGGAAACCGCCCAGGTCGAGAACATCGTCAGGCAGCTCAAGGAAGCGGGTGAACCGCTGATCCTGATCAGCCATAACATGCGCCAAGTCATGGATCTTGTTGACAGGATCATCGTGTTTCGGCGGGGCCGCATCGTCGCAAATCTTGATCGAAACGAAACCGATGGTCAGGACGTGGTTGCATATATCACGGGTGCGAAGACCGGCACCGAGTACGAGGGTGCCGCGTAGGAGCGGAGTTGTGCCCCTGGATGCAGGACATTGGCCGTGTAGCGGGCCACTGCCCTTGAGAGCGTCATGCTGGCCTGATTTCCGAGATCGACGTCATTTTGATCCGAGATGCGTCATGCACGTATATTGCGGTCGCTATCGACAGATTGTCACGGTCCTCGCTCCGTGGTTCGTCCATGCGGACATCGATCTCCGCCTTCGTGACCGAAGATCCTTCAAGGGTCGCGGCGACTTGGCCGGCATGATTCGTTCGGTCGGGGGCCGGGCGCAGCAAATTCGGGCAATTCGTGACTACGGCACGACAGGATAGAACGGTCGTCCCCAGTCCTCACGTGGATTGTCCATCATGACGTCTACGAAGACGGGGACCAGGAATTCAAGAATGGCCGCGCCGTCGCGTACCTGGTCCCGGTTGATGTCACTGTTCCAAGTCGAGCCGCCGTGCACGAGCTGGTTGCGAAGCACGTAGAGGCGGTCGAAGACATTGCTCAAGACACGCACGGTGTCACGCTTCTTGAAGGCGTTGATGAACTGGCGGTTGGAATTGTAGAAGCGTTTGCTCCAATCTTCGTGGCCAGTCATTCCATTGTAGTGCTGCCAGAATGCGTAGAACACGAACCTGTTTTCCATGAGCACGCGAATCGGTCCAGAGAAATTCTCCCAGATCGCGTTGTAGATCCTCTGCCCGGGATCAAGCGAATTCACTTTCCGGAAAAAGTCGGCAAAGGCCTCGCGAGCCGGAGGCGCGATCATCTGAAACTCGCTCTCGTCCGCATAGGCGGCATTGAACGCGATCCAGAGGAATATGAACCGGCCATCGGCGTCATTCGCCTCCTCCGCTCTTGCTATCCAGCTCAACGCCCTGTGCACGCGCAGTCCCATTGTCTCCGGGAAGTCATCCCGTAGAATCCTTTGCTTTTTCTTGAGGGCTGCGTGCTTGAGTGCAAAATCTTGTGTACTTGACGGGGAATCCTACAACACTTGACGGGGATTCTTACGACACTTGACGGCGAATCCTGCCACACTTGACGGCGGCGATCCGCGCGCAGCGCGCTGTCTCTCCCTGCATCGATGCCTGGG
>JAJEFO010000039.1 GCA_022820365.1 Silicimonas sp.
GTGGGCATGGCGTTTTTCGCAAAACTGAAGGAACGGCTCTTCAGGTCGTCCACGAAACTTGACGAAGGCCTCGACGCGATCATCGAGGACGGCGGCAGCATCGACGGGGCTCCTGCCGCCGTCGCGCCAGAATCTCCACCAATGGAAGCCGTAGATACCGCCACACAGGAACCAACTGTGCCCGACGCAAAGGACGAGAAGGGTGCGGAAGGCTCGGAGGCCGTCCACCGAACGTCGGACCGCATCGCGTCGGAACCCGTAGCCCGGCGCACCTTAGATGACGGCATGCTCGAGCAGATCGAGGAATTGCTCATAGCGTCGGACATGGGCGTCGAGACGGCGATGCGTGTCGCGGGCAACATGGCCGAAGGACGAATCGGACGGAAGTTCTCGACGGTCGAGTTGAAGCAACTGCTGGCCGACGAAATCGCCCGCATCATGGAACCGGTAGCCAGCCCGATGCCGATATTCCCGAAGCGACCGCAGGTCGTGCTGGTCGCCGGCGTCAACGGTTCGGGCAAGACCACGACGATAGGCAAGCTCGCTGCCCAGTTTCGCGATGCCGGGAAGTCCGTCGTGATCGCTGCCTGCGACACCTTTCGGGCGGCCGCAGTCGAGCAGCTGCAGATATGGGGCCAGCGGGCCGGTGTCCCGGTTCTGACGGCGCAAGAGGGTTCGGATCCGGCAAGCCTGGCATTCGAGGCCATGGCGCAAGCCGAATCGGATGAGGCGGACATTCTCATGATCGACACGGCGGGTCGGCTCCAGAACCGGAACGACCTGATGGAGGAACTGGCCAAGATCGTTCGCGTCGTCCGAAAGAGGGATCCGGAGGCGCCGCACAACACGCTCCTGGTGCTCGACGCCACGACCGGACAGAACGCGCTTTCCCAGGTCGAGATTTTCCGCGATGTCGCGGACGTCTCCGGTCTGGTCATGACTAAGCTTGACGGGACCGCGAAGGGCGGCGTGCTTGTAGCGCTGGCCGACCGGTTCGGTCTGCCGATCCACGCGATCGGGGTCGGCGAACAGATCGACGACTTGGCACCCTTCGATCCACGAGAATTTGCGGCAGCCCTGACCGGGCTCGAGGCGTGACGACTCCGCACGTGCTGGACCGCTCGACGGCGGACGTCCGACGGCACCCGCGGCGATGAGCGAGTGGCTGATCTCCATTGAGGGAACGGAAGCTGGCCGAACGGTGGCGCTCGTTCTGGCACTGCAGGCCGCAGTCCTTCACGCCTTGTTCGGAGCCCTTCAGAAGACGCGCGCCGACCCATGGACCATCCGCGCCGTGATTGATGGCTGCTACGGCTTGATTGCCCTGCCGGCCGCTCTCTTTCTCGTTCCCTGGCCCGAACCCGAACTTTGGCCGCTCTTCGGCATCGCATGGGTGGTGCACACAGGCTACAAGATCGCGCAGGCCGGTGCATACTCGGCGGGAGCCTACACGGTGGTGTACCCAGTCGTGCGAGGATCAAGCCCGGCATTCACGGTCATTGGAGCTGGCATCCTGTTCAACGAACATTTCAGGCCGGTCCAATGGCTCGGCGTTGCCTGTCTCACATTGGGAATCCTTGGCCTCGCGGCCTACAACCTTCGACACACCGTGATCGACCGGTCAAGATTGCCGCTTGCGCTCGGCCTTGCATTGATGACCGGAGGCATCGTTGCGCTCTACACCACTTGGGACGCCTACGTCATCCGTGCCACGGAGAACCCGTTCACGTTCCTGGCGTGGCTCTTCCTGATCGACGGAATTGCCTTTCCGGCCGGATACCTCATTTGGCATCGCGGGCAGCTGCCACAGCCATTCGCGCCGGTGCTGCGCCTTGGGATCCTAGGAGCGTTCGTGGCCTTCTTTTCCTTTGGCGGCATCTTGCTGGCAACGCGCCTCGACAAGGTCGGCGAAGCAGCGGTGCTCAGGGAAACTTCCGTCGTGTTTGCCGCCCTCTTCGGCTGGCTGATGCTTGGAGAAAACGTGGGCCCCCGGCGACTCGCCTTGATGGCCTTGATCGCGGCGGGCGCAGTCGTCGTGGAAGCGGGAAGCTGACCGTCTGGCGCAAGCGGGGTTGCGAAGGGAGATTGGCTCGCATAGATACCGCACACTCGCAAACAGGGCCGCATTCGCCATGGACAACGTCGTTCTCATCGTCCACCTGATTCTCGCACTCTGCCTCATTGGAGTCGTGCTCCTGCAACGCTCCGAAGGCGGTGGCCTCGGCCTAGGTGGCGGAGGTGGCGGGCTTGTGACTTCGCGTGGCGCGGCAACGGCGCTCGGCAAGGTCACATGGGCTTTCGCGATCGCATTCATAATCACCTCGCTTACGCTGACGATCATCGCCGCTCAGAACTCGGCAAGCGGCTCCGTGCTTGACCGTCTCGGCATTTCGTCTCCCGCGACAAGCGCAGGACCGGACCAGGTTCCGGAGGCTGATTCGCTGCTGCCTCCCGTTGACGACGGCGGCTCAGGCGGAGGTCTCCTGCCCCGCGCGGACGAATAACCGGCCCCGCAGCCTCCCTGTTCGCAGAACACCATTATTTTAACAGGCAGGTTCGCGACCGACCCAACGCTGCGCCACCCGGCAGGAGTTCGGGAAGGGCATCTGCTGCACAGCCAGCGGTTTCTCTGCATCCGGACGTTTAGGAGGGTTGCCAACACCCTGAATTCGCGTGACTCCTTGACCGAGTGAATCGACTTTGGCCGGCTCATTTGGGGCGAAATTCCACAAGACTTCGGCCAATTGCGGAATTTTTCTCAAGATATTGAGGGTGACCCACTTGGCAAACTGCCGAGATTCCTCTAATGGTGTAGCCCCGTGATGCCGCGTCATTCGTAGGACGAATCGGGCGGCCACGCACGGTCACGGGGGTATCCGAGAAGATGGCGAGGTTCGTCTTTGTCACCGGCGGTGTTGTGTCGTCGCTAGGAAAGGGGCTTGCGTCCGCCGCGCTGGGAGCGTTGCTCCAGGCACGCGGATACTCGGTTCGGCTGAGGAAACTCGACCCCTACCTGAACGTAGATCCTGGAACGATGAGCCCAATCGAGCAC
Source organism: Silicimonas sp. (assembly GCA_022820365.1). Taxonomy (GTDB): domain Bacteria; phylum Pseudomonadota; class Alphaproteobacteria; order Rhodobacterales; family Rhodobacteraceae; genus JAJEFO01. Next base: position 3,053 of record JAJEFO010000039.1, read on the forward strand.
GGCGAGGTCTTCGTCACTGATGACGGTGCAGAAACAGACCTCGACCTTGGCCACTACGAGCGCTTCACCGGCGTTCATGCGCGCGGCACCGATTCCGTCTCGTCGGGCCGCATCTATTCCAACGTCCTCGAAAAGGAACGGCGCGGCGACTACCTCGGAAAGACCATTCAGGTGATTCCGCACGTCACCGACGAGATTAAGAACTTCATCAGCATCGGAGAGGACGAGACGGATTTCATGCTCTGCGAGATCGGCGGCACCGTCGGCGACATCGAAGGGCTGCCCTTCTTCGAGGCGATTCGCCAGTTTGCGCAGGACAAGGCCCGCGATGAATGCATCTTCATGCACCTGACCCTGCTGCCCTACATCGCCGCGTCGCGCGAGTTGAAGACCAAGCCCACGCAGCACAGCGTCAAGGAGCTCCGTGCAATTGGACTCCAGCCCGATGTCCTTGTCTGCCGCTCGAGAATGGAGATCCCCGAAAAGGAACGCGCAAAGATCGCGCTGTTCTGCAATGTCCGCCCGGAAGCGGTGATACCGGCCTACGACCTCGCGTCGATCTACGAGGCGCCAATTGCCTATCACGAGTTTGGCCTCGACCAAGCGGTTCTTGATGCATTCCGGATCGCGCCGGCACCCACGCCCAAGCTGGATCGCTGGCGTGACGTAAAGGACCGGCTCGACAACGCGGAAGGCGAGGTCAGGGTCGCGATCGTCGGGAAGTACACGCTGCTCGAGGACGCCTACAAGTCCATCGCCGAGGCGCTGATCCATGGCGGCATGGCCAACCGCACGCGCGTAGAGGCCAATTGGATCGATTCGGAAATGCTCGAACACGAGGATCCGGCCCATCATCTCGAGGGCTTTCATGCGATCCTTGTCCCAGGAGGCTTCGGGGAGCGGGGAACCGAAGGCATGATTCGGGCGACTCGGTATGCGCGAGAGAAGAAGATTCCCTATTTCGGCATCTGCCTGGGCATGCAGATGGCGGTCATAGAGGCAGCCCGCAACCTTGCCGGCATCGCCGAAGCGGGATCCGAGGAATTCGACCACGAAGCCGGCAAGAAGCGATTCGAGCCGGTAGTCTATCACCTGAAGGAATGGATTCAGGGCAACCATGTTTCAAGGCGCAAGATCAGCGACGACAAGGGCGGCACGATGCGGCTGGGCGCTTACACGGCGCATCTCAAGGAAGCTTCAAGGGTCGCAAAGATATACGGAGAAACCGCTATCGAGGAGCGCCACCGGCATCGCTACGAAATCGATACAAGATATCAAGACAAGCTCGAAAAGAAGGGGCTCTGCTTCTCCGGAATGAGTCCTGACGGACGGTTGCCCGAAACCGTCGAGATCTCTGATCATCCGTGGTTCGTCTGCGTACAGTTTCACCCGGAACTGAAGTCAAAGCCTTTTGAACCGCACCCGCTGTTCGCCGACTTCATCCGCGCCGCCGTGGAGACAAGCAGGCTTGTATAGCGGATATTCGCAGGATCCGCGTCTCTCGCAACCCACGATGCCGAAGTATATGGTGGAAATATGTTTGGTGATCTTCTCCGCCGCATGACGGCACCTGAACCTGAAACGCTGTCCGGTGACGATTCCCGGCTGGCGCTGGCGGCGCTGCTTGTCCGGGTCGCGCGTGCGGACGGGAGCTACGACGATTCGGAGAAGTCGCGAATCAACAAGGTTCTGACTCAACGATTTGGCCTTACTCCTTTCGAAGTCGCGGAAATCCGCAGGGATGCCGAGACGCTTGAGTCGGAAGCCCCGGACACTGTGCGCTTCACTCGCGCCATCAAGGCCGCCGTTCCGCACGAGGACCGCGAACAGATCATGGAGTCTCTTTGGGAGATCGCTCTCGCGGACGGTTCACGAGACCACGAGGAAGATGCATTGATGCGCCTTGTCGCCCCCATGCTCGGGATCAACGACCGCGACAGCGCCCTCGCCCGCCAGCGCGCCGCGAAGAAGGGATGATTGCGAGCTTCCCCATGTATGACCGACCGGAGACCGCAAGTGCGCTCGACCGACTCTGGGCGAACTTTCAGGACGCTTGGCCGGGCGCGCCAACCGGTCTGACACGCGGCGGGAATCCGTGGAACCATTGGAGACATTCCGAACTCCTGCTTTCCCAGACATGCGGCCTGCCGTACCGGGCTCGTCTGCACGGAACCGTGCAACTGGTCGGTGCACCGGTGCATGACCTGCCGTGCCCGGAAGGTTGCTACTTCAGCACCATCATTGCGCGCGTGGATGACAGCCGGACGACGCTGGCCGAGTTCGCGGAGGCGCGCCCTGCAGTCAATGATCGGCTGTCCCAATCGGGATGGGCCGCCCTCGATGCGATGGCCAGAGATGAAGGGCTCGGATTCTCCACGCCGGTAATTACCGGCTCGCACGACGCGAGCGCCCATGCGGTCGCGAATCGCGTTGCCGACATTGCCGCCATTGATGCGGTATCATGGAAATACATAAAGGAATTCGATGGCTTGGCGTCCGTTCTTAAAGAACTCGTCCACACGCCTTCGACGCCCGCCTTGCCTTACATCACCGCCATGGGGCAGGACGCGCGCAAGGTCTTCGACACGCTTCGAAGCGCGATCCAGAAGCTGGAGGAGGCCGACAAGAACGTGCTCTGTCTCAAGGATCTCGCCTGCGTGCATGCGAATGACTACCTTGAATTGCCGACGCCGACTGCGCTTTCGGGCATCTCATACCGCAAGCGCACGTCCTGAAGAGCAGACCATATATTTCGCGTGGTCAGGAGCCCGGGATTGAGGCACATTCTGCATCGGGCGAAATTGAAGTTCGGCAGGGCGAGTTGAACAACGAGAGTTGCTGTACGCCAATGCGAGATGGCCTGCCACGCGAAGGGCGGGACGTGGTGCCAGAGTCCGGAACTGACCGGCGTGCCATGCATGCTTGCCGCGCAATTCCCGGCGGTGACGCACTTCTTGGCACTGACCGGCCATTGATTCCCGTAGACGAAGAGGGCCCGGTTCGACGCAAGCGGGTGTCCGGGTTTCGCATGATGGAAACTGCAGTCACGAACGAGATGTTTGCAGCATTCGTCGAGGAATCCGGGCTTGACACCGAGGCCGAACGGTTTGGCTGGTCCTTCGTGTTCCACCAAGACGTTGCGGCATCCGTCACCGAGGCACAGGCCGTGCTTGGCCATGAATGGTGGCGCAGGATAGATGGCGCCTCATGGCGTTCGATCAACGGCCCTGGCTCGGAAGAGGCCTGGCGCCCAGATCATCCCGTAGTTCATGTGTCCTGGAACGATGCGCGAGCCTACGCGAAGTGGGCGGGCGGACGCCTCCCCACCGAAATCGAATGGGAGCATGCAGCACGAGGCGGATTGGGCGACGTGCCGTTTCCATGGGGCGACGAGGAACCCGACGATTCCAGCTTCTTCCCCTGCAACATTTGGCAGGGCGAATTTCCTGTCGAAAATGCCTGCGGCGACGGATACGCAACCACTGCGCCGGCTAAGTCCTTCGCGTCGAACGGCTACGGTCTCTACAACTTGTGCGGCAACGTGTGGGAATGGACGTCAGACCCGTTCAAGCTCCGCTCGTTGTCGAAGCGGGCAAAGGCCCATCATGCCAATCAGCCAAGGTCCAAGGTCCTGAAGGGCGGCTCTTTCCTGTGTCACAAGAGCTACTGCTTCCGCTATCGCATTGCGGCACGAACCGGAACGACGGCCGACACGACTACTTCGCATCAGGGATTCAGGCTGGTCTTCGACGAGAGACAGCATGGATGAGCCCAGGGGCCGTGAACCGGGGGCTGCTGTGAGTGGAAGGATGTCATGAAGTTGCCACTCTGCGCAGCAGACAGCTATCGAGAAACGCTTGGACTTCGAAGAGGATCAGCAAGAGTGAAACTGGATTCGCAAGGTGAGCATTTCGCCCCGTGAACGAGGCGGCTTCTCGGTCAAGCCTTGCGAAAACCCACACGCTTCGCGACTGAAGGCCGCCGCCCCCCGGCCCCGCGATCCGTATGCCGCGGCGGGTCTGTTGGGAAACGAACGTGCACCTGAACGCGGCCGTCTCCAAGGCGAATTCTATGGGCAAGCACTTGATCCTGCCCGCTCTTTTTGAAACCGGCGCTCAGGCATGGGGGGAACCGGTAATATCCCGTAAAATCGGTTCCAGTACAGCCATTGGCGAGGAGAAAATACTCCGCTCGGCGCGGCTTCCAGCGCCTGCCTTATCCGCTCGTCGCCGACAACACGACGCGTCGTTTGAATGTCGGACAGGGTGCCACGACTCAGCACATGCGTCAGAAAGCCTCTCTCATCCGCCGTCGCGTCTGCAGGCGTCTTGAACCATACAACCCGCTGCGCCACATGGCGCAAGGCATCCATTTCGGAAGGGGTCACGACTTGATCTCCGGTTCTCGGTCACGCTTCCGCAGCCGCCGCGCCAGTCGGTCGAGGTCAACCGACGCCACATCACGCTCGAGATCACGTTTCAACTGGTCAGGCAGGAAACGCACATCGCCATCTTCAAAGTAGCCAAGAGCCTGCAAAGATGGAAGCGGAGCAAATCGATCTCCATAGGCTTCATGGGCATCCGCCAGCAAGTCTTCCAGGGACATGCCAGCCTGGTGCAGCATGGCATGAAGGTCTAGGTAGTCCTTTTTCTCAGCACGCTGCTGGACCACCGTCAATTTGGTGACGGCAAGGTCACGCAAGGACGCAACCCTTAGACCGGTATCTTCCGTCAACTCCGCACTTTCCAAGCACGGGAAATCGACCGGCTTGAAAAAGGACAACTGCACCGGCGCGTTTCTACGGTAGACTCGGCAACCAAGAGAGTGCGGCTCGATCTGGTAGGCCTCCGCATCACGCAGGTAGGGCACGGATGACAACAACTCCTGCGGTGAGAACGGCAGTCTTGTAAAGAAATCGAAATCGGCTGACTTTCGGTGTCCCAACCGCAAGGCAATGGCCGTGCCGCCGTACAAGACGAATGAATCCGGCGTTTCCGACAGTTCTGACCACAACGACAACTGCGCTTCAGCCAGCACATCGAGGCGAGGCACGAAACGGGGGTGACGCGGCATTGTCATGCAGCAATTATAGCGATTTCACGCAACCATGACCAATGCTTCCCGGGATTATCGGGCACATCCCTGATCCTAGCTCAGGCGGTTCGGTGGGAACTGGCGCCGGCAAGACCGCTTCTCATTCGATCATCGACCTGCGGGAATTCGGTCGAAGGCGTCTTTCGACGAACATCGAATCCGGATCTGCCGTCAGGCGGACCATCGCCACCGTCCAGCATCTATGCCGAAGCCTTTCTCGTCCGCCTGCGTTCCATCACCGGATCCGCAAACATTCGCTCACGGAACTTCCGCTTCGTCTCGGGCTTCCCCAGACGACGGGATACGCCGCTAAATCAAATCCAAGCAGATCGAGTGCGCTATAGTGCGCCCTCGGCACGCAGCTTCTCGTACTTGCCCTGATCCCACCACCAGTAGTTGATGCCCCTGTTGTATGGCGGCTTGATCTCTGGTCGCCCGAACACGTCCCAATAGGCAACCCAGTGCGACCCCTTGTACCAGTTCGGCACCCAGATCATGCGGTCGCGCAGAACCCTGTCGAGCGCCATGACGCGCACCTCCATCTCGGCGCGAGTTTCAGCACCGATGATCTCGTCGATCAAGGCGTCGACAACGGGGTCGGCCAGTCCGGTCAGGTTGAACGTTCCCGGCGTATTGGCGCTTTCGCTTGAAAACAGGATCTTCAATTCAAGCGACGGGCTCAGCGGCAAGATGAATCGGGCGACGTAAATGTCATATTCGAAGTCTTCCTGCCTCTGTTCAAGTTCCGCACTGTCGATCAGCTCAAATCTGGCATCGATGCCGAGAAGCTTCAGGTTTTCCGCGAAAGGCAGGACAATGCGCTCGAAGGCCGGCCCGTCATCGATGAACTCGATGCTCAGCACCTCGCCATCGGCATTGCGTCGCATACCGTCATCGCCGATGGTCCACCCTGCCTCTTCGAGTAGAGCATTTGCCGCCCGAACAAGCCGACGGTCCGTCTTGCTCGTTGTGCTGACAGGCGGCACGAAGGCCGGTTCGGTGAAGACGGTCTCCGGCAACTGATTGCGGTAGGGTTCGAGCACGGCGAGTTCCTCACCTTCCAGCATCCCCTCGGCCTGCATTGGCGCATTTTCCCAGAAACTGTCGAGCCGAGCATAGGATCCGTAGAAAAGCGTTTCGTTCGACCATTCGAAGTTGAACATCATCCCGATGGCTTCGCGCACTCTCCGGTCCTGGAACTTAGGAAGCCGCATGTTGAACCAGAAGCCCTGCGCGCCGGACGGCCGGCCGTCATCAAGCACCTCGCGCTTCACCCAGCCCTTATCCAGCGCCGGAAAGTCATAGGCTGTTGCCCAAAGGGCCGAGAAGAACTCTTCGTGAAACAGGTAGACGCCTGCCTTCAGCGCCTCGAACGCTGCAGTGTTGTCCGCAAAATACTCGTAACGGAAGCAGTCGAAATTGTACGCGCCGACGTTCACGGGCATTTCGGCTGCCCAATAGTCGGGATTGCGGCAGTAGACGATCTGGCGACCTGCATCGACCTTGTCGACAATGTAAGGTCCTGAACCGAGAGGTGGCTCCAGCGTCGATCGCGTGAAGTCAACGGTCTGATAGTAGTGTTCCGGAAGCACGGGCATCTGGCCAACCTCGGAAATCAGGTCCCGCGTCGCGACGCCCTCGGCGAACTCGAATCGAACCTCGCGTTCAGAAAGTGCCTCGACATTTGCCACGTCCTCAAGCGCAATCCTGTAGTTCGGGCTGCCGTCGGTCTTTAGCGTCCTGATCGTCCAGACAACGTCCGACGCCGTCACCGGCTCTCCGTCCGCGAAGGTTGCGTGGTCACGCAATGTGAACACGACCCACGACCGGTCCTCGGGGTATTCCAGCCTTTCGGCGAGCAAGCCGTAGACCGCGTCGGCCTCGTCATAGGCCCGATCCAAGAGCGAGTCATAGATCAGTCCAAGGCCCTGCGCCGGTTCGCCAGCGAGGATGAATTGGTTCAGGCTGTCGAAGGTCTGGCTTGCCAGGAAGCCCCGAAAGCTCATCGTGCCCCCTTTGGGCGCATCCGGGTTCACGTAATCGAAATACGGGAAATCCGGAGGGTACTTGAGTTCGCCAAAGGTCGAAATACCATGGCTCGTGATCGTGTCCTGATGGCTTTCGGCAAATGCCGCGCCTGTCAGGCCGAGAAACATGCAGAATATGGCTGCCCGCATTGGAAGCTCCCTTGCGAATCGGTCCTGCGACCGACTTGCCCGCCTTGCGGCAGCCGCATCCGATTGTCGACTGCGGCGGGCACATCGGCCACTTGTGCAATTCAATACATGCGGATTAGCTTCGCGACAATGACCCGCTTGTTCACAGACAGTAACCGTCCTGTTCATCTCGGCCCCTATCCGCTGGAGCGCCTTCGCAGATCCAGAACGGCGGATGTTGCGGGCCTGCCTCGTCCCAAGCCGCTGGCCTTCCGGAAGCCCGACGCGCCGGATTGCATCGTGAACGCAATGGCGGAGTACCAGGCGATGATGGACGCGATCAGGGACGGCCTCGTCAACAAGGCTGTTGCCGAGTGTCCGGCCGACCCGACAGAACGGGCTCGTCACCTCAAGTCCTTCGGGTACTTTTCGGACGCCGCGATGGTCGGAGTCTGCCGCCTGCCCGACGACGCCCTTCTGGAAGAGCCATGGAGGAACCCTGACATTGACCGGTTGGCCAATGACCTGAAGACGCGCCAGACAAAGACGCTTGCAAGCGGGATCGACATGATCATGGCGGACCTGAAGGAGTCGATGGATGCCCCGCCGTCCACCATTGGCGGACACACCCATGCTGCAGTCTTCCTCAATGCGCGGCCGCGACCGATCCGGGACGACGAGCCAGGAACGGAGTGGCTTGAGGGAGCCGAAGACTATGCCGCCTGCCTCCGTGCATCGGAAACTGCGGTCATCCTGGCAAACTACATTCGCCTTCTCGGCCATGACGCCAAGGCGCACAGCGCAACCTCCTCGGACGTCGACCTGAACAGGCTGGCTGTCGAAGCCGGGCTTGCGATCGCAAGGCAAGGCGTTCTGCGCAATCCGTTCCTCGGTGACAGGTTCGGTCTTGCGGCGCTGACCACCACTTTCGAGATGACGCCCGACCTGCCGCTTGCGGCAAAGCAGCCGTTGATCGGCACACGTGGCCCTGCATGGTGGTCTGGCTACCGAACCGCAAAAAACGCATTCAACAAGGACCCTTTCAGGCGCCGCAACTACGTTGACGGCCCGCACCCGTTTGAAACCCTGAAGCGCGTGGACGATCCCACGACCTTCATCGACGAGCCGCGCGTGCCCCGCGTGCCGAAACGAACCGACATGTTTGCGCGCGCCCAGTTCGGCGACATGGGCAAGGCTGTGCAGGACGGCGCAAGGAACGGGCATTACGCCCGGAAGGCACCGACGGCAATGGCGCAAAGACGCATGCTCGGGGCCTTCGTGCTGTTGCAGGACGGTGCGTCCGAAGCGGGCAATCGCCCGTCGGTCGCAGAACGCAACGCCGCGAACGTGAAGGCGGCGAGCTACTTCCTGGGCGTCGATGCGGTCGGGATCAGCCGCTGTCCCGAATGGACATGGTACAGCCACGACGCGACCGGCGTACCCATCGACCCGCCGCACGATCAGGCGATCAGCATGATCATTGACCAGGGCTACGAGACAATGGAGGGGGCCAGCGGCGACGACTGGATCAGCGTCGCGCAGTCCATGCGCGCCTATCTCAGGTTTTCCCTTCTGGGAGGCGTCATTGCGAAGCACATCAGGAGCCTTGGCTACGGGGCAAAGGCGCATACGGTCCTTGATGGCGAGGTCGTCCAGCCACCGCTCCTGCTGCTGTCGGGCCTTGGCGAGGTCAGCCGCATCGGGGAAGTGATTCTGAATCCCTTCCTCGGGCCCCGCCTCAAATCGGGTGTCGTGACCACGGACATGCCGCTCGCACATGACAAGCCAATTGACTTCGGTCTCCAGGCATTTTGCGAGGCGTGCAACAAGTGCGCGCGGGAATGTCCGTCAGGCGCGATCACGGCGGGTCCGAAACTGATGTTCAACGGATACGAGATCTGGAAGTCCGACAGCCAGAAATGCGCAACCTACCGCATCACGACACCCGGCGGCGCCATGTGCGGCAGATGCATGAAGACCTGCCCGTGGAATCTTGAAGGACTGTTTGCCGAGAAGCCCTTTCGCTGGGCAGCCATGAATGTGCCGGCGCTTGCCCCCGCCCTTGCGCGCCTTGATGACCGCCTGGGCAACGGCGGTCTTAACCCGGTCAAGAAGTGGTGGTGGGATATCGGGATCGAGGAAGACGGCGGCTACCGGCCGGCACGCGAGGCGGTGAACGCCCGCGACCTGCAGCGGGAGCTTGACCTGAAATACGAGGACCAGACGCTGGCCGTCTATCCGGCACATCTCACGCCGCCGCCCTGGCCATACCCCTTTCCAATGGACCGCGAATCCGGGATCGAGGCCTACGAAGCCATGCTGACGCCAGAGGCATACAAGGCGCGTCTCGAGCGCGGGGACACCGAGGGTCTCGCGCACGAAGTTCTTGACCATGCAGACAGTCCGGTCCTGAAGATGGTCGTGTCGAAGGTCAATCCACGCGGCGGCGGCATAACGATCTATGAGTTCCGCGACCCCGACGGCCGCGACCTGCCGGAATGGACGGCCGGCGCGCATCTGGACATCGTCGTGGCACCGGAGTTTCTTCGGCAATATTCAATGTCTGGCAACCCGCAAGACCGTTCGGTTTACCAGATCGGCGTCCTGCGGGACGGCGGCGGGCGCGGCGGCTCGACGCTGCTGCATCGCATTTTCACGGCAGGTCGCCGGGTCTTCCTGTCGAAGCCGATCAATCACTTCCCTTTGGAGGAAGGCGCCGCACGGACGCTTCTCATGGGCGGCGGAATTGGGGTCACGCCAATGGTGGCCATGGGGCATCGCTTGCATGACCTCGGCCGCGACTTCACGCTTCATTATTCGGTGCCGTCGCGTGACAAGGCCGCCTATCTCGATGACCTCCTTGCCATGCCCTGGGCGGAGCATGTCACGCTGCACGTCTCCGACGAAGGCAGCCGGGCGGACCTGCTGTCAATACTCGGGCCGTACTCGGTCGGCACCCACGTCTACACATGCGGCCCGGACCGCTACATGTCCGCCGTCATTGAGGCGGCCGAACGACAGGGCTTCCCGGATGAAGCTCGCCATCTCGAGTACTTTTCGGTTCCCGAGGTTCCAGAATACGAAAACCACCCGTTCACGCTGAAGCTCATCCGATCCGAAATCACGCTTGAAGTGCCTGCAGACAAGAGCGCGACCGATGTCCTGACCGAACACGGCGTTGCTATTGACGTGAAGTGTTCGGACGGGCTTTGCGGCGTCTGCAAGTGCGGCTTGGTCGCAGGCGAGGTCGAGCACCGCGACTTCGTGCTCTCGGCTGCGCAGCGCAAGGACTCCATCATTCTCTGCCAGTCTCGCGCCGCCGAGCCGGATGGCGCCATAGAGGTGGACATCTGAAGCAACGGGAGTTCGTGGATGACGCGAGTCGGGAAGTCCGCGCACTGACGATCAGATCCTCGGGCGGATCTGGAGTCCAATCTCAAGGAATGCGGAACCGACCAACCCGCCCTCGGCAGTGCCGCATCGTCACAAGCGGTCAACCGACCAATTCGAGCCCCGAAAAGAAATACGCGATCTCGACCGCAGCGGTTTCAGGCGCATCCGAACCATGCACAGAGTTCTCGCCCACGCTCTCGGCAAATTCCGCGCGTATCGTGCCAGGGTCGGCGTCAGCCGGGTTGGTCGCTCCCATGACATCGCGATTCCTGGCTATGGCGTTCTCTCCTTCGAGCACTTGCACCACGACCGGATCCGAAGCCATGAACCCGCAGAGCTCGTCATAGAAGGGCCTCTCGGCATGCACTTCGTAGAACTTGCCTGCCTGCGCCTTGGTGAGGTGGATGCGCTTCTGAGCGATAATCCGCAGCCCGGCTTCCTCGAACTTTGCGTTGATCTTGCCAGTCAGGTTTCGCTTGGTCGCATCGGGCTTGATGATGGACAATGTGCGTTCGATCGCCATGTGGAATCCTCGTCATTCAGTTGTGCAGGGCATCACGCATCCCCGTGGAATTCGCGGGTCGCTAGCACGGAAGCCCATCGAAGAAAAGTCGGTGCGGACGGCTTCGACATCATCGAATTACATGCGGGCCGCACTCGTTGGTCGCAGAGGGCGTCATCAACCTCATGATGATGCAGAGCGCGTTCGCGTCATCGCGCACCGCGGACGAGTTGGAGCCGGTCACGAAGGGTAGCCGGACCTGCCGGGCGGTGTGGTCACGCGGGGAGCCGATGGAAAACTCGCTGGCATGTTCGGGAGGCTGCAGCGCTCCGGCAATTGGTTCAGCGTGGGTCATGGCAAAGACCTGAGACCGCTGCACCTGGTGACGATGAATGGTCTACCGATCCAACGGTCTCACGCACTTCTTGACATCGGGCGGTCACAAACCGACGCGACGGTTGAGCTTGCTCAGGTGTCGCGCGGCTTCCAGTTGCGTTTGAGAAGAAACTGGTTCTTGAAGTTCTTCAGCCCCAGCATCACCTCGGCGTCCACTATGTCGTCAACGCCGTGGATGTGATCTTCCAGGAAACTTGCGAGGTCGTCCGGATCGTCGCAGATCAGCTCGACCAACAAGTCAAAGCGCCCAGTTACCCACAATATGTAAACGACGCTGGACAACGCACCCAACCGTTCAGCAACGGCTTGGGGAGTGATGCCCGGGGCCACCTTGAGACAAATCATCGCGTCTGCCTTGTAGTCGGACGCGGTCGGATCCGCGATGGCCACAATCCGCAACAGCCCGGCGTCCTTCATGCCATTCACCCGGTTCCGGACGGTGCCTTCGGAGACCTGGAGCTTGAGCGCGATTTCGGAATACGGCATCCGTCCATCGTCTTCCAGCATCCGGATGATCTCGCTGTTCAGACGCCCTTCAACGGAATGGGTGCCTCTCCTTCGAGTTGCCTTTCTTTTTTCTGGCCTAGCCGGCATGTCTGCTACAGATCCCCGGTCTTGTCGCGCAAATCCTGTAATAATCCAGAATCGGTCGGTGTTGAACACACCGGCCCGGACCGGGCGCGTCGGACAGATCTCTGTATCCCGGCTGGAGTCCTCGAAACGAACTGCAAGGGTTCATTGCGCACGCGCTGCAGGGCCATCGTGTTGACGGGCCGGGCTGAAGTTCCATTGCAGGACGAGATTGTGCTTTGCGGGCAGGCATTCCACCAAGCTGCGGCGGTTCGCAGAGATGCGCATCGCGAATTGTCACGTTCGTGCCGACCAGCCCCTTCCGCTCGACTGCGCCACGGCCCAGCGGAACGGTGACCCTTGCGGCGTTCTCGGTCCGCCCTCACATTCACTCTCCGAGCAGCTCACGAAGCCCTGCATCGAGCGCTGCGGCAAATCCAGCATCGTTGCCGGGATTGGCGGCGCAATGGCCCCAAGGCGAGTCATAGGGCCGGAACTGGGCATTCGACATATGCTGTGCCTCGATCTCGTTGTCCTCTGGAGGGAAGTAGAGATCCTGTGAGCATGGCATCAGAATGGCGCTTGCCCTTATCGCCCCAAGTGCAGCCTTGAAGTCGCCGTTGTATAGCGGTCCGGCCGAGATGTCCCCGGCCTGCCAGGTTGCCAGCTTTGCCAAGAGATCGTTGGCATCCCAGCCTTCGGCGTGATCGATCTCCCAATCGACCAGAAGATCCTCGACAGTCTTGAATCCCAGCTTGCGATACAGGCCTTCACGATAGAACGCCTGCGAAAATGCCCAACCGGCATAAACGCGGCCAAAGGCCTTCAGCCCGGCAACCGGCGCACTGTCGTAGTCCCCGCCATTCCAGTTCTGATCGGCGCAAAGCGCCGCCTTGACGCCTTCCAGGAAAACGAAGTTGTGCGCTGACGTCCTGGCAGATGCACAAAACGGCAGGATCGCTTCGACCATGTCTGGGTATTGCGCCGCCCATTGGTAGGACTGACATCCGGCCATTGACCATCCCGCGACTAGGGCAATCTTCTCAATTCCGAGTTGATCATGAATCAACCGGTGCTGCGCAGCAATATTGTCCCACATCTGCACCAACGGAAAGCGCGGCCCGTCTTGTGGGACAGGCGTGTTCGAAGGCGACGACGAACGGCCGTTGCCGAACAGGTTCGGGCTGACGATGAAATGGCGTGCAGGGTCAATGGCACGCCCGGGTCCGAAGAAGCCTTCATTGCGGGTGTCGGTACCTGTGTAGAATGTCGGCAAGACGATCAGGTTGTCGCGCGCGGGCGAGAGCGTGCCGTAGCACCGGTAGGCAAGCTTGGCATCCTTCAGGACTTCACCTGACAGAAGCGGGAAATCTCCAAGCTCAAGAATCTGGTAGTCCGACATGGCTGCCCTCCTCCACTTGGACAGGTTCCTCGCATCCGGCCTGCACGGGGCAACCCGACAGCCGGCGCGTCAATAGAGCCGCAGGTATTCCTTGACTTCCCAGTCAGTGACCGCCTGGTGATAGCGTTCCCATTCATCAGCCTTGTATTCGAGGTAGGACTTGAGCATGACCTTGCCCAAGACGTGTTCGGCCGTCTTGTCTTGGCTCAGTGCCTCCATTGCATGGAACAGCGTGCGCGGCAGGCGCCGGACTCCCAAGTCGGCCAACTCGGCCTCGGTCTTCGCGTAAAGGTCGAAGTCGGTCGGATCGCCGGGGTCGATCTTGTTCTCGATCCCTTGCACCATGCAGGCCAAGTGCATCGCCATCGCCAGATAGACATTCATTGTCATGTCACAGGCGCGGTTCTCAATGCAGAATCGATTTTGCGGAAGCCTAAGCTGTGCCGAGCGGTTGTTGAAACCGTAGGCGATGTTGGTCGGGGCCCAAGTCACGGTTCCGCCCTCGAATCCGCCGACACGAGGGACCAGGCCGTTATAGGAATTCACTGTCGGGCACGTGATCCCGGTGATCGCTTCTGCATGCTGCAACACCCCGCCCACGGCCCAGCGACTTTCGTCGCTCCAGTCGCCGTCCGCGGTCTTGAAAATGTTCTCGCCCGGCCGGCTCTCATGACTGATCGACACGTTGATGTGCGCACCCGACCGCCAATCGCCAAGGGTGGGCTTCGGCATGAAGGTCACGAACAGGCCATGTGTCTTCGCCACCTCCTTGAGCAGGATGCGCAGAAACACAAAGCGGTCAGACATTTCCAGCATGTTGGTATAGTGAAAGTCGAGTTCGAACTGCGAATAGCCACCCTCGCAGACAACGTCATGCAGCTTCCAGCCGAGCCCCTCAAGGTAATCGATCATGTCCTTGAGGAAAGGCATCGAATCGATCGAGTACTCGATGTCATAGCCAAATGCTTGGCGACGCGGGCGCACGCCGCCTGCCGGGTCGTCATCAAAGGCTTTGACCGGCAGGCCGTTCTCGTCATGCTTCATGACGATGAACTCCGGCTCTACGCCAGCGTGAAAGCGATACCCCTTCAGGGCTGCCTCTTGCATCATGCGTCTCAGCGCCTGTCGGGGGCAGACGTTGTAAGGTGCATCCTCCCAGTAGAGATCGGAAATGATGATTGCCATCGACCTGTCCCACGGACAGATGTAGACGGCGTCGAGGTCCGGAACCACCAACTGATCGCTGTCGGCGGGAGTGAGTTCGGGCACATACGAGACCGAATGCACGGCAAATTGAGGCCCCTCGCCCAAGCACAGCGCCTCGAGTTCTCTCATCGGCACCGGTTTCGTCTTGGGAACGCCGTGCATGTCGATCCAGGCACCCATTACGTACTTGACGCCTGCCTCCTCCAGGCGCTTCCTGACTTCGGGAATCCTCGGCCGGTTTCGCTCGACCGCTTCACCAAAGCTCTCGTAGTATATTCTGTCGTTCGCCTTTGCCTCGGGCATTTGACTTCTCCTGTCCATGTTTCGCCGCGCACACCGTCAGTTCGGATCGCGGCATCGCTGGTATGCGGGCGGTTCCGCGCCGCCGGTCGTCAGAGTCCGGCCATGTGATCTGCGCCGTCCCGTTTCGCAAATTCCGGTGTCGCTGCAAGGTCCAGAAACATCAGGTTGGACACCTTGAATCCGGGCGATGCCTGCAAAGTTCTGCCGGTCGCTGAGCCAGGCGGAATTGAGGATGCTGTTCCCGTCCGTCTTGTGCGAATTGCAGCTGGGTGATCGGGCTGATCCCTCGAATGCGGGGAACGTCACCGAAGGCGCAGACGCGACTCATGCCACCGTGGTCCACGCAGCTCCTGCCTGCATGGAATTCATCGAGCCCGCTGCAGGTCAGAAATCGGGACGTGATGTCGTTGCCGGCCTTGATGCCGCCACACATCCACCTGCCGACTGGCCCGGCCACGAAACTCCCGACGCAGGCGGCAACCCTTACCGGCACCCTGCTGCATTCACGGATCATGTTCTGTTCGTGCTGCTTCCAACCGTGGCGCATGGGTCAGGACCCTTCCTTGGCAAGGTGTTTCAGGATGGACTCGTTGAGTTCGACCTTGTAGCCATCCGGATCCTCGCAAAATGCGATCACGCGCGTGCCGCCCTTCATGGGTCCGGGAGGACGGGTAATGTTGACTCCAGCCGCCGCCAGTACTTCGCACGCCTTGTAGACATCCGGGGTCTCGATGCAGATGTGGCCCCAGCCGTTGCCCTTTTCGTATGGCTCCTCCTGCTCCCAGTTCGCTGTCAGTTCCAGCGTCGGAGACTCCGCCTCAGGGCCGTAGCCGATGAATGTGTTGGTGAACTTGCCCTCGGGATAGTCGGTGCGGCGCAAGACCGTCATGCCCAGAATGCCGCAATAGAACCGCAGCGACTTGTCCATGTCCATCACGCGCATCATCGTATGCGCCAGGCGAAAGCCGCGTGAAATGTCGGGAGTGTCTGTCATATGGAGTTTCCTTTGGTCAGTTGCTGCTGCGGCCAATCAGGTCACGAGCCACGAGGGACTGAAAGGCGTGGACGCTGTCTTCCCAGACTGGGGACAAGACACCCCCGGTGTCGGAAACAGTTGATGCCCGGCCCGCCTGCAATCGTTCGACCATTTCATGGTCTTCCTTGTGGACATCCCACCAGAGTCTCTTCAAGTCCTCCACCTCGCTTGCCCTCAACTGCTTGCCACTTGTCGTGTACAGCCCGCGCTTCTGGTTCATTGTGCCTGGGCCGGTCGGAATGTTGAGGTAGACTCCCAATTGATCCGGAAAATACCGGCCGAGGATGAAATTCGGATAGAGCGCCAGGTAGCGCGAGCTGACGGCCAGACTGCCCGACGTGCCGACCTCTTCGCCGAGATCCACGGCACTGCCCATGCAGTTGCCGTCAATGATCGTGTAGTGATCGGACAAGGGCTGGTCAGTGGTCGAGCTGTGAACGAACTGCACATGATAGGGTTCGATGAAGTTCTCCATGATGAACTTCCAGTTCGTCGAGATCTCCCCGAAATCCAATATGCCGATGCAATCGACATTCTCCCAGTCGACCCCCTCAAGGCGCCTGATCAGCGACCCGGCATAGTCCTCGAAGTGCGGCGCCCCGCCGCCGACATTGACGAAGATCCAGTCCTGCCAGACATGGGTTCGCACGGGAACCAAGCCGCTGCGCGACTTGTCGAATCCATTGGCGTCATGCTGCCCGGTGCCACCAAAATGCGGCGAGGCCCTCAGCGTTCCATTCAGATCGTATGCCCAGGCATGGTAGGGACAGCGGATGAGCTTTCCGACATTTCCCGGCTTGTCGACCAGTGTCAGGCACCGGTGGCGGCAGACGTTGTGGAATGCCTTGATTTCGCCCTCGCCATTGCGGACCATGAGCAGCGGCTGGCCCGCCGCGGTTACAGGCACGACATCTCCGGGTTTCTTCAATTCATGTGCAAATCCGATACAGACCCAGTTCCGGGCAAACACGGACTGGCACTCGGCGTCCCAGAATTCCACGTCCCTGTAGGCCGCGGACGGCAGCCCGCGCCTGGGCTCGGATTTTTCGAGGAAGGGCTGCAGCAGGGATTGCATGTCGCTCGTCATTCTTCTGACCGTCTACGTGTTTCAGGTTCGACCTCTGTCGGATCTCCGATCGGCATTGCGCGTCTTGCTTGTCGACAGTGAACTTCGCGATTAATGCACTGTCCAGAGTATTCTTATATTTTTCGCAAGAAATTTTCACGAAATCGTAAAATTTATGTAGTTCTTGACCTTATTTTGAATAATTCGAAGCCACTCTTCATTCTAGATCGCTTCAATCCATGACGATTCCTCCGCGCTTCGCCCTAGCCGCTGCCAATCGAAGCGACGAATCCCGGGGCGGGCTTCGTGCCGGTCAGGAAAACGCGCCTTTCCACGTCGTACTGAAACAACCGGACTAGAATCCGCTCTTTCCCGGGTACCAGTCGGTTCCTGCCAACGGCACCTTGGCCATCGCTGCAGCTTCCAGGGTAAGCGCACAGAGGTCTTCGGCCTCAAAATTGCGCAGGTGATTATGGCCGCAAGCCCGCGCTATCGTTTGCGCCTCGAGCGTCATGACCTTGAGATAGTTGCGAAGCCGCCGCCCGGCCTCCACCGGGTCCAGCCTGGCAGCCAGATCGGGATCCTGCGTGGTAATGCCCGCCGGGTCCCGCCCTTCATGCCAGTCGTCATATGCGCCCGAGGTGGAACCCAGCTCCTGGTACTCGGCTTCCCACTTCGGGTCATTGTCCCCCATGGCGATGAGTGCGGCGGTGCCGATAGCGACCGCATCCGCACCGAGCGCCAGTGCCTTTGCCACATCGGCCCCGCTACGGATTCCGCCCGATATCACCAACTGTACTTCGCGATGCACGTCCAGGTCCTGAAGAGCCTGCACGGCAGGACGGATGCATGCCAGCGTGGGCAAGCCCACGTGTTCAATGAACACGTCCTGCGTGGCCGCAGTGCCGCCCTGCATGCCGTCCATGACCACGACGTCGGCCCCGGCCTTCACTGCCAGGGCAGTGTCGTAATAGGGTCGCGTCGCGCCGACCTTTACGTAGATCGGCACCCGCCAGTCCGTGATCTCGCGCAGTTCAAGAATCTTGATCTCGAGGTCGTCCGGCCCCGTCCAGTCAGGGTGGCGGCATGCTGAGCGCTGGTCGATCCACTTGGGCAACGTTCGCATCTCAGCCACGCGGTCGGAAATCTTCTGACCCAGCAGCATTCCGCCACCGCCGGGCTTGGCACCCTGACCTACAACGACCTCGATGGCATCTGCCTGGCGCAGATCGTCGGGGTTCATGCCGTAGCGCGAAGGCAAGTACTGATAGACCAGCTTCGATGAATGCCGCCGCTCTTCGGGCGTCATGCCGCCATCGCCCGTCGTGGTTGACGTGCCTGCAGCCGATGCTCCGCGTCCAAGTGCCTCCTTTGCAGGCCCTGACAGTGCACCGAAACTCATGCCTGCGATGGTGATCGGGATATCCAGTTCGATCGGGTTCCTGGCAAAGCGAGTGCCCAGCGTCACCGAGGTGTCGCAGCGCTCACGATACCCTTCGAGCGGATACCGCGACACCGAGGCTCCAAGAAACAGCAGGTCGTCGAAATGCGGCACGCGGCGCTTGGCGCCGCCGCCTCGGATGTCGTAAATTCCGGTGGCGGCGGCGCGGCGAATTTCGGCATTGACCTCTTTGGTGAACGTCGCCGACTGGATCGGCAGGGTGCGCGGAATCGCGTTTTCTTTGTCCTTCATGCCCAATTCCCTAGTAGTCAGCGACGTTGTCGACATCGAAATTGTAGAGCTTGCGAGCCGAGCCGTAGCGCCTGAACTCCTCGGGCCTGGCATGCAAGTCCGCCCGATCAAGCAAGCCCTTGAGGATGTCGACATGCTCCGGCCGCATCTCCTTTTCCACGCAGTCCGCGCCAAGGCTCTTGACCGAGCCGCGCACGAAGAGCCGCGCCTCGTAGATCGAGTCGCCCAATGCATCACCCGCATCACCGCACACGACGAGATTGCCGGCCTGCGCCATGAAGGCCGACATGTGCCCGACATTGCCATGCACCACGATGTCGATTCCCTTCATCGATATGCCGCAGCGCGAGGAGGCGTTGCCCTTGATCACCAACAGCCCTCCATGACCCGTGGCACCCGCATACTGGCTGGCATCACCCTCGACCACCACGGATCCCGACATCATGTTTTCTGCAACTCCGGGGCCTGCCGAACCTTCGACCGTGATGGTCGCCCCTTGGTTCATCCCTGCACAATAGTACCCGGTCGAGCCCTTGACGATGACTTCCAGCGGCGCATCCAACCCCACGGCAATCGCATGGCTGCCCCTTGGGTTCACGACTTCCCAGCTAGTCTGGTTGGTTTCCTCGTCCTGCGCATGCAGAATGGAATTCAGCCCCCGAAGGCCCTTTTCGGCGAGATCATATGTCTGCATCTCAATGGCTCCAGAAATAGACGGTCGCTGGTTCAGGCTCCCAGACGCTTGCATCTTCAATTCCCGGAAGGCTCACCAGCGCCCGGTACTCGCTGCCAAAGGCCACGTACTGGCTTGTCTCACCCATCACGGCCGGTTTGCAGGCGATGGGGTCGCGCAACACGCCAAAGCCATCCTTCGTACCGACGACAAACGTGAAGAAACCGTCGAGATCCTCGAGCGAGCTGTCCAGCGCCTCGCCGAGCGACGCGCCATTCTGCATCTTCCAGGTCAGGTATGCGGCTCCGACTTCGGTATCGTTCATCGACTCTATCCGGGCGCCCTTGCGCATGAGCTTGCGACGCAGGTCGTTATGGTTCGAGAGTGAACCGTTGTGCACCAGGCACTGGTCCGCCCCGGTGGAATACGGGTGCGCCCCTTCTGTCGTCACTGCGGATTCGGTGGCCATTCGGGTATGTCCGATGCCATGCGTGCCTTCCATCCGGGACAGATCGAAACGGTCGGCAACGTCCTTGGGCAGCCCTACTTCCTTGTAGATCTCGATGACTTCACCGTCGGACATCACCCTTATGCCTGGACGCAATTCGCGAACCGCCTTCCGTGCGGCATGCACCTTTGCTGCTGCCAATTCCAGGACCGCATGCGTGTCGACGCGACGAATGCCGACCTCCGTGCCTATGGCCTGTCCTAGTTCCGGTGCCAGGTCGCCTAGATCCTGATCAGGCTGGTCCGACTGCACTGTCAGTTTCGCCTTGCCGCGCTTGCCCCTGCCGTAGATCGCAATGCCAGCACTGTCCGGTCCCCGGTCCGACATGGTTGTCAGCATCTGCGTCAACATCTCGCCCAGTTTCGGCTCGAGCTCCTTGTCCTTGAGGAACAGACCTACAATCCCGCACATGGATCGAATCCCTTCTTGGCCCAACAGTGCAAGTCTAGCGAATCTCGTGCCGAGGCACTACCTGTGAGAAACTTTTTTTCCCGATACGAACCTTCGGCAAATCAGTCGAGATGCCAGCCAGCCAGAGTCTCAAGCAATGGCCGGCAGCCTGGATCCGGCTATTTCAGCGAGACTGCCGATAGGATATCACGGACAGATACCTTGCCGGAAGCTTGACCAGAACCTCGGGGCCATGCGGCGAGTCCGCGTCGAAAAACAGGGTATCTCCGGGCTTCAGGGAGTAGATCCTGTCTCCGTGGCGATAATCGACTTCGCCTTCCAGCATGTACAGCATCTCGATTCCGTCGTGCTGGAAGGTCGGGAACACGTCCGACTGTTCAGCCAACGTGATCAGGTACGGCTCGACCACGACCCCGCTGGTGTTGTGTCCAAGATGACCGAGCAAGTTGTACTGGTGCCCTGCCCGAGTTCCCGCCCTCTTTGTCTCGACGCCGCTGCCGGATCGAGTCAGGACAGCCTCTCGAGCGTCATCGAAGCCCGTGAACAGTGAGCTGAGAGGAACATTCAGCACGTTTGCAAGGCCTTGCAGCGTGGTGAGTGACGGAGAGATCCTGCCGTTTTCGATCTTTGAGAGCATTCCCGCTGACAGACCGGTGGAGGACGCCAGTTCAGATGCGGTCATGCCCCGTTGATGACGAAATGCGCGCACTTCGCGCCCGATGGCCCGCTCGAGATTCCTGTCGACACCTTGCCGAACCCTGTGCGGATCCTGTGACAGTTCAGGTTGTCTCACGGTGCGCTCGCTCGGCTGCTGGTCGTTGTCATTTGTCCGACAACACGCGGCTTGGAGCAACCCTCATCTCATGACAGGAGCGTGCAGCGGCGACACGGGTCGCTGTGAGTTGTCACAGGAACCAAATGCCATATCCTGCATCTTCAAGCGCTCAGGTCGCCAGGCCCAGCCAGTGCGTGGGCGCGGCCTTGCACCGGTCATCCACTCCAGGTACCTCCATTGCTTCTGCCAAGATTGCAATGTCATTTTGGCAGAGTGATCCAATTGACGCACATGATCTCATCCGAGGTCAGGACGACCGAACTTGCAGCGCCGCGGCATCCTCGAAACCAAACTCAGGCAGTCCGGACAATTGGCACACGCTGGACTGCCTGATCGGCACAATTCGACAGAATGCGGACTTGCTCCCGACACCCTCCCCTAGAAATTCAGGGAAACGTCGCGATGGGCGGCGTTGCAACCGGAAATGTGCAACGCCTGGTCGCGACTGAGCCGCTCCTGCTGGCGCGAGCCCACCGTGTCGGAGATGGCGTCAAGATATGCCCGAATGCCAGTCGACAGGTCTCCCGCAGCAGCGCGACGCCATACGGTCTGGGTCTCAAACGCCGCCACGGCATCACCCCAATTCTCCGCCGCCTGTTCGCGATCCTCCCGACCTTCGCGCAGTGAGCGGCGCACCTTCGACAGAGCCGAACGAATGTCGTCGGCACCGGCCAACGCCCCGAAGGCGCTGCCGACGGCCTTGGCGGTCTCTTCCGCAATGGCCCTGTCACCCGTTGCCACCAGGCTCTGCATTCCGCGCAAGTCGCCTTCCAGCGCGAAGAATGCGTCGTTGGCGTCCACGATGGAGAGGAAATCGCGCGCGGGCCCGACCGAACCGTCCGCTGCCCGTCGATAGGCCGCACGTGCCTTGTCCTCTGCCTGAACAAGGGCGCTGAACTGCGTGTAGACTTCGTCCCAGCTGTCCGGCACGGTCGCCGAGAGTTCAGCGAGATCGGCCTCCATTGCCGCAATTCTTTCTTCGAGCTGCGCCTTTCGGTCGGCCTGATCTTCGGATGTCAGGAAGCTAGCCTGCTGGGTCAGTTTCCCGATCTCGTGATCAAGATCGCGGATCTGCTTTTCGATGAATCTCACCCGTCGATGCAGCGGGCGATACTCGCCCGTGGCCGCGACCACCTCGTCATGCGCGACCCAGGCACTCTCGAGATGGCCTATTGCAGCTTCAGCGCTGTCAAATGCGTCCGCCAAGCCACCGCGAGCACCGCGCGGCAGGATCGAGAGATCGAGCCCGCGTGCCGTCTCGATGGACGCCAGAACAACTTCACGGCTCTCGGCCAGCCGATCATGGACGTAGTCTTCAAGGCAATGCTGCAGCTTCGGGTTCCGCGGGGGCGGAGCTGTCTCGCCCAGAAGCGAAACACGGTTCGGCAGATAGTTCACGAGCTGCGGATAGTAGCCGACGATTCCAAGCGCGACCAGTTGCAGGCAAATGAAGGCCACGACTCCCTTGTAGATCTGAACCGTTTTCACGGATGAAGGCGCAACGCCTCTCAGGTAGAACAACGCGAAACCGAATGGCGGCGTCAGGAACGAAGTCTGTATGTTCAGCCCGATCATCACGCCAAGCCAGACCGCCGTGATGTTGGCTGTGGGATCCGCCAACAGGATAGGCGCCACGATCGGCACGACCACAACCGCAATCTCAATGAAGTCGAGAAAGAAACCGAGAACGAATATCACGGCCATGACGATGACAAACTGTGTCCAGAACCCGCCAGGCAGCGAATTCAGGAAGTCCTTCACCAGTTCCTCGCCGCCAAAGGCACGGAATGCCGCAGTCAGCATGGCTGCACCGAGCAGGATGATGAACACCAGCGACGTGGTCTTGGCAGTCTCGATCATCACGTCGCGCAGGGTGTTTTCGATCCGCAGGACGCGAACGCCCGACCAGATCAAAGCGACCATCACAAGCGCGACGCCGACGCCGCCAAGCCAGATGCCCGTCATGTCTCCGCCCGTAACGATCACTGACTTGACATTCGTGTCGAAAGTAGAAAGGGCGAACGCGATCACGGCGAGCCCAATCATCGCAAGAAGCGCTGGCGCGAACGTGCGTCGGTTCTGCTCCACCAGCCTGTAGCCTGCCATGATCAACGCTCCGGCCGCACCGATGGCTCCGGCCTGGTTGACGGTCGCGATGCCCGAAAGGATCGAGCCGAGAACAAGGAAGATCAGGGCCAGCGGCGGGACAAGCGTCAGCAGCACGTTGCCCCAGAATTTCGCGTCGCGCGCACCGTCATACGGAACGGCCGGCGCCACCTTTGGCCTGATCAGTGCGAGTCCGAGAATGAAAAGCATGTAGAGCAGGACAAGCACGATGCCCGGCACGAAGGCACCCAGGAACATTTCGCCTGCGCTCGTGGAAGCCACGTCGAAGACCGAGGGCATGGTCAATTCCCCGGTTGAACCCTTGTGCAGCGCCTTCCGTGCAGTCGACGCCTGGTCCGATGCGCTTGCCAACTGGTCGGCCAGGATGATGAGGACGATGGACGGCGGAATGATCTGTCCCAGCGTGCCTGAAGCGGCGATTGTTCCTGTTGCAAGCGGCTGGGAGTAATTGTTGCGCAGCATCGCCGGCAGGGAGATGAGTCCCATTGCAACCACGGTTGCACCAACGATCCCGGTCGTGGCAGCGAGCAGCGCGCCCACGAAGACCACCGAAATGCCAAGCCCTCCCGGCACCGGTCCAAAGAGGCGCGCCATGGTCACAAGCAGGTCTTCGGCGATCTTCGACCGCTGCAGCATGATGCCCATGAAGATGAAAAGAGGAATCGCAATCAGGGTGTCCCGCTCGACCTCCCAATAGACGCCTCTGAGGTTCGTCACCCCGGCCGTAAGCCACTGCGACGGCCCGCCGGAATGGAAGAACGCGTCCATGTTGTCGGCAAAGACGTAGCCGGAGGCCGCTGCGGCAACGATCGAAATGATCGCTGCGCCCGGCAGAGCGAAGGCAACGGGAAAGCCGGAGCCCAAGGCAGCGGCCATGACCAGGATCAGCAGGGCGAGAAAAAACAGTTCCATCAGCGGTGATCCTCAATGCCCGACCGGTTCCACGTCACGGTGCCCGGGCTCGTCCCGCATGTCCGCCACGGCCTCGAACAGGTAACTGACGAACTGTATCAGCATGGTGATGGCGAATATTCCGAGGAACGCGGCCATCTGGTACTTGGTGTACATGCCCGCGGTGCCGGTCTGGCTGACCTCGAAGTTCCTGACCGGCGAATTGATGATGGCATTGGCTGACCCCATGCCGACCAGGATGATGACCCAGGAGGTCGACATACCCAGCAGGATGGATCCCACCGCGTTCACCTTTCCCTTCCGGCGGACGTCAAAGCCAGCATAGAGTACATCGACGCGCACATGGCCTTCTTCGAGCAAAGTGTATGCGGAGGAGAAGAGGAACAGGGCCGCGTACCAGTAGCGGACGAGGTCTCCCATCAGCGCCTGTTCGTAGGAGAAGACGAAACGGGAGAAAACGATCAGCAGTTCCGCAATCACGATCAGCAGCGCCAGCCATATGAAGCCCAGCGAGCGCGAGAATGCCGCCACGACAAACCCGAGAACCGCCATGGGAAAATGAATCCATGGGCCAATGAAATGAGATCGTATCAGATCTTGTGCGAGTTTCTCGCCAAAGATGTAGGGCAGGAGGCCCTCGACCCGGATGAACGCGACCGCCGCATCTGCAATCCCGGTGAAGAGCACGGCGAAATAGCAGCCCCGAATGAGGTAGGCGTTGAAGTCGCTGATCGCTCTCGCATCGTACCGCAACGCGCGTTCAGGCGTGCGCAGCACCCAGAAAACCGCGAGGGCGACAAGGAGCACGTAGATCGCGACCAGCAGCCACGCGCGTCCGTCACCGCCAAATGCCTGCGTTGGCTTAGGAAAACCCCAGGCCACGATGAACACGTTGCTGATCATGAATGCGGCAAGCACGGAAAGCATCGCCCATCCGAACACGCGCGTCACGGGTGCAGGCGTGCCGTGACGATACGGAATGTCTGGATCTGACGCGGTGCTCATCGGCCTCCCTCCGACTGTCCCGTAGCGTGGCGCGCACCGGAACTCCCGCAGCCGAACGCGCTGCGCTGGAAAAAGCAGGAGCCGACGTTCCGCCAGCTCCTGCCTTGGCTATCAGCCAGTTCCGTTCAAGACCTCAGATCAGGCCAAGAATACGGTTGCGCTGGTTCGAGAACTCGATCTCTGCAGCAGCACGCCATGCACCGATTTCCTGCAGCGCCGCCTGGAAGGCGTCGTTGATCTCGGCCGCTAGCGGGGAGTGATCCCTGGTTTCGGCAAACACTTCTTCCGCAGCGTCACCGAAAGCATCCCAGACATCCTCGTTGAATGCGCGAACCTGGACGCCGTGGTCGTTCACGAGACGTGCGAGATATGCGCCGTTGTTGGCCGAGGCCTCCTCCGGCTGGGCAGCATGCTCCTCGAAGCAAGCCGCCGTGATAAGCGACTGCTCCCAAGTGCTCAGTTCGCCCCACCAGGAAGCGTTCATGCCGAACGTGAGACCGCCGCCTGGCTCATGCATGCCGGCGGTGTAGTAGTACGTGGCGGCCTCGTAGAACTTCATGAAGTAGTCATTGTACGGGCCAACCCATTCGGTGGCATCAACAGCACCCGACACGAGGTTCTCGTAGATCTGGCCGCCAGGCAGCGAAACCGTCGAAACGCCTAGCTTCGACATCACGGTTCCGCCAAGGCCAGGAATACGCATCTTCAGGCCCTGAAGGTCATCCGGGCTGTTGATCTCCTTGTTGAACCAGCCGCCGGCCTGGGCGCCTGTCGCACCGCATGCTAGGGGCTTCAACCCGAATTCTCCGGACATCTTGTCCCAGAGTTCCTGCCCGCCCTTGAATTTGATCCAAGCATTCCATTCCGGCGTGGTCATCCCGAACGGCACCGAGGTGAAATAGGCAAATCCGGGATGCTTCCCGATCCAGTAGTAGTCGGCAGCGATGTAGGCCTGCGAGTTGCCAGAAGACACTTCGTCGAACACGTCGAAGGCGCCAACGCGCTCGCCCGCCGCGAAATACTCGGTCTGGATTGCGCCTTGGCTCAGTTCTGTAATGCGCGCAGCAAGGCGCTGGGCGCTCAGTCCAAGGCCGGGAAAGTCCCGAGGCCAGGTCGAAACGATGGTAAGTGTGCGTGCGCTTTGCGCGTTCACCATTGGCGCGGCAAGCGCGGCTCCTGCCGTGCCGAGTGCCGCGGCTTTCAGAAACTTGCGACGTTGCATTGTTTGTCTTTCCTCCTGATGTGTCGTCCTAAAGTTGTCGAGACAGGAATGCCTGTCCGTGCAGGACGAGAAAGTAAAGAGAAAGCGAAGAGATGCAACCATTTCCTTTGCTGCAATCTCGGAAGGACAATGCGCGATTCAACGTCCCGCTTTGGTCCTCTGAGAACCGGCGATGGCGATCGCCCTGCTTCGCGGCGCTCAGCCGGATTCAAACTTCTTGGCGAAGAAATCCACCTGCTCCGGCACGACGGTGTCGCCCCGCCCCATCGAGATCGCCTCTTCGAGCGCCTGCATCGCGCCGTCTGCCATGATCGACTGCACGCCCGCATCCTCAGCCATCTGCCTGTAGTAGCCGACATCCTTGGCAGCGTTTCGGACCGAAAACGCCAGCAGGTCCGGATTGCCTTCGACCGCATACGCCTTAATGAAATCCATCATGGGCGACCCGACGGGTCCCGCGGACATCACGTCATACACCGCCTGACGATCAACTCCGGTCCTGTCGGCCATGGCGAATGCCTCCGCAAATGCATTGGACATGCATTGCGCACAGAAATTGTTGATGAGCTTGATGACGTGGCCAGTTCCAGACGCACCGAGATGAAAGACGTTTTCGCCCAGGTCATCCAGCACCGGCCTGACCCTGTCGAACGCAGCTTTGTCGCCCGCACCCATGATGTTCAGAAGACCGTCACGGGCATGCATTGGCGTCCGCCCAAGCGGTGCGTCCAGATAGGCTCCGCCTGCAGCGGCCACCTCTTCGGCCAAGTTCCGGGTAGACTCGGGAAGGGATGTTCCGAAGTCGATCACTACCGCTCCCTCTCGGAGGCCAGCGATCACCCCCTCCGGCCCGCGCATCCGGCTTTCGACCTGCGCGGACGTGGCGACGCAAAGCATGACGACATCGCTGGCTTCCGCGACTTCCCTTGCGGTTCCGACTTCCATCGCGCCGCGCGCGACCGCGGCATCCACGTTTTCGCGCGACCGGTTGGCAATGACGGTCAACAAATGGCCTTGGGATTGAAGGCGTTCCACCATGGCGGATCCCATGAGGCCGAGGCCGATGAAGCCGATCGCGGGCTTGGTCATTTCCATTCACTCCCTGTCACGAAATCCAGGATTGCGCTCGGTCGAGCCATTCCAAGGGCGCACAGTAGCTGCAACCTTGGACCCGAAATTGCAAGACGTTCGAATTCTCGCGGCTGCCCTAGGAATTTGCAGGTCCTGTCGCCAATGCACGCCTTTCATCCGCAGCGTCGCAAACGCTTCGTTGCCGCATGGCAGCAGCCAGCCCATGGCGGAATGTCGCACCGTACGGCCATAAACGCCTTCCCGTGTCCGGAAGGTCGCTGGTCGCCAGTTCTGCGACCGGCCCTCCCTCTCCAAACCGGAAGTCGCATGACGTCCGACATGCAAGTCAGCACTTCCGTAGCTGGTCCTGATGTCACTTCAGGCTGCGATGCGAACCATCAATTGTCGAAAGCTGTGGATCACACTGATCTTCCCCGGAACGGGTTCTCCGATGAGTTCAAAGCGTTCAATGCGATCTGCCAGCGCATTGAACAGGCAGTTCATTTCAAGACGGGCGAGGTGCATGCCAAGGCACGCGTGCGTGCCGTGCCCGAATCCGACGTGCCCGCGCGTATTCCGCGTGATGTCAAAGGCGTCAGGGTCTTCGAACTTTGACGGGTCGCGGTTGGCTGCACCGAACATCATCATGGTCCGGCTCCCTTTCGGCAACGTCGTTCCGCCGACCTCGACGTCGTCTTCGACAAGGCGCGACAGAGTCTTGATCGGTGTATTGAGCCGAACGACTTCCTCGATGGCGTTACGCACAAGCGACCTGTCCTGTCGAAGCTTGTCCCATTGATCAGGGTTTCGGGCAAACAGCATCACGCCGTACCCGATGGCCGAAATTGTCGTGTCAAGGCTGGGCGCAATGTAGTCCCGCATCAGCGAAATCGCCTTGCTGTGCTCCATCCCGGCCTCGACCGCCATGCGAGTTGCACGATTGGCCCAGCCGTCTGGGCTGAGACCGTTCAGCACCTCGGGATCGTCCAGGAACTGGCGCAACTCGCCCAGGTTCTTTACAGCCGTCTCCCTTCGATCACGCGGATCTCCCATCAGCTCGAAAGTGGCCCCGGCCCATTTCAGCATGCGTTCCTTGCCATGGGCGCCAAGACCCACCAAGTCGCGCACGATTGCCAGCGGCAGATGCGTCGCGAGATCACTGACGGCGTCAAACTCACGCCGCGCAACCACGCGGTCGGCAATGAGTTGTGCCTCTTCCTCGATCTTGGCACGCACCTCTTCCAGTGCCTTTGGCGTGAGCGGCCCGAACGTGATGGCCCGTGTCGCGTCGTGCTCGGGCGGGTCGGAATTGAGAGTGCTGCCGATGAGGAAGGCGTTTACTGCGTCGTCGATCGAAACGCCCTTTCCGGAGCGAAAGACCTTGTGATTGCGCAACGACGTCGTCAGCGCATCATAGCCGCAAATTGCATGCAACCGGTTCCTGGGCAGCCAGACGACCGGACCAGCGGCCAGCATCTGGTGGTAGGCCGAAACCGGGTCCGTTACACATTCATCGCTGAAGAAATCGATGTCACAGGCCGGAACCTCAACGCCTGAATTCCTGGCTGTGGCGGCTGGCAAAGCTGGTCTCCGATCTTGGGCATTCCGCGGCAATTGGTCTGAACGCTACGGCCTTGCGCGTCGCCTGACAACACGGGAACAAACATTGACGGGTCGCTAACGGCGGCACTATTCATTTCGGCAAACCGGCGTCTTGGGCGCTGCAAGGAACTGTTCGATGCTGACCTCAGCCACCGGCGTGACCCACCATGACCGATACCGGTCGACCCCCGGCCACGTGCTCCTTGCCCCGTCCGGCGGCAATCAGGTCTACCTGATCGACTATGACGGAGTGGTAGGACACCGCTGGACAGTCGGCAGCGGACTGACCTTTTGGTGCACCCTGCTTCCTAACGGAAACCTATTCGTCAACGAGCGGTCCGAAAAGCGCAAGGGCGTCGTCCTGACCAGCAGCGGCCTGATGCGCGAATACGACTGGGAAGGCAAACTGGTATGGGAGCATTGCGACCCGTACCAACATCACGACGCGCGGCGGTTGCCGACTGGCGGAGCCGTCTATCTGGCATACACCGAAATCGATCCTGAAGTTCAGGCATCGATAAAGGGGGGCGTTCCAGGATCGGAAACCGAGGCGGGCATCTGTGGCGAAGCAATCCGCGAAGTCGACGAGGCCGGCACCGTCGTCTGGGAACGACACCTTACGGAGTTCGGCAGCGATCGATTCCCGCTGCACCGCAATGCCAACCGCTGGTCCACGGGGCACACGAACACGATCGTTCCGCTGAAGGATGAAAAATACCTGATCAGCTGCAAGGTCCTGAACCTCGTCTTCATCCTTGATCGGCAGCCCGATGAGATAGCCTGGCATTATCAAGACGACGAGATGGGCGGGCAGCACGACGCGCAGATGCTCGACAACGGCAATGTCCTGGTGTTTGCCAACGGCGCCTATGCTTCTGACCTGCACCATTCCCAAGTCTGGGAAATCGATCCAGCAACCAACGACATCGTGTGGCGCTACAAGGCCAAGGACAACCCGCAAAGCTTCTATTCGCCGCATGTTGGCGGATGCCAGCGCCTTGCCAGCGGCAACACCCTGATTTGCGAGGGCGCAAAGGGATGCATTTTCGAAGTGACGCCCGAGGGGGAAATTGCCTGGGAATATGTCTGCCCGTACTTCAATGAGGTTGACGGGTTCGGCAAGATCAACTGGCTGTTCCGTGCCCGGCATTACGCGAAAGGCTCACCGGAACTTCGCGGACGGATCTAGCCTCTCAGATCAGGCCCAACAGACCGATCTGGCGCTCCCTGCTGCAGGGCTGCAGGGATAAGGTTTGGTCACTTCGGCTTCCGGCGAGGCACTTGGGTGTCCCGAGGCAATTCGTGCGGCACCTTCGTCCCGATTTGGCGACCATCAATTACGATTGCGACGAAAGCCGCCTCCGGACCCGAGGCCGACGTCAGCCAAGGCGCAGTTTGCGGTGCGGACTGCAGTCCATCACGACCCAAGTGACGCCTGTGCCCGAAATCGGACGGCGAACACATGCTCGCTAAAACGGCGACGGAATTTCGCTGCCAACGCGTTTCATTGCACGAATGACACAACGCATTCTGGAATGCCTCATGTTCAAGGCGATACTCGACTCCCGTTACTTCATCTGGGCGCTGCTGGCGCTGCCCTCAATCCTCATGGTCCGTGCACTCCTTTCCGGCCAGCCCGGGGCCGAGGGCGAGCCGGTCACCGAGATGCTCCTGCACCCAACCGGGGAATTCTCTGCCCGGTTCCTGATCATCGCCTTGATCCTCACTCCGATGCAGATGCTGTTTCCAGGCTCGGGCTTTTGGCGTTGGATGATGAAACGGCGGCGCTATTTCGGGGTTGCGGCATTCGCCTATGCACTGTTTCACACGGCGCTATACATCGTCGACATGGGCAGCTTGCAGGCCATCTTGGGAGAAGCGCTTGCTCTTGGCATCTGGACCGGCTGGCTGGCGTTCTTTGTCTTCGTCCCGCTGGCCGTCACGTCGAACAACTGGTCGGTCCGCAAATTGGGGCCAGCCTGGAAGGTCTTGCAGCGCTCTGTATATGTCGCCGCCCTTGGCACGCTCCTGCACTGGATTTTCGTGCACAACGACTTCGGACCGGCCCTGGTGCATTTCGTCCCGCTGGCGGGGCTGGAAACATACCGCATCCTCAGGAATCTCAACCGCGCCCGCGTGTCGGCCGCCTGAAAAAGGACATGACATGAAGACCTTGATACTGGCCGTCGCGCTGGCGACACCGGCCATGGCCCATGCGACCGGAATGCATCAATGCGATCATGTCGAGAAAGAGGACTGGCTGACCGAAACACAGCTCACCGAAAGGCTCTCTGCTGAGGGCTGGACAGTGAACCGAATGAAACAGGACGGTGACTGCTGGGAAGTCTACGGCATTATGCCAGACGGCAAGCGGGTCGAGGCCTATTTCCATCCAGCCACAGGAGAGGTGCAGCTCATCAACCAACGCGGGACGATCCTGTTCCGAAAGGGAGAGTAACCTCATGCTCTCACGGAGCACTCGGAAGTCAGGGAGGACACCGGACGCTCAATGGGTCGAACGTTACTGTCAAACGGGTTTGAGCAACGGCTTTTGCAAGTTCTTGGCACGGACACGCGGACAGTCAATTCCAGCGGCATTGGCGGATTTTCAAAACGCGGAACAGTTACACGATGCCGATCCAATCAAAATTGGAAGGAACAAGTGCCTTGCAATTCGACAGCCATGGTGTTACTTAGTGTTACCCAAAAATCACTCGGGATCGATGCGACATGACCGTCAAAACCGCCGTGAGTTTCACAGAACGACATCACGAGTTTGCAAAACGGAAAGTGCAGGAAGGCTCTTGCGCATCTGTAAGCAGCCTGGTTGCGCAAGGCATCGAGAGGCTCATGCAGGAAGAAGGCGAGCGTGAAGCCGTTCTGGCCGGGATGGCTGACGCAATCAGGGCGCGGATGCAGACGCCTCGTTCCGAGTTCATAGAAATGGATGAGAGCGATACGTTGTTCGATGACGTCCGTCGTCGGCTGAAACGAATGGAATGAAGAAGTATAGAATTTTCCGCCACCCAAGCGTGGCGGATGATCTCGCCGACATTGCCTGGTTGATCGCCGACTATGCGGGAACAGAGATTGCGCTACGGACGATTGACGAGATCGAGACAGTGATTCAGAAGCTTAGCGAGGTGCCACACAAGGGCTCACTCCGAAACGAGATTGCACACGGTCTTCGTGCCATCCCTGCAGCGGACAAGGGCGTGGTTTGCTTCGTGGTGGACGATGAGCATGAAGCGGTCCGCATCATGGCCATCGGCTACGCGGGGTCCGACTGGGCACGGGTTACGCAAAGCAGAACTTGACTGGACCAAGCATCAAAGCCATGCAAGATTCAGTTCAGGCGCGAACCGCCGGACAATTGCTTGCGTGTTCGACTGCAAGTTCCGGACCGAAGGCCAGAGTTGCTTGGCTGAAATTCCTCAGCATTCGATCGTGACATAACGACAGTTCGTCCTGTCGTCCTTTCAAGCGCCGCTGAATTGGGGGGGCAACATGGAGCCCGACCTGTGATCGCGCCGCCCATGCTCTCTCGACAAAAGACAAAGCGCCCGCAATTTCCTGCGAGCGCTTGAGTTCTTTGAGACCTCGACTTGTCCTGCGTCAGCGCTTGGAGAACTGGAAGCTCTTGCGCGCCTTGGCCTTGCCGTATTTCTTGCGCTCCACCACGCGACTGTCGCGAGTCAGGAAGCCCGCAGCCTTCAGTGCCGGTCGGTGGCTGGGGTCATAAAGCTGAAGCGCCTTCGATATCCCGTGCTTTACCGCCCCTGCCTGCCCGGAAAGACCGCCGCCCTTGACGGTCGCCATGACGTCGAACTCGCCGTCAACGCCAGCAACCTTGAATGGCTGCCGCAGGATCATCTGCTGCACGGGACGCGCAAAATAGACGTCCATGTCCTTGCCGTTGACGACCACCCTGCCCGAGCCCGGCTTGATCCAGACACGGGCCACGGCCTCCTTGCGCTTTCCGGTCGCGTATGACCGGCCGAACTCGTCGCGCACGGGCACGCGGGCAGGTTCCGGCTCGGTCGCCGCGACCTGCATGTCCGCAAGAACGCCTTCGGCCAATCCTGAGGTTTCCGTCGATTCGTTTGCCACTGCGACGTCTTCGGCCATCGATTCAGCTCCGAGTGTTCTTCTTGTTAAGGGACTTGACGTCGAGCACTTCGGGCTCTTGCGCGTCATGCGGGTGCTCGCCCCCGGCATAGACGCGAAGGTTCGTCATCTGCTTTCGCGACAGGCGGTTCCTGGGAAGCATGCGCTTGACGGCCTGCATCACCGCGCGCTCGGGATGCGCACCTTCAAGGATCTCGCCGGTTGTCCGCGACTTGATGCCGCCCGGATAGCCCGTGTGCCAGTAGTTCGGCTTTTCGCGCTTGTTGCCCGTCAGTTGAACCTTCTCAGCATTGACGACGATGACGTTGTCGCCCATGTCCATGTGCGGCGTGTACGTCACCTTGTGCTTTCCGCGCAGGCGCGTGGCAATGATCGAAGCGAGGCGTCCCAGCACGACTCCTTCCGCGTCGATCAGAATCCACTTTTTTTCAATCTCCGCCGGAGTTGCGGTGAACGTGCCCATGTGTCTACCCGGTTCGAGGAGTTCGTGAATGCGCGGGTTCTACGCATATTTCTGCGGCAGTCAA
This sequence comes from Silicimonas sp., assembly GCA_022820365.1. GTDB lineage: Bacteria > Pseudomonadota > Alphaproteobacteria > Rhodobacterales > Rhodobacteraceae > JAJEFO01. The sequence goes on from JAJEFO010000039.1 coordinate 36,891, forward strand.
GAGTGGCAAACGGGTTTTTTCTACTTTGTTTCCAGTCCACCAAAGTCGGATGCGGAAGGGTCGCTCGCAGGCTTGCCGGGAGCCCGCTGCCGATCGGACGAGATGCGCCTTCCAGTCATCTCCGTACAAGCGCCGACACTTCCAAAAGCGCGTGGAGAACCCTGCTTCCAGCCGGAAACGACCTGTCACCCGCCTTCGGCTCTTTCTTCAAGGGCTAGCCACTCAGCCTCTGCGTCAGCCAGTCGCGCCTGCCTGTCGACCAACGCGTCGCCAACCTTCCGGAACTTGATCGGTTCCCTGGAATAGAGGTCCGGGTCAGACATGATTTCGCTTAGCTTTGCAATCTCGGACTCAAGCTGCGCGATGACGCCGGGAAGCTCTTCCAGACGGTGGGTTTCCGTGAAACTCAGCCCCTGCGTCCGTGCCTGCCTCGACTCTCGCCTCTTGCCGGAAGTTCGCGCCTTCACCAACGACGAACGGTTGCTTGCACGTGTCGCCGTACGGTCCAAACAAGCAAAGTCCAGCCAGCCTCCCGCATGAACCGTGATCCGACCGTCCCCCTCGAATGCCAAGGTCCTGGTCGCCACTCTTTCAACGAAGTCCCGGTCATGGCTGACTAGCAGGACCGTGGAATCGCTGCCTGCGAGCAGGTTCCTCAAGAGGTCCAGCGTCTCCATGTCCAGGTCGTTCGTGGGTTCGTCCAGCACCAGGAGGTTTGCGGGCCTTGCCATGATGCGCGCAAGCAGAAGGCGCGCCCTTTCGCCGCCTGACAGCGACCGGACCGGTGCCCTGGCCTGCGTCTCGTCAAACAGGAAGTCCTTCAGATATGTCACGACATGCCGAGGTCGGCCGCGCACCATGACCTGGTCCGACCGTCCCGGAAGGCGCATCGCCTTGTGACCCGTAAGGCTCTCCCAAAGCGTCGCATCGGGATCGAGTTCCGCGCGGTGCTGATCGAAGACCGCAAGCTCGACATTCGTGCCCAGCTCGATTCTGCCTTCATCCGGTTCGGCGCGGCCAGAAAGCAATTCGATCATTGCGGTCTTTCCAACACCATTGGGACCCACCAGCGCGACCCGATCCCCACGCGTCACCCGCAGCGAAAAGTCCTGGCAAATCACCTTGCCGTCGAATTTCTTTGATATCCCTCGCGCTTCGATGATCCGCTTGCCCGACCTCGGCCCGGACATCAGGTCCATCTTTGCGGTTCCCTGGCGCAAAACTTGGTTCGCGCGCTCAGTCCGCATTGCTTCCAAAGCCCGCACACGACCCAGATCTCGCCGCCGACGTGCGCTGATGCCCTCGACCGCCCATTTGCTTTCGCTCAAGATCTTGCGATCGAGCTTGTGCCTTGCCGTGTCCTCGGCCGCCCAAACCTGGTCGCGCCAGTCCTCAAAGCCCGCAAAGCTGCCTTCGCGCCGGCGCACGACACCCCGGTCGATCCAGATCGTCGCGCGCGTGAGCGCACGAAGGAAAGCACGGTCGTGACTGATCACGACGAAGGCGCGGCCAGATTCGCTCAGGTGCGCCTCAAGCCAGGCGATCGACTCGATGTCCAGATGGTTCGTTGGCTCGTCAAGCAGCATGAGTTCGGGCGCTTGCGCAATGAGCCTTGCCAGTCCGGCCTTCCGCCGCCCGCCGCCGGAGGCGGCCTCGACGCGGGTATCAACATCGAATTTCAGTCCTCCGGCTGCCGCCTCGACGCGCCAGCGTTCCGAAGACTCAACGCCTCGGGTCGCCAGTTCGCCAAGCGTTGTGCACCCCCGAATGTCAGGTTCCTGCTCCATGTAGCCAACGCTGTCTCCGGGAGAAAGCGTCCGCTCACCCTCGTCGACATCGACCATTCCAGCCATAACCTTGAGAAGGGTGGTCTTCCCGGAGCCGTTTCGTCCGACCAGCGCAAGGCGATCCCGCGGCTGTATGATCAGCGACAGGTCTTCGAAGAGTGGATTGCCGCCGAATGTCAGCGCGATGTCAGTCAGTTGCAGGAGCGGTGCACGTGCCATGCCGGCGGGCTATGCGTGACTTCGAAACAGGTCAAGCGTGTCATTCCGGCGAGACCGCAACCGCACGCAGCAATCGCGCGCGCGCCGGACGGATGGAGTCGACCTCCAGGCCGGTGAAGACGTGCAGCGTGTTCAGGTCCAGGTCGATGACCGCATGATCGCTGACCCAGCCGCCCATGGACAGGTAACTCCTTAGCAGAGGCGGCATCGAGCGCAGCGCCCGGCGCCGGTCCGGCTTCTGCCGAAGCCGATGCGCGAACCTGAATACATTCGGCGCCTTGATCCTGGGAAGCCAGCGCTGCGGCGCGAGATGCCGCTCTTTCAGCATGGCGAATGCATCGGTGTAGATCCCTGCATCGGTGCCGTGAAATGACGAACATCCGAAGAGCAGCTTGATCCCTTCCCGGTCAACGAACACGGCCAGGGCGCACCATGCGGCGCGCAGGATGCCAGGATCGTCTTCGCCCGGCGCTACGCAGAACCGACCCATCTCTACCATCGGTCGCCGGTACCGCGACAAGCCCTTCAGCCCGTAGTGCTGAGCCGAATAGCTCTTGCCGATTTCGGCCCCGCATCCGAGTCGCAGCAGCCGAAACGTGGCGACGACCCGATCGCCGGCAACATCTTCGACAAGGACCTGCTGGCAAATGTCGTCAAAGGAATCCGCATCGAGCCCGTTCGGACGGTCCATGGCATTCCTGCCTGCAATGAAGGCCCGGTACCGAAGCCGCTGTGCAGCCTCGATGTCTTTCGACGCCGCCGCGATGCGGGTTCTGTACTTCACGCGCGCCACGTTCTACTCTTGGTGAATCCGGTTCGCCAGCTTAAGTTTCGCATGGGCCATGATGCCGCACAACCGTGACAGCAACGCGACAAGGGGAACTAAAGTGGAGAAGATCGCAAAATCCGATGAAGAGTGGCGCGACCAATTGGACGGGCTGGCATACGACGTTCTCAGGAAGCACAAGACCGAACGCGCCTTCACGCATGACAATTTCCCAAAAGTTCCGGGCGTGTTCACGTGCAAGGGCTGTGGATCACGCCTTTTTGACCAGGCCCACAAGTTCGACAGCGGCACGGGTTGGCCGTCCTTCTACCAGCCGATCGAAGACGACATGATCGGCGAGCGCGAGGATCGCAGTTTCTTCATGCGCAGGACCGAAGTGCATTGCTCACGTTGCGACGGGCATTTGGGGCATGTGTTCCCTGACGGCCCGAAGCCGACGGGTCTTCGCTATTGCATCAATGGCGTGGCCCTCAACTTCGAGCCCGGAGCGGAAGACGACTAGTTCTCGTTGAAGAGTGCCGCCGGGTCGAAATTGCCGAAATTGGAGAAGAGCTGCCGAAGGAAGCTGATGCCCTGCGTGTTCGAATCCGTAACCCTGCGCTCCAATGCGACGACACGGCCATCCTCCAGCCCGAAGCGTTCGACATTCTCGACAACGTCATCTTCGGTGAAGGAGACCGCCAGAACTTCGCGGTTCACCTCGACGGGCGCGCGCCAGAGGCGACTCTCGTAGTCGGACTTTACGTAATACCAGCCGCTGTCGTCGACAATACCTTCCGCGCCCGGGCGACCGAGAATGCGCGCGGCCGTTTCCTTCGTGTCGACACCGACCTGGACATCCTCAACGAGTCCGGCTTCGGGCACGTAGCCATGACTGTCTTCCAGGCTGGAACAGGCGGACATAAGCACAAGGGCGAAAACCTGTGCCCCTGCCCCCAGGACAGTCCCACGCGAAACCTTCATTGCGCCAACCTCTTGCTAAATCCGCGACCTCCGCCTAGTCGGCATATCCATAGTAGGTCACAGGTTCAAGGAAATGCTCGTGGCAACCGGTGCAGGCAATCACGTCATAAAGTGCCAGTCCGTCAGAGAGCGGATTTCGTTCTCGCTGGAGCCGGATGCGGACGCCCGCGCAGAACTCGCGCGGGTGCTCGGCGTCAGGGGCTTGCGAAAGGTGAAACTCGAAGGCCGGCTCTCACCGGACGGCGATCTGGACCTGAAGCTGGATGCCAAGCTGGGCGCAACGGTCCTGCAGGACTGCGTCGCAACGGGCGACCCGGTGACCACCCGCATCGAGGAAAAGTTGATCCGTCTCTACGTTCATGACTTGCCGGTGCCCGAGGGCGACGAAGTCGAGATGGCAGCTGACGAAAATGCCGACCCCATGCCGACCACCCTTGATCTCGAGGAAGTCCTGGCCGAGGCGCTCGCGCTGGCCCTGCCGCCATGGCCGAGGATCAAGGATGTTGAACCGGTCAGGATCTCCGTGTCAGAGCCAGGAAAATCCCCAATGACAGATGAAGATGCCCGCCCGTTCGCGGCCTTGAAATCGCTGCAGGAAAAGACGTCTGACACCGGCAGGAACCAAGGGTGAATTCGGCCTTGCCCTTGGACGAAATCGCGCTATGTTCCCGCCTCCGCGCGAATGACAATGGATTGGACAAGGAGCGTGCCAGCGCGTAAGACCGCGCGAACCCTGAACGGGGTCAGGCAACTCCAAACTGAACCGAGGATCTAGGACATGGCCGTCCCGCAGAACAAAATTACTCCGTCTCGCCGCAACAAGCGCCGCGCCCATGACGCTCTGACCGCCTCGAATCCCGTAGAGTGTCCGAACTGCGGCGAATTGAAACGCCCGCACCATGTTTGCGCCGCTTGCGGTCATTACAATGACCGCGAAGTTGTTGCCCAGATCGAGGAATTCGACCTGGACGAGGACGCGGCCTGAACCCGTCCTCCAGCACGCTTGGGATGACATATATCCCCGATCAATCGAACGAGGCGAACAGGCGCACGAAGATCTCCGTTGACGCCATGGGAGGAGACCGGGGACCGGCCGCCGTCGTTGCCGGTATTGCCAGGGCCGCTCGAAAGAACCGCAACTTCGAATTCTTGCTCTTCGGTCCGGAACCCGAACTGCGCAAACTTGTGCGCAGACGGAACAGGCTGGGCAAGAAGCGACAGTTGATCGATTGCTGCGAGATTCGTCACGTGGAAGACGTCGTCAGCATGGAGGACAAGCCGAGCCAGGTGCTGCGCAACGGCAAGGGAACATCCATGTGGGCGGCGGTCGAGGCAGTCAGAAACGGCGAGGCCGATGCCGTCGTGTCCTGCGGTAACACAGGTGCCCTGATGGCAGTTTCCATGATCAGGCTGAAGAAGCTTCCGGGCGTCGACCGGCCGGCAATCGCCTGCCTGTGGCCGTCGCGGAGTCCCGGCGGATTCAACGTCTTGCTTGACGTCGGTGCCGACATCCGGGCGGACGCCAGGGATCTCCTTCAATACGCGCTCATGGGTGCCTCCTACGCACGAAACGGCCTGGAACTGTCCCGGCCGCGCATCGGCCTCATGAATGTCGGCACCGAAGAGAACAAGGGCCACACCGAGATTCGAGAAGCGCACGACCTGATCGCATCGGCCGCCGACGACGCGAATTTTGAGTTCGTCGGCTTTGTCGAGGGCGGTGACATTCCGTCTGGGCGCGTGGACGTGATCGTGACCGACGGGTTTACCGGCAATATCGCGCTGAAGACCGGCGAAGGCACGGCATTGCTCATCCGCCAATTCCTGCGCGAAGCCTTCCGCGCCACGCCGCTCTCACGAATTGCAGCGCTGCTGGCAGTAACATCGCTTCGTCGCCTTTCCAGGCGAATTGATCCCAGGAGGGTAAATGGCGGCGTGTTCCTGGGCCTGAACGGCACCGTCGTCAAGAGTCACGGGTCAGCTGACGCGATCGGCGTCGCATCTGCCTTGGGGCTTGCATGTCGCCTGGCCGAAAGCCGATTCAACGAGCGCCTCGCGGCACGGGTTGCATCCTTCAACCCCGACAGGCAGGATGACGATGGGGAAACCGCCGAAGCGGCTGATAAAGAACCGGGATGATGAAGACACGCGCGGTGGTGCAAGGAGTCGGGCACTATCTGCCCGAACGGGTGATTCCAAACTCTTGGTTCGAGAACAAGCTCGACACTTCGGATGAATGGATAAGGGCACGGACGGGAATCGAATCCCGCCACTTTGCGGCCGAAGGCGAAACTGTCTCCGAACTGGCTACCAAGGCCGCGTCGTCGGCTCTGGGTGCGGCGGGTCGCGCCGCGGATGACGTCGACGCTGTGATCGTCGCCACATCGACACCCGACCTTACATTCCCGTCGGCGGCAACGATCGTGCAGGCAAAGCTCGGCATGACGCGGGGATACGCCTTCGACGTGCAGGCGGTCTGTGCCGGATTCGTCTTCGGGCTGTCCCAAGCGAATGCCCTGATCGTCTCTGGCCAGGCTCGCCGCGTTCTCTTGATCGGCGCAGAGACCTTCAGCAGCATTCTTGACTGGAGCGACCGCTCGACTTGCGTCCTGTTCGGCGATGGTGCGGGGGCGGTCCTGCTCGAAGTTGCCGAGTGCGAAGGATCCAACAGGGACCGCGGAATCCTTGCGACAGATCTCCATTCCGACGGGCGGCATCGCGACATTCTCTACGTGGACGGCGGGGTGTCGACGCAGGAGATCGGGCATCTGCGCATGCAGGGACGCGAAGTGTTCCGGCATGCCGTGGAAAAGCTAGCGGGCACGGCGCAAGCCTCGCTGGACAGTCTCAAGATCACGGGTGCAGACGTGGACTGGCTTGTGCCGCACCAGGCAAACCTGAGAATCATCAAGTCGACCGCTCAGAAACTAGGTCTCGAAATGGAGAGGGTCGTGCTGACGGTGCAGGAGCATGGAAATACTTCGGCCGCGTCCATTCCACTCGCGCTGTCGGTCGGGGTTGAGCGTGGCCAGATCCAACCCGGCGACCTGCTGCTGACCGAGGCGATCGGCGGCGGCCTTGCCTGGGGATCCGTCATTCTCCGCTGGTAGCCCTGACACGCCCGCTTTTCCGCCGTCCCGTTATTGACTCGGCAACTCTCCCCGCCCATTCTGCCGTCACAAAACATTTTCGCAATGGGGGGATTGATGAGCGAACAGACATTGACACGGATGGATCTCAGGGATGCCGTCTACCAGGAAGTCGGCCTCAGTCGCAACGAATCCGCTCAATTGGTTGAAAGCGTCATTGAACACATTTCCGACACGCTCGCCAAAGGTGAACAGGTAAAAGTCTCCTCCTTCGGAACATTCTCCGTCCGGGAAAAGGGTCCCCGCATTGGCCGCAACCCCAAGACCGGCGAAGAGGTGCCGATCCATCCACGCAAAGTCCTTACATTTCGTCCCTCTCATCTGATGAAAGAACGAGTGGCTGCCGGCAACAAGGCTTGATCCACGGTGCAGAAGTCCCGCGAGGCGTTCCGAACCATTTCCGAAGTGGCTGACTGGCTGGAAGTGCCCGCGCACGTTCTTCGCTTCTGGGAGACACGGTTTGCACAGATAAAGCCGACGAAGCGTGCCGGGGGACGCCGTTACTATCGCCCGGCCGACATGAAGGTCATTGGCGGGATAAAAACGCTTCTGCGTGACCAGGGCATGACGATTCGCGGGGTACAGAAGCTGCTCCGGGAACAAGGCGTGAGCCACGTCTCCTCCTTCTCGATTCCGCTTGCTTCAGAACCGACGGAACCGGAAAGCCAAGACCGGATCGAACCCATAGCGGATGACGCCGGACACGTCCCTGCCCCCGCCGCACCGGAAGAGTCCGACGTGGACGTCGGCTTCATCGAGGTCGGTCCCAGCGAGAAAGAAAGCCCGCCCCAAGAGGAAGCGGGCTCGGTGGAATTCCGATCTGGCGATACTGACACGCAGACTGGCAAGATAGACTCCGGTGAGCGGGCATTCGAAGCCGCAGGACAGGCAGATTCAGGCGTGCAACCCGTACAGGAAGCTGCCCGCGAGGCCGAACCTTCCGGCATCCTTGAAACTGATCCTGACGACGATGCGGAGGAGTTTGCACGGAACCCAGGCATCGCCGCACGCGTGATTCTGGCCGACCGCGCCCGGCTGAGCGCGCATCGCGAAGACCTGTTGAAGGCTGTCGAGAAATTGAGAGTCCTGTCGACGGGCAGGTCCACGAATTCGTGAAATGCCTCCGGATCAACTATTGCCACCGGCCCCCATTTACGACAGAAGGCCGGACGTCGGGCTATGGCGCAGCTTGGTTAGCGCGTCCGTCTGGGGGACGGAAGGTCGCAGGTTCAAATCCTGCTAGCCCGACCATCACCTGTCTGGCCCGACGGGCAACGAAGAACTTTCCTTGCAAGAAGAATTGCCGAGGCAGCAGGACGCGGACACGCGGTGGTGCCGGACGTCCGGCAGCCCTTCGGTCCGGTAGATGTCAACGAGGCGGATTCCTCGAGAGATCACCGCTCTGCCTGGAGTGCTGCCGGTGACCGGTGTTCTGCCTGACACCGCAATCCAGGGCATGATCGGGAACGGCTCGATTGACGCCGACATTGCGTTTGCGGAAGCGCAAGTCCAGCCCGCATCGCTGGACCTTCGTCTCGGCGACGTGGCCTATCGCGTCCGTGCATCCTTCCTCGCATCCGGCGGCTCCTGCGTCGCGGACCGGCTGACCAAGTTCGAGATGCATCGATTCGATCTCTGCGACGGTGCCGTTCTCGAAAAGGGTTGCGTCTATGTCGTGCCGTTGATGGAACGACTTGCCTTGCCCGGGACCGTTTCAGCGGTTGCAAATGCAAAGAGCTCAACGGGCAGGCTTGACCTGCTGACCCGGACCATCACGGACGGCGCGACCGAATTCGACCGCATTCCAGCCGGCTATCATGGCCCGCTCTATGCAGAGATCTGCCCGCGGTCGTTTTCCGTCCTGGTCCGGCCGGGCATGCGGCTCAACCAGATCCGGTTCCGGGAAGGACATGTCGCCCTTGATGATGCCGCCCTTGCCGCGCTCCACGACGAGGTCAGCCTGGTTTCCGGCAAGGCAGTGATCTCCGAAGGGCTCGGATTCTCGGTCGACCTGGATCCGGCAGGCGGCACGCTCGTTGGCTACCGCGCCAAGCCGCATGGCGGCGTGATCGACCTCGACAACGTCGCTGGATACGATCCCAAAGAGTTCTGGGAAGAAATCCACACCGGCGAAGGAAGGATCATCCTGGATCCCGGAGCCTTCTACATCCTGGTGAGCCGCGAGGCCGTGACGATTCCACCAACTCACGCTGCGGAAATGGCGCCATACCTGGCCATGGCCGGAGAGTTTCGAGTCCATTACGCGGGATTCTTCGACCCGGGATTCGGTTGGGCCGAAGCTGGCGGCGCTGGCTCCCGCGGCGTATTGGAAGTGCGCTGCCACGAAGCACCGTTCGTTCTTGAACATGGCCAAGTTGTCGGGCGCCTTGTTTACGAACAGATGTCGGAAAGGCCGACAGCGCTGTACGGGAACGCGATTTCGTCCAACTACCAGGGCCAAGGGCTCAAGCTCTCGAAACAGTTCCGCATGGGTTGAACGATACACTCGGTCACGGAACCAGTCGGGGACAGCCTCCCGCGGTCGCCTGGCATTGGGTGATCTGCCGACGATGCGCTCCTGAGTGCCGAAAGACTCCTTTCGATGGCTGATGCTCGACGGTGTCGGCGCGCGATGCTAAACGGAGTCGCGAGGGGCCGCCTGCTTCGCGACGGATCCGGTCATGCTGCAGACAACATTTGGCCAGCGTGCCTCTTTTTTCCGTCGCGTCGCTTGCGCAAGAGTGGGGCTGGAGTCGAATGAGCAAGGTATTTTTTGGGCGGTTGCAAGCCGCCACTGCGTGCGCACTCGCCATATTGGCTTTCGGCGCCGCTGAGACACGGGCGGCGGGCGGCGGCAACGAGGATTACGCGGGCGTGTTCATCGGCACCGGAACGGTGGCGGGCAAGATCGTTGACGTCGATGGGTTCGCGGATTGGGGCAATCCGGGATCAACGAACAAGCTCAATGGTCCCGCCGCATTTGCTGGAGTGCTGGCGGGTCGCCGCATTGACATGGACTCGTCGGGACTGCGATTCGAGATCGACGCCCTGGTCGGCAGCCTTTCCTCGGACACGGACGAACTGGACCCGACGTGCAACGACGAAACCGCGTTGGCACGCATCCGCTGGATGGCGACGGCCCGCATGGGCTTCGACATGGATGTCGGCAACACCCGGATCTTTCTCGCCGGCGGTCCCGCGCTGGCCCGGATCGCCAATTCCGTTACGGACATTGACTATGGGGGACCCGGATGCCTTGAAGGTAACCTGCTCTTTGACGACGACGACTCGTTCCGAAGCGATGGAACCCGGGTCGGCTGGGCGGTCGGAGCCGGTGTTGAGGCGCCGCTCTCCTCCCGCTGGTCACTGCGGCTCGACGGGACGCACTTTGACTTCGGGCAGGAGAACTATCTGGTGAACGAATCCGCCAACAATCGCTGTGGGCGGGGCGGCGAGTTCAGACCCTGCACCTATTCGCTCGACAACCGGGGCGGCGTGGTGCGCCTGCTGATCTTCTACCGGTTCGGGCAGTGACCCGCCCTTCCATGAATGGCTGAACTTCCCCGGGGTGCCGCCGACTCGGACCTCCTTGGTGACAAACCCGTCAATTCCCTGCCAGTGCAGACGCTGACCGCGTCCTGCCGGATCCCGTTCCAGCCGCCGGTCGAGCGTACCTTGAAGCAGGCGCGGCAACCCTTTCATCGGAAAGGTCAGTTCCCGTCCGCCGAAACGGCGCTTTCAGCAGTTCGGCAATCCGGAGGGAACTCATTGCCCGAGCCCGGCACGTTGTCGGCAAACGCCGCACCCTTCTAGAATAACTTCTCAGGAGGAGCAAATGTGCTAAAATCGGTCCCGGTGCGCAGTGGGCAATCCCTTCAACCCTGAACGTACAGTCGAGCATGTGGGAAGCCCGAGCGCACCGCCTGTCACGGCAGTTCAGGCATGTCCGCCAGCGCATTTTCTCGGATTGCGACCCGCCTCATTCGTCAGTTGCGTCCGCCTCTTCGTCCCCGGCGAACATTTCTGCCTGGTCATCGGACGTCGCGCCGCCCTCGTCCGGCTCAGCGCAGGGAGGAGGACGGCTATCCAGAAGACCCGACGCCCGAAGCTCCTTCAGTCCGGGAAGGTCCTTCGTGCTTTCAAGTCCAAAGTGGTCCAGAAAGGTCTGGGTCACGACATAGGTCACCGGTCGCCCGGGAGTCATCCTCCGGCGACCCAGCCTTATCCACTCGAGCTCGAAGAGCTGGTCAAGCGTTCCCCGGCTGACGCTCACGCCGCGAATTTCCTCGATCTCCGTCCGGGTTACGGGCTGGTGATAGGCAATGATCGTCAACGTCTCGATCGCGGCGCGACTCAGCCTGCGCGTCTCAACGGTCTCCTTCGTCATCAGGAATCCGAGATCGGGCGACGTCCGGATGGCCCAGCCATCACCCGACTTTCGCACGTTCACGCCTCGCCCTTCGTAACGTGCCTTCAGCAACTCAAGTGCCTTGGCCGCATCGCTGCCGTGGGGCATGCGGGCATTGAGGTCAACAATGGAAATCGGCTCCGCCGACGCGAACAGCAAGGCCTCGACCATCCGCTCCTGCTCGTCCAGCGGCGGAGCTTCAAACAGGCTGTCAAGCGCCCCGAAGTCCTCGCCCGCGTCAACCACTCTGAACCACTTTGATCTGGATCGGCGCGAATATCTCGCTTTGCCGAATCTGAATTGCACCGCCCTTCGCAAGTTCCAGCGACGCGGCAAAGTGTGATGCAGTGGCCGAGCGGCGCCGTTTAGGGTCCGCCTCCCAGCCTTCGGGCAAGTAGGACATGAGATCGGTCCATTCGCCTGCGTACCCGATCAGGCCTCGCATTCGCTCAAGCGCGTGTTCCAGCGTCATCACGTGTTCCCGTATGAACGTGAACGGGCGAAACTCGTCTCGGGTGCGGACCCGTGCATAACCCTGCATGAGGTCCAGAAGAGACGCAGTGTAGCGAACGCGGCGTACGCGGGTCACGTCTTCCGGAATGCCGCGCACAAAGAAATCCCTGCCCTTCTGATCTCGCGCCATGAGCTTGGACGCGGCATCCCGCATCGCGGCCAGACGTTCGAGCTGGAACGCAAGATGCGCTGCCAGTTCCTCGCCAGATTGACCCTCGTCGTCCGGATCCCGAGGCAAGAGCAATCGCGACTTCAAAAAGGTCAGCCAAGCCGCCAGGACCAGATAGTCGGCCGCAAGCTCGATTCTGAGAGTTTTCGCGCGCGCGATGAACAGAAGGTACTGCTCTGCCAGAGCCAGGACGCTTATCTTGCGAAGATCCACTTTCTGGTTCCGCGCAAGCTGGAGAAGCAGGTCGAGCGGCCCCTCGAACCCGTCCACGTCGACAAACAGCGCATCGGGCTCGACACGAGCCTCGAACTCGACAAAGCCTGCATCACCATCCGGCATTTTTTTCCGCCTCCTGTGTCAGTGCCGCAAACTCGGCTTCAAAATCGCAAATGTCAACATCTAGTGGGTTCCGTCGTCCAGAAAACGCAATATCTGCCAATTTCTCTGTTGATGACGACATTTCGCCTACGGCTGCCGCAATCGCCGACATCTCGGCAAGTTCTCCATTGCAATGGAGAACCAGATCACATCCCGCCTCGCACGCCGAAGCGGCCCGAGCCTCCACCTTGCCGGAAAGCGCGCCCATTGAGATGTCGTCTGTCAGCAACAGCCCCGAAAGCCCAAGCTCTTCACGAAGGTACGTCACGCCGGACGCAGACAGCGTTACGGGCCGTTCAGGATCGATTTCCGGCAGGACGACGTGAGCCGTCATCACCATTGGCAGGTCTGCTAGTTCGCGAAACGGCACGAAATCGGTCTCGAGAAGTTCAGCAAGAGATGCGTCGATGCAAGGAAGGGCATCGTGACTGTCCCGTGTTGCACGTCCGTGGCCGGGCGCGTGCTTGAGGACGGGCAGGCAGCCCGCATCCGTCAGGCCAGCGGCCAGTGCGCGTGCCATTACCGTGACCACCGAAGCAGTGGTGCCGAGGCAACGATTCCGGAGGAAGGGATGGGTTTCAGGACAGGCGACATCCACGCATGGGGCGCAATTCACGTCTATGCCGTGGGCAAGAAGCTCGGTCCCTATCAGAAACCCGCGCAGGTACATCGCCCTTTCGGCCTCGGGCGACACGCGACCATGGCCGGCAAGCGCTTCCACCTGGTCAAGCGGCGGCATCCACTCGCGCCAATGGGGTCCTCTCATCCGCTGAACGCGGCCGCCCTCCTGATCGATCAATATCGGCGCATCACGTCCGACTGCCTCTCGGAGCGCCTTGGTCAGGCGGAGCAGCTGGTCGGGCGACTGGCAGTTTCGTTGAAACATGATGAACCCGAAGGGTTCCGCCTCGGAGAAAAATTCCGCCTCCCGGCGGCCAAGCTCGGGCCCGGACGGCGCGAAGATATACGCACCTTTCGGCACTTACTGCTGCACGACCGGAACGCAGTCTGCACCGTCCGCCTGCAGTACCGAGCAAAAGCGCCGGGCATCGGCCAGATCAACAAATCCCGTCGCCCGCAATCGGTAAAACGTCCGGTCACCTGACTCCACCTCCTGCACGACCTGCTGCTTGCCGACCATGTAGTCACCGAAGCGCGAAGTGAGTCTTTTCCATTCAGCATGCGCAGCGCTCGCATCGCCAAAGGCACCGAATTGCACGAGCCTCGTGCCAGGCAGGATTGCCAAGGGCTGAACATTGCCGGCTCCCGAATCTGCAGCTGGTGCAGCCGAGGCCCGCAGGCCCTCCGGTCGGCGCGGCGGCAGCCGAACGGTCGCCGGAATCAACCTGGCGCCGGTCGTGCCTTCCGTCGCATCCGAAGCTGACGTCATGATGCCCGCCAGCGCTTCCTGAACGGCCAGGTCAGTTCCGGAAAGCACCGCCTTTTCCGAAACGTCGTTCGCCCGCTCCGGGCCGAACGTCGGAGTCTCGCCAATCGTCACGACGTCTCCTTCGACTTCGGCATCGTGGCCTGGCAGCACCACGCCCGTGCCGAGGTCAGCGGCTCCGGGCAACGCCCCCATGGCAAGATCCTCGTCTTCGTCCAGGGCAACAGGCTCGGAAACCAGCACCAACCTCTCGGGCGTTACATCCGCTCGTTCTTCAGCGATCCGGTTAACTGTCAGACCCTGATTTTCGCTTGCCAACCCGCCGGGGTCTTCCGGCAGCACCCGCATCGGGCCCGAGAGGGCCTTTATGACCGGAACGCCTGTTACGTCCCTGACCCACAGTTGCCATCCCCAAGCCGCAAGTCCCGCAATCAGCAGTACCGAAAGGAGCGCCCCGGCCCAATTCATGGCAGCCGCGAAGGATCCGCCCTCGGCGGACTCTTCGTGGTCTTCGAAATTGATTGCCGTCATTTCAGTGCCTCACTGCTGCCGCCGGTTGCTCCAGCGGTCATCCTGCTCGTCTCGCGCACGGCCCGGGCACTTGTTGAATTCAGCGCATCTCCTCGACCGGCGTCACTCCCAGAATACGCAATCCATTGGAAATTACAATGCCCACTGCACGGGGAAGCGCGATCTTTCTCGCTGTCGCCTTCGGGTCCCCTTCGTGCAGGAAACGCAGTGCAGGCTTGGAATTGCCAATGTTCCAAAGGGCATGGAATTCGGATGCGAGGTCGTAGAGATAGAAGGCGATCCGGTGCGGCTCATGGTTTCGTGCCGCGATCTCGACCAGCCTTGGCCACTCGGCAACCTTTCGTGCCAGGGCAAATTCGGCCTCGTCCTCCAGATTTGCATCGTCAGACCAGTCGAGATGCATCGCTTCGGCCTTGCGCATCACGGAGCGAACGCGCGCGTGCGCATACTGCACATAGAAGACGGGATTGTCCTTGGATTGCTCGGTCACCTTGGCGAGGTCGAAGTCCAGAGGCGCATCGTTCCTGCGGGTCAGCATCACCATCCGGGTGACGTCCGCACCCACGCGCCCAACCAGGTCCTGCAGCGAAACAAACGCGCCGGCTCGCTTGGACATCTTCAGCGGCTTGCCGCTGTCCCAGAGCCTGACCAGCTGGGTCAGCTTGATGTCCAAGGGCACGCGCCCGTCCGAAAGAGCGGATACGGCAGCCGACATGCGCTTCACGTATCCGCCATGGTCAGCCCCGAAGATGTCGATCAGCTCGTCGTAGCCCCGCGAGATCTTGTCCCAGTGATATGCGATGTCAGGGGCAAAATACGTCCATGAACCGTCAGACTTCATGATCGGCCTGTCAACGTCGTCGCCGCGTGCCGTGGATCGAAAGAGCGTCTGTTCGCGCGGCTCCCAGTCGTCGGGCAGCTTGCCCTTGGGCGGCTCGAGCGTGCCCTGATAGATGAGAGCGCGCCTCTTCAACTCATCAACCGCCGCCTCGATCCGGCCCGTTCCAAAGAGCGACCTCTCGCTGAAGAACACGTCCATCGTCACACCGATGGCCGAGAGGTCCTCCCGGATCAACTTCATCATCGCTCGGGTCGCGAATTCCCGGACTTCCGGAAGCCAGGCCCCCTCGTCCTTGCCGACATGCACGTCGCCCGCACTCTCCTTGAGCGCCTCCGCCACCGGAACCAGGTAGTCGCCCGGATACGCACCCTCGTCGAACTCGATGTCCTGTCCATGGGCCTCCAGGTACCGGAGGTAGACCGACCGTGCCAATGTATCGACCTGCGTGCCGCCGTCGTTGACGTAGTATTCACGCGTGACGTCGTAACCGGTGAATTCCAGCAGCGATGCCAGCGCGTCGCCGAAGACCGCACCCCGCAAGTTGCCGACATGCAGGGGCCCTGTCGGGTTGGCGGACACGAATTCGACATTGACCCTGACGCCGGCCCCCATGCCGGAATGACCGAATTGCGGTCCTGCATCGATCGCCTCCGCCAGCACGTCATGCCAGATCACGGGAGCCAGCCGCAGGTTGATGAAGCCGGGACCTGCAACTTCGGCGCGAACGATGTTCGGATCATTCGCCAGCCTCTCGGCCAGAGTCTCGGCGAGATCCCGCGGCCGCTTGCCCGCAAGCTTGGCAAGCACCATCGCAGCATTCGTTGCCATGTCGCCATGGGCCGCGTCCTTTGGCGGTTCCACCGTTACATTGCCCCACGAGAGGTCAGCCGGCAGCGCACCCTCCGCCACCAAGGCGTCAAGCGTTTCCAGAACCGATGCACGGATATCGCTGAATATGTTCATGCGCGCGGTTTATCACCCAACAGGTCGCAGTCAAACACGGACGCGGACCGACTTGCGTCCGAAACTATGGATCCAGGCTCAGCGCTTCGGTTCGACAATGAACCTCTCGTGGCACTGGAGAGCGAACCGATCCGTCATCCCGGCGATGTAGTCGGAGACGATCCGGGCAAGTTCCGTTTTGCCATCGGTATTCTCTATGTCCTCGCGCCAGCGGCCGGGCAGCATTTCCGGGTGATCGAGAAAGTGTGGAAACAGGTCCTTGACCACGCCCGTCACCTCCCTGCGCATCTCAACCACTGACGGTGCGCGGTACATGCGGTCGAACAGGAACTCGCGAATCACCTTCAGATCCTGATGCAGTGCATCCGAGAAAAGGATGACCTGGAAACCGGCATTGCGAATGTCGTCCGGTGACCGAGGAGCGAGCTTGGCCAGGTTCCGCCTTGCAGCTTCAATCACGTCCTCGACCAGGACGCCGAAGAACCGGCGCAATGCCTCGTGGCGACGGCGATAGCGGTCCAGACCCGGATGCAATTCGTCCACGCGTTCGAAGCATCGACACAGGATCGGCAATTCGGCCAGATCATCGGTGGAAAACAGCTTCGCCCTCAATCCGTCATGCAGGTCATGGTGGTTGTAAGCGATGTCGTCCGCAACCGCAGCCACCTGCGCCTCAGCGCTGGCGAATGTGTCCGTTTCGAGATCGTGGCGCTGCTGATAGGCCGCCAGCGCCCACGGCAGCTCACCGGTCACCGGGCCGTTGTGCTTCGCAATTCCTTCAAGCGTCTCCCAGGTGAGGTTCAGGCCATCGAAGTCGGCGTAGTGGCGCTCGAGATCGGTCACGATGCGCAATGCCTGCGCGTTGTGATCGAAACCGCCATGAGGCGCCATCAATTCCGAAAGGGCGTCCTCGCCTGTATGGCCGAAGGGCGTATGGCCGAGATCATGTGCCAGGGCCACGGCTTCGGTCAGTTCCGTGTTGAACCCGAGCGCATTGGAGATGGTGCGCGCCACCTGGGCGACTTCGATCGAGTGGGTCAGCCGCGTCCGGAAATAGTCCCCTTCATGCTCGATGAAGACCTGCGTCTTGTGCTTGAGCCGACGGAATGCGCTGTAATGAATGATACGGTCGCGGTCGCGCTGAAAGCACGACCGAAAGGCGCTTGGCTCCTCTGGAAACAAGCGCCCGCGACTCTTGATTGGATCCGATGCATAGGGCTCCAACATTGGACTTCTCTTGCCGGGCTGTGCACCGCCCCATATATTCAGACGAGCCTTGATTGAAAACGCCGGAGTTCGGCATGGACATCGCCATCCCTCCTCAGGTCACGGACCGCGCCTTTGCGCGGCTGGCCGAGATCAATTCAGGCGTGAGTGATCCCAAGGCGCTTCGCGTCGCGGTGGAGGGCGGCGGCTGCTCGGGCTTCCAGTACAACATCGACCTCGACGAACCGACGGACGGGGACCTCGTTCTCGAAGGCGAGGGACAGAAGGTCGTCGTTGACGAAGTGTCGCTTCCGTTTCTGTCAAACGCCGTCATCGACTTCTCGGACGAACTCATCGGCGCGCGCTTCGTTGTCGAGAATCCCAACGCGACATCCAGCTGCGGCTGCGGTACGTCGTTTTCGATCTGACCCGTTCACGCCCGCCGATTGCAGTCGTCGACCGAACAGCCCGCACCCGCGACGCGCTCTGGCGCATCGCAACCGCCTCGGGCACCTGCGATGAAACGGGGAACCTCCAGTACCCTCCGCTTGCCGAGTTTGGGCGAATGGTCCAAAACCTGACTCGGAGGGACCAAATGCGCATCGCGACATTCAACATCAACGGCATCAAGGCACGCTTCGAAGGCCTGACGGACTGGCTCAACACCAGCGCCCCCGACGTCGCCCTGCTTCAGGAGATCAAGTCTCAGGACGAGACCTTTCCCCGCGAGCACTTCGAGGATCTTGGCTACACCGTGGAGACCCATGGCCAGAAAGGCTTCAACGGCGTGGCAATCCTCTCGAAGCTCCCGCTTGAGGATGTCAGCCGCGGCCTCCCGGGCGACCCGAACGACGAGCAGGCGCGCTGGATCGAGGCGACCGTGACTGACCGAAAGCCGGTTCGCGTCTGCTGTCTTTACCTTCCAAACGGGAATCCGGCGCCGGGCGAGAAATACGACTACAAGCTCGCCTGGATGAGGCGCCTGCAGCATAGGGCCTTGGAACTGCTGGCGACCGAGGAACCTGCGGTCATGGCCGGCGACTACAACGTGATTCCGCAGGACGAGGACGCCGCCCGTCCGGATGCGTGGCGCGAGGACGCGCTTGCCAGGCCGGAAACCCGCGCCGCCTTCCGCGAAATCCTCAACCTGGGCTTCACCGACGCCTTTCGCGCACGACGCCAGGATCCAGGTCACTACTCGTTCTGGGACTACCAGCGGAACGCCTTCGACCGAAACGACGGCATCCGGATCGATCACTTGCTGCTGACGGCGCAGGCAGCGGACCTGATGAGCGACTGCTGGATCGAGGCGGAGGTGCGCGGTCGCGAAAGGCCATCGGACCATACTCCGGTCTGGATCGAACTGAACGCCTGAACCGGCCTCCTGGGCGCCAGTCATGTGCCCGCGACGCCGTGAGAATTCAGCCCGCGACTATTCCGCGGCGACGCTTTCGGCTCCAAACAGGCCTGCCAGGTACCGGCCGGTATGGCTCTTCGGCGACTTGGATACGTCCTCGGGTGTGCCGACTGCGACGATCTGCCCTCCGCCGTCGCCGCCCTCCGGCCCGATGTCGATGATCCAGTCTGCCGTCTTGATGACATCGAGATTGTGTTCGATGACGATCACCGAATTG
Organism: Silicimonas sp.; assembly: GCA_022820365.1. GTDB lineage: Bacteria > Pseudomonadota > Alphaproteobacteria > Rhodobacterales > Rhodobacteraceae > JAJEFO01. The sequence goes on from JAJEFO010000039.1 coordinate 55,826, forward strand.
CCTTGTTCAACCAGCTCGTGAAGCACTTCCAGGAGCTTCCGCACGTCGTCGAAATGCAACCCGGTGGTCGGCTCATCGAGGATGTAGAGCGTGCGACCCGTTGCGCGCCGCGACAATTCCTTGGAGAGCTTTACCCGCTGCGCTTCGCCGCCTGACAGCGTCGTGGCCTGCTGGCCGACCTTTATGTAACCGAGCCCGACCCTCATCAGCGCATCCATCTTCTCTCGGATCGAGGGCACTGCCTTGAAGAACTGCTGTGCATCCTCGACCGTCATGTCGAGAACATCTGCGATCGACTTTCCCTTGAATTTTATCTCCAGCGTTTCGCGATTGTATCTCGCACCCTTGCAGGTTTCGCAGGTCACGTACACGTCCGGCAGGAAGTGCATCTCGATCTTGATGACGCCGTCGCCATGGCACGCCTCGCAGCGTCCGCCCTTGACGTTGAAGCTGAAGCGCCCGGGCTTGTAGCCCCGAGCCCTGGATTCCGGGAGGCCCGTGAACCAGTCACGAATCGGCGTGAAAGCTCCGGTGTAGGTGGCCGGATTCGAGCGGGGAGTTCTGCCGATCGGCCGCTGGTCGATGTCGATCACCTTGTCCAGATACTCGAGCCCCTTGATTCCCTCGCAGGGCGCCGGGGTCTGGCGCGCTGCGTTGAGACGCATCGAGGCGGTCTTGAAGAGCGTTTCGACGGTGAGCGTAGACTTGCCGCCTCCGGACACGCCGGTCACGCAGATGAACTTGCCGAGCGGAAACTCCGCGGTGACCTCCTTCAGGTTGTTGCCGGTCGCCTTCACGACGCTTACGGACTTGCCCTTGCCGGCCCGCCGCGAAATCGGCACGCCGATGGCACGCCTTCCGGCAAGATAGTCGCCGGTGATGCTCTTCTTGTTGGCGGCGATCTTCGGCGGAGCGCCTTCCGCCACGACCTGACCGCCGTGCACGCCGGCACCCGGCCCGATGTCGAAGACGTGATCGGCTGCCCGAATCGCCTCCTCGTCATGTTCGACCACGATGACCGTGTTGCCCTGGTCGCGAAGGTTCTTCAACGTCTGCAGCAGTCGCCCGTTGTCGCGCTGGTGCAGCCCGATGGACGGTTCGTCAAGAACGTAGAGCACGCCGGTCAGACCGGAGCCGATCTGGCTTGCCAGCCTGATCCTCTGGGATTCGCCGCCGGAAAGCGTGCCCGCATTCCGGCTGAGCGTGAGATATTCGAGTCCCACATTGTTCAGAAACCCGAGCCGTTCGCGGATCTCCTTGAGCACCGCATGCGCGATTTCGTTCTGCTGCTTGCTGAGTTGCTTCGGAGCGCCTTCGACCCAATCGAGCGCTTCGCGAATCGACATTTGCACCACTTGACCGACATGAAGCCCGCCGATTTTGACGGCGAGCGCCTCCGGCCTCAGGCGATAGCCCCCGCAGGCCCCGCAGGGGCGGTTGTTCTGGTAGCGCTCGAACTCTTCGCGGATCCAGTTTGAATCGGTTTCCCGATAGCGACGCTCCATGTTTGGAATCACGCCTTCGAACGGCCGCTTCACCTGGTATATGCGCCCGTTTTCGTCGTAGCGGAACAGGATCTGCTCCTCGCCGGAGCCGTAGAGGAATACACGCTGGACCTCGACCGGCAGATCCTTCCACTTTGTGCTCGCATCGAACTTGTAGTGTCTTGCAAGGGCCTCGATGGTCTGCCTGAAATACGGGCTCTTGCCCTTCCGCCACGGGGCAAGCGCGCCGTCATAGACCTTCAGGTTCCCGTCCGGGACCACGAGGCGCTCGTCGAAAAAAAGTTCGACGCCCAACCCGTCGCAGTCCGGGCAGGCCCCGAAAGGCGCGTTGAACGAGAAGAGCCGGGGCTCGATTTCAGGGATCGTGAAGCCGGAAACCGGGCAGGCAAAATTCTCGGAAAACGTAATCCTCTCCGGATCGCCGTTCTTCGGAACGGTCTCCAGAACCGTAATGCCATCGGCGAGATCAAGGGCGGTCCGGAAACTGTCAGCCAGCCGCGTCTCGATGCCCTCCTTGATCACTATGCGGTCGACAATCACGTCGATGTCGTGGCGGAACTTCTTGTCAAGCGTCGGAGGTTCCTCCAACTCGAAGAACTGGCCGTCCACCTTGACGCGCTGGAAGCCCTGTTTCCGGAGCTCCAGGAACTCCTTGCGGTACTCTCCCTTTCTGTCGCGGACTATGGGAGCCAGAAGATAGGCCCGGGTTCCCGCCTCCATCGCCATGACGCGATCAACCATGTCCTGCACCTGCTGCGCCTCGATCGGCAGACCCGTTTCCGGAGAGTAAGGCGTGCCGGCACGGGCGAACAGGAGGCGCAGGTAGTCGTAGATTTCCGTAACCGTCCCGACGGTCGAGCGCGGGTTCTTGGAGGTTGTCTTCTGCTCTATCGAGATTGCGGGCGACAGCCCGCTGATATGATCCACGTCAGGCTTTTCCATCATGTTGAGGAACTGCCGGGCATAGGCCGAAAGCGACTCGACGTAGCGACGCTGTCCCTCGGCGTAGATCGTATCGAAGGCAAGAGACGACTTGCCGGATCCCGAGAGTCCGGTAATCACCACCAGGCTGTTGCGCGGGATGTCGACGTCGATGTTCTTGAGATTGTGCTCGCGGGCGCCTCGGACCTCGATGTTCTTCTGCTCGGCCATTCGCCCCCCCTTCTTCGCGCCCGATAGATAGGCCAACCCAGACGGACAGAAAAGGGCGATTCGTGCGCGGATGCGGACGAGATCTCACTGCAAGGCAGCGATGGGCCACCGCCAACTCCGCATGCCATCCGACCTCGGATGCGTCACCATGAATCCCGGACTTCCTTGCTCGCTTGGACCATCGGTCCATGGGTCAGTCCGCGGTTCCAATCGACGTCTGACAAGTGGCACAGGACGACCCTCCGGTAGTCGCTGTGTTGCTGGACTCTTGGAACAAGTTCCGCACCTTGAACAATTCCGGCCGTCAAGTTCGGCGCATGTCTCGGCTCGCCGGGCTCGCAACACACCCTGCGTCAGATTCGCCAAGGCTCATGGCCGATGCGGTTCGTCAAATGTCCAGCGCCGCATCATCGGTCGCACTGCCACGCAACGAGATCATGGGCAGCATCCGCCCCCTTGCCGCCGCTCCGGGCAATGCCTCCGGAATTGACCTGCGTGTACATCGCGCCGAAAGTGGCCTATGGCCTAGGAATCACTTGAAGCGGAGCATGTTGCAGCGTAACGTGATTGTCGACATGGCATTGCTCACAAAGCCCAATGATTGCACACTGGAGAGGATACGCATTTCCCGGTCACCTCTCGCGATCATGGTGCCGAAAGCGACGGATCCAGCCGGTCAGGACTGCCGGAAAACGGGGAGGATGAGACATTGCTGACTCTCGCTGAAGAAATCGTTCTTTTGATGCTGGAAGATGAGAGCGGAAAGTTCGTTCATGTTCCGGAACATTCCGTCAGTTTTGCGCTTTCCGGCGCAGTACTGATGGACCTTGCCTTTGAAGGCAGAATCGACACTGATCCAGAGAAGCTCTTTGTCACGAACTCCGAACCCACAGGGGATGATCTGCTTGATTCGGCACTTCGCGACATCTGCGCCTCCGAGGAGCAGCATGATTCCCGTTACTGGGTAGAGTTCTTCGGCCGCAAGTCCGCTGACATCCGGAAAGCGGCCCTTGACCGTCTGTGCGCCAACGGCATCCTGAGGGAGGAGGAGAACCTTTTTCTCTGGGTATTCAGGTCTCGCCGTTATCCGACTCGCGATGGTGCGGTCGAACGACGGGAAGTGAAGCTCCGCATAATGTCCCTGCTGTTCAGCGACGAGATTCCGGAGCCACGGGACATTGCAATCATCGGCTTGGCGGACGTGTGCAGGATATTCGAGCATCTGCTTGCACGGCCGGAGCGCGAGAGAGTCCGCGACCGCATCGTCCAGATACGAAAACTCGAATTGATTGCCGACACCGTCGTTACGGCTGTCCGTGAAATCGAGACGCGGATTGCGCAGTCCATGACGATGCATCCCATGTAGCCGTTCCAACCAAAGGCTCTGGCGCCCAGAGCCTCCGATCTTGCCGAAACCTGGCCTTGAGATGTCTCTCTGACTCCGGTCGTTGAAGATTGTTCCGTTCTGACCGTCTTGGAGTGTCCGCGTTTCGAACGAGAGTTGAACGCCGCAAGATATTGGATACAAATGACAATTTCCACCCAATCGACGCCAGGGCAACCAGCCGGGAATGCTCTCTCTTGGACGTGGTGCCCTCTTCAGAGAGGCCTCCTCGGACCAACATTCGAAGGATGAGCCGGATTCGTCGCATGGTGCCGCAAGACACTCCGTCAGATGAGGCAAGATTCTCCGTCTAGTGGAGTGCGGCCCAGCGAGTGGACAGTTTATTCGGCACTTTTGGACCCATCCGGGGCGTTGATCTTCTCGAACGTGTTGGGGCTCAGATAGCCGAGCGCTGAATGCAGGCGAGTTGCATTGTAGATGTCCTTGGCAAGGCTCCGCGTCGCTTCGGCAATCGGTTCACGTGCCTGCAGCCGGTTCTTCAGACCGGACGGCAACCGCTCCTCATTGACCGAACGGAACATGCCACTGCCATTGGAGCCGCTGTAGGTCATGACACGGTTGAAACAGCGGATGGCGCGGCAAGCGCTCAATTCCGGTCCGCACCGAAAGTGATCGGAACGCCAATTCGATCTGGAAATTCGGTTCCGGCCTGTTCAGGATTGTCAAGGACCGGGTTGCAAGCCTGCGCTGCTTCGTCGCGCGAATTCAGTGCGAGTTCTTGGAGCAACCCGATCTGGCCGGGCACTGCCACGGCGCAAGAGAGTTTCGTGGAAGTGGCTCGGCCGAACCGATCAGGAAACTGGAGGAGCCAGATGCAACGCAACCGTGGAACTCGCATCGACTGGGTCGCCGAGAGCTGCGCCCTGCTTGCCGGACTGACCAACGAATTCCGGCAAACGCTTCCGTTCGAGGGGTTCACCATCGGGACGGGCATCCACCTGGAGCCGAAGACCGTCGCACTGCTCATGACCCTTCGTGCCGGCGGAGCGTACGTCGTGGCTTCCGGCAACCTCGGCAGCACGCAGCCGGAGAGCGTGGCGTTCCTGAGGTCCCGGGGGATCACGGTTCACGCAGCGAAGACGACCGATGCCGCCCGTCACGCGAAATCGCTGAAGAAAGTGCTGGCGGAAA
>JAJEFO010000030.1 GCA_022820365.1 Silicimonas sp.
GAGGGACGGGACAACACAACCCATCCTGAGCGAGGACCTCTGGGCTCGGGTGGCCTCAAGTCGGACGTCATGGTGGCGGTGCTCAGAAACCGTTACAGATTGGCGTCGCATTGTGGCCTACGGACGGAGCAAACGTCTGCAGCAGGCAGGGCATGGCTGGGTCAGCCTTAACCTCTCTGCGGCTTGCGGAAGGCTCCATCTCAACTTGGCGGTGCCCGATGCTTGAAGCCGTACCCGGGAAAACCGGACGTACGGAATTTTAGGGGGGCCGCTGGAAACGTGGTCCTATGGTGGAACTGTGAACCTGCCCGCAATCGAAAGAGCGGGAACAGAAAAGCCTCCACCTAAGGGCATGCGCGCGCCAGCAGCCTACCCGACAGTAGCGAAGAATCCGGCGAACAACGGCCCTTCCGGGTCAGCGGAGCCGGGGGAGCGAAGGGCCGGACCCAAGGGGAATCTGGGAGGCCAAAGCTCGCGCCGTGCGCAGAAACGGGGAAGCGAGTCACAGGCGGCCGACCGGATACGAAAGGCTGCAACGAGGAACCCGGAAGAGCGTCTCGTGGCGCTCCTGCACCATGTGACGACGGACGCGCTGGCGGAGGCGTTTCACTCGCTCAAGAGTGACGTGGCCGCTGGCGTAGACGGCGTGACATGGGAGATGTACGCCGAAGGGCTGGAAGATCGGCTGATCGACCTGCACGGGCGCGTGCACAGGGGGGCGTACCGCGCGCCGCCGTCCCGGCGGGTATACATACCCAAGGAGGACGGGGGGCAGCGACCGCTCGGCATTGCCTCGCTGGAGGACAAGATACTTCAGCGGGCGGTGACGGACACGATTCTGGTGCCGATCTACGAGACGGAGTTCCTCGGCTTCAGCTACGGGTTCCGACCGGGGCGGGGGACGCACAATGCGCTCGACGCCATTGCGGTCGGAATGGAACGGCGGAAGGTCAGCTGGATCGTTGACGCCGACATTCGCGGGTTCTTCGACAATCTCGGGCGGGACCATCTGGTCCGGATGCTTGAGAGACGCATCGGGGACGTGCGGGTCATGCGGCTGATCGTCAAGTGGCTCGACGCCGGCGTCATGGAGGGGACCGACTGGACGGACACGGGCAGGGGCGTTCCGCAAGGCGGGACAGTTTCCCCGATCCTCGCCAACGTCTACCTGCACTATGTGCTCGACGTCTGGTTCCACAACACATGGCGCAAGCGGATTGCCGGAGGCGACACGATCATCGTCCGCTATGCGGACGACTTCGTGTGCGGCTTCCAGCACGAGGGCGACGCGAAGCGCTTCCTCCGGGACTTGAGCGAAAGGCTGGCCCTGTTCGGACTGGAACTGCATCCGGACAAGACCCGGCTCATCGAGTTCGGCCGGTTCGCGAAGGCGAACCGCCGGAACCGGGGGCAGGGCAAGCCGGAGACGTTCGACTTCCTTGGCATGACGCACTTCTGCGACCAGTCGAGGAAGGGAAGGTTCAGGGTCGGACGCAAGCCGTCCCGGAAACGGGTCAACCGCACTTTGCGGCGGATCAAGGAAAGGCTTCGCGAGCGGTGGCACGACAACCGGCACGAAACGGCTGCGTGGCTGGGCAGGGTCATCAACGGCTGGCTCAACTACTACGCTGTCCCCGGGAGTGGCCGACATCTGGAGAGGTTCGTTCACCTCTGCAAGCGGCTGCTCTGGCGTGCCCTCCGGCGTCGGTCCCAAAGGGACCGCACGGAATGGGAGGACATCAATCTCCTAACCGCCGTCCACTGGCCCAAAGTCGGGATCCGCCACCCGTGGCCGAGCCAACGGCTCGTCGTGAGGACCCAAGGGAGGAGCCCGGTGCGTTAACGCGCACGCCGGGATCTGAGCGGGGGGACCGGGGTAACCCGGTTCCCTACCGCGATAAATTGTCGCTCAAGAGCGCGGCTTGCCGCCGAAATCCCGCGCTCTTTGAAGACCGCCGACAGGGTGTCCCGAGTGCAAACGCGCAGCACCGTCGCGCACGTGCGCAAGGAGGAATTCGCTGCGACACGGTCGCGCCGTCGCGTCCTGCGGCACGCCTGCAACAAGGGGCGCGCAGGTTCCCGTTCGACTTCGGCCGCCGTCACGCCGCGCTTCAATCACGCGAAAACTCGCCCATGCCGCCGATCGCTGCGGGCTTGCCCGAAAGGTCGCAAGGGACTCAAACCTCCACGAAGACGTCGTCGCCCTCGACGGCCACCGGATATGTTCTGAGCGCAACGCAAACGGGCGGTGTGACGGGATCACCGGAACGATAGTCGAACGCCCCGAAATGCAGCGGGCATTCGATTTCGAACCCATCCACGATGCCGTCCGAGAGGTGCTGCCGTTCATGGGTGCAGTAGCCGTCGGTCGCGTAGAACCTGCCGTCCGGGCCATGTATGACAATCAAGCTGATGTCGCCGTGGTCAACGCGCATGACGTCTTCCTCTTCCAGGTCGTCAAGTGCACAGACACGAATCTTCTCGGGCATTTCGAGTCCTCAGATCCTGTCGATTTCCTCGAGGAGCCTTTCGTGCTCCATGTCGGCCATGAAGGACGTGACCTCGTCGCGCGGAAACGTGCCGGCGCGAGCCGCATCGCGAAACCGCGTGAGAGCATCCTTCCGTGCCTCGTAGACCTGTCGGTGCAATTCGGCAAGTTCTCCGAACGCCTGCACATGGCGCGGCGGGCTTTCGGTTTCGCCAACCAGATCGGTCTGGAAAAGGAAGTGCACGTCGCCCCCCGAACCCGAGCCAAGCGAGACGCAGATGAGCGACGTGCGCTTCGCAATCTCGGCCATGGCCTGGGCGGCGATGATTTCCGACTCCACGGCAAAGGCGCCGGCGCTCTCGAGGCGCTTGTAGTCGCGATAGAGCTCGAGCGCCTCCTCGGCAGTCTTGCCGACGGCACGCAGGCCGCCGATGGAGATCGACTTGCGAGGCACGAGCCCAAGATGGCCCATGACCGGTACGCCTTCCCTGGCAAGCGCTTCGACGACATGGAAGCTGCGCGGCGTGATCACCGCATCCACGCCCGCATTCAGCACCCGAAGCGCCTCGCGCAGGATGTCGTCGCTGGTGGCCACCTCGGTCATCTTGATGGCAGCGGTGCAGAAAGTCGTCCTGTTGTGCCGGCGCACCGCATCGGCATTGGCCGCATCGCAAATCATCATGTCGATGCCGGTCTCCTCGGCTGCACGGAGTTCATCGGGCGTGTTCGCCGTAACCTGGACCAGCTTTCGACCCTCGGCCTTCGCCTGCCTCATGCAAGGAATGGTGACGGAACGTTCTGCAGGTTGCGCGGCGGCGGTGTAGATGCGTTTCATGACTTTCACTCCGGTCGGAATCGCTTGATGCCGAACCCGATGGGCTTTCGCTTGTTGCCGGGCAGGTCAGGGTCGACGCCCCAGATGGCCTGGTAGGTATCAAGCGCACCTCGCGTTATCTGCAGATGAATCGCCCACGCGATCAGCGTGACCCACCAGGCGGTCGTGGCGAGCCACATCCAGACAGGCGCGTTGACGTGATGGAGTCCGAACAGCAGCGCGGCCGCGCCGCAGAGCAGTGCAGCATAGCCCAGCGTCTTGTGGCTGTACTCGAATATCTGCCGACGCAGCGTCATGTCGAAATGATCGCCCCGTTCGCTGCCGTCGGGCGCCGGATAGGTCGGCCCGCCAGGCGATCCGCGAAAGAGGCCCGCAAGGACCTGCGTCAGCAGCAGCGCAATGGCCAGCCAGCCAAACAGGTGGTGCGGCGTTGCCATCATCTCGATCCTGCCTGCCTTTCGCAGGATGCAGCCCAGCCCGATGAGGCTGGCGATCGCCCCGCTCCATTGCAGGCAAAGATGCGCGTGCCACCAGGTCTTGTTGTCCAGGTCCTCGGGCCAGTTCTGACGCGGCATGACCTTGAAGTACCGGGCGACAAGCACGCCCAAAGGCAGGAGAATGGCCCAAGCCAGCAGCATGAACCGTCCGTGCCAGCTTTCCAGGACATGGATGTCGTGTCCGCGCGCAGGATCGATCGGTCCTGCCAGCCAGTCTATGAGCGGCAACGCCTCCATGCCTCAAATCAGTTCACCGCTGTCGGGGTCGAACAGGTGATGGACCGGGTTGTCCATGCGGACGGGCACGACATCGCCGGGCTTGAGGCTGAGCCGGTCCCTGGACAGCAAGGTCAAGGGCGCGTCGCCATAGGTCAACTGCACCAGCGTTTCATGGCCAAGGGGTTCGACCACGTCGACCGTCGCCTCCGCGCCACCCTCGCCGACCTCGACATGTTCCGGGCGGATGCCGAAAGTCACCTTGCGGCCCACATCCTGCACCGGTCGTGCGATCATGTGACCTGAGGCGAGGCGCAGGCCGCCTTCGACCACCTCCGCATCAAGGAAGTTCATCGAAGGCGAGCCGATGAAGCCTGCCACGAACCGGTTGGCAGGCTTGTCGTAGAGGTCCAGCGGCGCTCCTTGTTGCTGGACGATTCCTGCGTCCATCACGACGATGCGGTCGGCCATAGTCATTGCCTCGACCTGATCGTGGGTGACATAGGCCGTCGTCGTGCCGAGCCGCTGCTGCAGCGTGCGGATCTCGGCCCGCATCTGCACACGCAACTTTGCGTCGAGGTTCGACAGCGGTTCATCGAACAGGAAGACTTGCGGGTCGCGAACGATCGCGCGGCCCATGGCGACGCGCTGGCGCTGACCGCCCGACAGCGCCTTGGGTTGCCGATCGAGGAACTCCGTCAGCCCGATGATCCCGGCCGCCTCGCCGACGCGCCTGGCAATCTCGGGCTTCGGCACTCCGGCGAGACGGAGGGAGAACCCCATGTTCTGGGCGACCGTCATGTGCGGATAGAGTGCGTACGACTGGAACACCATCGCTATGTCCCGCTGCTTCGGCCTGACGTCGTTGACCACCTTGTCGTTGATCAGGATCTCGCCCGAAGTGACGCTCTCCAAACCCGCCAGCATTCGGAGAAGGGTCGACTTGCCGCAGCCAGACGCGCCGACGAGGATGCAGAACTCCCCCTCTTCGATCTTGAAGTCGATGCCGTGCAGCACCTCGACCGTACCATAGCTCTTGCGAAGCTGCTTGAACGTGACACTGCCCATCCGCTCTATCCTTTCACGGCGCCCGTGGTCAGGCCGGTGATGATCTGACGTGCGGCGAAGAAGGTGATGACCAGCGAGGGGATCACGATCAGCGTGCCCATGGCCATGATGCGCCCCCACTCGACCCCTTCGTCGGTCAGGAATCCCTGGATCGCGACCGGAAGGGTGCGGGCCTTGCGACCGGTCAGGAACAGCGCCAGCAGGAACTCGTTCCAGGCGATACGGAAGGTGAAGATCGCCGCCACCGCATAGCCCGATTTCATCAGGGGGAAGATCACCAGCCGGAAGACCTGAAATGGCGTTGCCCCGTCGACGATTGCGGCTTCCTCCAGATCCTCGGGGATCTGCTTGACAAAGCTGAACAGAAGCCAGATCGCGAACGGGAGGTTGAGCGCGGTATAGAACAGCGTCAGCCCCCAAAGCTCCTCGAACCGGCCCGAGAACCCCCACCTGGACCAGAGCGCGAAGACAGGCACGGCGATCACAGCGGGCGGCACCATGCGGATCATCAAGTTGCCGTAGCTTACAAGACCCCGACCCCAGAAATCCTTGCGCGCGATGGCATAGGCCGCCGAACCCGCCAAGGCCAAGGTGATCAGCGTCGAAATGATCGCGACGAAGAGCGAGTTGAAGAGATACCGGTCGAACTTCTTGTCGAAGAGGACGACCGAATAGTTGTCGAGCGTCGGCGCAAATATCCACAAGGGCACCCGGCTGAACATGTCGACCTGGTTCTTGAACGACGTCATCAGCATTATGTAGACCGGCCCGGTCGCGAGCAGCGCCAGGACGACGACGAGGGCGTAATGGCCAAGGTTGGTTCTCTCGGGCGCCTGGCTCATCTCAGAAATCCGATTTCGTCTTCATGGGGTTGGAGAAGGAAAGCACGAACAGGCTCAATACCGTCACGATGGCGAGAAGCAGCATCGAGATCGCGGAAGCATAGCCAAGGTTCTGGCTCAGGAATGCCGTCTTGTACACGTGGAGCGCCAGGAGTTCCGTCTCCAGCCCCGGCCCGCCCTCGGTCAGGATGAAGACCACCTCGACCACCTTGTAGACATCGACGATGCGCATCAGCAACGCGACGATCAGCACCGACTTGATCATCGGCAGCTTGACCAGGAAGGTCATCTGCCACCAGTTCGCGCCATCGATCGTCGACGCCTCGATCACCTCCTTGGGGATGGCCTGCAGCCCGGCCAGCACGATGATGAAGATGAAAGGTGTCCACTGCCAGACATCAGTGATGATCAGCGATGTCAGCGCGATGTGCGGGTCGGCCAGCCAGGGAACCGGATCGATTCCGAACCAGGCGCCGAGGTAATGGTTGATCATCCCCGTACGGGCATCGAAGAGATACCGCCAGATCAGGCCCACCACGATGGGCGAGACCATCAGCGGCATGATCAGCGCCGTCCGAAAGAACGATGCGCCCCGGATCGCGCGTTCCAGCGCCAAGGCAAGGCCGGTGCCGACGATCATCTCGATCAGAACCACCCAGAAGCCATAGCGCAGCGTGACCCAGAAGGACTTCCAGACGTTCGGATCGCTCCAAAGCTTCTCGAACCACCGGATGCCCACCCATTCACGGCTCTCCCAGGGCGTGCCCATCTGGTAGTCCAGAAAAGACATCTGCACCGTGGTGAACAGCGGATAGACCAGGCCGATGACCAGGATCAGGAGCGCTGGCGCCAGAAACGCATAGGCAATCAGGCCCTCGGACAGAGCGGCGCGCAGGCTTTTCATATCGGGCATACCGGAAACTGGCTGCGTGGCCTGGTCTCTGGGGCGCTACGGGTCTGCGCCCCAGAGAGACCTTTCAGCCTGGCCTTACTGCCAGGCGTAGTAGCCCTTTTCGGTCAGCAGCGCCTCGATCTTGGCATTCGCCTCATCCAACGCCTGCTGAGCCGATTTCTGGCCCGTGATCGCTTCAGAAACCGAGATGCCGATGATCTGAGCGTCGATTTCCGGGAACTCCGGGATCAGCGGGCGCCAGTCTGCGCGAGCGCATTTCAGCTGTTCGACCAGAACAGGATAGTCCTCGAACGTGGCCTGCAGCTCGGGGTCGTTCATCGTCGAGGTCCGGATCGGGTCACCCCCCATCTCGGCCAGTTTCCTGTCGGTTGCCTTGTTCGTCATCCACTGGATGAACAGGAAGGCGGCTTCCTTGTTCTGGCTGTTCCCCGGGATGCCCATTGCAAAGCCGCCGGTGCCCGATCCGCAATTGCCGTTGATCGTCGGGTGCAGCGCATAGCCCACCATGCCCGCCACGCGGCTCTTGCTTTCGTCTTCCACGGTCTTCCGGATCTTCGAGGCATCCAGATAGAATGCGGCATCGCCCTGCACGAAGCTGTTGACCATGTCGCCATAGCCGTAAGCCGTCATGCCTGGAGGTCCGACTTTCACGAACTCGGTCAGCATTTCAACCGTCCGGACCGCGTCGGGGTTGTTGAGAACCGGCCTGTAGTTGTCGTCCAGGATCACGCCGCCCGTCGGCCCGTAGTGGGTAAGGAAGAAGTCGTTAGCCTGATGGCCGGACTGCGCGCGCCCGGTCAGGCCGCCGATGCCTTCCTTCTCGTGGACGAGTCTCGACGCGGCCAGCAGTTCCTCGTAGGTGGTCGGCACCGCCAGATCGTGCTTTTCCAGCAGGTCCTTCCGATAGGCCATCATGGTCGTCTGGGCCGAAAACGGAATGCCGTACAGGCCGGCCGAAGGGCCGGCGAGATAGCCCTGAGGGCCACCGACCTTGCCGCCGTTTTCCAGGTAGGCCGGCGTTATGTCGGCGATGTCATACGCCGGATCGACCAACGCAGGATTGGCGAACATCTCGGAGAGCGGGGTTAACAGCCCCTTCTGCACGTACTCCGTCTTCCAGAACACGACCCAGGCCACGACGTCGTAGTCGCCTTGCGGCTTGCCCATCTCCAGAAGCTGCTTGTCGCGCAGCTTGCCGTATTGCAACGGGTCGGTTTCGACCCTGATGCCGGTCTGGGCCGTGAATTCGGGGATCAGCTCCTCGGCGATCTGGAAATGGGCCAGAGATGGCCAGCTGACCACGATTTCGGTGCCGCGGTATTTCTGGTAAGGGTCTGCAACGGCGCTTGTTGCCAGCAAGGCAAGCGCGCCCAATGCGGCGGCGGCAGCTTGGCCGGCAGACTTTGTGAAATGGTTCATGGTCTTTCTCCCATTTGTCCATGGCTGTGCTTTCTCGATAGGGTCGGCCTGTCGCACCAGGGCTCTGCCATCCTTTCTCTGCCCGCGCCCGAATTGAGCATTGCGAGGAACGGCTTGCCCGTAAAGACGGTTTGGGCAAAACTAGCGCAAACGTTTAAGCAAACCCCGGGAATGCGCATTTGACCCCCAGCATAAAGGACATAGCGAAAGCCTGCGCAGTCAGCGCCCCAACCGTGTCGCGTGCCTTGCGCGGCCTAGGGGGCGTGTCCGAGGCCAAGCGGCGAGAGATCTTGCAGATTGCCGAGGAGATGAACTATGTCGCAAATGCCAGCGCACGGTCGCTTGTGAAGGCAAGTTCCGATCTTGTCGGAGTCTGTGTTCCGACACTGTTCAACGACGTCTTCGCCTCGATGCTGGACGGGCTGCGTCAGGGGCTCGCGAAGCCCGGCATCTCCATGGTCGTGCATTCCAATGACTACGATCCGGGCGAGGAGACCAAATGGGTCGAGCGGCTCTTGTCATGGCGCCCTGCAGGCATTGTCCTGACCGGAACCGATCACGATTCGCGCCTGAGACAGACGGTCCGCAGTTCCGGAATTCCGACGGCGGAAATCTGGGATGTCTCCGACGACCCGATCGACTTCTGCGTGGGCATTGATCACTACAAGGCCGGATGCGTTCTCGCGAAGCATGCCGTCGCGCTTGGATATCGGCGCCCGGGATTTGTTCACTCGCCCATCGGACGCGACCCGCGTGCCGACAAGCGATTGCAGGGCGCACTGGATACTTGCCGCAAGGCCGGGTTGTGCGGCGATCCGCTCGTCGCAGACACCATCCGGCGCAACAACTTTTCATGGGGTTATGCAGGCGCCCTGCAGCTCTGCAGCCGGTCCGAATGCCCGGACGTCCTCTTTTTCGTGAACGACCACCTCGCATTCGGCGGCCTCAGCGCCTGTGAAACGCTCGGGATCGCGGTCCCGCAGGACATCGGCGTGATCGGTTTCAACAGCATGGATGTTGGCGCAGTGCTTTCCCCCAAGCTGACCACCCTGCGCACGCCGCGCGCGCGTATGGGCCGGATCGCCGCCCAGCGCCTGACGGCCCGCCTGCATGGCGTTCAGGTTCCGCGCGTGACAGAGCTTGCGCCGACACTGAAATCCGGGCAGACGACGCGGATGCAGTGATCAGCCGCGCCCGACAAAGGGCATCGTCGTCGCCATGATCGTCATGAACTGCACATTGGCTTCAATCGGCAGGCTTGCCATGTGCAGAACGGCGCTGGCCACGTTGTGGACGCCCATCACGGGTTCCGGCTTCATCGTGCCGTCGGCCTGTGGGACGCCGTCCGACATCTTCAGCGTCATTTCAGACGCGGCGTTGCCTATGTCGATCTGCCCGCAAGCGATGTTGAACGGTCGGCCGTCAAGCGAGATCGACCGGGTCAGTCCCGTGATCGCATGTTTCGAGCTGGTGTAAGGCGCTGAGCCCGGGCGCGGCACATGGGCGGAGATCGAGCCGTTGTTGATGATCCGTCCGCCCTGCGGATCCTGGTCACGCATGACCTTGAAGGCTCCGCGCGCGCAGAGGAACGCGCCATAGAGATTGACGTTCATCACCTTGAGGAAATCTTCGGGCGGGATGTCTCCGATGGGCGCGGCAGGCACGTTGCCGCCTGCGTTGTTGAAGAGCACGTCCAGCCGCCCAAAGTCCCGCACCACCCGCGCAAAGAGCGCATCCACCTGCGCTGCATCGGTCACGTCGCAGGCGATGCCCGCCCCGCCGCCCATCGTGACAACCGTCTCGTCCAGCGCCACTTGCCGACGCCCTGAAATTATGACTTCGTATCCGTTCGCGGCCAGTTTCACGGCGCATGCCCTGCCGATTCCGGACCCTCCGCCCGTTACAAGCGCGATTCTCGTCATCCTTTTCCTCCCGACTTGTTGCCCTTGACGTTCGAGCGGTTCCTGTCCTGATACAGCGCCAGGTGCACGTCGATCGCCTTGAGACAGGCATCGGTGTCGCGCGCGATTGCGGCATCGTAGATCGCCTGATGCTCGTCCCGCGTGGTGGGCGAAAAGCCGAACTCCCTGATCTGCGAGACCGCGTACATGCGAAACGTGTCAAAGGCGGCCTTGCAGCTCTTCACCAGCATCTCGGATCCGCAGGCCGAAAGGAGCGCCTCGTGAAACAGCCAGTCCTGTCGCGACCAGCGCTTGACGTAAGGCAGCAGATCCGTCGCCCCGGCCATCTGCACTTCGACATAGGCCAGGTTGTGATGTGCCGCGTTCAGCGCAAGTTCCCAGTCGAAATCACCGCGCGACAGCGACAGAAGCGCACCTTCGCCTTCCAGCAACTGCCTGAGATGTGCCGCTTGGCGAAAGACCTCCTCGCTATGCTCGGTGGCACGGAAGCCGAAGTGCTTCTCGGCCTGAACGAAACCTTCGCCCGCCAATCTCAGCAAGGCTTCCCGGAGCGCTGCCCTGGAGCAGCCGATCTCGCCTTCCAGATGCTGGGGTTTCAGGCGTTCGCCCGATTTCCACCGTCCCCAGATCAAGCCGTCGCGCAGCGTCTCGTACGGGTCCTGCTCTGTTTCGGGGGTCTCAAGAAGCGCCATGCCCTTCGATTACGCCTGTGCATGCATAAGGTCAAGTTTCTTCGGAACACAGCTGTATGTTCGAATCTATAACAAAGTTCCGAAACTTCTTGACCGGCATTCCGGTTGTTGCTAGCGTTGGCTGGCCACGGATGCCGGGAGGAAACCATGGCAAAGCGACCCAAGACGACAATTGACGAGCACGGACAGGAACGCTCGCGCCGCGGCGAATGGCGGTCGGGCCGCCCGGTGTTCCTGGAACCGCTGCTGGACGATCCGCTGAACTTCCCGAAAATCTTCAAGTGGCTGACCGGCGTGCCCGGTTTCTTCTTCCCCTGGTTCGCGCTCTACATGCTGTCGATCGGAATCGCCTATGCCTGGTTCACGCCCGAACTCTCTCGCATGGAGACCTTCCAAGCGAGCTGGATGTTCGAGATCCTCCTGCGCAATGTCGTCTTCCTGTGGATCTGGACCGGCGCGCTGCACCTCTGGTTCTACAGCTGCAAGATGCAGGGTCGGCTGAAGAAGTACAACGGAAACTGGCAGGCCAGGAACAGCACCACCTTCCTTTTCAACGATCAGGTCTACGACAATGTCTTCTGGGCCCAATGCGGCGCCCTCGTTTGGACGGGCTATGAATGCGGTCTCTGGTGGGGCTACGCCAATGGCTGGCTGCCCTACCTGAATCCTGCCGAACACCCGGTGGTCTTCTGCCTGCTGATGATGGCGGTGCCCTTCTGGCGGAACTTCCATTTCTACTGGATTCACCGGCTCATCCACTGGAAGCCGCTGTATGACCGGGTTCACTACCTGCACCACAAGAATGTCAATGTCGGTCCCTGGTCGGGCATGGCCATGCACCCTGTCGAGCATCTGATCTACTTTTCCTGCATGCTGATCCATCTGGTGGTTCCCTCCCACCCCCTGCACATGATGCTCAACGGCTTCCAGACAGGGCTCGGTCCTGGCGTCAGCCATTCAGGCTTTGACGAGATCGTCTTCGGAGACGAGATGGCGTTGCGCAACGACCGCTACATGCACTACCTGCATCATCGCTACCACAACGTGAACTACGGCGAGAGCAACGTGCCCTTGGACAAGTGGTTCGGAAGCCTGCATGACGGCACGCCCGAGGCCGACGCGCATTTTCGCACGCTCCATGCCGAGCGGACGCGAGCTGCCGCCGGAAAACAGTCTGCATGACCGACATTGTCATTGTCGGCGCGGGCCACTGCGGCCTGCGCGCGGCGCTTGCGGCACGGGCCACCGGATTCGAAGGCGACATCACGCTTGTTGATTCCGACGAACAGGCGCTGCCTTACGAACGCCCGTCCCTGTCGAAATGGCCGCACGGAGAATTGCGAACCGTTCCCATCGCTCCAGGAATGCTGATCGAGTCGGCGCGCCTGACCTTTCTGAAGGATCAGGCAATCCGCATCCACAGAGACAAGAGGCAACTGGACCTGGCGGGCGGATCCACCTTGCCATACAAGAAACTGCTCCTCGCAACAGGAGCCCGGGCGCGACTCCTGGCGTCCCGTCCGGACGCGCTCACGCTGCGAAGCAGAGCGGACGCGGTTGCCGTTCGTGCACGGGCGCTGCGTTCACGATACGCCGTGATCGTTGGTGCGGGCTTTCTCGGACTGGAACTGGCCGCGAGCTTGCGGGCGCTGGACGTCGATGTCCATGTCATCGAGCAAGCCCGTCGGATCCTCGGCCGCGGCACGACGACCGCGGTCGCGAGGATCGTCCAGGGCTTGCACGAGAAACGCGGTGTCCGATTTTCGCTGCACCATTCAGGCGACATTCCCGAGGCCGACCTGATCGTCGCCGGGGTAGGCTCCCTGCCCAACACGGAGCTCGCGTCAGAGGCCGGCTTGACCGTCGAGAACGGCATTGTCACCGATGAGCACCTGCGCACATCTGACCCGCATGTCTTCGCGGCGGGCGATTGCTGTACGGCACCCGTTCTTGGCCAGGGCCACCCGCGAGCGAGGTTGGAGGCTTGGAATCCTGCGGGCCAGCAGGGCAGGATTGCAGGCGAGAACATGGTGTCCGAGACGCTCAGGACCTGTCGGCTGACGCCTCATGTCTGGTCCGAACAATACCAGCATGTCCTGCAGTCCGCCGGGTTGCCGGTCCCGAACCCGGTGATCGTCGAGCGCAGCTATGCTTCAGATCACCGGGTCTCCTTCTTGCTGGACCGTGTCGGGCGGCTGACCTTCGCTGTTGGCGTCGCGCGCGGCGCGAAGATCGCCAAGGATATCCGGTTTGCGAAGAAACTCATCGAGGCGGGTTCTGCACCCGAACCTGCAGCGCTCGCGGACCCGGGCGTCGCCCTGACGGAGTTGAGGACGTGACAGAAACCCGACTTGGCAAGGTTGTCGATCCCACCTCCGAAGCAGGACGGTCTGCACTGCCTGAAAGCAGCAGCATGCAATGCAATATATGTGGTGGCTGCCTTTCAGCACGTCAGCGGCCTGTACCGTGGTGAGTTCGGCAATCTCGGGAATGATAGTGACCGCTTGCCCAGCCGCCATGGCTTCCGAGATATCCATCAGAAGCGCTACCGCGCCTGCTGGCAGTTCAATCGGTTCGGCCTGTTCACCATCGGTGACGCGCTGCCTGACCTGTGCCTTGCTCCTTTGATAACGCGACAGGAATTGCCAGAGTGCACGTGCGACGCGTCCTCCCTGGGCGCTCGGGGGCAATTGCCTGTGAGGCACCATGTTCATGTGCGGTGCTCTTCGCTGCAAACCTCAATGCAGGTCCAAATGCAACGAATGAAGTGAGATACTTTGGAAGCCGCCTGCCCGTCCGGCGATTTCACTGGGGATTGTGCAAGTCCGCAACTTGATCATGGTCAGGGACCCACTCTTGCTTCCGCAGTCCATTTCAACACCGTTCCGGCAGTCTCACTTCTCTTCCACGATGACCGGTTCGAAAAACCCTCGGAGGGAAAGTTCGCAAGTTTTGGCTGCGTTGTGTGATCAAATCAGGTCGCAGGTCGCCAGGTCGCAGGCAGCGCTTGACGACTGGGAGGATGTAACTTATAAGTTACATATGTACGAGCTGCGCCAGACACCGGTCTTCAGAAAATGGATTCGCGGGCTCAAGGACCAGAGAGCCAAGGAGGCCATCGCGAAGGGGATGGTCCGGATCGAGGCCGGGGCGCTTGGCGACACGAAGCTGCTCGCGGGCGGCATAAGCGAGTTGTGCAAATGGTAAGCTTACCATTTCGAATTGGCTTTTATGGGTCGTGCGCAGCACGGCCTATAAAAGCGATGAGCTGAGCCGCGCGCGCCCGAGGTTGATGCTCTATGGGATTTCTATTCGCCCCGGTGCGTCTTGTCGCGCAAGGGAATTGCGGATCGC
>JAJEFO010000006.1 GCA_022820365.1 Silicimonas sp.
AACCCAGGCATCGATGCAGGGAGAGACAGCGCGCTGCGCGCGGATCGCCGCCGTCAAGTGTGGCAGGATTCGCCGTCAAGTGTCGTAAGAATCCCCGTCAAGTGTTGTAGGATTCCCCGTCAAGTACACAAGATTTTGCAATGATTGTCCTGACGGAGACATTCATCCTGACGCCGAAATGAATCGATGTCGCCTGACGAACTTGCAGATGTACCTGTGTCAGCGCGATGCAAGGCCTCCCGACGTCGCAATCCTGGGCCCAATCATCGAATTCCCCGCCTATGTCGTCATTCCGGCTTTCGTCCTGTAGCGCTGCACTTGCGGCTGCCGGCACCTTCGGCACCCGGTTTCAGCGGATCCAAGCATTGCCCAAGTGTGGACGCGGCGGTCCAATCAGTTCAACCGGTCGCCAGTTTCGACGTCGAACAGGTGAACCCGGTCGGGATCGGGCGACAGGAAGATCGGCTGACCCGGAGCAAGTGAGTGCCTTTCGCGAAAGACCGCGACAATCTCCTCTGCCTCGGTCCTGGCCACAACGTGGGTCTCGGAACCAGTCGGTTCAACCACCGAAACCGTTGCCGGCAACCCGTCTTCGGCAAGCGACAGGTGTTCAGGCCTGATGCCCAGTTTCACCTTGGCTCCATCAACCAGGCCGACGCCATTCGCCACTGGAACGACTTGCCCCGTCATCTCTACCTCGATCTCTGTCCGGTCGCCGACTTTGACGGCTCCGTCCAACAGGTTCATTGACGGTGAACCGATGAACTCTGCGACAAAGCGGTTGGCCGGCCTGTCGTAAAGATCCAGAGGCGCACCAATCTGCCGGATATGGCCGTTCTCCATGACGACGATGCGATCAGCCATGGTCATGGCCTCGATCTGATCGTGCGTCACGTAGACGGTGGTCGTCTTGAGGCGCTGGTGCAGTTCCCGAATCTCGGCGCGCATCTGGACGCGAAGCTTCGCGTCCAGATTCGAGAGCGGTTCGTCGAAGAGAAACACTTGCGGGTCGCGGACAATTGCACGCCCCATGGCAACGCGTTGCCGCTGACCTCCCGAAAGCGAACGGGGATAACGATCGAGATAGGGCGTCAGCCCCAGGACTTCGGCCGCTTGGGTCACGCGCCGATCGACTTCGGACTTTTGCATGCGCCGCATCCGGAGCGCGAAGGCCATGTTGGATCGGACCGTCTTGTGCGGGTAGAGAGCGTAGTTCTGGAAGACCATGGCTATGTCGCGGCCCGCAGGCGGCACGCTGTTTACCACCCGGTCGCCGATCGAGATCGTGCCCGACGTGATGCCCTCCAGCCCTGCGATCATCCGCAAGAGCGTGGATTTCCCGCAGCCGGAAGGCCCTACCAGAACAACGAATTCGCCATCCGGAATCGTGAAGTCCATGCCATGGATCACTTCCACTGAACCATAGGACTTCCGTACATCGCGGATTCGAACTTCTGTCATGAGCCGCCTCTCCCGATTGGAGGCCACGATAGTGCAGGAAATTCAATTCTGTCCATCGCTACTTCGCCATTGCCTGGTGCCTCGCTTGACAGGCTCGGATGACTTGGTGTCAACTCCAAGCCTGAAAGGGCCAGATGTGTGTTCGGGAGGTGTCAGAAAAAACGGGTAGTGTGACGGCCCTCGAGAATTCCGTTCGGCACCCATTCGATGCCAGAAATTCCTGCAAAGCGAAAGGGAAGGAAATGAAAACTAGTGTCTACAATTACATGAAACGTGCCGGAAAGATCCAGCGCCGCGACGTGCTGAAAGGACTCGGTGCAACAGGCACGATGGCGGCATTTTCGGGTGTCGCGACCGGCGCAGGCGTACGCCCGGTCTGGGCAGCGTCGCACGACAGCTTGCGCGCCGACATCCTGAAGATACCCGGCGTGGGCATGGGTTCGCCCACTGACCCGGACTGGCAGAAGGTCGGCGAAATGTGCCTCGGCCCGATCAAGGAGGTCGTCAGCGAGGGTGAATTTTTTGGCGTCGAATTGACCTTCATGGGGCTGAACAACCAGAACCTTCACAACTTCCTGTTCCGTGGATTCCTGAAGCCTTGGGAGGCCTATACGGGCGCGACGATCAACTGGATCGATCTTGCTCAGGCGGACTACAACGCACGTCTTCAGCAGTCGATCGCGACCGGCACGGTGGATTTCGACATCATCGAGATGGGTGCACCGTTCGAGGGCGATGTCCTCGGCAGAGGCATGGCCTCGGTCATGCCCGACTGGGTCATGGACGTCATCGACATGGACGACTACGTGGGCTACCTGAAGGCGCCTGTCGGCACCTGGGACGGCAAGACCTACCGGATTTCGATCGACGGCGACTGCCACACGTTCGCCTACCGGACAGACTATTTCGGGGACGGCTCGGTCACCGGTCGCGACGTGCCGGCGACCTGGCAGGAAATCAATGAAATCTCCATGGAACTCAAGGGCAAGACCGATCCGCTGACCGGACTGGATGCCCATGGCTATCTTGATCCACTCAAGGGCTGGGGCGGGTTCGGTTTCTATTTCCTTGAGAACCGCGCGGCAGCCTATGCCAAGCATCCAAACGATCCGGCATGGCTCTTCGATCCCGACACGATGAAGCCCAGGGTCAACAACCCGGCCTGGGTCCAGGCGATCCAGGATGTTCTCGACCTGATCGAGGCGGATGCCTACCCGGCCGACCAGATCAACGCCGACCCTGGCACCACCGCATTCCAGCAATTCCTCGCAGGCACCGGCTCAATGCTCATGTGGTGGGGCGATGTCGGCTCGAACGCGCGTACGTCGGACACGTCAGTCGTTGGCGACGTGGTGGGCTTCGGCATCAATCCGGCCTCTGACCGCGTCTACAACGCGGCCACGGGCGCGTGGGAAAACACCATGAACGAAGCACCCAACATGGCCTATATCGGCTGGGGCGTGTACGTCATGGCAACGGTCGACAGTGACTCGAAGAGACAAAAGGCGGCCTGGTCGGCGGCGGCGCATCTCGGGGGCAAGGATCTCTCGCTTTGGGCCTCGGCATATCCGTCCGGCTTCCAGCCATACCGGAACAGTCACTTCAACTATGACGAGTGGGAAGAAGCAGGCTACGATCGCGCATTCATCGAAGACTACCTCGGCTCGAATGCGGACAGCTACAACCACCCGAACGCGGCCATTGAACCCCGCATCCCGGGCATCTTCCAATACTACTCGGTCGCGGAAGACGAACTGGCAAAGGGCTTTGCAGGCCAGTATGGCTCGGCGCAGGAAACAGCGGACGCCATCGCTGCAGCCTGGGAGAATATCACTGACCAGATCGGGCGCGAACAGCAGATCGCACTCTACAGGGCCTCGCTTGGGCTCTGAGCCGGACCCTGCCGCGCATTCGCGGCAACAACTCTCCGGGGGGCCGCCAGTTCGGCCTCCCGGGTTCTTCGCCAAGAGCCGAAACGCATGAGCCAAGGTGACCTTCTGCACGTCGTGACCGGTGACGACATCGGAGAACGGCGCAGGTTCATCGGCAAGGCCCTCATCTGGGGGTCTTTCGCGGTCGTGGTTGCGGCATTTTCCTGGTGCGCCCTGGCACAGACAGGATACCTGGCCTGGGAACTGGCGAACTGGCGCCCGGCGCTTTATGCCTACCTGCTCTGGGCCACCTGCCTGTGCATCGCGCAGGTCGTGCTCCACGGCGAACAGGGAAAGCGGACGCTGTTCGTGCTGCCCGCAACGCTCTTTGTCGTTGCCATGGTGATCTTTCCGCTAATTTTCGCCCTCACGCTAGCCTTCTCGAACTGGAATCTCTCGGCCTTCGAAGGCCCGAGATTCAACGGTTTCGACAACGTCCGGCAGATGTGGACCGATCCGTTCTACTGGAACGCGTTGAAGAACATGGTCTACTACACGCTCGCGATACTCGTGGAATATTCCATTGCCTTCGGCCTGGCGTTGATCATGGCGAGCCAGATCCGGGCACGGAAGTTCTTTCGCGTGGCGTTCCTGATGCCGCTCATGCTCTCGCCCGTGGCCGTGTCCTGGATGGTCGGCAAGTCAATGCTGGAGATCCGGTTCGGACCGATATCAAGGCTGGCGCGCTGGCTGGGCTGGGACCGGCCGAGCTTCTTCGGAGATCCCGAGATCGCGAGGCTGACCATCATGATCATGGATGCCTGGACGTTCATTCCCTTCATGATGATCATGCTGCTCGCCGGACTTCAGGCGATCCCGCGCGATATTCAGGAAGCCGCCCGTGTCGATGGCGCCAGCGGCTGGCGCAGCTTCTGGGAGGTGACGTTTCCGCTGATGCTTCCCGTCTCGCTGACAGCGATCCTGATCCGCATCATCTTCAAGCTGAAGCTGGCCGACATCATCATCAACGTCACGTCCGGCGGGCCTGGGGGTGCGACGGACAGCGTGACGAGCTTTATCTTCCGCGAATACAGGGATCGCTCCAACGTCGGCTACGGAACGCTGCTTGCGATCGTTTACCTCGTGCTGATTGTCGTGGCCATCACCGTCTTCATGAAGGCGGTCGACCGCTGGATGAACCCGAGGTACTGAGATGGCCGAGCAGATCTTTTACGACCATTCCAGCGACCTTTCGCACAAGGCAAAGTGGTATGCGGGACGTGTGGCTGTCTATGGCATCCTGATCTTCTGGACAGTCGTCTGCCTGTTTCCGATCTACTGGACCGTCAC
The DNA here is from genome assembly GCA_022820365.1 of Silicimonas sp. Classification (GTDB taxonomy): domain Bacteria; phylum Pseudomonadota; class Alphaproteobacteria; order Rhodobacterales; family Rhodobacteraceae; genus JAJEFO01. Next base: position 4,683 of record JAJEFO010000006.1, read on the forward strand.
CACAAGCTTCAAGCTGGCTCCGAACGTCATGCAGGGACACATGATCCCCTTTGTCGACTTTTGGCCGGCCTGGAAGGGCTGGGACAGCCTCGGTCTTTCGCCACGACTGGCCGGACAGGAATCCACCGTGCGCGAGGAATTCCTGAAACGCTTCACCAACTCGGCGATCACCAGCGTTTCGGCCTCGGTTCTGGCGGTTGTCCTCGGCTCGCTCGCCGCTTACGGTCTCAGCCGGTTCCGATACAAGTTCGGCTTCATGCGGAATCCGGACATCTCGTTCTTCTTCCTCAGCCAGTTGATCCTGCCGCCGGTAGTGCTCGCCCTGCCCTTTCTGGTGCTTTATCGTTCGCTCGATCTGCTCGATACGCGGATAGGCCTGATTCTCTTGTACACGTTGACGGTGCTTCCGATCGTCATCTGGATCATGCGCGACCAGTTCCAGTCAATCCCGGTTGAACTTGAGGAAGCCGCGCTCGTGGACGGGCTCTCGATCTGGCAGGCGTTCCTGACAATCGTCATGCCGATCGCCCTTCCCGGCATGGTCGCGGCGTTCATCCTGTCTCTTGTCCTGACCTGGAACGAGTACTTCTTTGCTGCTCTGCTGACCTCGACCGACGCCAAGACACTGCCGGTGATGGTGGCAAGCCAAACCGGTAGCCAGGGCATAAACTGGTGGGCGATGGCGGCGCTCTCGACAGCCGCAATCGTGCCGCTGATCATCATCGGCGTGGTTCTTGAACGCTTCATCATTAAGGGAATGGCTGCAGGCGCCGTGAAGTGACGCTGAATGCGACCGACCGGTGCGGCCTGCGCCTTGTTCCGAGTGCGAAGTCCGGGATCCACGACCGGGAAGACACGGTCGGGTAGAACCGCTGCCTGAACTTGATCCTCCTCGGGATAACGCAAGCGGAAGCAATTGCGCAGGACGACACTGCCTTCGACGTGCGAATCAAGCCGTACCCGGTGCCCGACCCGTCACCGTTTCAAGACATGATTGACGTCCTGAAGCTAGGAAACATGCATGACGTCACTTCTGGTCCGCTGCCTCCAGGTCTTCGCTCAATTCGGCCGCGATGTCCTTCGTCCTCTCGTAGAGGCGCAAGAAGCGCCGGTAGTGACGATCATGCATGGCCAAGCGTCTCGGATTGACATTCTCCGCCGACGGGTTCCAGGCAGCAATGTCCTCCCACTGAGCCTGCCCGACGGCAAGTGCTGCGAGAAATGCATCGCCATAGCTCGCGCCAACCGTGATCCTGCTGACGGTCTGGGCAACGTCGCCAAAGTCCGAGGTTGACTGCAGCCAGAGTGAATTCCTGGTGCCTCCGCCGACAGCCAGAATGCGTTCCGGTTTTGCGCCTGCATCGCGGTAGGTCTCGATCACGTGGGCGGTGCCCATGGCGATGCCTTCGATCAACGCGCGGTAGATGTCGCCTCTTGTATGGGTCAGGTTCAGCCCGAAAAAGACACCTTTCGCCTTCGGGTCGTGAATCGGCGTGCGTTCTCCCGAAAAGTAGGGAAGCACAATCAGGCCATTGGAGCCGGGCGGCGATTCGGCGGCCTCGGCAGCAAGCCTGGGAAACGCCTCTTCGCGACGGAGATCCCCGGCGAGCTGGTCGCGAAACCAGTGGGTGAGGGTACCCGAGGTCGCGAGCCCCGCCATGGATGCATGCTGGCCGGGGACCAGCCAGGGCGCATACCAAAGGCGCGGGTCTCGAACCGGTTCGTCGGTCACCTGGATGACGAAAACGGTCGAGCCATACATCATCATCATGTCGCCAGGATTGCGAACGCCGACGCTGACGGCTTCCGCCGCCGCATCGATGGTGCCACAGGTAACGGGCGTGCCTTTGGCGAGGCCCGTTTCGGCGGCGGCCCAAGCGGTGACGAAGCCCGCAATTTCACTGCTCCAGCACAGCTTCGGAAGCCGATTCAGCGGAGTGATCTCACCGGTCAGTGCGTCCGACCAGTCAAGCCTGCCCACGTCATACAGCGGGCTGAAATTCGCTGCCGTATAGTGGTCGATCACGTATTCCCCGGTAAGGCGGTGCGTGATGAAACTCGTCGAAGTCAGTATCTTGTGCGTCCTGGCATGCAGATCGGGATGGTTTCGCTTGAGCCATAAGATTTTCGGGCCGACCGATTGCGACGTAAGGGCGTTGCCGCAGGTTGCGAGGATTTCATCTTCGCCGATCCCGGCGTTGAGATAGGCGATCTCCTTTTCCGCTCTGGTATCCACGCCGTACAGGACACCATTCATCAGCGGCATTCCATCGGCATCGACAGGCAGCATGCAGGGGCCGATGGCTGAGACCGCGAGCGCAGCAATGTCGTTGGGATCAATGCCGCTCTCGGCAATGAGCTGGCGGATGATCCGTACTGTATCGCCCCACCAATCCTCTTCAGGCCGATGCTCGGCCCAGCCCGGCTGGGGCACGAGCATCTCATGCGGATGCGCGGCCTGCGCGACTATTCTGCCAGTACGGACGCACACCAGGGCCCCCTTGGCTTCGTACGTCCCTATGTCGACGCCGAGAGTATATGTCATGGACTCCGGCCCCGTTTGTCAGTCGCGCGAAAGGCTGAAATGCGGGCCGATGCGATCCAGCGCTGCAATCAGGAGTTTGCATAGTGCGTCGAGATCACGAAGGTCCACGACCTCGCGCGACGAATGCGAATAACGCATCGGGAAACCCACGTCGATCGACGCGACACCTTCGCCGACGAGTTGAACATAGGACAGATCGGTCAGCGCTCCGGTTTGCGCACTGCGCTGGAGCGGCACTCCAATTTCCCCAGCGGCTTCTTCGAACAGCCGGACCAGCGCCGGGTGCGGGATCACTCCATTGAGCGTACCTCGCCCGTGGAAACTGTAGAGGCTGATGCCCGGCCCTTGTCCTAACCGCATTTCGCCGCGATCAACCATGTCGGGCGTGTCGGTGGCAAGCATGAGGTCGACCTGGATGGCGATGTCCGGCAACAGCCGCTGCGCCAGCGGCTGTGCGCCACGCAGGGAGAATTCCTCCTGCGTTGCAAAGGCGACGTGAACGGTCGGGCCCTGCCTGCGGTCAGCAAGCATGCGGGCCACCTCGATCAGGACGGCGCAACCGGCCCGGTCATCTATCGCAGGACCGGTCACGCGGTGTTCGCCCAATGCCGAACCGCCAGGCGAATAAACGACCGGCGCACCGATTTGGATGCCGGCCGCCTCGGCCGCTTCACGGGTGTCGAAGCCGCAGTCGACGTAGAGGTCGGGATAACGGACAACCGTGTATTTCTCGTCCGGAGCCGTGGCGTGGTGACTCTTGTTGGCAATGACTCCGTTGATGTCCCGGCCATCGCCAAGGCAGATGGTCACCATTTGGCTGGCAAGTGCGCGCTCGGGCACTCCACCAAGACGTTCGAGGCGCAGAAAGCCGTCGGCTTCGATCTTTCGGACCACGAAACCGAGCTGATCCATGTGGGTGAACAGAAACACGCTCGGACCGCTGCCCTCGAACGTGGTCCAAAGGTTGCCCAGCCTGTCACTCGTGCTGGGCAACGAACCGAGGTGATGGGCAATCCGCCGGCGAACGCGATCTTCATGCCCCGAAAGGCCAGGAATTGACATCAGGTCAACCAGGAGTTCGCGGACACTCATTCGGCACACCTTGCCCGCTGCACGAAATCCCTCGCTCGATCCGGATCAATTGCCCGCCACGTATCACCGTCGAACTTCAGTGCCGAACCGACAATGCAACCGTCGGCAATCTTCAATACGTCGGCGACGGTCTCGTGCTTCACACCGGTATTTGCCATGACCGGCGTGTCGGGAAGCACTGCCTTCACCGCTTCGAGGTCCTCCATGCGCGCAGCCTCGCCCGTGATGGTGCCGGACACCAGCACGGCATCGGGGATCGAGGAAAAGACCGCGGAACGTGCCCGGTCCGGTAGCGATCGGCGATCAAGGCTGTCGGCGAATTCGGCGGAGATGTTGTAGAACATTGCAAGGTCCGGACGCCCGAGACGATCACGATAGCGCATCGCCTTGCCGGCATCAGGTGTCCAGGGCCCCATGTCCGAGGCATACGTGCCCGTGAAAATTTCCCGGCAGAATGCGGCGCCCGTGGCAGCTGCAAGCGCGACCGTCGCCATAGGGTCCCAAAGCACGTTGACGCCAAAGGGCACCGCAATCTTGTCCTTCAGCTGCCCGATTACGAATGCCATGGTCGCAGTAGAGGACGTATCGACATCGAGTTCGTAGGGCCTGTCATTCTCGTTGCCGAACATGACTGCATCGAATCCGGCCTCTTGGAGAGCTGCTAGATCCGCACGCGCAGATTCGACGAGGCCGTCAATGCCGACCCTGGCATCATGGAGCGGCGATCCAGGCAATGCGCCAAGGTGAACCATGCCGATAACCGGCTTGGTCGTTCCGAAGAGCGTCTGAAACCTGGTCATCGATCTCTCCACCCCGATGCCGCCCTTGCCGATGCCATGGGCTTGCGGAATTCCGGTTCGCTCCTACCCGCCGGCAAGAAATGCCTCGACGGCGTCATGCGTGACCTCGGAACGCCGGTCAATGGGGGCGGATACAAGCAACCCAGCGGCAGCCTGGGCGAAACGCAGCGCCGACTTGAGCGAATCGCCTGCAATGATTCGGGCGGCAAGAGCGCCCGTGAACATGTCCCCTGCCCCATGCGTGCTCACGACCCTGATTGAAATTGCCGGATGATGTGTCATCTGGCCGTTCTCCAACAATATCGCGCCATTGGCACCTTGGGTCAAGATAACGGCACCCCGCACCATGCCGGCGAGAGCGGTCAGGGCGGCTTCCGGATCGTGGTGCCCTGTCAGACCTTCAGCTTCGATGAGGTTCACGATCAACACGTCGACCCGCTCCGCCAACTCGACGGGAAGCCGGCGCGCCGGCGCGGCATTTGCAATCAGCAAGGAGTCCGGCGGCAGACGGGCAGCAAACGCAAGATTTGCGGCCTCGGGAATTTCATTTTGGAGAAGACCTGCCAGCGGCGGTTCCCGCCACGAAATATCACCGTCATTTTCAAGATTGGCGCCCGGTACGATGACGGCGCCGTATTCGCCCGTGGGCAGCGAGATCGCGACGCTCATTCCGGTGGGCGCGTCAGTCTCCAGAACAAGCGAATGCTCGACACCCGCCGCATCCATCGCAGCGCGAATCGTCTCCGCTGCAATGTCCCGCCCGACCCGTCCGGCCATAGCGACCTGTGCACCCATCCGCGCAGCGGCAAGAGCCTGGTTACCGCCCTTGCCCCCGAAGCGGTAATCGACGCGCGTGCCAGGAAGTGTTTCATCCAGCCTCGGCATGCGCGGTGCATCCACGACGACATCATGGTGCAACGCACCAAGAACGACGATCCCGCTCATTTGCCGTAGAGCGCGCGGGCAACGATGCGCTGGCTGAGTGCAGCATCCTGGCGGGCGATTGCCGCGGCAAGATCCCTGTTTGCGCGGAGCTTTCCTGCAATGGCGCGGAGTCGCTCGGCCATGTGGACGTTCGTCCGGACCTCTTCGACCGGGTCCAGTCCCGAGAGATCAGGGAACGTGTCGAAGTAGATCACGCCATCGTAGCCTATGCGGTCCAGTTCAACGAAGAGTTCGACGGTTGCAACCGGGTGCACGGTGCCAACCATCAAGCCGTCATCGCGCTTGCCGTAGCCGTCGTTCAGATGAACACCCAGCAGACGGGAATGGCGCGCGACAAGACTCGCGGCATGGGCCGGCATTTCGTCAGCGTGGAGGACATGGGCAAAATCGAGCGTTACGCCGACATTGGGACGATCCAGCTCCTGCGTGGCGAGAAGCGTCGTCCCGACATCCGGCATCAGCGAATAGGCGCGCGGATCGTTCGGCTTGTACTCAATGGCGACATCTATCTCGCGATTGTGGTCGGCCACCTCGGCCATCGCCGAGATCGTGTCATCCCAAGCCCGCGCGTAGTCAACCTGAAAGGCGTAGTCGAACCCGTCCTGCCCCATCCAGAGCGTCAGCTGTCGGGCTCCTAGCCTGGCACATGTGTCGATCGCTTCACGCGTCTGATCGATGGCCTTTCGCCGAACTGCGGGATCAGGATTCGTATAGGCGCCAATGGCGAATTCAGGCTCTCCATAGTACCGCATCGCAAGACCATTTAGGCGCACTCCGTTTGCCGAAAGAGCGGCGCGCACCGAAGCCTCGTTTTCGGCAGAGACATGATCGGGAAAATTGAGGTCGGCAGCGTCGAGCTTCCCGACACGAGCAACAAGTTCCAGCAGATGCGGCACGTCGCGCCGACCCGGCGGAAGCGCAGCCTTGAAAGCGTTCAGGCGTGCCGCATACCGCTGACGGTTCGACCGGACTCCGGGCATTGTCTCATCTCCTAACGCCGGCCAAGAAGGCTCGCCCGAAGGGGCATGCTAATTGGCAATGCCTCTGCTGCGCGACGCTGCATCGCGGGATAACCTGGATTGAGCCCCGCGATTCACGTCTGTAGCTCCGTGAACAATTTTCGTGTAACCAATCCCAGAACCCAAAGACCATCAACAAGAAAAGAACGTTTGGTACGCGGCCTCAAGTTGTCACTACCGCAATCGTTTGAGACTCTTCACGCTTGCCTGACGCATTCATTCAACGTCATTGACACGGATCCGCGACAAGGCCCATCGATTTCCGTCGGCGCAAAGCGCACACACGAAAGGAACATCATGAGTGAAGTTCAGAAACGCAAAGGGACCGCGTTCAAGGACCTGCATTCCGCCGACGGGATTTTCGTGATGCCGAATGCCTGGAATGCAGGCGGCGCGCGGATGCTGGAAGCGGCAGGCTTTCCGGCCGTGGCAACCACGAGTGCGGGTATAGCCTTCTGTCTCGGGCTCCCCGACTACGAGGGAGCGCTCACCCGCGAGGCTGCACTGGACGAGACCTGTCGGATTGCCGGCGCCGTACGGATTCCGGTCAGCGCAGATGCAGAAAACGGCTACGGGCATGCACCGGAAGAGGTTGCCGAAACCATCCTCAGGGTGGCAGATACCGGCGCGATCGGCGCAAGCATCGAAGACTATTCGGCCAGCTTCGGTGTGGGCGGCCTGTACGAACGGCTCCTGTCTGTAGAGAGAATTGAGGCAGCGGTGGCCGCAGCCGCTTCCTTGTCGTTTCCCTTTACAGTGACCGCGCGGGCCGAGTGTTATCTCTCGGGACATCCGAACCCGTTCGAGGAGTCCGTGGCGAGGGCCGTTTCCTATCGCGACGCGGGGGCGGACTGCCTCTATGTGCCCGGTATCACCGACGCGGAAACCATCGGCAGGCTCGTGAATGAGGTCGAAGCCCCCGTCAACGTCGTCATGGGTCTCGCAGGCAGTCCGTTGAGCGTGACCCAGCTGGAAGACCTTGGCGTAAAGCGAGTCAGCATCGGCGGCTCGCTCGCTCGTGCCACCTTCGGGGTCATCCAGCGTGCCGCCGAGGAGATCCGCGACCGCGGCACCTTTTCTTTTTCTGACGGTCAGGTACCAGACGCTGAACTTTGCCGGTTTTTCGCCGGCCGACAAGAATTGTCCACGCCCTGAGGGCACGCACTGATCCTGCTTCATCAACCACTGTCAGAGGCTCTCGGACGAGTTGATCTTGATCACGTTGATTGCGCGACTTGCCGAGGCTCAATTGCATCCAAGTGCGTGCAAAACCGAACCGCGCCGATGAAGAGACGGCTTCGTCAGCGCTCCGACAGTGCACCCGCCTTGCCCGAAAATTCGGGTGACAACGGTGCAACTCCAAATCCCGGGCGAACGGGCGCACCCTCCCTGCAAGCTGCACTCATCGCTCGTCCGGACTGAAGTCCCGATGGCACCGGATTGCAGAAGGCACTCCGGCCGCATGCAATCGGGATGGCTGAGACGAGCGACGATGGCCGCATGGACGCCTGCGAGATTCGGCGCGCGAGGCGATGTTTGCGTGCGGGCGACGAAATTCCGGGGAAAGCTGCAAAATGCATCGCATAACTGCCCGAGATGCGTCATGTAGATTTCATGACGCCTCGGATAAACGCCTACCTAGTCCATCTGCTTACCGCATCCGGCGCAGTTTTTGCCATGCTCGCCCTTCTGGCGGCGGTAGAGGGCAACTGGGCCACGATGTTCCTTTGGCTTCTCGTGGCTTTCGCGGTGGACGGACTGGACGGACCGCTCGCGCGTGCAACTCGGGTCACGGTCAACGCAAGGCGTCTCGACGGCTCGATCCTGGACGTGATCGTCGATTTCCTCACCTACGTCGTCATTCCCGCATTCGCCCTGTTTCATTCCGACCTGCTGCCGGGATGGACCGGTTGGGTGGCCATCATCGTGATCACCTTTCTTTCGGCGATCTACTTTGCCGACACCCGGATGAAGACGTCAGACAATTCCTTCAACGGTTTCCCGGCCTGCTGGAACATGGTTGTTCTGGTTCTCTTTGCCATCAAGCCCGATTTCTGGATCAGCCTGACGCTGGTCGTTGCCTTGGCCGTGGCCATGCTCTTGCCGATAAAGTTCGTGCATCCGTTCCGCACCGTAAGGTGGCGGGTCATCTCGTTGCCAATGGCATTTGCCTGGACGTTTTTCGCAGGATGGGCCGCCTGGGTGGATTTCGACCCCGAAAGCTGGGCGCACTGGGGCCTGATCATCACGACGGTATGGCTGCTGTTCGCGGGCGTCGCGCAGCAAGCCCTGTATCGGGAAAGGCTTTGATCCTCGCACCGCCCGCAAGAGAGGGTGCGCGGGCCTACCTGTTCGCGAGCGGAACCCAGTCGCGAGGATCCGGTCCGTTGTAAAGGGTCAGCGGCCGGATCAGGATGTTGCCCCGCTTCTGCTCGAGGCACTGGATCACCCACCCCGGCATCCGCCCGATGGCGAAGATCGGCACGTAGAGATCCATGGGGATGCCGTGAAGCTGGTAGACAACGCCCGAATAGAAATCGACATTCACGTTCAGCCCGTGCCGCGCATACGGCTTCATCGCCTCGACCACCGCCTGCAGGATTTCGTACCATTCGGGCTGGCCCATTTCCTCGCCCAATTTTCTTACGCCGTCACGCATGTGCCGCGCACGCGGGTCCTCGGCTCGATAGACCCTGTGTCCAAATCCAGTCACCGGCTCCCTGTTCTTGCGCTTTTGTCGTACGTACTCGGCTGCATTTTCCGGGGCACCGATCTCCTCGACCATTTTCATGACGTCTTCGGCGGCTCCGCCATGGGCCGGGCCCGCGAGCGTGGCGAGCGCGGTCGTGATGGCGCCATGCATGTCCGCTTCCGTGCCAACCGTCACCCTTGCCGCGAACGAGGATGCGTTGGCGCCGTGCTCGGCGTGAAGGATGAAGTCCACGTCCGCGAGCCGTGCGGCGTCTTCCGAAGGTGTCTCGCCTTTGAGCATCCAGAGCCAGTTCCCGGCATGCCCAAGCGACGGATCAGGCTTCACCGGCTCGCGTCCCGACCGAATCGCGTGATGCGCGGCAATGATCATTGGCACCTGCGCAGTCAGGCGAATTCCGTTTTCAAGCATGCCATCCTCCGACGCATCCTGAGCACCGGATTCCAGCGCAGCCAGCGCGGATACAGCGGTGCGCAGCACGTTCATCGGATGGCCGTCGGAGGTTGCCCGAACTATGTCGATGATCTCGTCAGGCAGAACGCGCGAAGCCTTCAGCCTGGCGTCGAATTCCGCTAGCTCTTCTGCATTCGGCAACTCGCCCTTGATCAGCAGGTGAGCGACTTCCTCGAACGTCGCGTTGGTCGCCAAGTCGTCGATCGTGTATCCGCGGTAGTACAGGCGACCAGCCGCACCATCGATGTCCGACACTGCCGAACGGTCGAAATGCACCCCCATGAGGCCACGGTTGATCTTCGGTGCTTCGGTCATGTAGCTGCTCCTGATACGGCAGGGGAATTGATGATGAATGCTCTCGAAAGGTCCTTCGAAACGGCAAAGGCAAGGAACGCGCGAATCGTCATGCCGGAGATTTCGGAAGACGAACGCATGCGCGACGCAGCCGACCGGCTTGTCGTCGGCGACCTTGCCACAACAGTGCAGCTTGCAGAACCGTCAGACGATCTCGCGGAAGCGATTGTCAAGAATCGGGGGGTCAAGCCCGCACTCGCGCGTCGCATGATCGGCAAGCCGCTTGTTCGCGCTGCGGCGATGGTTGCGGTCGGCGAGGCGGATGTCCTGGTCGCAGGCGCGCTGGCTCCAACCCGGCGCGTGATCGAAGCTGCGTCCCTTGCGATAGGGCTTGCCGACGGAATCCAGCAGCCTTCATCCTTCTTTCTCATGTCCTTCCCCAGGGGGCGTGAGATGATATTCGCGGACTGCGCAGTCGCCGTGGATCCGGACGCAAGCGAGCTTGCAGGAATCGCGCGCAGTTCCGCCGCCTCGGCGCAGGCGCTTCTGGGCGACGCAAGAGTGGCGTTTCTCTCGTATGCTACAGGCACAAGCGGCACGGGTCGCTCGGTTGAGAAGGTCGCTGCGGCGACGGAGGCTGCGCAAGCTGCAGGCTTGGCAGCGATCGGTCCCGTGCAGGCCGACACCGCCCTGAATCCAGAAATTGCAGAGCGCAAGGGATCCGGTGCCGGCGATGCAAACGTCTTGGTCTTCCCTACCCTTGACGCCGGCAACATCGGATACAAGCTCGTGCAGGAACTGGCCGGGGCGCAGGCAATAGGGCCAGTCCTGCAAGGCTTTCGAAGACCGGTCTGTGACTTGAGCCGTGGCGCAACCGTGGATGACATCGTTGCGGCCACCGTCATCTCGATTGCGCTCGGAACCTGACTGGAAACCTTTTCTGAAGGTGCCGAAGCTAACGCACCTGCATGCCTGAACACTGCCGTCTGCCGGCCAGTGCATGGCATCAACAAGGTAGACATTGCCTGCAATGGCTCCTCCCTTTTGCCCATTGCCATGCGAGTGCAGGGCCGCCGCAGCGCCCGCAGGACGGGGCACGGCCCCGCCTTGCCTCCCGGCGCCTACTCCGCTGCCATATCGGCGGAGTCGACCCCAGCCACCTCGACCGGCCTTTTCATCGCGTCCCGACGGAAAGGCTCTCCGAGTTCCTGGTTGATCATTGCCTCGATCAAGGTGGTCTTGCCGCCTTTCATCTGGTCCTCGATCGCCTGGTTCAACGCGGCAGTGAGTTCGTCCATGTTCCATGCCACGACGCCTTTGAGCCCGCAGGCCTTGGCGATTCCAGCATATGAGACGTCCTCGTCCAGTTCGGTGCCAACGAAATTGTCATCGTACCAGAGGGTCGAATTCCGCTTTTCCGCGCCCCACTGGTAGTTTCGGAAAACAATCTGCGTGATCGCCGGCCATTCGCTGCGCCCGATCGCCGTCAGCTCGGTCACCGCGATGCCGAATGCACCGTCGCCGGCGAAGCCAACAACGGGCACGTCTGGGCAGCCGATCTTGGCGCCTATGATGGCGGGCAGACCGTACCCGCAGGGACCGAAAAGGCCGGGCGCAAGATATTTTCGACCTTCGTCGAAGTCCGGATACGCGTTGCCGATGGCGCAGTTGTTGCCAATGTCCGAAGAAATGATCGCGTGACGCGGCAGTGCGGCCTGGATGGCCCTCCATGCCATGCGCGGGCTCATCCAGTCGGGTTTGGCCGCACGCGCCCTCTCGTTCCAGGTCGTGCCCGGATCGTCATCCTCGTGATCCATGGAGGCAAGTTGCTGCGCCCATGCCGACTTGGTGGTTGCGATCGTGTTCCGGCGTTCTTCACGACCGTCGTCGCCCGCCGCATCGGAGAGCCTGGCAAGAATCCCCTTGGCGACCTTGGCGGCGTCACCGACGATGCCTACAGTGACCTTCTTTGTCAGCCCGATCCTATCGGGATTCATGTCGACTTGAATTATCTTCGCGTCCTTCGGCCAATAGTCGAGACCATAGCCAGGCAATGTCGAGAATGGATTGAGCCTGGTGCCTAGAGCGAGCACGACATCGGCCTGCTTGATGAGCTCCATGCCCGCTCTCGAGCCGTTGTAGCCAAGTGGACCCGCGAAAAGCGGATGGGAACCAGGGAAGGCGTCATTGTGCTGGTAGCCAACGCAAACCGGGGCGTCGAGCCGTTCGGCCAGCTCCTGCGACGCGGCGATGCCGTCTTCCGACAACACGACGCCGGCACCGTTGAGTATGACGGGGAACCGAGCCGAGGACAGGAGAGCGGCGGCTCGGGCCACAGCGTTCTCGCCGCCTGACGAGCGCTCGAATTCAATCGGTTCGGGCAGATCGATGTCGACAACCTGGGTCCACATATCTCGGGGGACATTTATCTGAGCCGGTGCCGAAGCGCGCTTAGCCTGCGCAATGACTCGGGCAAGGACCTCTGCCACCCGGGACGAGTCGCGCACCTCTTCCTGGTAGACAACCATGTCCTCGAAGAGCTTCATCTGCTCGACTTCCTGGAATCCGCCTTGGCCAATTGTCTTGTTTGCAGCCTGGGGAGTGACCAGGAGGAGCGGCGAGTGGTTCCAGTAGGCCGTCTTCACCGCGGTCACGAAATTGGTGATCCCGGGCCCGTTTTGCGCGATCATCATCGACATCTTGCCAGACGCACGCGTGTAGCCGTCTGCCATCATGCCGCCCGAACCTTCGTGCGCGCAGTCCCAAAACATGATGCCTGCCTTCGGAAAGAGATCCGAAATCGGCATGAAGGCCGATCCGATGATGCCGAATGCGTGGCGGATGCCATGCCTTTGGAGGGTTTTGACGAATGCTTCTTCGGTAGTCATCTTCATTATGGCGCCCTCCCTATCGGACACGTGGGTTCTGTCGGGTCTGCCGCGGATTCGGCGGGATAGGCCCGCCGCGCGGGAATCAGGCAGCGTTTAGGGCAATTCCGCCCACAATGTCACGGGAATTCGCGCATTCCCTGCCTCATGCAAACAGCAGGACCGATGGTCTTGTTCGCTGAACGTGGCCCAGCGAACAACTGCTTCGAACAAGGGATGCAGATGCGCGACACATCTGCCATCCCACGCTGGCACTTGATCCGCAATTCAATTTGACGGCTTGCAACCAGAGCTTTCCCAAGAGAAACAAATGGTTCAGTGTGCCGATACGGGGTGATGTCCAATGTCTGAATTCTTGCCAAAGGAGGTTCGCGACGGTCTTGAACTTGCGCGCAAGCGATCCTCGCGCAGGCAAGGCCGGTTGAACGTCCGTGCCGGCGACAAGTGCGTTGCTGTACTGCGCTGCTGGGAGAGCGGGTTCGCGGTCGATGCCGAGAATGCGCAAGTCATGCGTGGGCTGGTCGACCTCTATGACGGCGGACGACACCTGTCGCAGTGCCTGATCGTGGCCTCTCGGGAAGACGCACGCGAGCGGGTGTATGAATTCAAGCGTGCGACTGCCGCCACCGAACGGGCGCCTCTTGACTACGAATGGCAATTCGAGCCGTTCGGCCTGATCACGCATAGACCAACGGTCTGAAGCCGGCACCGCAACGCTCCATTAGGGGCTTATATGCATTACTTGAAAGCGCCAGCCGAATGGCGCGGCGTTGTCCGCGGCCGCGAAGGCAACGGGCGCAGCCCTAAAGCTGCACGCAGCGCCGCGAAGCACGGTACCGTATTGACGCCACCTGAATCCTCTCGCAGAATTCCGCGACCGACTGCTCTCAATGCAGAGGTTTCAACAGGGAGAAGGTAAATGAAGGTACAATTGAGGAGCGTGGCAGGAACCGCGCTCTTTGGCACCGGTTTGGTGCTGGCAACGACGACTGCGGCAATCGCGGCCGATCTCAGCCTCATGATCTCGGATGTGGACGCCAAAGGTCCAGTCGTGACGGAACTGGTCGGGCGCTACCAGGCCGAAAATCCGGACATCACCATCACGCTGAACCAGGTCGGATACAACGTGATCCGCGAGCAGCTTCCGACCCAGCTTGAGGCCGGAACCGGCCCGGACATGGCGTTCGTCACAAATCTGGGCGGCTTGAATCCATATTATGTGGATCTCACGCCCTACGTGGACGCGAATGCCTGGGAGGCCGCCTACGGCGCGATTCTGCCTTGGTATCGTGCGGGCAAGCCCGACGGTATCTACGGCTATCACACGGAAATGACGGTGACCGGGCCATACGTAAACCTGACGATGTTCGAGGAAGCCGGCGTCGACATTCCCGAACCCGGCGCGACCTGGGACGATTGGGCTGATGCCACTCAGGCCGTGATGGACGCCACGGGATCCTATGCGGGCATGGTCATGGACCGCTCCGGCCACCGCATGGCCGGTCCGGCGATGTCCTACGGAGCCGCCTATTTCGACGGCGACGGCAAGCTCATCGTTGACGATGGGTTCAGGACATTCAGCCAGATGATGCTGGACTGGCATGAAAGCGGGCTGATGCCCGCCGACATCTGGCCGGCAGTCTCCGGCTCCAAATACGCCAACGGCAACGAGATGTTCTTCAACGAGGACGTGCCGTTCTACATGTCCGGATCCTGGAATACGCGCAACGTCCAGGAAAACGTCGGCGACAAGTTTGACTGGGCGGTCGTGCCCGTGCCATGCGGTCCTGCGGGTTGCGGCATCATGCCCGGTGGCGCGGGCCTCGTGGCCTTCAAGTCTGGCGATGCCGCCAAGGAAGAGGCGGCCGCAAAGTTCATTGACTGGATGGCGGCCGAACCCCAGGCCCGCGAATGGTATTCCCGCACCTACGCGATTCCAGCGCATGCGACACTCCAGGCCGAGGGCCTGGACTACGCTGGCGCCGGAGCTTCGGAAGCGGTCGCGGCCGGCTTGAATGCCTTCACTGCCATGGCTGCAGCGGCGGCCGAACAGACTCCGCAAGCCTACAGGCTGCAGGGATCGAAGTTCGGCTTTGTCATCTACAATGCAACGACCGAGTTTCTCGGCGCGGCAATGAACGGCGAGCTTTCGCTGGATGAAGCCCTGACCAAGATCCAGGAGAAGCTTGACACCGACGCCAACAACTAAGGCGTCGGTCAAGATTGCCGGGGGCAGGCCTGCCCCCGGTTTCCCGGCAGGGCGACATGTCTCTAGCGGCCATCTTGATGACGGTGCTCGGCGTCCTCTGGATCGGAGGCGGAAGCGTCTGGCTGTTGACGAGACGCCGGTACAAGCTCGTTCAGGTGCCGTCGTTCCTGATGGACCTGGTGGGGTTTCCGGTCGAATACGCACAGAGCATCTGGGGACGCGGCGGCGTGCCCTATGCGCTTCTGCTGCCGAACATGCTGATCTTCGGCCTGTTCACTTTCGTCCCGATGATCCTGAACTTCTACGTCTCGTTTACCGGCGGCACGTCGATCCTGCTCTTCAACCGGCCGTGGGTCGGACTCCAGCAATACGCCGACATATTCAGTTGCGAGACCATTTTCGAACCCCGGACCTGTTCAAATGCTGGCTTCAGTTTCTGGAAGGGAATGTTCAATACCCTCTGGTTTGTCGTGATCCAGGTTCCCGTCCTTTGCGTCGTGGCCCTGGTGACGGCATTGGTCGTGAACAAGAACATACGCGGGCGAGGCTTCTGGCGGGCCATGTTCTTCTACCCAGTGATGCTCTCGCCCGTCGTCATTGCAAACATCTGGAATTGGGTGCTGCACCGGAAGGGCGTGCTGAACGAAATGATCGGCGGCACGCGAGACCAGTTGTCTGCCATGGCAGGCATGACGGGATTCGACATCGTCGTGACGGTGCTTCTTGCCGTTGTCCTGATGGTCGTGAGCGAACGCGCCCTGCGGTCCTCTGACACTCCGTCACTGGCCTGGACCGCGATCTTCGGGGCGCTTCTCGCGCTCCTGTTCGCTTGGGCAAACCCGCTCAGCCTGATCGGATTGGGCGGAAGCATCTGGCTCGGCGGAGCGCTGGCACTGGGTCTCGTGCTGATCGTGTCGGGCGAATCGCGCCATGCCCGCATCGCGATCATTGTCGCGGGCATCCTGTCAGCGGCGCTCCTGATCTCGATCCAGTTCGACGCGGTCTTCGACTTCGGCCGCTATCGACCGATCAACTGGCTGGTGCAGCCGAACACTGGCTGGCCGTTTTTCTGGCTGGTCTTCGTCTTTACCTGGAGCCATATGGGATTCTACATGCTCATTCTCCTCGCCGGCCTACAGGCGATCCCGTCTGATCTCTACGAGGCAGCGAGAATGGACGCGACGCGACCCGCGCGCGCCTTCTGGCGCATCACGTTGCCGCTGATCATGCCTACCCTGACCGTCGTTTTGGTGCTGGCCCTCATCCGAAGCTTCCAGATCTTCGACGAGGTCTACCTGCTGACCGGCGGAGGACCCGGGCGCGAAACATTCATGATCGTGCAGAACATCTACGAGGTCGCATTCACCAATCAAAGCAAGGATTACGGCGAGGGGGCCGCAGGTTCGGTCCTGATGGCAGTGGTCATTGCGATCTTCACGTTCTTCCAGCTCTGGATCACGCGGAGGCAGTCGGAACTGTGATGCTGAACCGCCTGAGCACATTCCTGACCCGCACCGCCGGCAACAAGGATACGGCCGAGCGTTTCGGCATGGCAGACGTCCTGGCCTACGGATACCTGCTGCTCGGGGTGCTGATCGTCCTCGTTCCGGTGCTCTGGACCTTCTTCAGCTCGATCAAGCCTGAACGCGCAGTGGACAGCTTTGACACCAGGCTCCTTCCGATCGCGCAGGTCCAGACCGAAATCGAGGGGATCGGCACCAAGCCCGAATGGATTCACGAGGCCGAGGACGGCGGCGAACGCAAGGTCTTCAAGGCGGGTCCGACCCGGAAGGAAACCGATGTCGCGCCGATTGACGATCCAGGCGACGTCTTCAAGGTGCCGCGAACGCAATTGCGACCGTCGGAGGAAATCCGCGTTGCGACCGAAAACTACCTGGACCCCCTGCTGAAGCGGCACGGGCAGGAGAACTTCACCTTCGGCATCTACCTTTTCAACTCGGTCTTCGTCACGGTGATGGCGACGCTGATCACGCTGATCATCAATGCGATGGCGGCCTTTGCGCTCTCCAAGTACCGCTTCCGGGGCCGGCTGACATTCACGATCCTCATCGTCGCGACGTTGCTGATCCCCTCCTCGATCATCCTGGTCTCGCTGTTCTTCGTCGTCTGGAGCTTCGGCATCTTCGGGTCGCTTTGGGGCGTGATCATTCCGGCGGCCGCCACGCCCACGGGCGTGTTCCTGCTCAGGCAGTACATGCTGACGATTCCGGACGAACTTCTCGAGGCCGCGCGGATGGATGCCGCGAGCGAGTGGCGCATCTTCTGGCGAATCGTCATGCCGCTCTCGCTGCCCGCCCTTTCTGTTCTCGCAATCCTCTCTGTCATCTGGCGCTGGAATGACTTCCTCTGGCCCCTGATCGTCCTCATCTCCGATCCGGAAAAGCACACGATCCAGCTCGGCCTCACGCAATACGCGGGCGAATTCGACACGGACTTCCACTACATCCTCGCGATGACCGTCGTGTCGCTCATTCCGATCACGCTGGTCTTCGTTTGGCTGCAACGCTTCATCACGACCGGCATCGCTACAACAGGCCTGAAATGACGGAAACAACGACACACACGCTAGAACTCAGGCAGATAAGGAAGAGCTTTGGCGCGGTTGACGTGATCCATGGCGTCGACCTTGCCATTGACGAAGGCGAGTTCGTGGTGTTCGTGGGACCCTCCGGATGCGGCAAGTCCACCCTGCTCAGGCTGATCGCCGGGCTGGACGATCCCACGAGCGGCGACATCATGCTGGAGGGAAAACGCGTGAATGCCGTGCCCGCGTCCGAACGCGGCCTCAGCATGGTCTTCCAGTCCTATGCCCTCTATCCGCACATGAGCGTGCGGCAGAACCTGTCCTTCGGGCTCGAGAACTTCCGCATGGACCGGGCCGAAATCGCCCGACGGGTCGATTCCGCCGCCCAGCTGCTGCAGATCGACCAGCTTCTGGACCGGCGCCCCGGACAGCTTTCCGGAGGGCAGCGCCAGAGGGTTGCCATTGGACGCGCGATCGTCCGCGAGCCGATCGTCTTTCTCTTCGACGAACCGCTGTCCAACCTCGATGCGGAGCTTCGCCTGCAAATGCGCGTCGAGATATCGAATCTTCATGACGAACTTGGCAACACGATGATCTATGTCACCCATGACCAGATCGAGGCCATGACCATGGCGGACCGGATAGTCGTGCTGCGGGACGGCAGGATCGAGCAGGTCGGCCTGCCGCTCGATCTTTACAACAGTCCCGCCAACAGGTTTGTCGCTGGCTTCATAGGCGCCCCTCAGATGAACTTCCTGGAAGGCCGCATCGAGCGGAGCCGCCTGTCGCTGAACTGCGGCCTGACCCGCGATGTGCAGCTAGCCGCGAGAAGCGATGGCAGGGTGACGCTCGGCATCCGGCCCGAAGCGATCGGCGTATCGCTGGACGGTACGGGCGACATGCAGATCAAGGTGCGGAATTTCGAGCAGCTGGGCTCAGTCACCTACATTTACGGGACCTTCGAAAACGGCGAACGGCTCACCGTGCAACTCGGCGAGCAGATACCCCTGCAACGCAACCAGACAATAGGCGTGACGCTTCCAACCGACAGGTTTCACGTCTTCGATGGCGAGAGCGGGCAGGCGCTCGCGCTAGAGCCATGAGAGCCGCGCTGATCGGTCTCGGCATGGTCTCGAAGACCTACGCTGACGCGATCGCCGGATCGGACGCGGTGACGCTTGGCCCGGTCTTCGCCAGGGACCCCAAGAGCCGGACAGACTTTCTGGCTGCCCACCCCGGGCTTGGCGCACATTCGGCGGACAGTCTGAAGGAAATAGCCGATGATGCATCGGTCGACTTCGCCATCCTGGCCACGCCGCCCGACGCAAGGGCCGAAATCGTCGAAACCCTCGCGCGGGCCGGAAAGCCTATCCTGATGGAAAAGCCGGTCGAACGCACGCTTCCGGCCGCGGTACGAATCGTCGAGACCTGCGAGAGATCAGGCGTGCCGCTCGGCATCATGCTGCAGCATCGCGTCCGGCCTGTGGCTGGAGATCTGGCTGCGCGGATGCCATCTCTCGGACCGCTCGTGGCCGTCGAGATCAATGTGCCCTGGTGGCGTCCGCAGGCCTATTACGACGAGCCGGGACGCGGAACCTATGCGAGGGACGGCGGCGGAGTGCTGATTTCCCAGGCAATCCACACGATCGACCTGATGCTGACGCTCACCGGTCCGGTCGCCGATGTGACGGCGATGTGCGTCACCACGGACCATCACCGGATGGAAGCCGAGGACTTTGTCGTCGCCGGCCTGCGGTTCGCAAACGGTGCCGCGGGCCAGCTCTTTGCGACGACGGCAGGGTTTCCGGGAGCAGGCGAGACGATCACTCTCCATTGCCGGGACGCCTCGGCGAGACTCGGGGCCGGGATCCTGAAGATCGACTGGCTTGACGGTCGCGCCGAATCCTCTGGTGAATCCATGGCGAGCGGCTCCGGTGCCGACCCGATGGCCTTTACCAGCGACTGGCACCGCCTCGTAATCGAGGACTTTGCCGATGCCGTCAGCGCAGGACGGCCGCCACTGGTGCCGGGCCGGAGCGCACTTGCCGTTCACGCATTGATCGAGGCGATCGAGAGAAGCGGGCGGACGGGCACGCGCGTCGAGGTCGAAGGGCAATGACCAATCGCTTGCAAAGAGTGTGGGCTCGACAGCGTTGGATCGCACGGAAACGGAAATGGACGCCTTCCCGACGCTCGAGCCGGGTTGCGCTACGGGACAAGAACCAGGGGGAGGGCTGACCATGCCGTTCAAGCTCGGCGTCATCGGCATCGATCACGGACACATTTTCGGAATGCTTTCGAACATGTTGGCCGAGGGCTGCTCCTGCGATGCCTATTGGACGGACGGGACGGCCGTCACGGAAAGGAAATTCAACGAGGTATTTCCCAACGTTTCCAGGGTCGCGGACAGGCGACGCATTCTCGAAGATCCTGAAATCGCCATGATCCTGATCTCGGCGGTGCCGGAGGATCGCGCAGGCCTGGCGATCGAAGCCATGCGGGCCGGCAAGGACATCATGGTCGACAAGCCTGGATGCACGACGCTTGAGCAGCTCGACGAGATTCGCGGCACTCAGGCGGACACAGGGCGCATCTGGACAGTCAATTTCTCGGAGCGGTTCGAGGT
Source organism: Silicimonas sp. (assembly GCA_022820365.1). Lineage (GTDB taxonomy): Bacteria > Pseudomonadota > Alphaproteobacteria > Rhodobacterales > Rhodobacteraceae > JAJEFO01. The sequence continues at coordinate 24,809 of JAJEFO010000006.1, forward strand.
GCCCGCTGTCACGCGCGCCGAAGAGCTCGTCTTCGGCGGTGCCATCGGACGAGTCGTCCAGACGGTCGGCCTCGGCCCTCACAAGAAAAACCTCCGGACACGCCCGCCATGGTTCCTGCTGCGGGAACGCTACGGCGGGATCCTCTGCGACATCGGCTCGCACCAGATCGACCAGTTCCTGCATTTCACCGGATCCGACTCCGCCAAGGTCGCCCATGCACATGTCGAAAACACGACCATGCCCGATGCGCCTGGATTCCAGGACTTCGGAGAAATGGTCCTCCGCTCTGACAAGGGTCACGGCTACGTTCGCGTCGACTGGTTCACGCCAAACGGCCTTCCGACCTGGGGAGACGGACGGCTCTTCATCCAGGGAACCGAAGGGCACATCGAACTGCGCAAGTACACGGACATCGGCCGGCCGCACGTGACCAACAACCTTTACCTGGTCAACGGCGAGGAAAACACGATGATTCCCTGCACCGACGCGGGCCTGCCCTATTTCCCGCGCCTTGTTGCGGACGTGGCCGACAGGACCGAGACCGCCGTTCGGCAGGCCCATACCTTCACGGTCACCGAACTGGCAATTCAGGCGCAGATGACGGCCGAGGCCGCATGAAGCGTACTGTTGCGATCATCGGTGCGGGGATAGGCGCTCAGCACCTTGCAGGATATGCGGCGCTGCCAGAGAGGTTTCGCGTCAAGACCGTCTGCGATCTTGACGAGGCACGGGGCCGCAGCCTGGCCGACAAGTGCAAGGGCGCCGGTTTCACAACCGACGTCGGCGAAGTCCTGTCTGACCCCGAGATCGACATTGTCGATGTCTGCCTGCCGCCGCATCTGCACTGCCAGGCGTGCCTTGACGCACTTGACGCGGGGAAGGACGTCGTCTGCGAAAAGCCGCTCGTCTGCTCGCTGTCGGAAGCGGACAGGCTGATCGAGCGGTCAAGACGGACTGGCGGGACAATTTACCCGGTGTTTCAGTACCGCTACGGGCCTGGAATGACGCAGCTGCGCGCGCTCGTTGACTCCGGCATTGCCGGGCGCTGTTACGCAGGAACCCTTGAGACTCATTGGGACCGACCCGCAAGCTATTACGACATTGGCTGGCGCGGGACCTGGGCCGGCGAGCAGGGTGGCGCCGTCCTGGGTCACGCGATTCACATCCACGACCTCCTGATGTCGCTGCTCGGCCCGGTTGCGCAGGTCTTTGCAGATGTCGCAACGCGCGTGAACGACATCGAGGTTGAGGATTGCGCAGCGCTATCCGTCCGGATGTGCGGCGGCACCCTTGTGACCTCTTCGATAACGCTTGGGGCAGCAGGCAACACGTCCCGGCTGCGCCTCATGTTCGAAGGCTTTACCGTGGAAAGCGATCATGCACCCTATGCTCCGGCCGCCAGGGGCTGGACATTCATTGCCCGAGATCCGGTGCGTCAACGCGACATAGACGCGATGCTTGCGGACGTGCCCGAGGCAAGAACCGGATATGCGGCTCTCTTCGAGGCAATGGCCGACGCGCTCGACGGATGCCCCGGGCGCGAGGTCACGTTGGCAGACGGCCGGCAATCAATCGAGTTTGCTACGGCGATTTATGGTTCTGCCCGATCCGGCCAGCCGGAAGACCTGCCGGTCAGGCCCGGTCATCCCTTCTATGATGGCTGGGCACTTTGAGTCCGGCCCTCTCGCTCGAAGATGCGTTCGCGGGACCGTTCCTGCTTGAATCGCTCGACGGCCCCGACCCTCTCGAGAAACGGCAGGAAAGATGGCGAAAGGAACTGTCCGACACGATCTACGGACAGTTGCCGCCTGCACCCGCAGAACTGGATGTTGAAGTCAACCCTTTGGCTGGATCTCCGGCGGAGCGAATCGAGATCACGATGCGATCGGCCGATGGCGCGAAAGCTCTCATCGTAGATGCAGCACTCTGGCGACCGGAGAGCCTTGATGACGCGCCATTGATTGCGGGCCTTGGCTTTGCCGGTCCAGTCGGCATCCTCACCGGTCCGGAGTTTCCGCTGGACATGCGGGCACGGATTCACTGCCGACCTGAGCTTGGCGTCGAGAAAGGGCGACTGCACGACGTGCTGCGCGGCACGGAGGCCCATCGTTGGCCAGTCGAGATGCTGACGGCACGAGGATATGCAGTTCTGGTGAGTTGTTACGGTTCGTGGGCGCCGGACGATCCGAACGAAATCATGAGGCACGGGGCCTGCCCGTTCGTCGGTCTGGACACTGGCGCGATCTCGCTCTGGGCCTGGGCGATTCAACGCCTCTTGGACGCAGCCGAACTGATTGGCGGCCTTGACATGGGCCAGGTTGCGGTCGCGGGTCATTCCCGACTCGGCAAGGCGGCACTTTGGGCGGCTGCAAATGACACGAGAATCGGCGCGGTGCTTGCGAACAATTCGGGTTGTGCCGGCGCCGCCCCTGCCGGACACGCGGTCGGAGAAACGCTTGCCCAGATGACGGCGGCTTTTCCGCACTGGATCAAGCTCCGGGGCGACGCGACTTCACTGGACCAGCACCACCTTCTCGCAAGCACGGCACCCCGAAGGGTCTATGTCGCCTCCGCTGAAAAGGACCTCTGGGCCGATCCGGCCGGCACCTACATCGCCCTTGTCGCTGCATCTGAGGTCTGGCCGGAATCGTGCTTCTGGCCCAGCGTTGAGGCGATGTGGGCCCGGGCACGTCAGACCTGCCAATCCGCGCTTGGCCACCATCTTCGTCCCGGCGGCCACGAGTTGCTGCCATATGACTGGCAGCGCTTCCTCGACTTCCTTGATGGCGGGCACACATGACCCTCGCCGCCCTGGGCCTTTCGCCGCTGAGAAATGGCAATTCAAAGTTCGCGGACTTGCCATCCTGCAGCCAGAATGGGCGCTCCATGGGACGGTTCCATGCGGGAGGTTCTCGCGCAGCCGGCGATGGACGAGCAATCGAACGAGTTCACGGAGATTGCAGGACGTCTCGGCATCCGGGGATTGACAATGACGCAATGAAGATTCCGGACACAGGTCAGTCCAGTGCGCCCCGGTATCCAGTTCAGTCCTCGCGCCTATCCCCGAACGGTTTGATCGCGGCCTTGCATCGACGCCACATAGTCGCGCGTGAAAGCCATGTAGCCATCAGCGGTGACCTGGTGCCGGCCTCGCATGTGATCATGCAGCTCGGGCAACCTGTGAAACGGCACCTGGGGCAGCGTGTGATGTTCGACATGATAGGGCATGTTCCAGGTCAGAAACCGCACGATTCGATTGGTGTAGGTCGTGCGCGTGTTCCGGAACATGTCCGCGACAAAGGCGCATCGCCCATGCTCCGCCAGAAGGTAGAGCCTCAGAAAAGGCTGGCCCAGGAGGCACGGAAGTATCCAGACCCAAAAGAGCAGTGGCGAAAACAGCAAACTGACCGCAGCAAAGGCATAGGCCAGCAGCATCCACCGAGCTTCGCGCTCAATTCTGCGCCGGGCGCGCTCGGGCACGTAGGCGCCAGGGTTTGCTCCCGCAGCGTTGGACAGAACTTGCCGTGCCACCGCCCACCAGAAAGGGAGGCCGGAAACATGAATCACGTAAGACGCCCATGTTTCGGGCTTGGCGCCGGCAATCAGCTCTGGATCACGTTCGGGATTGTTGGTGTACCTGTGATGCGCCAGATGAAAGTAGCGGAACCATTCGAACGGCTGCAGGATTGGCAGCCCGACCAATCGTCCGACCCACTCATTCAACCAGTGCGTTGCAAATGGCGTCTTGTGCGTCGCTTCGTGCTGCAAGGTGAAGAGAAAGCAGATGGAGATGCCAAGGGGCACGATGGCCACCCACCAGAAAGGCGCGCCGACGGCGACATACAGTCCCAAGGCTAGGATCAGGCCCAAATGCAAAGCAAGGTGCCGCAAGCCGGCGGCGTCTTCGGTCTTGCTCAGGTCAGCCAGGACGGGGCCAGGCACCGAATTGACGAAAGCCTTGTGATCCATGACGGACGCAGCGTAACCCGAACTCCGGAAAAGGTCACGCTGCGAAATCCGTGCCTCGAATGACTCCGGGAATGCCGACTTTGCCCAAGTCGACCCTTTGATGCGCCGGCACGCAAGCTCGATGAACAACAGTATGTGGACGAAGGCATTGATCTCAGACCGTTGCCGGGCGTGCCCCGGACACATGTTCAATTTCAACATCATGCAGGGCGCTGGCAGCAGGCGCCCGCAATTCGGAGTGCCGCCCATTGGGCGCATGGACAGTACGGTTCCCTTGTGGCTTCTTCGTGCTGAACTTCGTACAATGTGGTCGGCATCCCAGCAAATTGACGAAGGAGCAAGAACCGCGTGCAATTGAACCGCAAATGCGTATCCGAACCTGAATTGCCTGAACCGCCTTGTCGATTGCAGCATGGCGGTCGCACATTGTTTTTTTTGCCGCAACTTGCCCTGGCCGTCCTCACAATTTTGCTTGTTGCCTTGCCAAGCATCATTCCGATCGCGAATGCCGCAGAAGCAGCTCCAGTCCCGACAGTTGACGCACTGGCCGCCATCCAGGGCCGAACCTCTTCGGATGCGCGAATACTCGCACGGCGCGTTCATCTCGGAGAGACCGATGAACTGCTCATGAACGAGCAACGGCTTGGTGAGCTTGCCGTCGAGATCGACCAGGTGCTGATGCGCATCCGAAGTCGCTACCCGGAAATGACTGACGTCGCGGCACGTTCGCGGTTCAGGCCTGCAACGCTGCTGCTTACGGTGGAAGGCGGGCTTCTCGATGCCATTGCCCAGCGTTGGAACGGTACCGGCGGAATGCCCCTGACCGGATTCGGGAAATTCGATGAACTGAATTCCAGGCTGGGCCTGCACGCGTGGAAATCGATGCCGTTGTTCGCTTCCGTGATCATGCACTTCAGCGAACATGCAAACCTGCTTGCAGCACGGCAGGCATACTTGGCCGTCGATGGTGTCGTCAGCGCCGAATTCGACGCCTACTTGGGTGATGGACCGGACATCGCGGCAACAAACGCATCCGGCCGCTGGTTCGTAATGATGCGCAAGGCTTGGGGGGATTGCCCCTCCGGTTGCCTGCACTCGGAAACCTCTTTCTTCGCCGTCAGTCACGCGCATGTCGAACTGGTGGACAGGGCAAGAGCAGAGGGCATGGTAGAATTCCAGAGAGCTGTGCCGCTCGGGGAATGGCCGATGTGGACCGAATGAGGGCGGCAGGACGATTCTTCGCGATCTGGCGCGCCGGCATCGGCAGGAGTCCGTTCGACCGGCCAGCGACCCTGACCTGACCGAACGCCAGGCGCATGTCGATGGCGAGGGCAGCGGCGAACGCTCCGCCGCGCGCTTGAGGTGCCGCCGCTGCGCCTGTCCGCTGGTCGCCTTCAGGTGGGTACCAAGCTTGTCGACCCGATCTGCGGAGGGCTTGGGGGCGGCCGGATTACGCGTTCCCCTTCCCGGGTCTTGAACGGCGTAGGAAACGCGTAGCGGCGCGGGATGCCGAGCCCGAGCTTTACGAACCACCGAAGTTCCAAGAAGATTGTGCCAGGTTCTCTTTCTCGCGCAATCCTGCAGGAGCCAAGACGAGGCTCTCCAAACGAAGTCGCCTTGCCACCTTGATCATGAGGGGTTGAATTTTTTTGCTCGGCGTCGTTATGTCGCCGTCGGACTTGCTGCACCAAGCGGCATTCAATCAGTCCAAGGGAGAAAGACATGCAAACAAAAGTTCGTGCGCTCGCATTGGGCGCAATTATGTCAGTTGCGGGTTCGGCCGCGTTGGCGGCGACCGAGTGCATCGCGCCGGCAAACCCAGGCGGCGGCTGGGACTTCACCTGTCGCCAGATCGGCAAGATCCTGTACGATATCGGCCAAGTGGATTCGCCGGTGCAGGTCACCAACATGGCCGGTGGCGGCGGAGGCCTGGCCTACAGTCACGTGGTCAATGAACGCGGCGATGACAACAACCTGATCGTCGCGGCCAGCCAGGCCACGGCTACGCGCCTTGCACAGAATGCCTATGCCGGCCTCACCGCCGACCAGGTGCGCTTCGTCGGCGCTATCGGTGCTGATCCCGGCGTGATCGTCGTGGCCGCCGACAGCCCGTTCATGTCGCTTGGCGACATGGTCGACGCGATCAAGGCCGATCCCGGTTCCGTCGCATTCGGAGGCGGCTCGGCCGCAGGCGGCTTCGACCACCTGAAGGTGCTCATGGTACTGAAGGAAGCTGGGTTCACCGACATAACGAAGGTCAAGTACATCGGCCTAGACGGCGGTGGCGACGCGATCACCCAGACGATCGGCGGCTTCACCCAGGGCATGACCGGCGACATGTCCGAAATCGTCGGCTTCCTCCAGTCGGGCGAGGTGCGCGCGCTTGCCGTACTCACCGAGGAGCGGGTGCCGGGCTTCGAGGACATCCCGACGGCCCTGGAGCAGGGCTTTGATGTCGTCGCCGTGAACTGGCGCGGCCTCTACGTGCCGAAGGGCATCTCGGACGCCGACTTCGAGGCTTGGGGCGACAGGCTCCAGGCTGTGGCGGACAGCCAGGCGTGGCAAGACGCCATGGTTGCCAACGGTCTCGCCCCCTTCACCAAGGTCGGCGGCGATTTCCAGAGCTGGGTAGACGGCGTCATTGCCGATACCGTCGAACTCTCGAAAGAGATCGGCGTAATCCAGTGAAACTCTCCGACCGTCTCTTCGGAGTGGTCGTGATACTGGGGGCGCTCGCCTATACGGCGGGCGCCTTCCAGATACAGGCCAGCTTCATGTCGGATCCTGTAGGGTCGAAGACATTCCCGCTCATGCTGGCCGGGGTCGCGGCGATCTGCGGGCTGATCTTTGTCTTCCGGCCCGACGACGACCCGGCATGGCCTGGCCGAATGACGCTTGGCAACATCGTGATCGCCGTTCTCGTCATGGTTGCCTATGCCCATGCCCTGAAGCCGCTCGGCTTCCTGATACCCACGGCGATCTGCGCAGCCATCCTGAGCTTCCAGATCTCCCCTCGTCCGCTGCCCGCGACAATCACCGGACTTGGCCTGTCAATTGGGCTCTTCATCATATTCAAGTACGCGCTCGGCCTCGGGCTTCAGCCCTTGCCCAAGGCGTGGCTAGGCTGATGGAACTCTTCTCGAACCTCGCCCTTGGCTTCAGCGTCGCGCTTTCGCCGTTCACGCTCTTTCTCGCCGTTGCGGGGTGCTTTCTCGGAACCATCATCGGCGCGCTTCCGGGCCTCGGCCCGTCGAACGGCGTCGCCATCCTGATCCCGCTTGCATTCTCGCTCGGCCTCGACGCGACATCCGCGCTCGTCCTGATGACCGCCGTCTATTACGGCGCGATGTACGGCGGACGGATAAGTTCCATCCTTCTCAACATCCCCGGCGACGAGCCTGCGCTGATGACGACGCTTGACGGCTACCCGATGGCCAAGGCGGGGCGTGCCGGCGACGCTCTCGTGCTGTCCGGATTTGCGAGCTTCTTCGGCGCGCTGTTTGCAACCATCGGCCTGATGCTGCTTGCGCCGCTCCTGTCCCGCATTGCCTACCAGTTCGGTCCGTCGGAGTATTTTGCGCTTTACCTGCTGGCGTTCTCGACCCTAGGAGGCATCGCCTCGAAGAACCAGGCCAAGGCCGCCCTCGCCTCCTGCATCGGGCTCGGCATCGCCATGATCGGGCTCGACAACCAGACAGGGATGCCGCGCTTCACCGGCGGGAACCTGCACCTGATGGACGGCGTCGACTTCCTGGTCGCGATTGTCGGGCTTTTTGCGGTCGCCGAGGTCTTTGTCTTCATCGAGAGCCACGGCAGGGAGTCATCCATTGGAGTCAAGCTCGGAAAGGTGACCCTGCCGGTCCGCGACCTGACGAAGGGCATCGGCACCATGCTGCGCTCCAGCGTGATCGGGTTCATCGCCGGCGTGCTTCCCGGCGCCGGCGCCTCGCTCGGTTCATTCCTGGCCTACATGGGCGAGAAGAACGTGCAGGGCGAAAAAGGCGGATTCGGCACCGGCGTACCCAAGGGCGTGATGGCGCCCGAAGCGGGGAACAACGCCGCGGCCGGCGGCGCACTGGTGCCGATGCTGACACTCGGCGTACCCGGCTCCGGGACGACTGCCGTGCTGCTTGCGCTGCTGCTGACGCTAAACATCACGCCGGGGCCGACCCTTTTCACCGACCGGCCGGACGTCGTGTGGGGCCTGATCGCGTCACTGCTGATCGCGAACTTCGTCCTTCTGGCGATGAACGTGCCGATGGTGAAGATGTTCGTCCACATCCTGAGCGTGCCGGCATGGGTCTTGCTGCCGGGCGTGATGATGATCTCCTTCGTCGGCATCTATTCGCTCTCTGGCAGCTATTTCGATCTCCTGCTGATGATCTTCTTCGGCATCATTGGCTGGATTTTCCGCAAGCTGGACGTTCCGACCGTGCCCATCATCCTCGGCATCCTTCTCGGCAATCACATGGAAGACGCGCTGCGCCGCGCGATGATACTTTCGGACGGCGACTGGCGGTTCCTGTTCGGATTCCGCTGGCATACGCCGTCGAGCGGTTATGAATTCTACTCCGCGATCCCCTCGTCGCTTCTCGTCCTTGCCGTTGCAGGATTCGTGGCGCCGATCTTCCTCCGCCGCGTCATCAAGAAACCGCAGGCTGTCAGTGACTGACCGCAGCCTGCCACGGGCGGACCAGCCAGTTCGCGGCGACGCAAGAGCAGGAAATGTCATGCAACATCAAGACGGCTCCGGCATCAGACCTTTTCCCGGATACGGATCTCCCTCCCGCTGCAGATCGCGGGCCTCCCGGCCGATGCGAAACATTCGTGAACAAGGGCAAATGAGCCGCCGAACCGAACCATGACGCGCATTCTCGTTCCCTCCGGGGCGCTCGGCCTCGACTACGACAAGGCAGCGCTTGAACGTGGAATCAGGATGCATCCCGATCTCATCGCCATCGACGGCGGCTCGACCGACAGCGGGCCGTCCTATCTCGGCTGCGGCGTGTCGAAATACGCGCGGAGCTCGACCAAGGTCGAGTGGATGGGGCTGATCGAGGCAGCGCGAACCGCAAGATGCCCGCTCGTCATCGGAACCGCGGGCACCTGCGGCACGGACGGGATGGTCGACTGGCTCGTCGACATCACGCGAGAATGCCTGGAAGAGCTTGGCTGGACGCCAAGGGTCGCGACGCTCAAGTCCGAGCAGGAGCCAAACGAAATCGTCCGGCGCTTTGCCTCAGGTCAGATCTCGGCCCTGGACGGTGCGCCGGACCTGGATCGCAAGACCATCGAGGACTGCACCCATATCGTTGCCTTGGCAGGCGCCGAGCAGATCCAGCAGGCCGTCGAGACCGGGGCCGAAATCATCATCGCGGGCCGGACGACCGACACGGCCACCATAGCCGCGCTTCCCCTCATGCGGGGCGACCACGCAGGCGGTGCGTGGCATGGCGCCAAGATCGCGGAATGCGGCGCCCTTTGCGCCACGAATCCCCAGTCCGGCGTCTTGATGGTGGAGTTCGACAAGGTTGGATTCACCGTGCATCCCTTGGCAGACGATGCCCGTGCAACGCCGAACACCGTCCTCGCACACATGCTGTACGAGAATTCGGATCCGTTCATACTTTACGAGCCGGGCGGGCATCTCGACGTGACCGACGCCACCTACGAGGCGCTCGACGAGTTCCGCGTCCGTGTGGAAGGATCCCGCTGGGTTGCGTCCGACCAGTACACGGTGAAACTGGAAGGCGCGCGCGTGGCTGGCTGCCAGACACTCTTGATGTCCACAATCCGCGACCCGCGATACGTCGCAAGCGCACAGGCCTGGATCCGGGACATCGGTCTCCGGCACGCCGCAAAGGTCGAGAGCCGGATGGGCCTCGCGCCGGAGGCCTGGCACTGCGACCTCCGGCTCGTCGGCATCGACAGCACGCTTGGAGAGCTGGAAACCAGGCCGGGCGCGCCGACCGAGATCGGAGTCCTCTGCACCATAACCGCTGCGGATCAGGGCACCGCGAACGAGATCGGCAAGCTCATGAATCCCTACCTTCTGCACCACCCCCTGACATCAGAGGAGGAGCTGCCGACATTCTCGTTTCCGTTTTCGCCGGCCGAGATCGACAGGGGACCGGTCCATGAGTTCTGCCTCCATCACGTCTTGACGCTGTCCGACCCGATGGACGCGTTCCGCCTTGACGTGATCAATGCCTGAAGTGGGCGAGGTCTGCGACAAGGTCCGGTCAAAAAACGCCGGACCCTTCTGGCTGACGATCGACATCTTTTGCGGATCCGACGATGCCTTTGCCCGTCTGTCAGGCGGCCTCGCGACGAAGCGCGTCGCGGAAGCCCTCGGGGCGGATCCGAAAGCGATCAGGCGCTTCGACATCAAGGCCCTGAACGTGATCAAGATCAGCCTTCCCCGCCCGGTCGTGCAAGGCCATCCCGGGGACAGAGACATGCACGGAGCGGCATGGGCTTCTGTCGTCGCGGAACTCGTGGTCGACTGAACGATGGCCGCACCGCTCTCGAACATTCTCGTCCTGGATCTCACCAACGTGCTGGCAGGCCCGTTCTGCTGTCACCAGCTGGCCCATCTCGGCGCCGAGGTGATAAAGATCGAGCGGCCCGGACGCGGTGATCTTGCGCGGCGGCTGGGTGCGGACGCCCGGCTCAATGCCGCGGGGATGGGCGCGTCGTTCCTTGCCCAGAACGCAGGAAAGAAATCCGTGACGCTGAATCTCAAGCATGCCGAGGGGAAGTCGCTTCTCAAGCGCCTGGTGGCAAGGGCGGACGTCCTGGTCGAGAACTTCCGTCCCGGGGTCATGGAACGCCTTGGCCTGGGCCATGATGTCCTGAGAGAGGTCAATGCCGAACTGACATATTGCGCGATCTCGGGATTCGGGCAGGACGGGCCCTGGGTCGACCGTCCCGCATATGACCAGATCATCCAGGGCGCTTCGGGCGTCATGTCGATCACTGGGACAGCAGAGAGCGCTCCGACTCGCGTCGGCTACCCCGTCGCGGACACGGTTGGCGGCCTGACTGCGGCCTTCGCGATCACGGCGGCGCTGAACAAGCGTCCACGAGGCGCGTTCATCGATGTCTCGATGCTGGAATCCGTTCTGGCAACCATGGGATGGGTAGTGTCGAATCACCTGATCGCGGGTGTCATCCCGGCAGCGCATGGCAACGAAAACCCGACATCGGCGCCTTCCGGAACCTTCAGCACGGCCACCGATCCGATCAATGTCGCGGCGAACAGCGACGATCAGTGGATTCTCTTGACGGACCATCTCGGCCTGGCCCGTCTGCGGGACCGCGACGAGTACGCCACGCGCGAGGATCGCAAGTCTAACCGGAACAGGCTTCGCACGGAGATCGAGGCCGTGCTCGCGACAAGGCCCGCCAAGGACTGGGTTGAGGAACTGAACCGGATCGGGGTGCCGGCGGGTGCCGTGCTGACAGTGCCGGAAGTGCTGCGCTCTGAACAGATCGCAGGTCGCGGTTTCCTTGCAGGCTTCAAGAATGCCCCAGGCGTCGGACGCGATATCGAGGTTGCGCGAACGGGCGTGAAACTTGACCGGGAAGCAGCAGCCGTAGACAGGCCGCCACCGGAACTTGGACAGCACAACAGTGAGATCTGGGGCCGCTTCGGAATTTCCGGTTCCGAGCTTGATCGCCTCGAAAAGGATGGAGTCATATGAGCGGCAGCGACGTCTCCGACTGGTGGTCAACAGCGATAATCGACATGGAGCCTGGACGGATCCACTTGCGAGGACATCCGATCGAGGAGCTGATCGGAAAGCTTACGCTGCCGGAAACGATCTGGCTCATGACCAGGGGCGAAATGCCGGAGGACGGCCAGGCCAGACTTCTCGAAGCCGCATTGGTTGCCGCCGTGGATCATGGGCCGCAAGCGCCATCGATCGCGGCAGCACGCATGGCCGTGACATGCGGACTTCCTCTGAACAACGCATTGGCCACCGGCGTCAACATGCTCGGTGACGTGCATGGCGGTGCAGGAGAGCAGGCAGTCAAGTTCCTTGACGGCATTGCCAAGGCGATCAGTTCCGGAACAGAGTCGGCCCTGGCCGCTTCGAATGAGATCGACAGCTGGCAGCATGCCCGGGACGCATTCGTGCCGGGCTTCGGCCACAGGTTCCACAAGCCGACGGACCCTCGGGCGCCGCGCCTCCTCTCGCTCGTGGACAAAGCCGCCGAAAACGGCGTCGTGACGGGGCAGTTCGCCAACGCCGGACGCGCAGTCGAAGACGAGTTGCGCAGGAGGAAAGGCGGGCCCGTGCCGATGAACATCGACGGGGCGACAGCCGTCATTTTCGCTGAGCTCGGCTTTGCGGCGCCGCTGGCACGCGGACTGTTCTGTCTCTCGCGCTCTGTCGGCATCCTGGCGCACGCGTGGGAACAGATGCAGCAGGGCGGGCGCAACAAGGGGCCGACACCTCCGGAATACCGATGGAGCTATACCGGCGCGAACCCAAACAAGAGATGACAGGGCATCGGACGCAGATCGTCCGACGCCCCCGGGCCGCTCAGCAAATATAGTTCATCCCGAGCCGGCCGCCATCGACATAGATCGTCTCGCCGGTGATGTAGCTTGCCTTGCCGCTGATCAGGAAGGCGACAACGTCGGCGATCTCGCTTGGTGCACCGACGCGCTTGAGCGGCGTTCTTGACATTATCGTCTTCATTGCGTCGGGGCTCGCGTTGACGGCCGCCATCATGGCCGTGTCTATCGACCCCGGGCCGACCGCGTTGACCCGGATATTGTGCGGCGCAAGCGCAAGCGCGGCCGACTTGGTGAGCTGCATCACGCCGCCCTTGGAGGCGCAGTAGGCGGGAATCGCCGGAATCGCGACCTGGGCGTTTATCGACGACATGTTGACAATCGCGCCCTCGATGCCCGCGTCGACCATCATGCGGGCCGCGCGCTGAAGTGCCGCGAAAGCGCCCGTGAGATTGGTGCCGATCACCTTCTGGAAGGTGGCGATGTCGTAGTCGAGAAAATCCCCCGGCTCTGAAATCCCCGCATTGTTCACCAAGGCCGACACCGGACCGTGGTCGGTCGCGATTCGATCGAACATGTCCGAGATCTGCTCCGGATCACTCATGTCGCAGACGAACCCGCTCGCTTCCTGACCGAGCTTCAACGCCACATCCTCCACGTTCGCGTTAATGTCCGCCAGAATGATCTTGAATCCGTCACCCGCCAGTGCTTCCGCGCATGCACGCCCGATGCCCTGCGCACCGCCGGTTACCAATGCGATCGGCTTTTCCGTCATGACTCACCCTCCTGCCAAGTGCGGGCCTGACTGCCGTTGCGTTTCCGGCCCTTCGCCGTAGTGTTAGCGCCGGAACTGCCGGACGGGAACAGGAAACGCGCATGCCAGAGTCGGAAATCGGAGTTGTCGGGCTTGGGACCATGGGCGCGATGCTGACGCTCAACATTGCCGACAACGGCTTTCGGGTGTCGGCGTACAACCGTACCCATGCCCGCGTCACGGAACTCATGGAAACTGCAGGAAATCTCGCGCGACGGATCGCACCCTGCAAGTCCGTTGAGGCGCTCGTCCAGTCGTTGAAGCGCCCTCGCAACGTCATCCTGATGGTACCTGCCGGCAGCGTTGTCGATGCCCAGATCGACGCATTGCAGCCGCTGCTCGACGACGATGACCTGATTATCGACATGGGCAACGCGAACTTCCACGACACGCGACGGCGCGCGCAAGCCGCGCACGAGGCCGGGCGTCCCTATCTCGGCGTCGGCATCTCGGGAGGCGCTGAAGGCGCGCGCTTCGGACCGTCCATCATGGGCGGCGGACCACGCGAAAGCTGGGACCGGGTGGCGCACATCCTCGACGTGATCGCGGCGGACCACGAGGGCCAGCCATGTGCCCGGTGGATGGGCGAGGATGGCGCGGGGCATTTCGTCAAGACGGTGCACAACGGCATCGAATACGCGGACATGCAGCTGATCGCGGAAGCCTACGGGGTCATGCGAGACGGCATGGGCATGGCCGCGGAAGAGTGCGCGGAGGTGTTCACGCGCTGGAATGACGGCGTTCTCAAGAGCTATCTTGTCGAAATCTCCGGAAAGGTGGCTGCCGCCCGGGACGACAGCACCGGCACGCCTGCGCTGGATGTCATACTTGACCGGGCAGGACAGAAGGGTACTGGCCGCTGGACGGTGATCGAAAGCCAGATGCTCGGCGCTCCGGTGCCGGTAATCGAGGCGGCGGTTGGCGCCCGCAACATGTCGGCGATGCGGCACCTGCGCCTGCAGGGCGCCAGCCTCTATAGGCCGAACGCATGCCGTCTGGACGACGGGCTTGAAATTCAGGATCTGGAACAGGCGTTGATCGCCGGGAAGATCCTCTGCTACGCGCAGGGCTTCGATCTTCTTTACAAGGCCAGTACGGATTTCGGCTGGTCGCTGCCAATGCCGGGCATCGCCGAGATCTGGCGCGAAGGCTGCATCATTCGCTCGGCAATGCTGAACGACACGGCGGCGGCCCTTCGGGAAGCGCCGGGCACCAACCTTGCGCTTGCGGACCATTTCCGCGCCCTCATGGACAAGAACGTCGACGGTCTCCGGAAGACCGCGCTTGCTGCACAGGCCGCGCGCCTTCCGGTTCCGGCGCTCGCCGCGGCGCTTGCCTATTTCGACACGCTGACTTGCGAGCGAACGACCGCCAACATGCTCCAGGCGCAGCGCGACTACTTCGGAGCACACGGCTTCGAGCGCATCGACGGCGAAGGCGCGCATCACGGACCCTGGCACGGTCACGATCTGGACGGCAATTCGACCCAAGGCTGACAGGGCCGCGAAATGGCCGCGCTCTGGCGTGATGCGCAACGCCTGGAACCGAACGGAATTCTGGCTGTGCCCCCTGAAGAGCGATCATGCGGGCAAGCAAGGCGGTCGCGTGCCGGTCACTTGGCACGTGATGTTCCGCTTCGGGTTCGGCAAGGTCGCGGAAACGGGCATGGTTGAATTCTGCTGTCCGGATGGGGGTCAGCCTCGACCGCGATCAAGCAGGCGCGCCGCCAGCGGCGCGCCCATGATCACGATCACGAGACGCAATATGTGATGCGCGACCACGAATGCCATGTCCGCCCCGACAACGAGTGCCAAGACGGTGAGTTCCGCTTGTCCGCCTGGCGAATATGCCAGAAGCGCGGACATGCCGGGGGCGAGCCCGAACGAATAGATGGCCTCCACGAAGGCCACGGTCAGAATGATCAGGAGCCCGCAAAATCCCAGTCCGGCCAAAATGTCCTTCCGGATCTCGTTCATCGTTATGCCGTTGTAGTTGCTGCCGATGGTCATCCCGATGAAGAACTGTGCCGCCCAGATGGCTTCTGCGGGCGGCCGCTGTTCGAGGAAACCTGCCAGCGTCACCGCGACCGCCACGATCATCGGCCCGAGAATCGTGGCGCCGAACAGGCCGGCCTTTCGTGCCGCCCACCAGCCGAATCCGGCCGCGAGCACCATCAAGGCCAGTTCGGAAGGAGCGATCGTCGTCAGCGGTACGCCCGGGGAGCGGTCGAGGTCCGCATCCCATATGCCTTTCAAGAGGAATGGCAACGCCACCACGATCACGAGGACGCGGGTGGCGTGAATCAATGACAGGGCGCGGACATTGCCACCCGCTTCCTCGCCGAAGACGACCATGTCCTGAAGTCCTCCCGGCATCGCGGCGTAGTACGCGGTCGGCAAATCGTAGCCGCAAAGGCGCCGGAAATAAGGCACCCCTGTCACCCCGATCGCGAGAACGAACACGGGCATCAGGATCAGCGTCGGCCACATGGACGGGAACGTTGCCAGCACGGCTGGCGTAAGCGTTGCGCCCACCGCGACGCCCAGAACCGTCCGCATGGCGGCGTTGACGGGCTTGATGCCGCCAAGCGGAATGCCCAGAAGTGCGGCAAGGAGGCAACTCGCGATCGGGCCAAGCAGCCACGGCAGCGGCAGCGCCAGCAGATGAAACGCCGCCACACCAAGCAGGCCGGAGGCCAGTGCATTGAGAACGGGAACTACCTGCATGAAGTTGCCGCCAGGGCCAGGCGGCGCCACGAACGCGAACCGGCGCCTCCCCTGGAGAGCAGTCCAGTCACGAGGCACTGTCCCGTCTTGGGCTGATGAGCGGCGTGCGCGGGACATCCACTCCTTGCAACGGGCAATTTCCAGTTGCAGCTTGTAGCCGCGTGGCAATCCGCATCGCACGCCTCGGATGCACTTCAGGAATCATGCCCGCTTCTTCCTTCATAAGGCTCAGGGATGGAAGAACGTTCGTTCAAGGTGCATGAGGCACCCTTCCCGGCTCTCGCCACCGCCAATTCCCATGGGACGCATTTTGTCGCGACTTGGAGGACAAGCGTGAACCGGGCACCCACGACGGTGTCCCCGCCGCGTGCCCGACGCACTGTGCCCATCTTGTGCAAGGATCGGTGCGTGGCCTACGATGGGAATTCTGGAACGGGTGCAATCTTGAGCGACAGCGGACACACTTCGCAGGTGGAAACCCCATCGGGCAAAAACGCCGAATACGAGAACTTTCCCGTCGGCTCGATACTGCTTCCTGCTCGTCTGCGGCCGCATGTCGCAACATTCTACGCATTTGCCCGTACCATCGACGACATCGCGGATTCACCGGATCTCACGGCAGGGGAAAAAACGGAGCGACTGGAAGGATTCGAACGTGAGCTTCGACAAGCCGAAGGACGCCCGGGCTACGACAAGGCCACGCGAATGGCCGCAAGCCTCTCAGAGACAGGCGTCAGCGACATCCATTGCCGCAATCTCATCCGCTACTGCCTGCAAGACGCGACAAAGAACCGCTACGCGACGTGGCAGGAAGTGATCGACTACTGCATGCTCTCCGCAGCACCGGTCGGGCGGTACCTGATCGATCTTCATGGCGGGTCAAGCGCGGGCTACGGAAGTTCGGACGCGTTGTGCAACGCGCTTCAGGTCATCAATCATCTGCAGGATTTCGGCGACGATTACAGAACGCTGGACCGCATCTATCTGCCCGCAGACTGGATGGCAGAGTCCGGCGTCAACGTTGAGGAACTTGGCAAGGATCGCACATCTGAACGGCTTCGCGTCGTCATCGACAAGTGCCTGACTGAAGTAGAGGCGCTCATGCAGGATGCGCGCCAACTGCCTTGGCACATCAACCACCCCCGCCTGAGGCTTGAAGCCGCGGTCATCGTACGGTTGGCTGACCGGTTGGCCTGGCAACTCTCTCGAAAGGATCCTCTGGCAGCACGGGTCAAGCTGACAAAGCCGGAAGCCGCCATGTGCGCGATGCGAGGGCTGGTCGGCAGCCTCTTCCTGTCGCGATGATCCCCGCGGCCCCGTTCATGAACATTGGAATGGCTCGCTGGGCATCGGCAACCCGCCGGACGTCCGGTCAGGTCGCGGCACGCCCTCCGCCTGGATCGTCCATGAGTGCCTGACCCATGCTTTCTGCAGCCAGTTCAGCCGCCAGCCTGCCTGAACGCACCGCACCCTCGATCGTTGCCGGCAAACCGGTATCCGTCCAGTCTCCGGCAAGGAAAGCACCCTGCGGTCCGGCATCGAATCCGGGTCGGCGCGCGACCTGCTGCGGTGTCTGGGCAATGGTTGCCATCCGCTCGACGATGACGCGGTGCGGCGGCATCCTCGCCGTATCGCCTCCCAAGTCTAGTGACCGTCGGACGTCGTCCCAGATCGCACCTGCCATGCTTCGCCCATCGACGTCTCCCTGGCACGCGCTGACCGTCGCCGAGACAATGCCGTCCCGCCAGAACAGCCATTCCGCCGTGCCGCCGACAAGTCCGAGGAACGGCGGATCCCCCGGCGTCCACGTGAAACTTTCGGGGATCCGGAAATGCACATTGACGATTCCGCGATGCTCGTTCGGAACGCACAGACTTGGAATCAGATCCTCGGCAACGCGAGCGGGCACGGCCAGGATCAAGCGGTCATCCGGTCCGACATGGACCTCGTCATCCCTAAAACGCAATGCCGTGACACGGCCCGCGTCATCTAACGTGATCGATCGAAGCCGCGCGCGAAAGCGGATCTCTGCGCCATTTCCCTCCAGAAAGGCCACTGCCGGATCCGAGAAAGCGCTGCTCAGGCCCTGCGTCGCCGTCAGGGGGCGGCAGGCCCGCCCCCCTCGGCCAATTGTCTCACGCAGAACCGGCTTCATGAGCATCGCTGCGGCACGCTCGGGTTCGGTGTTGAGAACCGCAATCGATACCGGCTTCCAGAACCGTTCATGTAGCTGACCGCAGGGTGACAGAACTTGTTCAATCGACGCTTCCGGGCTGGCATTCAACAGGCGGAACGATCTTGCATAATCTGCCAGTCGCGCACCGGGAACCTTGCCGTCGCGGGCAAAAGGTCTTCCGGGGATCCGGCCATTGCCAAGGTCAACCGTCCAGCGTTCACCCGTGGCGAGATCCAGGAACGGAAATCGGGCGCCTGCCGGACCGGACAGCCTGTCCAGTGCCCCTGTCAGGGCCAGGAACCGCTGAATCGAGGTGTTGCCGGAGAGCATCAGATGGTTTCCGTTGTCGATCAACGCATCGAGGCTCTCGTCGCGGAAGGAACGGCAGCGTCCGCCTGCATGGCCCGTCGCTTCGTGAACGGCCACGCGAACACCGCTTGCAGACAACTCGCACGCTGCGCTCAGGCCGGCAACGCCTGCGCCAACCACATGGGCGATTCCGGGCACCTAGAACAGGCCGTGGCGCAAGGCCAGGCAGGCCTTTCGGAACGAACCGAGGGAAATCCGTTCGGACGGAAACGGCGAAAACCCCGCTCCGACGATCCGTTCCAGGAGCTTTCCATACACCGCGCGCATCATCCTGGCTGGCCGAATGTCCTGGGGTCGGCAAGCGCCCATAATCCCGTCCGCAGCCGCGAAGTGGTCCCATGCATTCTCCGACAGCTCCTGACAGACAATGTCCACCGCAGGCTGGTCGGCAAGCGTGTCGGTGCGCGGGCATTCAAGACCCGCCTCACGAAGAGCGGATGCGGGAAGGTAGATCCGGTTGCGCCGGGCGTCTTCACGAACGTCGCGCAGGATGTTGGTCAACTGAAGCGCCGAACCGAGTGAAGCCGCCAATTGCCTGCCGGTCTCGGGATCGAGTCCGAAAACCCGACAGGACATCCGTCCAACCGAACAGGCCACGCGGTCAACATATGTCGCCAAGGCCGCCTCATCGGAAATGCGTACGGAGGGCGCGGCGTCCGTCATCATTCCGTCAATCAGGCAATTTAGGTCGGATTCCGCAATGTCGTAATCGAAAGCTGGCCTGACAAGTGCCTTTACCGTCGCCCGTGCCGGCACCTCGCCCCGATAAAGCCGCTCCACGTCACGCCTGTAGCCGTTGAGCGCCTCCTGCTTGCGGGACGTCTCGCCGGGCTCATCAGCTATGTCGTCGACCTCCCGGCAAAACGCGTAGATCGCATACATCGCGTCACGCTTCGCCGGCAGCATGCGTCGCATTGCCCAGAAAAACGCGGAACCGGAATTCGCGACCAACGTCTCCGCATATCGCTTCGCCGCAAGTTCACCTGACCGGTTCACGTTCGCAAATTGCATTGGTCACAGATACATTGCGCCGCAGGAGCGATCAACCGAATTGGCGGTCACGACAGACGTCCAATTCCTTGATTCGTTGAGTGCAGCACGAGAACCCGCACCGCCGTCTCTGTCGAATCTCAACTGTCAACTTGACCGCAATGGCATCGACAAACTATCTATCCACATCGGGACGTGACCGCAAAATGGCTGAGGGGCTTCTGTCTGGGCGGCAATTCTCATATACACTTTGGAGAGGCAATTCTGGGAAGGGAATCGATGTCCGAATTGGAACTTGAGGTGTTCGCGGCCGATACCGGAACGGCAATCAAGATCATTGGCCGGATTGACGGAAATTCCGCGCCCGTACTCGACAGCCGGCTCAAGGAGCTCGACCTGAAGCTTGGCCTGCCGGTAGTGCTTGACTTCGACGACGTGGACTTCGTCAGCAGTGCCGGGCTTCGAACCTTGCTGGTCCTTGCAAAGCGCGTAGAAGCGGAGGGTGGATCCGTCGTCATCGCCCGATTGCAGCCCGAAGTCGACGAGGTATTCGAAATCTCCGGGTTCAAGAGCATCTTCAAGCATTACCCGTCTTTGTCAGCTGCCTTGACGGAGAACGGCATGTCGACCGATCTTTGCGGCGGGACCAGCGAGGAAGAGCCAGTTCCGGAGCAGGAAGGCGGCCTCGGACGTTTCGTCTCCAGAATCCTGCCTGGAAGGTCCGGCAATTGATCAAGGTGCCTGCGGACCTTGCCGCAGGCCACCCCAAGCCCGCAGCGAGACCGGCGGATACGCAGGTAAATTCATCAAGCATGCCCGGATCGACGAACTGCTGACCGACGCATGCGCTTCGGGTCATGCCATGTAGGGCATCCCTTAGAATGAAGTGCCGCAAAGATTGCGGACAACCGCTCAGCGAGGACAAAAGTGGCTGAAGCATTCATTTGCGAAGGACTGCGCAGCGCCATTGGCCGATATGGCGGAACGCTCGCGGCAAAACGTCCCGACGATCTGCTGGGCGAGGTGATACGTGCCGTCATGGCATCCGCGCCGTCGCTCGACCCCGCCGCGGTTGATGACGTGATCATGGGATGCGCCAACCAGGCTGGTGAGGACAATCGCAACGTGGCACGGATGTCGGCGCTGCTGGCCGGGCTGCCCGAAACCGTGGGTGGTGCAACAATTAACCGGCTTTGTGGATCCGGCCTCGACGCAGTGGCCATGGCGGCGCGCGCAATCAGGTCGGGCGAAGCGGACGTGATTCTTGCCGGCGGCGTCGAGAGCATGACGCGTGCGCCCATGGTGATGCCCAAGGCGACTGCGGCGTTTTCCAGACAGGCGGAGGTCTTCGACACGACCATTGGCTGGCGCTTCGTCAATCGCAGGATGAAGACGGAGTACGGCGTCGACAGCATGCCGGAAACCGCAGAGAACGTCGCCTCGGAATTCGGCATTTCGCGGGCCGATCAGGATGCGTTCGCGCTCCGGTCGCAGGAGCGAGCGGCGCGGGCCATCGAGAGCGGACGACTCGGGCAGGAGATCACCCCGGTCTCCATTCCCCGGCGGAAGGCCGACCCGGTCGTCTTCGACACCGACGAGCATCCACGCCGGACCTCGCTTGACAAGCTCGCCGCGTTGCCGACCCCCTTCCGCGACGGCGGCTCTGTCACGGCCGGCAATGCGTCCGGCGTGAATGACGGCGCCGCGGCGCTGATTGTCGCGTCGGAAGCGGCGGTCGAGCGTTACGGACTGACACCAAAGTCGCGGGTTTTGGGTGCTGCGACGGCTGGCGTTCCGCCACGAATCATGGGCATTGGCCCAGCTCCCGCCAGCGAAAAGCTGCTGGACCGCCTTGGCATTGCGACAACCGATCTGGACATCATCGAGTTGAACGAGGCGTTCGCGGCGCAGGCGCTGGCGGTAACGCGTCAACTCGGACTTCCCGACGACGCGGACTTCGTGAATCCGAATGGCGGAGCCATCGCCCTCGGACATCCACTGGGCATGTCAGGAGCAAGGCTGGCACTTACAGCCGCGATCGAGCTCCAGAACCGGGGACTGTCCCTCGCGCTTTGCACCATGTGCATCGGTGTCGGTCAGGGAATCGCGTTCGCTCTTGAGGGCGTCGGGTAGCCGCGCCGTCATGCCCCTGCCATGGACGCGGGATCTGCCTGACATGGTGTTCGCTGACCTTGTTTCATGGGCATCCGGGCTCGCATTAATCCCGGGAAGCCGACGTTGCTGACCTGGAGGCACCGAAACCCGCCTATGCTACCGGACCGGGCATGAGCTTGTCGTGGATGGCGCGTTGAAGACGTGACACGAGCCTTTCAGATTCGTGGAACTCCACTTGATCGATTCTGTCGAGCCTGGCGGGCAATCTCGGGCCGCAAATCCCGAGGCAAGCCGGAAGCGGCTCTCCGACCAGCCTGCATCCATGCCGCGTGACGACTTCTCGCCGAATGGCACCGTCGAATCGGCCTGCCTTGTGCGGGCCGTCACCATGCTCATTGGGCACGCCAGGATCGGGCAAGCCGCTCCATTGGATCCCTGGCCTCGGAGACGTGCCGCGACGTACTGCAATTCGTGGTGCCAAATTGTGGTGCGATGGTTGCGTGCGCCGCAGTTTTCCTCTTCCGGGCCCGGGCGTGTGCGAATGACACATTCTAGGCGGATACTTACATTTCTGTCGGTAGGAGCGAACCATGTATGCCCTTGAGATAGATGCGGGCATTGCGCAAACTGAGCCCACGAGATCGAATTCAGCATCGAGACGCGACAAGTCCCCGCCCGAGAAGCGCTGCCACAACCGCCTCTACGCGTGCCGATTGAAGCCCGAATTGAAGGAGCCACCGCGTGACCGTCCGTCCAAATATCCTGTTGATAGAAGCCGACCAGATGGCCGCGTTCCCGCTGGACTTCTGCAATCCTGACGGTCAGGCGAAAACGCCCAATCTCAGCGCGTTGGCGAGGGACGGTGTCGTCTTCGAGAACGCCTACTGCAACTCTCCACTATGCAGCCCGTCGCGCGCGTCAAAGTTCACAGGGCGCTTGCCGACAAGTCACCAGGTTTGGGGCAATGGGGCCGAATTGCCTTCCGAAACACCCACCATGATGCATTTCTTGCGATCTGCCGGCTACCGCACGGCTTGCTCCGGCAAGTGCCACTTCGTGGGCGCGGACCAACTGCATGGCTTCGACTGGAGGCTGACAACCGACATGTACCCGTCCAATTTCGACTGGTCGATCGATTGGGAGCCGGAGGTGGATCATCGCCCGGGGACTTCGGTTCAGAAGCTGGCCGTTTCAGGCCCCTGCCGTACTAACAACCAGATCCTCTATGACTCGGAAGTGCAATTCCGAACGATCGAGTTCTTGCGCCACGAGGCCCTTGAGCGGCCGGACACGCCGTTCTTCCTGCATGTTTCATACACGCAGCCGCACGATTCCTACCAGTCAGTGCCAAAATATATCGACCAGTACAGTGGCGTCGACATTGCCTTGCCGAGACTGGACCATGAGCCGGTCCCCAATCCCGTGACGGACTGGTTGGCCGTTCACCACGGGATAGATCAGTTCCCTCCGACAAAGGAGCGAGTCCGCGCTTCGCGTGAAGCCTACTATGCCATGATCTCGCACCTTGACGAGTTTGTCGGGGAGATCGTGGCAGAGTTGATGCTGCTCGGCCTCCACGACGACACGCTGATCGTATTCACCAGCGATCACGGCGACATGATGGGCGAACGGAACATGTGGTTCAAGCGCACGTTCTGGGAACATTCAGTCAAGGTGCCGCTTGTGTTCTACAGGCCGTCGCGGCTGGCGCCCCGACGTGTCAAGCAAGCAGTGACTCTTGCAGATCTGTGTCCCACCCTGTCGGAAATTGGCGGAGCCGAAGAGTTCTGTGCCCGTTGGGGCAGCCTCGACAGTGCAAGTTTCTGCGCCCTGTTGACTGAAGATGACACCGCCTGGACGGACAAGGCGGTGATGCAGTACTTCGGGCCGGGCGTTGAAGCGCCCTGGTTCGCGATCAGGCGCGGAGATTTCAAGTACGTCTACATCCACGTCTGGGGCGGCATTCTGATCAATCTTGCTGATGACCCGGACGAGACCAATGACCTGGCGGGTGACCCGGACCACGCCGACTTGGTCGCAAGTCTGCACGACGCGCTGGTCGGTCAACTTGACCTCGATGCCCTCACGGCCTTGGTGAAGGAAAACAAGAAGCAGCGGTGCTTCTTGCACCAGAGCCTGAAAGGGAGCCCTGGCTACGCTTGGGACCACCAGCCCGACTTTGATGCCGGCAAGCAATACGTCCGTGGCGGCATAAACAAACCCGTGACCTGCTGAGGAACGATGGCGATGGCTACCTATCCTGAGCTGAATCTCCTGATAAATGGAACGTGGCGAAAGGGATCGGATGGCGTATCGGAAGCAGTGTTGAATCCGGCGAACGAAGAGCTGCTCGGCGAGGTTCCGCACGCATCCGTCTCCGACCTGGACGAAGCGCTTGCCGCCGCAGAGAGCGGATTTTCCGTTTGGAGGACCACGCCTCCGCATGAACGGGCACGAGTTATGTGTACCGCAGCGGCTCTTGTTCGGGACCGGTGCGAAGAGATTGCTACCGCGCTGACTCTTGAAAATGGCAAGCCCATTGCCGAGGCGCGAAAGGAAGTTGCCGGATCCGCCGACATTCTCGAGTTCGCCGGGGAGCAGGCCAAGCGCGTGTTCGGAAGCATTGTGCCCGGACGCGTCCCCGGGGTCCGGCATCTGGTGCAAAAGGAGCCGGTGGGGGTTACGCTTTCGTTCACGCCGTGGAATTTCCCGATCAACACGTTCGCGCGCAAGATCGGTCCCGCCCTGGCCGCCGGCTGCTCGGTCGTGGCCAAGGCGGCGGAAGAAACACCGGCTTCGGCGGCCGCGATGGCCAGGGCGCTGGATGACGCGGGGCTTCCTGCTGGTGTACTCAACCTCGTGTTCGGCGTCCCTGCCGAGGTCTCAAGTCACCTGGTGGCATCGCCTGCCGTGCGTAAGATCTCGTTCACGGGTTCGGTTCCGGTCGGCAAGCACTTGGCCGGGCTCGCTGCACAGCGAATGCAGCGCACAACAATGGAATTGGGCGGGCATTCTCCTGTTGTCGTGTTTGACGATGTCGACATCGCCAAGGCGGCAGATCTCCTGGTGGCAGGCAAGTATCGCAACGCCGGACAGGTCTGCATTTCCCCGACCCGCTTCTACGTGCAGGAGCGCATCTACGAGGACTTTGTCGGCGCGTTCGTGGAGCGTACCGAGAAGATCGTCGTGGGTGATGGCCTGGATCCCTCCTCGCAGATGGGACCGCTGGCAAACGACCGCCGGCTGGACGCGATGGCAGGATTTGTCGACGACGCTGCATCCCGAGGAGCGACAATTGCCACGGGAGGCGAGCGGATCGGCAATCGCGGGTACTTCTTCGTTCCCACGGTAATCACGGATGCGCCGGACGATTGCCGCGTGATGACGGAAGAACCGTTTGGTCCGCTTGCTCCAATGACACGCTTCTCGAGCATCGACGAGGTCGCCGGGCGTGCGAATGCCCTGCAATTCGGACTTGCAGCCTATGCGGTGACACGGTCGCTGGACCGCGCGGCACGCATTTCCGACGCGCTGGACGCGGGAATGGTGGGGATCAACACGGTTGCCGTGGCCAGCCCCGAAGCACCTTTCAGCGGGGTCAAGGAAAGCGGTTACGGAATAGAGGGTGGTCCCGACAGCCTGGAGCCCTTCCTTGCGACAAAGGCCGTTGCGCAGACAAGCCTTTGAAGCGCCGTCATTCTGACGACCCAAAGTCAATCAGGCTTCGCAGCACCTTGCCCTCCCGCAGGGCAGCAAACCCGTCGTTGATTTCTTCCAGCCGGATTTTCTGAGAAATGAACACGTCGAGGTTCATTCGGCCCTGCATGTAGAGTTCAATGATCCGAGGCATGTCCACCCGGAACCGGTTTGAGCCGAGAAGCGAGCCCTGGACCTTGCGTTCGCGCAGGAAGGCGGAACCGGTGAGTTCAATCGTCTCTCCCTCGCGAAACAGTCCGACCAACGTCGCCGTGCCATCGAATGCCAGCATCTTGAATGCATCCTCGGCCGTTCGCTTGGAACCGAGACAATCCAAAGCATGATCCACGCCGCCGCCGGTCAACTCCAGCACCTGTTCGACAATGCCGCCATCCTTGGGGTCCACGATGTCGGTCGCGCCAAGCTTGCGTGCCAGTTCCAGTTTGTCGGCATTCATGTCGATTGCGATGATCCGCTCTGCTCCGACGACGCGCGCTGAATTCACCGCCGCCATTCCGACGCCGCCACAGGCAATGACGGCGACCGTATCGCCCGGGCCGACCTTAGCCGTGTTCACGACGGAACCGTACCCGGTCATCACGGCACAGCCGACCAGCGAGGCGCGGTCCATGGGCATGTCGTTGCGGATCTTCACCAACGCGTTCTCGTGCACCAGCATCTGCTCGGCGAAAGACGACAGGTTCATAAAGGTGTGGACACGGCCGGGCCGATCCCATTCCAAGCGCTCTGACACGCCAGGCGGCAGCTTGACTTCCGGGTTAAAGCAGAGCGCTGGACGCCCGGTCGTGCAGTATTCACAAGTGCCGCAAAATACCGACAGGCAGGTCACGACGCGATCGCCGGGTCTTACGTATCGGACTTCGTCTCCGACCGCCTCCACGATGCCGGACGACTCGTGCCCCAAAACAACAGGCATGGGATAAGGGGTCTGCGCCTCCATGTAGTGCAGGTCGGTGTGACAGATTCCTGCGAATGACGTTCTGACCAGGACCTCCTGCGACTTGGGCGTGCGCACGGTGACATTCTCGATCTGCAGCGGTGCATTGGGTTCGAAGAGAACGGCGGCCTTCATCCTGCGGGCTCCTCAAAACGGCCGACGCGCCAGCGAGAAGGTCTGCCCGGTTGACCCGCCCACGGGCTGGGTTGCCATGCTGACGGCCAGGTCCGCCACCTCGTCCGGGTGCTTGATCCGTTCCTGCGGCGGAAAGCCGGGCGGAAGCTCGTCCTTGAACTTCTCGAGGACCTCTTCCGGCGTATACCGTTCCGGCCGCCTCTCCCGATTGAAGATGTCGGTCGCGACCGGCCCCGGGATTAGGTTGTTGACGTCGATCTTTCGCGGCCAAAGTTCGTTCGCGAGGCATTCTGTGAAGATGTGCACTCCTGCCTTGGATACGGTGTAGGAGCTCTGCCGGGCCGCCGCGCGCAACCCCATGCCCGACGACATGTTGATGATCTTGCCGCCCTCGTTGATGTGTTCGAGGAGGAAACGCGTGACGAGATAGGTTCCGCGAACGTTGATCTCGATCGTGCGCCACCACTTCTCTGGATCGCTGTCGGCCACCTGCCCCAACTCCAGGTCGGCACCCGCGTTATTAACGAGAATGTCGACGTTGCCCAAATCGGAAACGAGCGCCCCGCAAGCCGTTTCGGTCGCGGAAGGATCAGCCAGATCGACCAGACCCATGTGGCATCGGACATCCAGCGCCGTGATCCTGCCGGAAACTTCCAAGAGTTCAGACTCCGTGCGCGCCAGGATGGCAACATCCGCACCGGCCTTTGCAAGTCCAAGCGCAATTGCGCGACCGATGCCGCGGCCTGCGCCGGTCACCACGGCTGTCTTGCCGGCAAGCGGTTTGGGATTGGACATGATTTTCTCCTTCAGTGTTTTGGGCGCCTAGAAACCGACATTGTCTCCGCCCTTGAGACGCAAAACCTCGCGGGCATCGGCGGGTGTCGCAATATCCATCGAAAGGTTTTCAAGGATGCTGCACATGATGCCGACCTGTTCGGCACTCGAAGTCGCAAGCTTGCCCTTGCCCGCATAAACACTGTCTTCGAGGCCCACCCGTATGTTGGCCCCCATGATGGCGCCCATCGTGGCAAAGTTCAGCTGGTGCCGTCCCGCTCCCAAGACGCTCCAGACGTAGTCATTGCCAAAGAGCCGGTCTGCGGTGCGCCTCATGTGCATCAGGTGATCAATGTCCGGTGCAATGCCGCCCAGGATGCCAAAGATCGACTGCACAAAGAGCGGTGGCTCTACCAGGCCCCGCTCCAGGAAATATGCGAGCGAATGCAGGTGGCCGATGTCGTAGCACTCGAATTCGAACCGTGTGCCGCACTCCTCGCCCAGATGTTTCAGGATGTACTCGATGTCCGCAAAGGTATTCTTGAAAATGAAGTCGCGAGTACTTTCAAGGTATTCCGGCTCCCATGCGTGGTTGAACGTTTCGAACTTGTCGAGCACAGGGAACAGGCCGAAATTCATCGAACCCATGTTCAAGGAACACATTTCCGGGGCGGCCTTCAGCGGCGTGATGAGCCGTTCTTGCACCGTCATGTTGTGTCCGCCACCGGTCGTGACGTTGATTACGGCATCGGTGGATTGTTTGAGCCGTTCAAGGATCGGCAGGAACACGCCGGGATCGGGCGTCGGACGGCCGTTCTCGGGATCACGGGCGTGCAAGTGCAAGATGGCAGCCCCCGCCTCCGCAGCACCCAGTGCGTCCGCCACGATCTGATCTGGAGTGAGTGGCAGATGCGGAGACATGGTGGGAACATGGATCGCCCCAGTCGTCGCGCAGGTGATGATGACTTTTCTCGCTGTGGCCATGGTCCTCGCCTTCGATCAGAGAGATTCGACGTTGCCGCACACGCTCAGCGCCTGTCCGGAAATGTTGCGGCCAGCGGGCGAGCAAAGGAACAAGACCAAGTTGGCCACGTCATCGGCACTCACCATCCTGCGGAGAGAAATCTTGCCGAGATACGCGTCGCGCGTCTCGGCAAAGCTGGTGCCGACGGCATCTGCCCGCGCCTGGATCACCCTGTCAATGCGTGGACCTTCGACAACGCCAGGAAGGATTGCATTCACGCGAACTCCATCGGGGCCCATTTCGATGGCGAGGCTTTTTGTGAAGCCGACTACGGCCCATTTGGACGCCGCATACGGCGTACGGTTCGCGTAGCCCAACCGCCCGGCTACGGAAGCGATGTTTATGATTGCGCCATTTTTTGAGACCTTGAGTGCAGGGGCTACCTTGCGCGCGCAGTAGAATTGACCCGTGAGATTGATCGCGATCGTGGCCTCCCACTCGGTCGGGTCAATTTCTTCAACCTTTGCCGTCGGACCCGCGATGCCTGCATTGTTCACCAGAACATCGAGGCCCCCGAACTCGGTCATGACCTCTTCAAGGAACGCATCGACGCTTGCACGATGCGAAACGTCCACGACACGGGCAAGGACTTCGGGATGTGCGGACCGCAAGCCGTTCACAGCATCTTCGGACACGTCGAACGCGGCGGTCTTGGCTCCGGCTCCGATCAAAGCCTCGACGATTGAGCGGCCAATGCCCGCCGCCCCGGCCGACACAACTGCACGCAGGCCTGTCAGCGAAACACCAAGCGCAGATCCATTCTTATCCAAGATTGCGCTCCCTCAATCCAAAGGTGCCAGCACGTCCATGGAATTGGGCAACCATAGGACGACTTCGGGAAACAACGTCAGCAAGAAGATCACGACGACCTCAACGATGACGAACGGAATGATGCCGCGGTAGATCGTGGCCGTGGACACGTTGTACTTCTTTGCAACGCCGTGGATGACAAACACGTTGATGCCGACCGGTGGCGTTATCTGTCCCATCTCCATCATGATAACCATGATGACCCCGAACCAGATGGGGTCGAACCCGAGGCCTACGACCGTTGGAAACAGGATCGGCAGGGTCAGCATCATCATCGGAATGATGTTCATCACCATGCCGAGCACCAGGTAGAGCAGCAGGATGAGCACATAGATGACATAACGAGAGACATCGAGCGTGTTCAGGAAGTTCGCGAAAGACAACGGCAAGTCCGTCAAGGTAATGAAATAGCCAAGCAATCCGACCCCGATGAGAATCGTAAAGATCATGGCACTGGTCGTCGTGGCTTCGAGAAGCGCCGCGAACAGCTTGTGACGATTGAACCCCTTGGCGAAGAGCGCGATCAGAAGAGCGCCGCTCGCGCCGACGCCGCCCGCTTCGGTGGGCGTCAGGATTCCCGAATAGATGCCGCCGATCACCGCGGCGAAGAGCGCACCAACCGGCCAGATGTCGAAAATCGACTTTGCGATTTCGTGCGCGGGGAACTTTTCCGACCTCGGGCCAAGTTTTGGATTGATGACACACTGGATGTACGTGGCAAAGGCAAAACCGAGCGTCAGGATAATCCCCGGGATGATCCCGGCCATGAACATCTTGCCGATCGATTGCTCTGTGATGATGCCGTAGACCACGAACCCAATGCTGGGCGGGATCAGGATGCCCAGCGTCCCTCCGGCGGCGACTGCACCCGTCGCCAGCGAATCGTCATAATCGTACTTCTTCATTTCCGGGATCGAGACGGAGCCCATCGTCGCCGCCGAAGCCACGCTGTCTCCGCAAATCGCAGCAAAGCCGCCGCACCCGGCCACGGTTCCAACGGCCAGGCCGCCAGGCAGCCGCCCGAAGACCTTGATTCCGGCGTCATAGAGCTTTGCGCCGATGCCGGCGTGCAGGATCAAGAACCCCATCAGAAGGAAGAACGGAATCACGCAAAAGAAATACACCGCCACCGAGTCATAGGTATTGATCTTGGTGACATTGAAGGCGACGTCGCTTCCAATCAGGAAAGTGAGCCCGGTGAAGCCCGCAAAGGCCATCGAGAAGCCCACGGGAAACCCGAGCAGGAGAATAAACATCAGGAAGGCGGTGTAGAGTATGCCGACCACCGGCGAGCTCAAGTCCGGCGCAATCGTCTTGAGAATGAGACCGGAGAACATGCCTGCGACCGCCAAAACGACGATGGCCGCCAGTGTTGTCCAGAATTTCGCACGCCCTTGAAGGTGTTGGAACAGACCTGACAGATGCGAAAACAGCAGACCTACCAGCGTCAACGCGAGCAACAGCGTTCCTGCCGCAACCACTGCATACAAGACCCAGTAGGGCATGCGAATGATGTCTGAAATTTCCTCGCGCTGAAACGCTTCCAAGGACCTCGACGCGCTCAGCCAACTCATTGCACCAAACAGGAACGCGCCCCAAATGCTGAAGATACTCTGCAGTGTGCTGTTCGTCTGCGCGGACATCATGGACGTGACCAAGTCCACCGACACGTGCTGGTTCTTCAACATCGTATAGGCGATACTGAAGAACGCCATGAAGACCAGCATGAACGTTTGAAGTTCGATCATGCCCGACAGCGGATTGCTGAAGGCCAGACGACTGACCAGGTCGACGACCATCGCAATCGACATCAGCAACGTCAGGACCGCAGCGGCGTAGCAGAGATACCGACACACCGGGTCGAGAATTCCGTGTACTCCCCGGGCAATCGCACCAAAGGCATCGTCCCCGGCTTCAACCGCAGCCGGTCCGCCGCTTTCGAGCTGGGGGATGTCTATTTCGATGTCTGCATCTGAGTCTTGCGGTGCCATCAGATCTTCCTTCCAAGACGCGGCGGCCCCGAACGTGTCATTCGGCTTGGCGGCCAATCCCGACGCCGCATCGAGAGCAATGCGACGTCGGATTGCTTGAAGAAGCGAACCTTGGTTCGGGTGTCCTGACGCGCCTTGGCGTCAGGACACCGAGATGCCAGGACCGCCCGGACTTGCAGGGACTGGCACTAGGCCACTTCCTCCCGGAGGGTCCTCACTCCTGCCAGTTGTCGCCCCACCAGTCAGCCGGGGTGTAGTCCATTCCCTTGAACTCGGCAGTGAACTCCTGCACCTTCGCGAGGATGGCTTCGCCGTCGTTGCCCTTCTCTTCCATCAAGGCCAGCCACGCGTCGTAGGCAGGCTTTGTCTGTGCAACCCACTTGGCCTTCTCTTCCGGCGCCAGTCGAATGATGGTGTCTCCACGGCCATCCATCTTCGCCACGGACGAACCTCTGCGGTTGTCGACGATCGCACCGGTGAAGTTCGTGAGCTCGTTTTCCATCGAGCGGAAGATTTCACGCTGTTCATCAGTCAGGCTGTCCCAGGTCTGCTGCGACATGGTCATCGGGATCATCACGAACGGGCCGCCCACCAGCGAGTGATTCGAGGTGTGGTCCGTCATCTTCCACTTGATCAATGGCGCAGTCGGAAACCAGATGCCGTCGATCGCCTTGCGCTGGAGCGACACGTAGAGGTCTTCCAGCTTGATGTTCCGAGGCGTCGCGCCCAGCAGTTCGCTGTAGGTCACGCCTGACTTCGAGAACGCACCAATCTCCAGCTTCTGCAGGTCTTCCAGCGTGTGAACCGGATCGACATCCTTGTGAATGTGCAGATTGAAAAAGTCCGAGACGTGGAAACCCAGCGGCACCAGGCCTTCGAACTCGGCCTGAACCTCGGGAATTTCGTGATACATCTTCTGGAAAACGTGATTTGCCTCGACCGTGCTGTCAAACTGGAACGGCAGGGTCATGACATGGGTCGTCGGGAACAGGCTTTCCTGCGTGAATATGCCCGTCGTGACCACGAGGTCGACAAGGCCGGACTTGAGGCCGTCCACGGTCTGAGGGGCCTTGACCAGGGTTCCGCCGTGGAACCACTTGAACGTCAGTTCTCCGTTGGTCCGCCGTGTGACTTCCTTGAGATACGGCTTGTAGACGAATTCCACCAAGTAGTGGGCTTCCGGCTCATAGCTGCCAACCTTGAGTTCCTTGGCCCAAGCGTTTGGCGCGATGACCAGCGCTGCGGCTGTGGAAACCGCAAGAGTTTTCATCCAATTTGTCAGTTTCATTTCAGTCTCCTCTGTGTTGATCTGACGGTTTTCGAGCGTTCAATCGCCTCGTTTTTGGGCTGTGGTCATCAGGCCACCTCCAATGATCTGCGCACTGTCTCGACATGATCTTTCATGCCTCGCCTGATCGAGTATTCGGGCCTCCAACCAAGCTCCTCCCGCGCCCGTGCGTCATCGAACGAAGACGCATAGGGATAGGGGACCCGAGCCGCTTTCCGAATCCTGATCCGGGCACTGGGGAACAATTCCTGCGCGATGTTCATCACGTCACCAACGGAATGGATCCCGCCCATGATGTTGTAGATGACTCTTGAGTGGGCATCACTTTCCAACATCAAAATCAAAGACTTGACTGCATCTTTGACGTACAGCCAATTGCCGGATTGATCGGGATTTGCAACCACAACGTCTTCGCCGCGAGCGATGGCGTCGAAGAGGAATGACGAATATTGCGCCGTCAGCCCAGTGGTTCGGCCTGGGCCGTATACCCACGGAAAGCGCACGGCCCCGACGCTGAGACCGTGAGTCCGCCGGTACCAACCCAGCATGTGCTCACAGGCGAGCTTGGTTTGGCCGTACACGGTCTCCGGCAGCTTTGCGGCATCATCTGCGACCGGCTCCGCAAGCCCACGGCCAAAAACCGAAGGCGAGCTCGTCATCACGAAACGCACAATTCCGTTCGCGACGCAGGCCTCAAGCAGTGAGAGCGTCGCAATGACGTTCACGCGGAAACCAAGTTGCGGTTCGGCTTCGCAGGCCTCCGCAAGCAATCCGGCCAGATGCACGACATTGTCCGGGCGGATCCCTGACACGAGAGCCTGGATCTCGGCATCGCTGCCGAGATCCGCGCGCACGTATCGGATTGCCGAGCTTGACGTGATCCAATGCGGTTCCTTGACCACGTCAGTCGCGACAACCTGGTGACCCTGATCAACCAAGGCGGGGATCAGGTGAGACCCTATGAATCCTGTCGCTCCGGTTACCAAAGTCTTCATGTCTTCCTCTCGGATCGGTTCGCCGTGAAGCGGACCGTTCAAGTCTGGCCTTGGTCGAGTGCCGCCAACTCCGCCTCTAGTCGTTCGATTGTGCTCAGGATCTCCTGCCAGCCGGGCTCCCATTCGAGATACCCGGTGTCCCAACGCCCGTTCGCACCGACGAAATGGGCGAACGGGATCGCGTCCTGGTAAACTCCGATGCCGGCAAAAATCCTGGTATTTGCAATCATTGCGTAGGGCTTGCCCTTGACGTTGCGGGCTTCTTCGAAGGCGTCCAGAATCTCCGGGATCGCGTTGCCGTTGATTTGGCGCGCGTGGAAGCCGAAGGCTTCCATCTTTTCCCTAATCGGCTCGACCGCCATCACTTCCGAGGTCTTGCCGGTGGCGCCCAGATCGTTGTTGTCGATGATGATCACGAAGTTGGACAGCTTGTAGTGTGCCGCGAACATGAACGCTTCCCAAACACTGCCCTCGTGCAGCTCACCGTCCGACAGCAGGCAGATCACGCGTTTGTCGGACCCCTTCTTGCGTTCTCCGAGGGCGATCCCGGCGGCTTGCGACACGCCGGTGCCTAAGGATCCCGAAGTGATCTCGAACCCTCGCGCTCCCTCGATGGGGCTTTGGTCGATGGGTGAGCCGTCGGCACCCATCGTGCGCAGTTCTTCCATCGTGTAGATGCCCAATTCGGCCATCGCGGCGAAGTTGATGATCGTGTCATGGCCGTTCGAATTGACGAAACGGTCATGATACCATCCGTTCCCGTCCGGTCGCATCTCGTCGAAGTAGATGCAGGCGCCAACATCCGACAAGGCGACGCCCTGCCCCGCATACCCGCCACGCTGCATGCAGATGTCCACTACGTTCCGACGCATTTTGGCGGCCTGGAGTTCGAGGGTCTTGGTGCGCTTTGCCGAGTTGCTGGTCACTGCATCACCTCCTCGATCCGCTTGGCCAAAGCAGGTCCGTCCAGGCCGAAGTGTTGCCTGATGTGTCGAATCGATCCGCCAGGCGCCCAGCTGTCTGGAACACCGATGCGGGTGATGCGTGGCCCGCGCCCTACCTTGCAGACGATTTCGCTCACAAGGCCGCCCAGTCCGGTCGAGATCTGATGGTTCTCGATCGTGACGATCTGGTCGTGCGCAAAGCAGTAGTCGATGACTTCGTGTTCAATCACCGGCTTGATCGTCGGTACGTGCAGGAGCGAATGATCTACGCCTTGATCAACAAGAATATCCGAGGCCTCGACCGCCCATTGCGAGGCGTGGCCGCAAGAAATCACGCCAACGCCCGAGCCTGTTCGCAGCGGGTAGGTCTTGCCCAGCTCAAATTTGAACGTCTCGGGATCAAGCATCTTGGGCGTCGTGCCGCGATGCCCGCGCATGTAGACAAGTCCTGGTGTCTCGCACGCCACGTCCAGAGCCTGTGCAAAGTCCGTCACGTCCATCGGGTCGATAACCGTGGCATTGGGCACCGCCCGCAGCATGCCCAAGTCTTCAGTGCCCTGATGGTGAACCGGTGCGGGGCTCGAGATGCCCGGCGTGAATCCAATGCAAATGCCCGTGTTCTTGCTGGTGCCCATGCAGATCACCATCTGATCAAAGCACCGGCGGGAAGCGTAGCTGCCGAACGTCGATGTGATCGGGACAAATCCGGCCTTGGCCAAGCCAGCGGCGACCCCTACCAGGTTCTGCTCAGCCATGCCGACTTCCACAAATTGATCGGGGAGTTCCTTGGTGACCTTGAATAGATCAACATAATGGCTGAGGTCCGCGCTCATCATGATGACATCATCTCGGCGTCGGCAGAGATCAAAGCTGATGTCGTCGAAGGCCGACGGAATCCTTTGGCGTTCCTCTTTCGTCAGGAGCATGTGTCGTGCGCTTTCGCGATGGCATGAGTTTTCATACGGACCCGGCGACATTGAACCCTCCCCCGCCAGCGTCGATATGCGCACCTGTGACCAGTGACGAAGCGGGCGACATCAGCCAAAGCGCGATGTCGGCGATCTCGCCCGGCTGTCCGATTCGTCCCATCGGGATCGAATCTTCGACAGCCCTCCTCAACTCTGGATCGGCATCCAGTCCCGCTGTCATGGCGCTGGCGACGGCTCCCGGCCGCACCGTGTTGACCCGGATTCCTTCCCGCGCCACTTCCTTTGCAAATCCCTTGGAAAAGACGTCGACTGCGCCCTTTGAGGCGGCATAGACGCTATGCCCGGGACGTCCTCCGATGGTTGCGGCCATGGACGAGACATTGACGATGGACCCTCCCAGCCCACCTGACTTTGTGGACATGAGACGCGCCGCTTCCCGGCAGCAGATCATCAGGCCGGTGACGTTAATCGCGATCAGCCTTGAGATCGCTTCAAAGTTCAGGTCACGAACCATGTCATTGACGAAGATCCCTGCAGCATGCAGCACTCCTGTCGGCGGGCCATAGGATTCGGCTGCGGTCTTGTACGCCTCCACGACTTCCGCTTCAGACGAGACATCCGCGGGAAGAAAGTTTGCCGCCCCACCTCCTTCAGTGATTTCCCGGATCAGCGATTCGGCCGACGATCGCTCCGCTTCAAGCGACACGAGCGAAATCGCGTAGCCGTTCCTGGCGGCAAGCCGCGCCGTGGCGGCACCCATGGCTCCGGCACCGCCCGTGATCAGGCAATGCCCCGTCACGGCAAATTGCACATGTCAAGTTCCTCCCTAACCTGCTCCGGTCAGTCGGTTCGCTGGCCTAGCGGATTCACAGGTAAGAGGTCAGAGGTCTGACCTCTTACCTGTTGCTATATTCAGACCGACGCGGAGTCAACAAAAAAGACGGGATGGGCGTGGATGGGCCTCGGGAGGCCGAGGAACCGGGACAACCCGGGAATCTATGCGTGCTTCAAGGCGCTCAAATGCGAGCTGACCTTTGTTGGCGGCAAGGACTTTTGGGCAACCTTGGGGATGCGCCCATGGAAGTCGATGGCTTCGGGACGCTCTGCTGCGAACCTGATGTCCACGCGCGCGGTGTTGTACCACGTCACCGAATAGCCGAGCATAGTGCTGCGGTCCGAGTAGGTGCTGTATTCCACCAAGAGAACCGGGTCTGCCTCGCGCAAGTCCAGACGTTTGGCCGTGTCTGCCGGCAGGGGCACCACTGTCATCCGGCCATCCGAGCGCATCAGGTTGCTTGCAAGCTGGTCCTGGTACATCGCGACAAGCGTGTTGGTGTTGACATCGAACCCACTGGCATCGAAGGAAATGCCCTCAATTTCAGCACACACCGCATCAATCGTGCGCTGTATCGGCACGTCGTCGGCCCGAAACACGCGATCGATCAGCCAGAACTTGCTGCCGGCCGCGATCTCCAGCAAGTCGGCAACAGTGGCGTCTGCAGGGCCGCGTTCAATCGACAAGTCCGAAACCGACGGCTCCTGTCCGCTTTCACGGATCAGGTTCGGCGCACTGCGAATGTAGGGCAAGGGCACGACCACGCGCTTTGCGTCCTTGGGCTTGCGGACGATCGTGCCAACGCCCCATTTCTTCTCGATCAGACCGGCTTGCCAGAGGCTGCCAAACGCTTCGCGCAACTTTGCCCTGCTTACGCCGAGACTCTCTGAGAGCTTGACTTCGGATGGCAAACGGTCCCCGTCATCAAAGTCGGATTCGATCATCTCGCGAAGGCGCACGGTTATTTCTGTCGGATCGGCCAGCGTAACCTGCTCCATGAAAACAAAGACGAATTTCAGATGTCGCGAGAGACGTCTGACCTCTTGGAACTACAGCAAATTGCGTACGTGATCAAGCTGGACACCGACTGATCAGGTGCCGCCGTCTCTGCTTCCGACCCTAGTGCTTCATCGGAAAGCACGTTTCCCGAACGCCACCGCCCCCTCCTGCAGACTCTTTCGGCACCGACGCAGCGCGCCGCAGTCTGACGCCGACCTGAAGCCATTGGCAATGGCTGAAGGGATAGGGTCTTCGACGTCAGGCAGGTCTGGGCTGCGGCATGGCTGCTTTGGGGAAGCTTCGATTGGGAAAGACGGGTCGAACTGGTGATGAAGCTGTCCGCCACCGGGACATGGGCGAAAGAGCCCAAACCTTGACTCGTGACTTCACGACCGCTTGCCGCCAAGCACGGTTCCGGCCAATGGTCAGGCGTACCTGCTCTCTGCCTCGAGCAACTGTACTTCCTCAGAGAGCCGCGTTTCCTTGAAGTCCTTGCCCCACTCCTGCATTGCTTCGATGATGGGCTTCAAGCTCCGCCCACGTTCCGTCACTTCGTACTCCACGCGCGGCGGCACCTCGGCAAACACATGCCGAGATATAACGCCATCGGCTTCCAGTTCTCGCAGTTGAAGCGTGATCATCCGTTCGGTCGCGTTCGGGGCAAGACGACACAGCTCGCTGAAACGCTTTCGCCCTCCAAGAAGACGGCAAATCAGAATCGGCTTCCAGCGGCCACCGATTACGCTCAACGTCGCTTCGACATCGCACCCCGTTTTCCAATTGTATTTCCTGGCCATCCTTGTTGCCTCAATGCTTCGATATCCAATACTTACAAAAATGTAGGTTCTTGTCAAAACCTAGGTAGACACGCAGTATCCTGGTCGATGTTTCGAACAGTTCAGACGGAGGTCTACAATGAAAGCTCTTGGTTACAGCGAAAGGGGGCCGGTTTCGACACCGAACTCGGTCGTCGAATTCGACGCGGACATGCCCGTTCCCGGTGCGCGCGATCTGCTGGTTGAAGTGCGTGGCGTCTCGGTCAATCCGGTCGACGTGAAGGTCCGTGCAAACCGCCCGCCTGAAGGCACTCGCATCCTAGGCTTTGACGCGGCCGGCATCGTCAAGGAAATCGGCACCGACGTTACGGCGTTCAAACCGGGCGACGAGGTGTTTTATGCCGGCGAATTCACCCGTCCGGGGAGCAATGCCGAGTTTCAGGCAGTGGACGAGCGCTTGGTGGGTCGTAAGCCGTCCTCGCTCAGCTTTTCCGAAGCCGCCGGCATGCCGCTGACCAGCATCACCGCTTGGGAGATGCTGTTTGACAGTTTTGGCATCAAGGAGGGTGACTGCGACGGGGATGCGCTCCTGATCATTGGCGCCGCCGGGGGCGTCGGGTCGATCCTGATCCAGCTGGCCAAGAAACTGACAGGCCTGACCGTTGTGGCAAGTGCGTCGCGCGATGACACGGTCGCGTGGGTCAAGAAAATGGGCGCAGACCATGTGGTCAACCATCGCAACCCGCTGAACGAAGAGATGAAGGCACTCGACATCTCACCAAAATATGTCGCCACGCTGAATCAGACGGACAAGCATTTCGACGCCATTATCGACCTGATCAAGCCGCGGGGTCATATCGCGCTGATTGACGATCCACAGGACATCAATATTGGCGCAATCAAGCTCAAGGCCCTGTCGTATAGCTGGGAGTTCATGTTTGCACGATCGATGTTCCAGACCGAAGACATGGACGCACAGTCCGAACTGCTCAACCGCGTGTCCGCAATGCTGGACGATGGCTCGTTGATCTCGACAGTGAACAGGCACTGCGGGACCATGAGCGAGACCACCCTGCGAGAGGCACTCGCCCATCAAGAAGAGGGATCCGCAATCGGCAAGACCGTTTTGGACGGGTTCTGCGACGCATAAGTCATGGAACGACCGCTGGAAGGCAAGGTCATCATCGTCACCGGTGCCACGGGCGGCATCGGTGTCGAAACCGTCAAGCGCCTGACTGACGACGGGGCCACCGTCGTCGCTTCAGGTCGCAACATGAACCGGTTGCACAAGCTTGCCGCAATTGGCCCGAATGTCGTGGCGCATCAATCCGACGTGTCAAGCGAAGACGAGGCACGCGGCCTTGTTGAACGGGCCGAAACCGACTTCGGAAAACTTGATGCCGTGTTCAACGGCGCTGGAATCGTCGGGGAAAGCGGCCTGATCGAGGATCAAGACCTCGATGGCTTCAATCATGTCATGGACGTCAATGTCGGGGGGGTTTTCCTGATGATGAAGTACGCGGTCCCTGCCCTGCGACGCAACGGGGGCGGCGCGATCATCAACATCTCGTCCGTCGCCGGCCTGATCGGTGGCCGAGCCACCATGCCAGCCTACTGTGCCAGCAAGCACGCCGTGATAGGACTGACGAAGAACGGTGCCAAGGCCTATGCCGGCGAAGGCATCCGAGTGAACGCGATTTGCCCAGGTCAGATCGACACCGACATGCTTGCTGCCGTGGAAGCGGACGCCTCCCCTGAGGATGCCGCCAAGGCACGCGCGATGGTCATCGCCGCGATTCCCGCGGGTCGCTATGGCGAACCCACTGAGGTCGCGGCCCTGGCCGCATTTCTGTGCCGCGATGACGCCAAGTTCATCAATGGCAGCGTCTACACGATCGACGGAGCCTTCACGCCGTTTTAGCTTGGCCCAATTGGAACTCGGAACGCCGACAGGTTCCCGCAATTCCACCGGGCCTTTAGCCCAGTCTTTCGGCCTTTGCGTCTCGGTCGGGACTGGATGTTTCGATCGAGGCGATTCTCCATGTGCCCCCGGGACCAAGTATCACGTGGTGCCACCGCGCCCCTTTCAACTCGGGAATTCATCGGGCGTCGGTCATCCGCCTTGCACCTGAAACAAGCGCATCTTCTTGGGATCGCTCACGTCACCCTGCCTCCACGCAAAGTTTCGCGCCCTGCCAACGGTCAGTACGGATCTTCGGTCTCCACGTCGGCAGGATCGCAATCGCTGACTTTGCCGATCACGACAAAGCCGCCCTGCGCCAGCACGGCCGCCGAGGGCCGCAAATCGCCGCTGCTGCGTCCCACCCAAGCCGTCCGGGCAACCGGATGTCACCAGCATGGGCGACCGGATGCTTCTCAGTGCGGGTGCCTCGCAAGGTCCGCGTGGACAGCACAACGTTCGCATGCAACTGGCAATGAGACATTTGCCGTGCCAGAATTGGTACGAAAGACACCGTCGGCCAGCCCACTCTGAGTCGCACGGAACCCGAACCAGGATGTACGGACCCGCGCCCGATGACGGAACTGCCCGCAACCGCACTGCTCGAAACGCATGACGTAACCAATCAACCAGAAGCAGCGGGCGACCGTGATCTCTGGACCGACGACATCGTGTTGCGCCTGCTCGCTGGCAGGGACGGGAAGGACAGTGCGCTTGCCGCCTATGGCGCGACCCTCGGGCAGCGAGAGACGCGGGAAGCGGCACGGAATGCCGAACGGCACACGCCCGAACTTCGTCCATTCGACCAAGCTGGCCGCCGTCTGGACGAAGTGATCTTTCACCCAGACTATCACCGGTTCATGGCCACCTCGGTCGCCGCCGGGTACCACTCGGTGGCGTGGGAGCACGATGCTGGGGGCCACGTCGCACACGCGGCCATGGTCTATCTGGCCAGCCAGGTAGAGCCTGGCCATTGCTGCCCACTGACAATGACCTACGCAGCACAGCCCGTGATAAGCAAAACGGAAGGCCTGTGCGACGACTGGAGCGCCCTGGCCCTATCCCGGGAATACGATCCCGCAGCCAAGCCGGCGAATATGAAATCGGGCGTGACCCTGGGAATGGCGATGACCGAAAAGCAGGGCGGCTCCGATGTCAGGGCCAACTCGACCGCTGCGGAGCGCGACGGAGATACGTGGCGGCTGACTGGCCACAAGTGGTTCTGTTCCGCGCCGATGTCGGACGGGTTCCTTACGCTGGCCCGAACCGGTTCCGGCCTGACCTGTTTCCTTGTGCCGCGATGGCTGGACGGCGAACGGAACGGTATCCGAATCCAGAGACTGAAGGAAAAGCTCGGCAACCGCTCGAACGCTTCGGCCGAAATCGAGTACCACGGTGCCCTGGCCTACCGTGTTGGAGAGGACGGCGCAGGCGTACGCACCATCGTCGAAATGGTGCACCACACGCGCCTAGACACTGCAATTGCGCCTGCTGGCCTCATGCGTGCCGCGCTCCGGGAAGCCTTTCACTGGGTCTCGAACCGTCTCGCATTCCAGAAGCGCCTGATCGACCAGCCGCTGATGCGCACGGTTCTCGCCGACCTTGCCCTCGACTGGCAAGGAGCGCTGACACTTGGCATGCACGTTGCGCGGAGCTTTGACGGACACACTCCTGAAGACCGGGCCTTTGCGCGGATCGGCGTGGCTCTGGCGAAGTATCTGAACAACAAGCTCTGCCCGATGGTGGTCGGCGAGGCGATGGAGGTGCTTGGCGGCATGGGATATGTCTAGGAGACAATGCTTCCCATGCTGTTCCGCGAGGCGCCGCTGAACGGCATCTGGGAAGGGTCGGGCAACGTCATCTGTCTCGATATCCTTCGAACGCTTGCAAAGGTTCCCATGGCCGCCGACGCGCTGAATGCCGATCTGGATTCCGCAGCGGGAATGGACAAGGCC
Organism: Silicimonas sp.; assembly: GCA_022820365.1. GTDB lineage: Bacteria > Pseudomonadota > Alphaproteobacteria > Rhodobacterales > Rhodobacteraceae > JAJEFO01. The sequence continues at coordinate 66,565 of JAJEFO010000006.1, forward strand.
TATGACTCCGCCCTCGCCGAACATCGGTCACGCTGGCAGGTGCAAGTGCCTGAAGCGGAGGCAAGATGGTTCGCGGAGCGCACGGCACTGTTGCTGACGGCGTCCGCGCTCCTGCGGCACGGCGATGCCAAGGTAGCCGAAGCCTTTGTTGACTCCCGGCTGTCTGGAAATCGTGGCCGGACAAGCGGAACCCTTGCGACGATGCACACGAATGCTGTGCTGGCACACGGACTTGAAACCGCCTGACGCACCGCTCCATCACTGCCGCAGACCAATTGGCAACGGTCAGGTCCGTTCATGCCCGGCGAAAGCACGCCCATGACCTGGCACCGGTCGGTCACGCAATATCAGTGTCGCCTTCGGCGTCCTGCCCGGTGATCACGATATCGGTGGCGACCCTGTTGCTCGCTGAGTTCAGGCTCATGGTGAAGGCGTTCCTGGCGGGAACGACATTTGCGTTGGCGAGCTCGGCGATATCGAACGCCGTGCCATGCTTGGACGTCGTCACCGGCAGGACCAGGTCGCCAAGCACCGATACGCCTCGGCCGGATCCAGGGAGCCTGATCATGATCTGGATCAGGACGCAAGGGACGATCACGGCGGCGTTCGAAATCCACTGACGCGTGACGCCGATCCGGAACGCGACGCCCTGCTTCCAGCCGGGTACCAGATCCCGCGGAGCCAGGACATTCGACGTCCGTGCGCACACTTCTGCTTCCAGATTTGGATGCCGGCCAATCAGCGCGCGTCATCGTCGTCTGTCGCCGACCCTCAAGGTCGCCTGAGCAATCCGGTCAGAAGAGGCCCGCATGCCTTGCACGACGAAGCGCCCGGATCATTGCATGATCATGCCGCCGTCGATCATGATGAGCTGTCCGGTCATGTAGTCGCTTTCATTCGAACAAAGGAACGCGGCCGTGCCCTTTACGTCGTCTGGCGTCGAGAGCCTCTTCATCAGGATCATGGTATTGGCGAGGTGATCCATCGACTGGCCTTCTTCCTCGAACATGCCGATCTCCACGAGATCCTTGTCAAGCTGTTCCCAAAGCTCGGTCTTCACCACACCCGGGCCATAGCCGTTGACGGTGATCTTGTGCTCCCAGAGCGCCTTTGCGCCGCCGATGATCATGGCCAGAACGGCGTATTTCGAGCAGCAATAGGGAATGACATCCAGAAACGCGGTGCGCGACACGATCGACCCGACCGGAATGATCTTGTAAGGATGGTCATCCATCGGCCCTTGGGCGATCATCTGTCGGGCCGCCTCCTGCATGCCCAAAAGAACACCCTTGGCGTTGATGTTCATTACCATGTCCCAGTTATCTTCATCGATGTCCATGAACATGCGGGGCTTGTTCACACCGGCATTGAGAAGGGCGACGTTGATCGACCCATAGGCTTCAACGGTTCTTGCAACTGCCGCAGCGTTGTCTTCGCGGCTGGTAACGTCCATCCGCACGGCCACAGCCTGACCATTTCCGGCAGCATTGATACGCTCAGCCACTGCCTGAACACCGTCAAAATTTATATCGCCGATACAGACGTTCGCCCCCTGCTCCGCAAAACACTCCGCATTTGCTGCCCCCATGCCTTGTGCGGCGCCCGTAATAAGGATGTTCTTTCCAGCGAGTCGTTGCGTATCCATCTTGCGTCCTCCCAAGGCACGTCTCTTCAGTTTTCCGCAGAAACCTATCTCGAAGCAACTGCCGCCCACAGCCGGATTTGATCCGAATTGGACCAAGTTTATCCATTATGGACGAAAACGTGGAATTTGCCGCTGTATTATTTTGACAAACTACGCGCGGCGAAAGGAATTCGTCTAAATTCCTGAAGGGAGGACTCAATGACGTATTTTGAAAGGACCATACGCAACGTGTTGGTCGGCGTGCTGGCTTTCGGTGCCATGGCGACCGCATCGCTCGCGCAGGACAAGCCGTCGATCATCTCGTTCAACGGCCCCGCCGGCGAGGCCTATATCGGACGGTTCATCAGGGGCATCAAGGATACTGCCGAACTCAAGGGCTTTGACATCCAGGTTTTTGAAAACCAGTTCAACCAAGCCGAACAGGACCAGCAGGTTCAGCAGGTTCTGGCAGCCGGCGTCCTGCCTGACGTCTTCATCTGGTGGCCGTCCGACGCGGTCGCAGGCCTAGGGTCGCTGCGAGCACTTTCCAGGACAGGAGTTCCGGTTCTGAAAATCAACCAGCTTCCGAACGAGCAGGACAAGCAGTACATCTTTGGCTATGCTGGCCCAGATGACCGCTTGCGTGCCCGGAACGCCGGCTACATGATGCGCGAGGCGGCGGCGGCCAAGAAGGCTTCTGGCGGCGAAGGCTTCAACGTTCTGGTGCTGAGCTACCCGCACAGCTATGGTGGCTACGGCCTGTCGATCAACGCGTTCAAGGAAGCGATCGCCGGTTCGGACCTGACCATCATTGGCGACGTGGACGAGGGCTTCGGTCAGGCCAACGGCTATAAAGGTGCGGCAAAAGCCATCGCAGCGCTTCGCGACGAAGGCATCCACTTTGTCTACGGCATGGACGATGCGATTCTCACCGGCGGCATCAAGGCGCTTGAGGAAGCAGGCTACACCATGGGAGAAGACGTGATTGCAGTCGGAACTGTCTGCAATGGCGACAAGCAGTTGATTGAGGAAGGCAAGCAGTTCGGCACCACGCTTCAGTCGCCGCTGCACGAAGGGCAGCTCGCCATCAAGATGGTCGAAGAGTATCTCGAGACCGGCGCGTTGGCGAACTACATCAACTTCACGCCGAACCCGGCGGTGACCGCGACAAACATCGACACTGTTGCGCTTCGCGGATATGACGGCAAGCTCTACGGCATCGACGAGCTGTGCTCCGGCGCCTGGGGCGGCTAAGCCCAGAAACCAGGAAGGGCGCCCTAGCGACAGGGCGCCCTTTTTCCGCTAAGAACAGGAGAGTCCCGACTGGATCAGGGAGGTGGCCATGGCGGATCAACTGCTTCTTCAGCTCACAAACATCAGCCGCGACTATGGTGCGATCCAGGCGTTGAAAGGCGCGACCTTTGAAATCGGACGTGGCGAAATCATGGGATTGGTCGGCGAGAACGGTGCCGGAAAGTCCACTTTGGTAAAGATCATCGGAGGGTTCGACACAGGTTTCACCGGAGAGTACTTCTATGACGGTGAAGTCCGCCACTTCGGCAGCCCTACTGCCGCCGAACATGCCGGTATCGCCATCGCCCAGCAGGAGTTGAGCCTGATCCCGACGATGAGCGTCGCCGAAAACATCTTTCTTGCAGGCGACGGCGTCCCGCAAATTGCCTCTAAAGGCTTGCTCGGGAAGAAGGCTAAGCCGTTCCTGGAAGAGGTCGGGCTTGGACACATCAACCCGATGCGCGTCACGAACCGACTTTCCGTCGGTGAACAGCATCTGGTTGAGGTTGCGCGGCTGATTGCGCACAACCCGCAGGTGCTAATCCTTGACGAGCCCACGGCAGCACTTGGCGAGACAGATTCAATCCGAATCCTGGACATGGTGAAACGCCTGAAGGATCGCGGAAAATCGGTGATTTACGTGAGCCATCGATTGGACGAGATATTCAAGATCTGCGACCGGGTTACGGTGCTGCGGGACGGCGAAAGCCAGGCTCCCCGCGCGGCGACGGACATGGATGTCAACGCTCTCGTTGAACTCATGCTGGGTTTCGAGCTTGGTGACATGTACCCGGCGCGCAAACCGATCACGCGCGAGACCCCTACCCTGAGAGTGCGGGATCTCTGGCCGGACGGCATCCTCGAACCCATCAGTTTCGAAGTATATCCCGGGGAAATACTGGGCCTTGCAGGGCAGCTTGGGTCGGGCACCTCCGAGATCCTCGGAGCCATGACCGGATCCACGAAATCGCGCGGCGGAACGTTGCACTACAACGGCGAGGAATTCATGGCCTCGCGTCCAAAGGACGCCATCCGCCGCGGCATTGCCTTCTGTTCCGAAGATCGAAAACATGACGGGCTGTTCCTTGGTCGCCCGATCATGGAGAACCTGTCGGCCCCGGCGATCGAAACGATCTCGCGCAACGGACTTCTGAACGGCGCGAAAGAACGGGCTTCGACGACAGAGAACGCCATCAAGTTTACCGTGGACCCTAAGCGCCTGCCGCAGGAGGCCGGAGTCCTTTCAGGAGGAAACCAGCAGAAGGTTGCGCTTGGCAAGTGGCTGTCGATCTCGCCCAAGGTGATCCTTGTGAACGAACCCACACGCGGCGTGGACGTTGGCGCACGGGCCGAGATCTACCAGATTCTCCGCGATCTTGCGGACCAGGGGGCCGCCATCGTCGTGGCTTCGACCGACATACAGGAAATCACCAACTTGCCGGACCGGATCATCAGTTTTTATCGCGGGGTCCGGATCGGCGATCTGCAACTGGACGAGATGACCTCGGCCAACATCCTTGAACAGATCACCGACCCCTTCCACGAAGCGGGCATTGCCGTGTCGGAGAAAGCAACATGACCGACGCAACTGCAATGTCGGGCGACGACCTCAACTTCATCCAGCGCATTCGCAGGGACTATTCGCCATTGGTCATCATAATGGTGGGGCTATTCCTCTTCGTGTTTGTGGCCGGAGCAACACTTACCGACGACTTCCTGACATGGTTCAATGTCAAGACGATAATCCGGGACGCCGCTTTGGTCGGCATCATGGCCATCGGACTGACTTTCGTGACCCTCAGCGGCAACTTCTTCCTATTGTCGATGAAGGAGATCGCGGCCCTTTCCATCATTTGCTTTGCCACGCTCATGGGGGCGGACTGGAATCAATGGGGCCCTGCCGACGGCGATCCGACTACCTCGGCCTTGATGACGACCTTCCTCGTCGCCTTTGCGGCCACGATGATCATCGCGACGATCACGGGCGCAATGCAGGGCGCCCTGATCGGCCTTGGCGGCAACCCGATCGTTGTTACGCTTGGTGCCGCGGGACTGTTCTTCGGGATCGGGTCCTGGTGGTCGGACAACCTTGTCGTCAGTTACCGCCGCCCGCATGGGGCTGAATGGCTGGGGACCGGGTCCTTCATCGGGGACATTCCGAACATTACCGTGGCTTTCATCATCATCGCGATCTTAGCCGAGTTGACCCTGCGCTACACCACCTTCGGTCGACAGGTCTACCTGGTCGGTGCCAACCGTGCGGCAGGACGGGCGACCGGGCACGAGAACTTCGGCATGGCGATCAAGTGCTGCATCATCGCGAGTGTCTGCGCTGCATTCGTCGCTGTGGCGTTCTCGGGCCAGGTTTCATCTGCGCATGTGAATTACTTCTCGTCCGAATTCGGATCTTCAGGAGACATGACGATCATGGTCATCGCCATTGTCATGGTCGGCGGGAACTCAATCATGGGCGGCTACGGTTCAACGCTCCGCACGTCGCTCGGCGCGATCTTCATTTCAAGCATCGACAACATGATGGTCTTGAATGGCTTCAACTCGGGCGCGCGGGTGCTTGCCGTCGGCCTGATGATCGTCTTTTCCATCATCGTCTTTGCCTTAGTCCGCCGCGGCAGCCGGGCCGTGGAATAGGAGGAACCCATGGAACGCATCAAGCACTTTGTCACCGAAAACCCGGATCTGGTCTTTGCCATTTTGCTGGCTGTCGGCGTATTCACCTTCTTCGCGATCACCGAGCCGCTTTTCTTCACGCATCGGACCGGCTTTGCGATCATGGAACGTTTCGCGGTTCTTGGTCTTGTTGGGCTGGCATTGACGCTTTGCATCATCGCCGGGGAAATCGACCTTTCGATTGGCTCGAACGCGGCGCTCGCAGCGGTGATCACGGTGCGATTCACCGACGATTGGGGGGCCGTCAACGCACTTCTTCTGGCCTTGGCGATCTCGACCACGATCGGCGCAATTCAGGGGTATTTCATCGCCTATCTGAGGATCCGCGCCATCGTTCTGACAGTGGGGACGTTGATGCTCCTGCGTGGCGTGGCGCTCTTTGCAGCTGAAGAGAAGACGGTCATGCTGACCGATTTCCGCATTCCCGACTTCATCTCTACCAAGATGCTCGTCTACTTCTCGCCCGCTTCGCTCCTGGTCATCGCGATGTTCATTATCGTCGGGTTGTTCATGACCTACACGCGCTATGGCCGCGAAATCTATGCCATTGGCGGCGCCCGGAAGGAGGCCTTGGCATCAGGCATCTCGCTGCAGCGCCCGATGATCATCGTTTTCGCTATCTCGGGCTTTTGTGCTGGGCTGGGCGGCATTATCATCGGCTTGCGCTCGGGCACGGCACAGGCGCTCGGGCTTCAATACCTACTGCTGGCCGGAACGGTGGCTGCCTTCATTGGCGGCGTGTCAATTCTTGGCGGCAAGGGCGGAGTCATCGGTGCGGCAATCGGAACGCTGACGGTGAATTTCCTGAACACCGGGCTGGTATTCAACGTGACGCCCTCATTCATGGTCCAGCTCTACCTTGGCATACTCCTTCTGGTCGTCATCATGTTCCAGACCGGCAGCCGCGTCTTCGACGAACGCCAACGACGAAGCCAGCTTCTCAACGATGCTGACCGACGACGAAGTATCTTGGCCGACAAGATTGCCGAACTCCGACGACCATCCGGATAGTCACGGCAAAGCTGGAAGAATATCCAGATCGGACATAATCTGACCCCGAGCAATGCCGGGGAGGGGTCAGATCGTGCCGGAACTGCCAGGGGCGCTGAGAGAAGTCATGAACCTTCAGCGAGGACAATCAAGAGCCCGACCGGAAGGCCCGTTCGAAAGCGGTGATGTGCCGCGAGCCAAAGGAATCTCAGGAGAGGAATTCGCGCTTTTCCTGGATTTCATCGACGCGCTCGGCGACGAAGCAGATCAGGTGCTGAGCCTCAAGCGCGGCTACAATGAGACCCGGATGATCACCACGCTCCTGCGCAATCATCTGCAGGGCAAGCTAACCACAAAAAGCTTGCTGGCGAACGCAAGCGGTTTGGGTTACGGCACGGCGATCAGGGCAATCAACTCTATCGAGAAACGCGGTCTCTTGATCCGGCGCCCAAGAACAGCGACCGGCAAGAGCTTTTCCCTGCACCCTTCCGACAAGCTGATTGCCGAATGGCAGGAATACGCGCGCCGCGTGCGCGGTGCGATCAGCTCGACCCTTGGCATTGGAACGGCGGGGAAAGGCGGCATCGGCGACTATTTCTTCGGTTCTTCCTATGGCGACAACCTGACGATCCCGCCGCCGACTCCGCTGCAATCGAAGCTGGATCTGCAGAGCGACCTTCGCGTTCTTGTCCATGCCGACCCAACATTCATGGCGATGAACGTGCTCAAGCGACAGTTCGAGGGCCTGTTCGGTGTCGGCATGAACAGCCGGGCGCTGTCAATTGACCGGTTGCGCCAGGAAATCCTGGCAAACGCGGTGCAAGACACGTCTCGCTACGACATCATCGCCTGCGACCTCCCGTGGTTCGGTGAACTTGCAGAAAAAAGCGTCCTTCTTCCGATCAACGATCTTATTGACGAGAGCAAGGTAGACATCGGCGATTTTCACAAGGTCGCACTCGCTTCCGCACGGTATGGCGGCGATCAGTATGGGCTCCCGGTCCAAACGACGCCCGAGTTGCTTTGCGTCAGGCGCGACCTTTGCGACGCCGCTGGAATCGGTGTGCCATTCACGATCTCGGACACTCTTGAGACTGCACGCGCCTTGCACAACCGGCCGCAAGGTCAGTCAGGCATTGCGTGGAATGCTGCACGCGGGACACCCCTTGGGCACACCTTCATGTTCGTCATGGGAGCTATGGGGCGGCCTTTCCTGAACCTGGCGCAAGTCGGTGATCACTTCGATGCGGAATGGCCCCAAGGCGAGAACCTCCGGCCAATGCTGCAATCCGACGAGGCCTTTGCGACGGCAGAATACCTCAGCGAACTGCTGGACTACTCACCCGTGTCGATTCTGTCGATGTCCTGGTACGAACGCGCCCGCGCCTATGCGGACGGCGAAGTCGCGATGGCGTATTGTGCTACGCTTCTGGCACCTCTCTTTGAGCTGAATTCGGATTCGCCTGCCTTTGGCGTGACCGAGTTCCTGCCTCATCCATACGGGCCGGGCGGCAAGCCAATCGCGCCGGTAGGCGGCTACGCCTTGGCAATCCCGTCCAACATAGCGCCTGATCGCATTGATGCGGCCTGGAAGGCACTACAGTCCTTCACCTCGCCTCAGACCATCAAGCTCTACATCGAAAACGGCAGCCTTGTGACACCTCGCTTCAGCGTCAGCATGGACCGGAAAGTGCGCAGTGTGTCGCCGTTGATCTCGATTGTCGATGGCATGGCACGATCTGGGATCTTGCAGTATTGGCCACGGCCACCCGTTCCAGAGATCACCGAACTGATTGAAATCATAGGAACTGAACTGCACGACATGCTCCAGGGCGCGACAAGTGTCGGCACGGCTCTAATGAACGCGCAGAACCGTGCAGACGCCTTGATGCGGGCACGTGGGCACTATGTTTAGCCGTGGCGACCAACACGCGAGCGCATTGCCAGTAGCTGCTCCAAAGTCCCGCAACTTTGCTCGCTGCGAGCGAACATGCGCAAAGCGTGGTCTAGGTGGACGCCACCGCAGATACACCGGTCGCCTTCATCCCATGTCCCGCAACGTATGCAACTCCCCTGCGGCAGAGCCGCAAATCGGCACTCCCTGCCGGATGCACACAGCCGGCCACCCCGTCGACATCATCCGGAATGTGCATGGGAGCCGCAGCCCCGCATGCACAGGTATCATTCGACAACCGACCATCTGGAAATGCGCTGCCCGACACCCATCCATCACTGGCGTGCGACCTCTATCCAGTTGCCCTCTACGATCTTGGAAATGACGATCACGTCAGCACCCTGATGGTCGCCAGGACCGTAGTCGATGTCCACGCCCAGGAACGCATCAGCATACTCGAGGCTCTCCACCGCGGCTTGAAAGGACTCGTGCGTCAGGTCTGGGCCGGCAGCATCGAGCGCACGCACCAGCAGCTCCGCAGCGGAGCGCCCGAGAAGCGCGCCAGTGGGCGGGACTTCGCCGGTGGCTTCCTGATAGTTCGCGACCCACTTTGCCAGGGTCGGGTTGTCCATGCGCGCAACGATGTCCGACCATCCGGCAGATGCGTACATGCCTTCCGTCACGCCCCCGGGAACCCTTGCCACCGCGGTATGAAAGGAGGCTGATGAACCCATGAAGTTCACGTCAGTCCAGCCGATCTTCTTGGCCGTCGCCACTGCCGTGATGACTTGGCGCAGCCCGAGCGCGATGGCGATGGTGTCGCAGCCGTCAGCCCTCAGCTTGGTCAGGGAGCCGACGAAGTCCTGCTCGTCCGGCCTGTGAGTCGTCTCTGACGCGAAATTCAGCCCCAGTTCCGATGAGATGTCCTTGGCGCCTTCGGCGATCTCCTGACCGAAGTCGGATGGAATGTACATGGCGCAAATGTTCGTCGCGCCTTCGTTCTTCACCAGGTAGCTCACACCAGCCCGGATCTGGTCGTAGTAGGACGAGACGCTCGCGTACTTGTACGGCGCCGGCGGATCAAGCAACTGGCGCCCCACCGAAAGAGGGGCGATGTTGGGAACGCCACGCCCTTCCAGCAGCGGAAACAAGGCGACATTCATCGGCGTTCCCGTCGTCAGGAACATCGCGAAGACCCTGTCGGAGTTCAGCAGCTTGTTGAACCCGGTCATGGCCCTCGGCAGCTGGTAGCCATGGTCCTCCACGATCAAGCGAATCTTGCGGCCATGCACACCGCCCGAGGCATTGATTTCATCGAAATGGAGATTGGCGGCCCGAACCGCAGGCGCGCCAAATCCCGCGAATGGGCCAGACAGGTCAGAGTTGCTGCCGATCAGCACCTCTTCGTCCGACACGCCCTGGGTTTGCGCCGTTGCCGCACCGCACATCAACAGGGACACGACGAATGCGTTCTTGAACAGGTTCTTCATGGCTTCAGGCATCCTATCTGGTCGTTCAGCATCAAGCATACATCTCGTCGACAAGCGCGCCATGATTCTTTTCGACGAAATTTCGTCTGAGCTTCATGGTCGCGGTCAGTTCCTCGTCTTCGGCAGTCAGCAGGACGTCGATCAACCGGAAATCCTTGATCCGCTCAACCCGCGCGAAATCGTTGTTCACGGCGTCCACCACGCCCCCGATGAGATCGCGCACCTCTCGAACCTGCGTCAGCGACGCAAAGTCGGAAAACGGCAGGCGATTGTCCTGCGCAAACTTCTCGACCGTTTCCTGGTCAATCATGATCAGGCAGGTCAGGAACTTCCGTCCGTCCCCGATCACGATCGCGTCCGAGACGTATGGCGAGGCCTTCAGGCGATCCTCGATCTTCGCTGGCGCAATGTTCTTGCCACCCGACGTGATGATGATGTCCTTGATCCTTCCGGTAACGGTCAGGTATCCGTCCGCGTCGATTGCGCCCGTGTCTCCGGTTCGCAGCCAGCCATCGGCCGTGAACGCGACGGCGGACTTCTCGTTGTCGCGCCAGTAGCCCTTGAAGCAGCTGGCGGCCTTGAACTGGATCTCGCCGTCCTTTCCGATCCTGATCTCGCTGCCGGGCACGTTTCGCCCCACGGTGCCGAGCCTCCCTGCGGCAGCGGTGTTCAGCGTCATGATGCCGGCGCTTTCCGTCATCCCGTATCCTTCAAAGATGCGCACGCCGATGGCCTGGAACCACCTCAACAGGTCCGGGGAAATCGATGCCGCGCCGGTGTTGCCGCGGCGCAGCCGATCCATTCCCAGCATCCGGCGCAAGTTCTTCAGGAGCACGAAATCCCAGAAGAGGTATCGCATCATCACGCCGAAGGGAGTCGGCCTGCCTGAAATTTCTGCATCCGCCCTGGCCATTCCGGCGCTGAGAGCCCGACGATATGCCCATCGCCCCAGCCGCGTGGCGTCCGCGTCCATGTTGGAGATTCGCGAGTGCATCTTTTCCCACACCCGCGGCACGGCGACGAAAACGGTAGGCGAAACTTCTCGAATGTTGTCGAAGACGGTCTCCGGACTCTCGGCGAAATTCACGGTCGAGCCAATCGCGATGGGATGGAGGACCGAGACTGTCCGCTCAAGCACATGGCAGAGCGGCAGAAAGCAAACATGTTCGTCGTCAGGCGACATCAACAGCGTGTCGGGAGCTGTCGAGATCGAGTACATGATGTTGGAATGCGTCAGCATCGCCCCTTTTGGGTTGCCGGTCGTGCCCGAGGTATAGACCAGGAGCGCGACGTCCTCGGGCCTGGAGCGTTCGATCTCGCCTTCGAAGACGCCGGGGTTCAGTTCCGCCTCCGCTCGCCCGGCGTCATAGAGATCTTCAAGGAACATCACTCTGTCGTCGGCAAAATCGCTCAGGCCGTCAGAGCGGAAGATGATGACCCTGGCCAGTCCCGGCATGTCGTCGCGCATGGCCAGCCACTTGTCGAGCTGCTCGTCATCCCCAACGAACAGGAACCGGCTGTCGCTGTCATTGACAAGGTAGGCGAGCTGCCGGGCACTGTCCGTACTATAGACGCCGGATGGAATTCCGCCCACCGCCTGGACGCCAAGATCGGCGTAGATCCACTCCTTGGAATCCTCCGCCAGGATCGAGACGCTTTCGCCGCGCTTGAGCCCGAGCTTTCTGAGCCCCATGCCGATCCACATCGCACGCTCTCGGAAATCGGCCCACGAATGCGACTGCCAGATGCCGTAGTCCTTCTCGCGATGCGCCGTTCGGCCTTCGAGATCCCTGCAGCGTCGGGCCCAGAGCTTCACCAGCGTATCGCACCCGTCGACGATATAGGGGCCGGTCGACAGGTCGGCATTGATCGAAATGCCGTCCGCGGCGCGCTGCCTCGGAATCGCCTTGTCTCCACTCATACAGAGTCTCCTAGCGCCAGGTCTTGCGACGTTTCCAGCGCCGCTGGCCACGCTGGCCGCCTGCCTTCACCCCCAAATAGAACTCCTGGATGTCCGGCGAGGAAAGAAGGCGACTGGAACTGCCTTCCATCACGACCCGGCCCAGTTCGAGCACGTAGCCATAGTCCGCCAGTTCAAGTGCTGCGCGGGCATTCTGCTCGACAAGCATCATCGTGACACCCTGCTCGACATTCAGGCGGCGGATGACGGAGAAGATCTCCTTGACCGCCAGCGGGCTGAGGCCAAGCGAGGGTTCGTCCAGAAGCATGATCCTTGGCCGCGCCATCATCCCCCGGGCAATTGCCAGCATCTGCTGCTGCCCGCCGGACAGGGTCCCGGCCATCTGCCGCGCCCGCTCCTTGAGGATCGGGAAATACCCGAAGATCATCTCCAAATCCTCGGCGATGCCGTCCGCAACCGGGCGGGTGTAGGCACCTAGCCTCAGATTGTCCCTGACGGACAGGAGCGGGAAAATCTCGCGGCCTTCAGGCACGTGAGCGACGCCCTTGCGCACAATGGCGGCCGGCTCGTCCCCGCCTATTTCCTGTCCTTCAAGCATCACGGCTCCCTTCTCCGGCTCCATGATGCCCGAGATGGTCTTCAGCAGCGTGGTCTTGCCCGCGCCGTTGGCTCCGAGGACGGCAACGATCCGCTGCCGGGGCACTTCGAGACTGATGCCCCGGATCGCGATGATCGGACCGTAGTAGCTTTCGATGTTGCTGACCGAAAGCATGGGCACTGCATCTCCGCGGCTCAAGCTCTCTCTCCTCCCGTGACTTGACAGGAAGGAACCTCGTTGCAGATCCCGGACTCCATGCCACGTCTTGGAGCGACACAGGCTCTGTCGATGGCCCGCATTCGGGGCGGCGGTTCCAGTCTTGCCGTCATTCGTTCGCCCCGTCGTCGCCCAAGCCGATATAGGCCTCGATCACGGCCGGGTTCGTCTGAACCTCCTGCGGCGTGCCAATTGCGAGCGTCTTGCCGTCGGCAAGCGCCAAAACGCGGTCGGACACCGAGCTCACGAGACCCATGTCGTGTTCGACCATCAGCACCGTGATGCCCATGACCTGCCTGATGTCCTCGATCCAGAAGGCGACTTCGTCGGTCTCCTCGGCGGACAGTCCTGACGCCGGCTCGTCAAGCAGCAGCAGCATCGGTTCCACGGCAAGCGCCCGGCCCAGTTCGACGATCTTGCGCACGCCGTACGGCAGGCCCATGATCAGGCTTTCGCGGTAAGGCTGCAGATCAAGAAAGTCGATGACCATTTCCGCCGCAAGCCGGTGGCGGCGTTCCTCTGAACGCACTCCTGGAAGGTGAAGGATCTCGGAAATCGCATTCGACTGCCGGTGCGTATGCCGACCGATCAGCAGGTTCTGAAGGACTGTCGCATGTTCGAAGAGCTCGATGTTCTGAAACGTCCTCGCGATGCCAAGGCGGGGGATGTCATGCGGGGCGCACCCGAGTATCGACTTGCCTTCGAAGCGAATGTCGCCCCCGCTCGGAGTGCAGTAGCGTGAAACCAGGTTGAAGATCGTCGACTTGCCGGCGCCGTTGGGGCCGACAAGAGCAAAGACCTCGCCGGGATTGACGGCGAAGGATGCGCTTTCGACGGCGGTCAGGCCCCCGAAGCTGATCGTGACATCTTCGAGTTCCAGCAGGCTCACCGTATCCGCTCCGTCCTGAGATAACCCCTTTGCCGCCGGAACATGTCACGTCGGCAGAAGGGAAATAGCTCGAAATAGGTGCGTATCTTGATCCAGCGCCCGTAGATTCCCATGGGCTCAAGGAGAATGAAGGCAATCAGGATCGCGCCGAATGCTGCGGTCTCGATCCCGGGAGGCATGACCGACGCAGTGCCGAACCTCTCGTTCAGAAACTCCCGGACAAAGGAAATCGCCAGCGGGAGGAAAGTGATGACAATCGCGCCAAGGAACGCTCCGTGAATCGAGCCGAGGCCGCCGATGACGATCATCATCAAGAGCGTGATGGACAGGAAGATGGTGAAAGTCTCGTGATTGAAGACGCCGGCAAAGTGGCCCATCAGGGCACCGGCCAGCCCGGTGACGCCGCAGGACAGCGCAAACGAAACCGCCTTGGTCCGGGCCAGGTTGACGCCGACCGCCTGGGCCGAAATCTCGCTGTCGCGCACCGCAACAAGGGATCGTCCGAGCGGCGAGCGCAGGATGTTCCTGTACCCGAGAACCACCAGGACGGCGACCCCAAGCGTCAGCCAGTAGAAGCCCGGAGCATTCACGTACCGGTTGAAGGACATTCCGAAGATCTTGATGTCAGGCGCGAAAATGCCCGACACGCCACCGGTCCAGGGCGCAAGCATGACAATCCCGTCTTCGGCGAGAACCGATACCGCAAGCGTGGCAATGGCGAGATAGATCCCGTGCAGTCTCGCGGTCGGCAGCGCCAAGAGAGCCCCGGCCAATGCCGCGGCGCAGCCAGACAGCGGAAACGACACGACAAACGGCCAGCCAAGCGACGTCTGAAGCATGACATTCGTGTAGGCGCCCACTGCCATGAAGGCCGCGTGTCCCAGGCTTGGCTGCCCGGCATGGCCGACGAGAAGCATCAGGCCCATGCCGGCGATTGCCCAGATCAGCATCAGGGCGAATTCCCCAATCCAGAAGTCATTCATCGCGAATGGCAAGCCGACGGCGACAGCCAGGAGCAGGAAGTACCAGAATGCCTGGTATCGATGGACAAAGAGGCCGAGATCGGCGTCGTAACTGGTCTTGAACACGATCCGCACGGGCTAGACCTTCTTTTCCCGGATCTGGGACAGAATGCCTGATGGCCGGATGATCAGGACCAGCAGCAGCACGGCATAGGGCACGACCTGGCTGAACCCGGCGGCGACATAGCGGGCAGCGAAAGGCTCGATCACGCCGATGACAAGGCCGCCAAGAAGCGCGCCGGGAAGCGAGCCCAAACCACCAATCACCGCCGCCGCAAAGGCCTTGATGCCCAGGAGCCCGGAATTGGGATCGATGGATCCCTTCGAGGCAAGAAGGATTCCCGCCGCCGTCGCGACTACCCCTGACAGGCACCAGATCAGCGCACTCACGCGCTTGACCGGGATGCCCATGTAATAGGCTGCAAGCTGATTCTGGCTGGCTGCCTGCATTGCCAGGCCAAGCCTCGTGCGCGCAAAGCCAAGGTAGAGGAGGCCGGTCAGAACGATGGTCACAAGGATCACCGCCACCTCGTCGAGCCCCAGAACGAGACCGGCAAATCTGACATTGACGCCCGCAATCGGGCTTTCGAGGCTTTGCGGCTCGTGGCCCCAGATCGCCCCGGCAAGGAAGCGGATGATGAAGCCGAGCGCGACCGTCAGGACCACCACGGCAATCTGGCTTTGGCCGGACATCCGCCTGAGCAGCGTGATCTCAAGGACATAGCCAAAGGCTCCCATCAGGAGGAGGGCGATGGGGACAGAGACCCAGAACGGCAACGCCCAGTAATGATCGTTGGTCAGCCCCAGCGTGACGAACGCTCCAAGCATCATCATGTCGCCTTGGGCAAAGTTCAGTGCCTCGGTCGCCTTGTAAATCAGCACGAACCCCAGCGCGATCAATCCATAGACGCAGCCATTCGCGAGGCCACTTACAAGGAGCTGCAGTGATTCCAAGTCCGATGCCCCTCCTCGGGCGACCTGCCAGGCACTGGCCAGCGTGTCGGTTGTCCACGTCACCCGGCATCATTGCATCCAGCGACCCGGGTCGCACGACCTGCGTGCAAGTCCGACGCTGGCTTCGCATCTCCCGAACCGATGGCGCTTCCACGGGCTCTCATTCTCGCTCAACCGTCGCTGGAATTCAAATTGGACGGACTGGAGAGTCAAGCTTGTGCGGTGGTTCTGCACAAGCAAAGGGGAATGCAGCAAGGGCAAGCGTGTCATTTTCAATTGAAACAAGGTGGCA
Organism: Silicimonas sp.; assembly: GCA_022820365.1. GTDB lineage: Bacteria > Pseudomonadota > Alphaproteobacteria > Rhodobacterales > Rhodobacteraceae > JAJEFO01. Next base: position 82,436 of record JAJEFO010000006.1, read on the forward strand.
CCGAGGCACGCATCTCAAGAGGCCAAGACCAGGGTTGCCATTGCAGAAACCAGGTCGGATCCGCAGAACTCGACATTTGCCACGTCTGAGCATCGTGCGCCGGTCTCCGGTGATGCGAAACCCGCGCAAACACCTCCTGCAAGACCCTCAATCCGTCGCCGCGTGCCGCTTCTTTCTCGGCTTGGCCAGCAGGCCCGACATGACCTCACCCCCGGACACATGTCTTCACGTACGCACATCCGGTTCGGTTCGACCCAGATGTGCCTCAAGACTGCAGACCTCATGAGCCGCGTTCCGAATTGCTTTCAGCGCTTCCTGCGTGTCTTGCTCGTGGTCTCCGTCAGCTGGTTCGAATTGCTCAAGGTAAACGCGCAGTGTCGCTCCTTGAGTCCCGGTTCCCGACAGGCGGAACACGGCGCGGCCGCCGCCCTCGAAGAAAATGCGGATGCCTTGATTGCTGCTGACCGATCCGTCCACCGGATCCCTGTAGGAGAACTGGTCCGCAGCCCTGACCCTCAGTCCGGCAAACTCCCGGCCCGGCAGATCAGCAAGACTGCGGGTCAGTTCGTCGACAAGCGCGCTGGCCCTGTCGGGTTCCACGGCTTCGAAATCGTGACGCGAATAGTAGTCACGACCATACGCACGCCAATGTTCCTTCAGGATTTCGGCAACTGAGGAGTCGCGTTTCGCAAGGATGTTCAACCAGAGCAGCACGGCCCAAAGCCCGTCCTTCTCCCTTACGTGACTTGACCCGGTTCCCGCACTCTCTTCGCCGCAGATGGTGACCTTTCCCGCGTCAAGAAGATTGCCGAAGAACTTCCATCCCGTGGGTGTTTCATACGCCCCTATCCCGAGCCTGTCCGCGACACGGTCACTGGCCCCGCTGGTCGGCATCGATCGCGCGATGCCTGTCAGGCCACCGGAATAGGCCGGTGCAAGATGGGCGTTTGCGGCAAGAACCGCGAGGCTGTCGGAAGGCGTCACGTATGCCCCGCGTCCGACGATCATGTTCCGGTCACCATCGCCGTCCGAGGCCGCCCCAAGATCCGGCGCACTGTCCGACATCATCAGGTCAACAAGGGGCTTTGCCCAGATCGGATTGGGATCGGGATGTCCTCTCCCGAAATCGACCCTGGGGACGCCGTTGATCACGGTTCCCTTGGGCGCTCCAAGCCGGCCTTCCAGTATGGCATGTGCATAGGGTCCTGTAACGGCATGCATGGCGTCGAAGCACATGGTGAATCCGCCGGCAAAGAGTGCATGAATCGCGTCGAAGTCAAAGAGCTGCTCCATCAGGGCGAGGTAGTCCTTGACCGGGTCAACGGTCTCGATGACGAGATCACCACGGCCTGCCGTCCCGACATGTCCCAGGTCGACATCCTCGAATTCAGCGATTGCGTAGCTTTCGATCACCTTGGTCGCATCAAACATCCTGGAAGTGAGGCCCTCTGGTGCGGGTCCCCCGTTCGATGCATTGAACTTGACGCCAAAGTCCTCGTCGATGCCCCCGGGGTTGTGGCTGGCGGACAGGATGAAGCCGCCATCGGTCTTGTTCTTGCGGATCAGGTGAGACGCGGCTGGCGTAGAGAGAATGCCGTCCTTGCCAACAATGACCCTTGCCGCCCCGTTTGCCGCCGCGATCTTGATGATCTTCTGGATCGCTTCGGCATTGAAGTACCGGCCATCTCCGCCAATCACGAACGTCTTGCCGGCACCGCCTCCGGTCGCGTTGAAAATGGCCTGCACGAAGTTCTCCAGGTAGTTTGGCTGCATGAAAGCGCGCGTCTTCTTTCGCAGCCCCGACGTCCCTGGCTCTTGATCCTCAAACGGTTGGGTCGCAACGGTACTAACTGTCATGTGTCATCTCCCTGCGGCTTTCCATGATCACTTCCACGGGAAACTGCCGCGCCTTGCTTTCCGCCCGTCGGGCATCGGAACTTTCGCGAACAAGCCTGGCGCTTTTTGCCGAAACCGAGATTGCCGCAATCAGTGCCGGAAAGGTGTCCGGGGATGCGGTTCGCTCCCGTCCTTGCATGTCGCGACAGCTCCCAAGGACGCCATGCGCCCTTGAGAGCTGGGCGAGTGCGGCATCTTCTCTCATGCTTCGACACCATCCGGATTGCATGCAAAGGCCACGACGGAACATGCGGCGACCGGTGCGGTTGCGGCTTCGACCTTGCCGTTAGCATCCTGCGCGGACAGGCTGGTGTCGATACCCCGCACCCAGTGCCATCCGGGATTCGCGATCGGCAATGTCACTTCCATTGCCTCGCCGGATCGATTGAATGCGACAAACACGCAGTCGTTGCCGAAGGCAGACCAACTGGCCTCGGCTGAACACCTGATGGTCAGGCAGAAGTTCGACAGGCCGGGATCACGCCAGTGAAGCGAGCCACCCGTGAAGTCGGTCCACGCCACGTCCGGCAGGCCGTCGCCTTCACGCAAGGCACCATGCAGAAAGCGCGCTTGACGCAGGGATGGATGCGCACGCCGGAATGTCGACAGCGCCTCGACAAACTCCAGGAGGTCGGCATCGGCCCGTTCCCAGTCAACCCAGCCGATCTCGTTGTCCTGGCAATAGGCGTTGTTGTTTCCGTTCTGCGAGTTCCCGAACTCGTCGCCGGCCAGAAGCATCGGCGTTCCCTGCGACAGGAACAGTGTTGCAAGCATGTTGCGGATGCGCCGGCGGCGCCGTGCCTGAATGTCCGCATCGTCGGATTCGCCCTCGACGCCGAAATTGTCGCTGAAGTTGGCGTGATGGCCGTCCTGGTTGTTGGCGAGATTGGCCGCGTTCTGCCTGCCGGCGTAACGCGTCGTATCGGCCAGCGTGAAACCGTCATGCGCGGCGACGAAATTGATCGAAGACCTGCTGCTCCGTCCTGGCTGTCCGAACTTGTCGGCCGATCCCAGCAGCCTGCTGCCGAGTTCCTGGGCGCTGTGATCATCGCCGCGCCAATAGCGCCGCACCGTGTCGCGATAGCTGTCATTCCATTCCGAGAATTCGGCCGGGAAACCACCCAGCTGATAGCCGCCGGGGCCCACGTCCCAGGGTTCTGCAATCATGCGCACCTGCGACAGGACGGGGTCTTGCCGCAATGCGTCGAAGAAGCCGCCCTGCGGATCGAACCCGTGATCTTCGCGCCCGAGGGTCGTGGCGAGGTCAAAGCGGAATCCGTCCACGCCCATGCATTCGACCCAGAACCGCAGACTGTCGAGCACCATGCGCAGCACGAACGGATGCGAGACGTTCAACGTGTTGCCGCAGCCTGTGTCATTGACGTAGTAGCGCGGCTGTCCGGCAAGCAGCTTGTAGTAGGAGGCATTGTCCAGGCCGCGAAAGGACAGTGTCGGTCCGCGATGGTCACCCTCGGCGGTGTGATTGTAGACAACGTCCAGAATGACCTCGATGCCGGCTTCGTGGAACCGGTCGACCATGTGCCGAAAGCCCATGAGGCCGCCGGGACCGAAATACCGAGGCTCGGCCACGAAGAACCCGATGGAGTTGTAGCCCCAGTAGTTCTTCAGGCCACGCTCGAGGAGAAAGGAATCGTCGACAAACGCGTGCACGGGCATCAATTCGATCGCCTTTGCGCCCAGCTTCTGCAAATGCTCAAGAATCGGGTCGGTGGCCAGGCCCTCATAAGTGCCGCGCAGGTCTTCCGGCACCAGCGGATGCCGTTGGGTCAGGCCCCTTACATGGGCTTCGTAAATCAAGTCGTTGCGGCACTGCCGATGTCTGCCCTGCGTCAAGTCCATGAACAGTTCGGGATCCGAGACAACGGACTTGGGCACATGGGGCGCGCTGTCGGAACGGTCGAACGACAGGTCTCCGCCTGACGATCCCATGTCGTAGCCGTATGTGCGGGGATGGTTTTCCCACTGCCCGAAATACGCGCGTGTGTACGGATCGCTGAGCAGCTTGTTCGGATTGAAGCGGTGCCCGGATTCCGGGGCGTAGCTGCCATGTGCGCGATAGCCGTAAAGGCACCCGACCTGCAGGCCTTCGACATAGCCGTGCCATATCGACCCTGTGCGTTCCGGCAGAGCAAGGCGGTTCGTTTCCGTTTTGCCGTCTGGCGAAAAGAGACAAAGCTCGATCTTCGTGGCGTGCTCGGAAAAGACGGCAAAGTTGACACCGCTGCCGTCATGGTTCGCGCCAAGGCGCTGATGGTTTCCAGCTGATACGGGGAACGGAGTCATCTTGGAGTCAATCCTTGGCTCTGTCCGCAGCCAGGCTCCGGTAGATCGCTGCGTAGGCAGCAGCCGAGGCGTCCCACCCAACCGGATGGCGCATGGCCCGGCGCATCATGGCCGACCAGATCCTTGGCTGCCGAAAAGTCGCGCACGCCCGCGCGATTGCCTGTTCAAGCATCGTGGCGTTGATCGGGGCGAACTGAAACCCGGTCGCGCACTCCGCGGCGAGCGCCGCCTCGTTCGCGTCAATGACCGTGTCAGCCAGACCGCCCGTCCTCGCGACGACCGGCAGCGTGCCGTAGCGCAGCCCGTAGAGCTGGGTCAGGCCGCAAGGTTCGAAACGAGAGGGGACGAGAATGGCATCGCATCCCCCTTGCAGGAGGTGCGACAAGGGCTCGTCATATCCGATGATCACGCCGACCTGCTCGGGGTGTCGGCTGGATGCATCCGCGAATTGCCGTTCCAGCGCGCTGTCACCTGATCCCAGCAAGGCAAGGCCTGCGCCCTCGGCCACCAGGCTCGGCAAACACTCCAGCAGCATGTCCAGGCCCTTTTGCGACGTCAGCCGGCTCACGACGCAAAAGAGAGGTCCGTCTTGCCGCTGCAGTCCAAACCGCGCTTCGACTTCGCGCTTGTTTGCGGCTTTGCGCCTGAGTGATCTTGCGGAGTAGTTTTCAACAAGATGAGGATCTGATTCCGGGTTCCACGTCTCGAGATCGATGCCGTTCAGAATGCCGCTCAGATCGTTTCGGCGCTCTCGAAGAAGACCGTCGAGACCCATCCCGAATTCCGGCGTGAGCAACTCGCATGCATAGCTCGGGCTAACCGTGGTGATCTTGTCAGACAATGCCAAACCTGCCTTGAGGAAACTGATTCTGCCGTAGTACTCGACCCCGCCCGCCGCGAACATCTCGCCTTTCAGCTTCAAGTTCGCCAGCTCGGACGCGTCGAACAGACCCTGGAATGCGATGTTGTGGATGGTCATGACCACAGGCGGCGCGTTCCGACCGGATTGCGAAAGATACGCAGGCAGCAATCCGGCTTGCCAATCATGAACATTCACGACGTCGGGCGCCCATCCATCGGCACCGTCCATGGCCAGTTCCGCCCCGGCGCAGCCAAGTGCGGCGAACCGCAGGTGATTGTCAGACCAGTCCTGTCCGTCTGGCCCCAGATAGATGTTGCCATCCCGGTCATAGAGATGCGGTGCCAAAAGCAACAGGATCTCAAGTCCTTCAGCATTGACGGCCTTGACCTCGGCCTTGCCGCCAAACAGGTCGTCAAAGCGCCTGATCGACCGGCCGCCGGCGGCAAGTGCATGCAATGCAGGGTAGGCCGGGACGAGCACCTTGACGTCCGTCCCTGCCGCAGCGAGCGCCTTGGGTACCGCGCCGATCACGTCTGCGAGGCCGCCGGTCTTGATGAACGGCGCGCATTCAGAAGCGACGAACAAGACGTTCACGTCAGCTCTCCAGGCGGTTGATCATTGGCTGCGTGATCAGGCAGATTCCGTCTTCTGTGCGCCGGAACCGCTTGGCGTCCAGCTCGGCGTCTTCGCCAACGACCAGTCCTTTCGGAATGACGGCACCGCGATCGATCACCGTGTTCCTGATCCGCGCATTTCGGTTGATTTCGACGTAGGGCATCGCAACCACGCCCTCGAGTTGCGAGTAGGAATGCGTCCTGACCCCGGTGAACATCAGGCAGCGTTCAAGGCTGGAGCCTGAAATGATGCACCCGCCCGAGACTATCGAGGAAATCGCATGTCCGCGCCGGCCGTCCTCGTTGTGAATGAACTTCGCCGGGGGCGTCAGTTCGGAATACGTCCAGATCGGCCAGGACTGGTCGTAAAGATCGAGTTCCGGCTGGAAATCGGTCAGGTCGATATTGGCCTGCCAAAACGCGTCAACGGTTCCCACGTCGCGCCAGTAGGCCTTCTCCTCCATCGACGACCGGATGCAGGACCGACTGAAGGGGTGCGCAATCGCCTTGCCTTCCTTGACGATCCTCGGGATCAGGTCACCGCCGAAGTCGTGGCCGTAATCCGGATCGCCCCTCACCTCGTCAAACAGCTTCAGCAGATACCGGGTCTCGAACACGTAGATGCCCATGCTGGCCAGCGCCATGTCCGGGTGCCCGGGCATAGCGGGCGGATCCTTCGGCTTCTCAACGAATTCAAGAATGCGGTCTTCGGTATCGACCTTCATCACTCCGAAGCCTGTCGCCTCCTTGCGCGGCACCTCGATGCAGCCGACGGTGACGTCCGCGCCGCTGTCGACGTGATGCGCGATCATCACCGCGTAGTCCTGCTTGTAGATGTGATCGCCTGCGAGGATCACGATGTACTTCGGTCCGTAGCTGCGGACGATTTCGGCGTTCTGCGACACCGCATCCGCCGTTCCCTTGTACCAGTTTTCGTCGTTGAGCTGTTGAGAAGCAGGGAGAATGTCCAGCGACTCGTTCCGCTCGGCGCGAAAGAAGCTCCAGCCGCGCTGCAGGTGCCGGATGAGCGAATGCGCCTTGTACTGGGTGGCAACACCGATGCGCCGAATGCCGGAATTCACGGCATTCGAAAGCGGGAAGTCGATGATCCGGCTCTTGCCGGCGAAAAACATGGCCGGCTTGGCCCGGCGGTCAGTCAATTCATACAATCTGCTGCCTCGCCCGCCCGCGAGCACGAATGCCATCGACTGCTGAGCAAGTTTGTGAGCCTCTCGATCCATTCCCGTCCCTCCCTCTGAATTGGACACGGCTCCTCAGAAACCGCCATCTAGTTCGAAAATCAGCGTGGATAGCGGCGGCAGGGTCAGGTGCAAGGAGTGCTCGCACCCTGATGCCGCGATCACTTCACTGTCGACGCCACCCTGGTTGCCCCGTCCTCCACCCCCGTAGACTTCCGCATCGGTATTCAAGCGTTCGGCCCAGAAGCCCGGCTCCGGAACGCCGATGCGCCGATCCTGTCGTTCCACCGGTGTGAAATTGCAGACGACCAGCACAGGGGCACTTCCTTCCTCACCGCGCCGGACCCAGGCAAAGACCGATTCATCGCCCGCGCCGTCCTCAACCCACTGAAACCCGCCAGGCTTGCAGTCGAGCTGATAGAGACTCGGCGTGCGCCGGTAGAGCCCGTTCAGATCTCGAACCAGGTTCTGCACGCCGCCATGCAGGTCGTTGTCGATCAGATGCCAATCGAGCGCAGTGTCGTGGTTCCATTCCCGCCCCTGCGCGAACTCGCAGCCCATGAAGAGCAGTTTCTTCCCGGGGTGACCCCACATGAAACCATAGTAAGCGCGCAGGTTGGCAAACTTGTCGAGCCCGTCGCCGGGCATCTTGTCGAGCATCGATCCCTTGCCATGGACCACCTCGTCATGGCTGATCGGCAAGATGAAATTCTCCGAGAAGGCATAGCCAATCCCGAAGGTCATCTTGTGATGGTGGTATTTTCGGTGAACCGGATCCTCGCCCATGTATGCCAGCGTGTCATTCATCCAGCCCATGTTCCACTTGAACCCGAATCCGAGCCCGCCCTGGTCCACCCGGTCACAGACGCCCGGGAAAGCCGTGCTTTCCTCGGCGACCATCATGATTCCGGGCACGTCGCCGTAGGCAACGGCATTGGTCCGCTGCAAAAAGGAAATTGCTTCCAGGTTTTCGCGACCGCCATGCTTGTTCGGGATCCACTCACCCTCTTTCCGCGAGTAGTCACGATAGAGCATCGACGCCACCGCATCGACACGCAGGCCATCCACGTGATGTTCTTTCAGCCAGTAGAGCGCATTGGCGACAAGGTAATTCGACACTTCACGCCGGCCAAAATTGTAGATGAGCGTGTTCCAGTCAGGGTGAAAGCCCTCGCGGCGATCCTCATGCTCGTAAAGCGACGTCCCGTCGAACCGACCCAGGCCGTGCTTGTCCTCCGGGAAATGGCCCGGAACCCAGTCCAGAATCAGACCAAGCCCAGCAGCGTGGCAGGCCTCGACAAGGCGGCGGAATTCGTCCGGCGTCCCATAGCGTATCGTGGGCGAATAAAGGCCGATTGGCTGATAACCCCAGGAACCGTCAAACGGAAACTCAGAAATCGGCATCAGCTCAACATGCGTGAAGCCCATGTCTCTGGCATAGGCCACGAGCTGCGTCGCGTGTTCCACATATGACAGAGACCGGTGCCCGTCTTCCGGAGCACGCCGCCACGACCCCAGATGGACCTCGTAGATCGAGATCGGCTGGTCGATGCGCTGCCGTGTCTCGCGCGTCGACATCCACGCCTCGTCTGTCCAGGCGTGACCGTCCAGGCATCGTACCACGGACGCGGTCCCGGGCGGGTGTTCGGCGCCGAACCCGAACGGATCGGCCTTTTGCGGCAAGAGATGACCGTCCGGTCCAAGCAATTCGTACTTGTAGGCCTCGCCCTCTCCGACACCGGGCAGGAATATCTCCCAGACACCGGTCTGGCCCCGCTGACGCATTGCATGAACCCGACCGTCCCAACCGTTGAAATCACCCGCGACCGACGCGCGGATCGCACTTGGCGCCCAGACCGCAAAATGCGTGCCGTCTGCGCCTTCATGCTTCATCACATGCGCACCAAGCACTTTCCAAAGACCCAGATGCGCGCCCTCACCAATCAGGTGCTCGTCCAGGTCGCCAATCACCGGCCCGAATCTGTACGGATCCTCGGCGATCCACTCCTTGCCACCCATGGTGATGCGCAGGAGATAGGCGAACGGCCCTTTTCGACGGGCGGCCCGTCCAGAGAAGACACCCGGTGCGCCGACCACCTGTCTGAGGGCAACGACCCGTCGCCTGGTGCTTGCGTCAAGCACTTCTATCTCGGTCGCGCCGGGCACGAAGACGCGGATCGTCTGATTGCCGTCAACGCAGTGCAAGCCAAGCACCGAAAACGGATCCGCATGCGTTCCCGCAGCGATCTTCCGGGCGTCATCAAGTGGCATCATGTCATCAAGCCCTGTTCGGGGACGTCATCCGGCTGCCCTTCACGCCAGCGAGGACGCACCCCAGATGTCTCTCGCGTATCCCTGTATTGTCCGGTCGGACGAAAACCAGCCCATGCCGGCAGTGTTCAGCGCGGCGATCCTGGTCCAGTTGTCGGTGTCCTTGTATGCGCCGTCGACCTTGCGCTGCGTTTCGAAATAGCCATCGAAATCGCAGGTCACCAAAAAGTAGTCATGGTCGAACAGGTTCTGCAGCAGGCCTTGGAAGCGCTCCGTGTCGCCCCCGGAGAACACGCCAGAAGCCACCTGATCAAGCACGCGCTTCAGGCGTGGACTGGCCTCTATTGCCTCGCGCGCAAACCCCGCCGACTTTCGGCGCTCCATGACCTCCTCTGCCGCGAGACCGAACAGGAAGAAGTTCTCGGCGCCCACATGCTCGCGAATTTCGACATTTGCTCCGTCCAGCGTGCCAATCGTCGGGCTGCCGTTCAGCGACAGCTTCATGTTGCCTGTGCCTGATGCCTCCATGCCCGCCGTCGAAATTTGCTCGGACAGGTCGGAAGCAGGGATCAGGACCTCCGCCATCGAGACGTTGTAATTTGCCGGATATGCGACTTGCAGCAGATCCCGGGTGGCCTTGTCGCCATTGATCGTGGCCGCCGCATCATTGATGAGACGGATGATCGACTTGGCCATGACGTAGCCGGGCGCCGCCTTTCCTCCGAACAGCTTGACGCGCGGCGTCCAATCGCCGTTGGGCGCATCCTTGATCTCGTTCCAGAGCGCGATTGTCTCCAGTATGTTCATGAGCTGGCGCTTGTATTCGTGAATTCGCTTGATCTGGACATCGAACATGGCGTCGGGATCGATCGACACGCCGTCGCGGTCCTTCAGCCACTTGGCGAAGCGCATCTTGTTTTGCTTCTTGGCGGCGCGGAACCGGTCCCGAAACCCTGCGTCTTCCACGCTTGCGCGCAGTTCGGACAGCCGCTGGAGATCATCCGTCCAGCCGGTTCCGATGGTCTCATCAATCAGATCGCGCAACGGCGCATTGCAGGAATAGAGCCAGCGTCGCGGCGTTATGCCGTTGGTCTGGTTGATGATGCGTTCGGGATAGGCGTCGTGCAGTTCCGCGAAGACCGTCTGTCTGACCAAGTCCGAGTGAAGTGCCGACACGCCATTCACCCGATGCGCCATCATGAAGGCAAGTTCACCCATCTTCACTTCGCCATTCTCGATGACGCGAACTTCGCTGCCACTGCGGCGCCGGTGATCTTCCTGAATGAAGCGGATTATCTCGTGGTGACGCGGCAGAATCCGCGCGAACAGGTCTTCTGACCAACGCTCCAGCGCCTCAGGCAGGAGCGTATGATTGGTGAACGCCAGGCACGCGCGCGCCGTCTCGACCGCCCGGCGCTTCTCCATGCCATGTTCATCGACGAGCAGGCGAATGAGCTCTGGACCCGCAATCGCGGGATGCGTGTCGTTGAGCTGAATCGCCACGTGGTCTCCAAGACCGCCAAGAGAATGGCCTTCCGAGATCAATCGCCGAAGAATGTCCTGGATCGACGCGGACGTGAAGAAGTACTCCTGCTTGAGTCGCAGTTCCTTGCCCAGGTCCGTCGTGTCATCCGGATAGAGGATCCGCGAAATCGTTCGCGCGAGTCTTTCCGGTGCGTTAGCAGCCAAATAGTCGCCGCGGTTGAAGCTTTCGAGATCAAAGAGCTTCGTGGGCTTTGCCGCCCAAAGCCGCAAGGTGTTGGCCCATTTGCCCCTCCAGCCAACCACTGGCGTGTCATAGGCCATGGCGGTGACGGTCTCTTCCGGCCACCAGATCGCCTTGCCGTCACTCTCCGAAACTCTGCCGCCGAATTGGATCGGGTAAGACACTTCCGGACGCTCAAATTCCCAGGCATGGCGCTGCTCCAGCCAGGTTTCGGCGGATTCGACCTGCGCTCCGTAGTCGAAATGCTGCTCGAACAGGCCCTGTTCGTAGCGGATGCCATAGCCGTAGGCAGGAATCGCCAACGATGCGAGGCTGTCCATGAAACACGCCGCGAGCCGTCCCAGGCCGCCGTTCCCAAGCGCGGCGTCCGGCTCGTCCGCAACGACTGCGGAATAATCCTGACCCAGCGCTTCCATCGCCTCGCGCGCCGCCGCTTCGACGCGAAGGTTTGCGGCCACGTCCTCGATCAACCGGCCGACCAGAAATTCCATTGACAGATAGTAGACCCGTTTGGCTTTGGCCTTGTAGGTTTCTCGGGTCGAGGCAAACCAGGGATCCACAACCAGGTCGCGCAACGTCAACGACAGCGCCATTCGCCAGTCGTAGAAGGTGGCATGTTCGGGATCCTTTCCCAGGGACGTCCGAAGGTGTCGCGCAATCCCCTTTCGGAGGGCATCCGTGTCGGAAAAACTGAGGCTGTCTCTTGGCATGTCGATCGTCTTGTTCTTCAATAGCGGTTCAATTCGGCGGTCGAGTCCGAAGCGCTTCTGTACCCGCAATCATTGTACCCGCAATCATCTGTCCACCCCGCAGGATACCGCTTCCGGCAGGAGTCGCTGACCGTTCGCGCGCGCAACGATCAAGCGCTGTTGCCGTACCCTCCGACAAGATCACGCCCAGCCACTCTTCAAGGGCTTCGACCAACCTGGGTACTTCGACAAGTGTGCCGTAGATATCTCGCTGCTCCAACCAGGCGCGTGGACGAATTCGCGCCGCACCCGGACGCTCTCCTGCTCCGTCAGTCGCCAAATCCAACGCCTGCCCCTGCTGCATCAGCCGGTGAACATACCATGCCAAATGTGCCCTGTGAAAATTGCCGACGCCAATATGGACAATTCCTGGTGTCAATTTGTCACGCCCGCAGAGAGGCTTCTCGATCTCCGATGACAAGCCGTTGAGGGCGTTGCCTCTCAGAGGGACTGCAGCTTTCTCGGTCGCGCCGGCCTTCTTCGATTCGATCATTGTCCACTGTCCACGTTGTCACTTTCGCCTTGACCAAGCATGGTTTGCCGGTGCCGCCGAACCCGCCTTGCGGCGGATTGCGACCCGGGCCACGTAATCTGCGGGCAGTTTCGGCTCCCGGCTGCGCACCGTCCGAACCGACGACGCTTCCACGGGCGCTCGTTCTCGCTCAACCGTCGCTGGAATTCAAGTTAGAGGGAGCGCAGAGTCAAGCTTGCTATGACGAAGAACCGGGCGAAACGGCGAGGTTCCGTCAGGGCAGGGCCGCATTCCTCAGGCGTGCGGCATTTCCGTCACCAGCTGTTTGCGTCAATCCACTTCGCGAGCAATTCGCGACTCTTGTAGTACTCGTCCGGAATGCTGCGCTTTCGACTGCGGGCGATGCGCTCGGCCCATGCAATCTGCCTTGCGGTCGGAAGATTGTCCGCGACGCGCTTCGAACGCGCAATGCGATGCCGGTTTGCCTCGATCCAGCGCGACAGGTCGGCGCGGTCCAGTCGCGCGTCCTTAGGCAGCGCGATCCCGGCCGAGTTCGCTATTTTCTCGGCAAATTGCAACTGGCGATCGGTAGGCCGGAGCGGAGGGAGACTGGCATAATCCGGTCGCTCCGCAGGTCGGATGGTCTGGTGCACGGTCATGGCGATTCCCCCGCACAGGGCTGCGATATGAGATATCTAGAACATTGAACGAACAAGGTCAAGAGAAAATCAATATGTTGTGAATCTCTGGAGCGTGATACCCATATATCGATGAAACGCGTGCAACATTGTGCTGCTGCGCTTCATTCGATGCGGGCCATTGCCTGGGCAGGAATGCAGTTGGCATGTCACGGGAGCCACACTGTACCGTCATGGCAGTTTCCGGGAGCGACCAGGTCTTGGAGGACGGCGTAGAGCCGCCAGGAGTTCAGCCAGAAGCTCACTTTGACAGGCAGGATCTGTGGAGGGCATGGGTTCGTGGTGCAAGCGAAGTGCAATGCATGTCACGGTTCGCCGGTTCCGGTCGATCCCTGCGCGAATGTCACCGACCGGTTGGCTCGCCACTTCCTCCTTTGGCGGAAGATATCCGACGGCGGGCATTTCTCGCGATTGTCCCTGCCACCAGGACCGTCACGAAGATTCGGAACAGATGGTGGCAGGCCACGACGACCGGGCTTACGCCTAGGCTCAGCGCGATCAAGCCCATTTCCGTCACGCCGCCAGGCGCAAAACTGATGAACAAGGCGTCGACCGGCACCAGCATGAACTCGGCAAGAGTCATGGCAAAGCCTATGCCGAGCGCAAGCATCACAACGGTTGAGATTGCACCCAGGCTGAATGCCCTGATCAGCTGGCGTCCAGTCGATCCGGCGAACGTCGCGCCCAGCCCGGATCCAACAACCAGCTGGGCCATGTTCAGGAACCAGGCCGGGCTGCTGAGGTCGACCAGTCCCGAAACATGGGCGGCCGCACTGAGAACAAGTGGACCGACCATGTGCGCGGCTGGCAGGCGAAGTTTCGGACCGAGAACCATTCCCGCTGCTGCCAGCGCCAGAATCAGCAATATGTCGGCAGTCCTGTAGGCGTCCTGCTCGAAACTCTGACCGGCGGCGCTGCCAACCGTCTCGCCCGTCCAGAGCAGGAAAAGCAACGGCACGATCATGACGACAAGGACGACCCGGGCAAAGTGCTGAACGCTGAGAACCCGCACGTCGCCGCCAGCCTGTTCGCCCAACACGACGGCCTCGACCAACCCGCCGGGCATCGCAGCAAAGATGGCCGTCGTCCTGTCATATCGACCCAGCTTGCGGAACAACGCGTAGTTCACGGCAAGCGCAATGACGACGAACAGCACCACTGCGATCATGGAAAGGCCCAGCGATGGAACGACTGCCACGAGATCCATCGTGAACGTGGCACCGATCATGGCACCGATCGCTGCGACGAAAATCATGCGCAGCAATTGCGGGAACTGCACTTCGCGCGCGCCCTTCCTGGTTCGGAAAATCGTGAATGCCGCGACGAAGGCCAGGCTTCCCGTAAGGTATGGCATCGGCAGCCCGATCCAAAGGGCCAGCGAACCGCCGGTGCCGCCAATGGCAAGAATGCCGGCGATCTGGAACAGGAAGACGAATCGAGTGGCGGTCATGTTCGCAGGACACTCGATTCGGCGGGCAGTTTCAAAGCCTGAACGCAGCCGGCACAGATGCAGCCCTTCTTCCATTCTCCAGCTGATGGCCGCCGCCCCGAGTCCTGCAAGGCACGGAGGCGCGACGATGGCATGCAGATCAGCTCACTTCAGGCCCTTGAGCCTTTCGACGAGCTTGAACGCCCGGGTTTCGTCGCTGCTTTCGAGTTCCTCGACGATCTGTTCTCTCAGGCGTCCGTGCTTCATGGCACATCGTCCGAGTCGCGTGATGATGTCGTCATCAAGTATGCCTGCCAGTGCGGTGACGATTTCGCTGGTCGGGTTTCTTTCAAGTTCTTCCAGCAATCCCGGTTTTGCGCGTTCATGACCAAATTGTCCCATCGTTGTCAGGCAAGCTCGCCGGACCGTTCCTTCCGGGTCCATGAGACCTTTCTCAAGCTCGTGTTTCGGCACTGGTGGAGTGCAGTTCCTGGCAAGCTTGAACGCGAATTCTCGTACTACCGATCGATTGTCCTCCAGCCAGCGCGTGACGCTCTTTCCAGGCAGCGCGAGATTTGCTTCCGCCGCGCATTCCAGCGCGAGCGGCAGCAACGCGTCAATCAAGTCCGGAGCATCAACGATCCTGGTGAGCGCCTGCCTTGACAAGTGGGTTCCGACCTTCGCCAACGTCTCCAGGGCACAGCGTTGCTCACGCAACGGTCCCTTGACGCCGAATCCGAAGAACTTCTTCCAAAGGGATTCGAGGGCAGGAACGGCATCGTCACCGATGCCGCGCGCCAGCACCTGATCGCACAAAGCCTGAACTTGAGAAATGTTCGCCGAAGGAATCCGTTCAGTGATTTTCTGATCATCCAGCCCTTCGACATCAGGCACGGAACGATGGCACTCGATCGTGCCCGGTGCCGGCATCCGTTCCTCGAACAGGTCCGGTTGCCGCAGTTCCTGCGCAGGGCGTGGAATTTTTTTTGACAAGGCCTTGCTCAGATCCCGACCGACGATTGGACATGCAACCCGTGAGTTTCTCCAAGGCTACCGCAAGGATTCGCACTGGCAAGTGAGGTGGAGAATTTTCTGGCAGGAACGGCTGCCACCCGAAGGAGCCATCACAAATCCAGGGCGCCGTCAGCATCGAGTCTGTGCGTGGAACGGCGTATAGTCCAAGGCTTCCCCTTGCGCTGCGACCGGCGGGTGCAAGCTGCACCGCGACACCGCCCTGCACGAAGTTCCGGTCCATTGTGCCGGAGTGGTGGATCGGACGGGTCCGGCAGCCAACGCTCTCCAATTGCTACTTCAATGAGAACATCCCGAAAAAGCGTGGTTTGAATCGCCAATTGACGCAAACGGAGTTAGCATCGAAATGGCGTCACAAGTGCTCACATGGCGGCGGCAACATCAGTCTTCGAAAAGTCGTTGCCAACGAAGAGCAAAGGAGCACCGCTGGACATTGCGGTCACGTAGGCGAAGCAGTCGCCGAAATTGAGGCCGGCAGGATGCTGGCCTTTGCCCCAGGCAGAATAAGCTTCGGCGACAGCATATGCTCCTTCCACTCCAAAACTGTCGACCTGGATGCCTATCCCATCAATCAACAGCGTCAATTCCTCTGCAACGCCGCGCCTTGCGGCCACGACAAGGGCCTCGGCGAGGGTGCCGGCCGAGATCACGACATTGTCTTCAGCCTTGAGGATCGCCGCGATCTGGTCGGCTTGGGGCTCGGCCAACAGAAGGGCCATCAGGGCGGACGTGTCGACGGCGATCATCGTGGGAGACCCTCGTTATCATACAGGAAGTCCTGGCTCCGTGCCGCAGATGGGCCTTCGACGACCTTGGCGGCAGCACGCGCCCGAACGGCGGAAATCGCTTTGGCTCGGTCTTCGGCGCTTGACCGCGCACGCAACGCCACAAGCCGCGCGACCGCGTGACCGTGCCGTGTAATTACCACTTCTTCCCCAGCCTCCGCTCTGCGAACGAGGTCGGTCAGACGGGCCTTTGCATCGGTGATCGCAAGTTCCATATTGCACTCCTCGGCGCGGAATAATGGACCATTACTTGGTCCAATTCAAGACCTGCGGGACAATGCATGAGACGACGTGCCCGTTACCGCGATCGGTTGCGATGAGCGCACACGCATGAACTGTCATCTCGAAGCAACACAGTCCGGATCGAGGAATTCAATGCCATCCGGGGCAGACCCAAGCACTCGGTTCAAAATCGCTTGACGATCGAAACGGGCCTGCATCCACCACGTTGTTTAGCCTGGAAATCATCGGCACGTGGTCCAAATCGGTTCGGCTCATCGCGGGTTGCCAAAGCAACCTGCTCGTCGCCGCGCATCAGGTGCACTGGCCTTTTTGCAGGTCGACGCTGTTCTCGATAAACTGACGGCTGCTCCGAACGGCCGCCAAGCGGTGCGGCAATGGGTGGAATTGCAAATCCCTGTGATCCTACGAGATTCCCCCTCCCGAATTCGGATGGCAGACCTGGATCGACCCTGGTTCTTTGCGTTCACCTCTGCCGCCGCCAAAGATCTTTGCGTCGGCTCCGGAGCGGCGAAGGCATGGTTCAATTCCGCCTCAAGCCGATTGACGGTTGCCGCTGCAACTCGTTCTTTGTCGCGCCGGATCACATCGCGACTGTATTTGCTCACGTTTCTGCAGGAACTATCGTCGCGCCAAGTTGGGTGTTGAGCGTCGCCAGGGTCTCCTCGTCCTCGCCGGTGAACGCGCCGCTGCCCGCCTTCTCGACGAGATAGAAGTTGCCGACATGCGCCCCTCGGTGGCGCATCGGGATGCCCAGGACGGCCTTGGCCGGCACCAGGTCGGCAGAGAAGCCGAGCGAGCGCAGGAACGCGGAGAAGTCCTCGATGCGCTGCGGCCCGTCGAGGTCGCGGACATGCTCGAAGACCCTGGGCCCGTCGAGCCATTCGCGCAGGCTTGCAAAATCTTGTGTACTTGACGGGGAATCCTACAACACTTGACGGCGGCGATCCGCGCGAAGCGCACTATCTCTCCCTGCATTGATGCCTGGGTAGATTCTCCCCTTGCTGATGTTTGCAGGCTGGCCGGAGGCCAGCCCCTTGCGAGCGTAAGCGACTATTCTTGGCATTCAAGGCTGGAACGCGGCGGCTCGCCCTCCATATGGCGAGGCCGCCGCCCGCGAGCCCGTGACCCGCCAGGAGGATGCAGTCCCTGACGCGTGGCAGTGCCGCGAGAGCCGGGGTCCGAAAGGGGCCGGTTCGATCCTTTCTGACTCCCGGATCCCTCCGTGCCACCGTCGCCGTCCAATGCTTGACGCCTCGGCAAGAATGCCGGATCGGCGCTGCGCGACGTGGCAGGGTCGAAGCGTCGCGGGTCCTGGCGTTGCGCAGGGCGGATCGAGGAGCTTTCGCGGCGCGTGCCAAACCTTGCGGAAGGAATTGGCAGCGCATATGTCCGGCGCATGACATTCGCCGCGAACGTCGAGGCCGTGCGCAAGGCGCGAATGCCGGCCAGGCTGGTCCCGGGCCGGTTGGCATGAGCGGTTCGCAGGCGGGCGGGGCAATGCGTCCCCGTGCGTACACTGGCAGGATTCCGATCCCCGAACGGTTCCATTGCGAGGCGGAACGACGCTCGCGCCGCTTCCGCATCGATCTCGAATACGACGACATCGGCGCCGACCTCCTGGAATTGCGCAAGGCGGCCTACGACCGTTACGGAGGCCGATGCCTTTGGAACGTCGCCGGTCACGCAACCATCGGCGGCATGCGCGGAATCGCGCGCTGCCTGCAGGAACATGGCGACCTGAATGCGGCCCTGCTGGCGATCGAGATCCTCGAGACGACCGGGTGGGACGAGTTCATTGCCCCTTGACGATTTCCAGAAGGCGATCCTCGCCGTCATCCGGCGCAACCGGACCACGGCCAGCCCGTTCGCCGGCGGTGCGGTGATCCAGCGGCACGGGACCCGCCTGAGCGACGACCGGGACATCTTCCCGAAGGAGATCCCGGAGAGATCATGCGGCGCGACATCCAGGCTCTCGAGGCCGCCGGGTTCACGGTCCGGGAGACGCATTCGCGCACCGGGTTCCGAGAGTGCCGTGTCATGAGACCGGACACCGGCACGACGGTCCTGCACCGGGCCGCTGGCCTCTCCCTGGAGTACTTTTCGCCGGTCCCCGACGAGGCCTTCGGCCGAAGGCTGCACATGGCCGACCTCGCGGCCAACAAGGTCCTGGCCGCGACCGACCGGGTCGCCATGCGGGATTTCGTCGATCTCTGGATGCTCGACAGGCATGTCATGCCGCTGTGGCGAATGGCGTGCGCAGCAACTGGGAAATCGCCCCTTGGCGCGCCTCTTGCGCTTGTCGAGGCGGTGTCCCGCAATCTCCCAGTTGCGGTCGCCAGGGACATGCATGAAACGCACGTCCTGACCAAGGCTGACCTGCCGGATGGCGAGCCGACTCAAGGGCTGCGCGCCGCGATCGACGAGGCTCGAGAGATTTTGCCTCGCCTGCCCGCGGCGTGCCTCGGCAGGCTGCAGCTCGATGGCAAGGGCGGGGCCGTGACGAGCCGGGAGCCGGTCCCGATGGGAGAGGACTCCTGGGTCAGTCCCGAGCCGGGCGGCGCGCTGCCCGCGCTGGCGGGCACGGACGACGAGATGATCGCGAACCTGATCGCCGAATACGGACCGGAAGGGTCGCGCTACACCGGCACGCCCGATGCCGCGAAGCCGTCGCAAGACGGCGACGATGGCACGGATTCGGGGCTCCAGGGTCAGGTCGGCCGGCGGTAAGCAAGCGGTCAAAGTGCGGCGCGGGCGATGGACGCGCAGTCCTGTCGTCAAGCGGTGAATGTCATGAATTCGGCCGGGCGTCGGAAACTGTCCGTGACCTGCCGGATCTTCGGGAACGCGCTGGCGGGGAGACATTCCCGAGCCGAGGCCGCCGCAGGCGCGGAACCCGTGTCGCAGTCCGGATGCACGCTGGGCATTCCCTGCGCCGCGCAGCCCTGCGGAGCACGCGGGCGCACACCCGAAATTCCGGGGGCGGAAGTCGGCGCCTCACAGGTCCAGATGGCGAACCGGTTTCCAGTCAGCGATCGGGATGCTCTTGGCGGACCGCACGATGGACAGCCTGCCCACGGGCAGCAGCCGCGACGCGTATTTCTCTCCCAGCATTGCCGATGCATGCTGCAATTGCTCAGGCAGATAGGTCCCGTACGCCAGGCTCACGTGGGGGGCATCCACGGCAACGCCCGTCCCGTGGATTTTCCGGGCCAGTTTCTCCCGCATCCTTTCAACGCGGTCAGGCAGTCGGACAGCAACGTGCACGGCCATGAAGTAGGATGGGGAAGTCCCGAGGCCGATTGACTGGAGCTGCTCCGGAACATGGCCCTTGAACGTGCCTGCAATCTCCTCCGCCTCCTCGATTCCCAGTCCCATGTCCCCGATCAGGGTCAGATGCGGCGGAAAGTCCGTGCCTCCAAGTTCCCTGGCAAGCGCAGAAATGTCGGAGCGCAGGTCCGCGCTGGCACTTTCTTCAAACATGAGCCAGAGCGAGTAGGCCACGGCGCAAGATCCACTTGTTGGGGGCGATCCGGGGAACGCCGTTGTCGCTCAGGCAGCGAGGCCATCCTCTTTCCTGCGGTTCCCCGAGAACTTCAATGCCTTGTCGCGACCGACATAGAGTTTCAGGTTCTGGCCTTGCACAAAGGCCCGGCCCTGGTCGGGACCGAGCTGCACGACGATGTTCAGGCCGTGGCCCCGACAGTGGCACAAGGTGCAGGCTCCAGGATACTCGAAGTGTTCCAGTTCAACGTCGAGCCGCAGGTCTGTGCCGTCGCCTGGTCGCAGCGCAATGTTCTCCGGACGCACCCCCAGCGCCTCGCCGGGATTCAGGCCCGGAAGGCCCTGTTCAATGAAGTTCATCTCCGGGGCGCCGAGAAATCCGGCGGCAAAGCGGGCCTGCGGATTCTCGTACAGCTCATGCGGCGTCCCGACCTGCTCGACGCTCCCCTTGTTCAGGACGACAATGCGGTCCGCCAATGTCATCGCTTCGGTCTGGTCATTGGTGACGTAAACGGACGTCGCGCCGAGCGCGTCGTGAAGGCTTCGGATTTCGACTCGCATCTGCCCCCGCAGTTTCGCGTCAAGGCTGGAAAGGGGTTCGTCGACCAGGAACAGCCGGGTGTCGCGCACCATCGCAACCCGCTGCCTCTGGCCGCCGGAAAGCTGCGAGGGCTTTCGCCGCAGGTATTCCGTCAGCTGGACGGTCGCCGCGAACCGTCGCCGCAATTCGCGTCGGCTCTTCCCCTGCACCTTGAGGGCGAAGGCCAGGTTGTCGAAGACCGTCATGTGCGGGTAAAGCGCGTAGTTCTGGAACACCATCGCGATGCCGCGGTCCTTGGCAGGCATGTCGTTGACACGCTTGCCGGCGATCACGCACTCGCCCCTCGATATGTCTTCCAGTCCGGCAATCATGCGCAGCAGCGCCGATTTCCCGGAACCGGACGGTCCGGCGAGGACGACCAGTTCTCCCGCGCGGACCGTCAGCGAGACGCTGTCGATCACGCTGACCTGACCGAAGCTCTTTCCGATTCGGGAAAGCTCGATCATTCTCCGTTCCCCGGATCGCTGACGCACAACCCGCCAAATCCCGGCAGCGCAGGTGCGGTCCGCCGGGGAACAAGTCGCGCCGGAAGCCGTTGCGTGGTGACGGCGAGACCGGGAGATTCCAGCCGTTCCAGGAGCCGCTCGACGACCCAGGACGCGATTTCACCCGGCGGCTGCCGAACGCTGGTCAGGTCGTAGAACGGGGAAGCCGCCATGTCGATGTCGTCGAACCCCGCAACCCGCAACCGGTCCGGAACCTTCAGCCCGAGCTGCACCGCCGCCTCGACCACGCCGAATGCGAGGAGATCATTGGCGCAAAACACGCCCGTGACCGAAGGCAATTCGGAAAGCGCCGCCATCGCTGCATCGCGCGAACCGGCACTGGAACTCTGCAATTCGCGTATCGTCGCGTCAGGTCCCATCCCCTCCCGAAATCCGGTGCCTCGCTCGTCATCCGAAAATGTCCTGCGCTTGTGCCGCAGGAAAATGGCGTTCCGCACGCCGGAGCGCCGGAACAGCGCGCCTACCTGCCGCGCTCCGGAAACATTGTCCGCCACGACGCAATCCACCCCTGCGGCATGCATCTCGCGCCCGTAGAGTATGACCGGAACGCCAAGCTGCAGGAACCGTTCGGCAGACGCCTTGGAGAGATGACCTGCCGCCACGATGATTCCATCAACCTGATAGTCCAGCGCGACCAGCGCTGCCGGGTCGTTCTCGCCATGGTCGGCCGGAACGACAAGCAGCCGCTTGCCGCGGGCATCGAGATTCTCGGACAGTTCCTCGACAAGTTGCGCGTCGAACGGGTTGTTCAGGCGACCGACCACGAGCGCCACCAGGTCGGTGCGCGCGCGCGCCAGGCTGCGCGCCATCACGCTGGGTCGGTATCCCAACTCATTCGCCGCGGCGCGCACCTTGCCGTCGACAGCGGGGGAAACCGAGGAGCCTGAGGCGAACACCCTGCTGACCGTTGCGGGCGAAACGCCCGCCATCCTGGCCACATCCTTGATCGTCTTTCGTTTCATGCCTGCGAATATGACACAAGTGTGAAACCGTTTTCAAGTCGAAAAATGTCATATTTTTATTGTTAATCTGATTCTTATTGCGCATTTTTTGAAAACGCTTTATACATGATTCGCTTGTTGATCAACCACACCTTGGAGGAAAGAGGATGAATATCGGACGCATGCTGCTTGCGGCGACGAGCATTGCCGCGCTCTCTGCGGGTGCCGCCCCCGCCGCAGACCTGACCATTGCCGGACGCGACGGCGGATACGGAAAGGCGTTGTCAATGGCGGTGGCCGAGTTCGAGGCCATGAACGCCGGCGTCGACGTCGATCGGCTGGAACTGCCCTATGGCGGCCTTCTCGAGAAGGTCACCGTTTCAATGCGCGAAGGCGCCGCCGCCTATGACGTGATCATGCTGGACGACACATGGGCAACGGAATTCATGTCGAAGGGATGGCTTGCCGACCTTGATGCGCTGGGCGGCGGCATCGACGCCGACTTCATCGGCGCCGCCGTGGACGTGTCGCGCTATCCGGTCCGGGACGGCGACCTGTTTGCCGTGCCGTTCGTCGGCAACGTCGAGATGTTCGCCTACCGGTCCGACCTGATGGAGCGCCCCGAAAGCTGGACCGACGTGCTTGCCGCCGCGAAATCCGTTTCGGAGTCCGGCAGCGGCGTGTCCGGAGTCGTGTTCCGCGGCATCAAGGCCAATCCGATCGTGACGGGATTCCTGCCGATCCTGTGGGCGCACGGCGCACGGGTGGTTGACGAGGCAGGGAACGCATCCCTGAACAGCCCCGAGGCACTAGATGCGCTGAACCTGTATCTCGAGCTGAAGCAGTACGCCCCCAAGGGCGTGGAGACCTACAACTCGGCCGTTATGCCGATATCGGCATAACGGCCGACATGCCGCTAACCGGATTATGCCGCGTTCGCGGCCCAAGGATTTGATTTTCCTTTCCTTTCTGCCGCCGTTTTCGGCATAATCACCTGCCCGCCGGATCTTCATTCCCTC
>JAJEFO010000099.1 GCA_022820365.1 Silicimonas sp.
TCCGCGCCCGCCGCCTGGAAACGGCCCAAGTTGCCGTAGAGCGCGCGCAGCATGATGCCGCGTGCGCCGTTTATGTCCCGGTCGTCGACGATGCTGCCGTCCGAGACCGTCGTCGCGCCGCCGAGCTTCCGGTCGACAAAGCCGTCCCACGAGCGCGTCCTGCTCGTGTAGGCCTCGTTGGCGATGACGAGCCGCTTGCCGTACTTGCGACACATCCACTCGAGCTTCCGCCTGAACCGGTAGTGGGCAAGGCCGAGCATGGAGCGTACGGTCCTCGTCCTGATCTTGCGGTCGGACTTCGCGCTCATCTCCTTCGTCTCGAATGACGGCAGGAGGATCACGTCGAAGGCCTGCACGAGATCGTAGGCCACCCGCCGGTGCAGGTCGTCGACCAGGTTGCGGACGCGGATGGCGAGCCTGTCGATGCGCTTCTGAAGGTGGCGCTTCCACTCCTTATGCCTCGCCTTCGCGCGCTGGCCGACAAGGCCGTCGAGCCTGAGCAGGAGCGGAAACACCTTTTCGGCGTAAAAGCCGTCGCCGTAGCTTGCGGCGTGGTTCACCGAGCATGCGGTCACGAATGTCCGCACGCCGGGGTCGAGGGCCACGACGGAGCGGACTTGGATTTCGTCCTGCCCCGTCGTGGCGATTTGCTTCTGAGCGCAGATGAACCACAGCCCCCGCTCAAGCACGATGGTCGTCAGCTTCCTCCACGCCTCCTCGGGCATGGGTTCGGCCAGGTCGAAGTTCCGCGCGACGAACGCGCCCGACAGCTTCTGGACGACCAGGCGCTGCCGAATGTCCTTGAAACTGCGAAAGGACAGGCGGCACCTTTCGCCCGCCTTGCGCTTCCCGATGACCGCGTCGCGGGACCTGAACGCCGCGTTGACCGCCTCGTCGCAGTCGGCGGAGCGGAAGGTTCCGCCGCGCTCCTGGACCTCCGAGCGCACGAAGTCGCGGATCGTGGCGCGCAGGACGGTCTGCTTGAGATCGGGGTCCCTCGGGTCCACGAGGCCATCATCGACCTCCCGGAAGCAGGCGACGGCGAGGTTGTAGGCGCGGCGCTGCTGGCGGACCAGCTCATGCAGCAGTTCCGGGTCCTTCGGGTAGGCCCTGATCCTTCTCGTGGCCTTGACCAGAGCGCTCGCCATGACGGGAGTTGCGGAAGGAAGCGACAAGCGCAGCGAGGCGGCGGACGCCGGACCGGCCGGCAGGATCGTCCTCTTCCAGAAGCTCGACGATTCCTCCCGGAAGTTCGACGACGCGGCCGAGGGACGGCCAGCCTCGCCTCGTGACACTGTACGGTGCGGCAGCCACCACATGGACTGCCTCTCCGCGCAGCGCGCGTTCCAGTACGGCGACAGGGCCTCGTCGCCTGAAATCGACTCCGGATCCACCGTCACGGACAGCACGCCCGTCCCGAGGCCGTCGAAGCGGCGTCCGCCCTTGGGAGCCGGGCGAGGATTCTCGTCTCGCGCCGCAGACCCGGCAACGGCGGCCGGTGCCGGGTTCGAGGGGAACCCCGGCCCTGCAAAGCCCTCCGGGCATCCGCTCATGTCGTTCATGGCGTCCTCCTTGCATCCGGTGCGGCATGGATTGCGTCGTGGCCTTCACGCGTCCCGACAGACGCATCGCTGCCATCCACGCAACGGAGCCTACGCGATGTTCCCGGATTGTTCAAGCCTGAATGTTGCGTTGGTTGCTCGATCGTGTGGCAGACAGTCTGTCGATCTGGCGCCATGCTGTCGGCGGCCATCTGTCCCGGAGGCGCAATTCCACCTGGGGCGTCTTCTATCGGCCCAGTCCTGGACGGTTGGCAATATCTGGGTTGGCGGGGTTGCTGGACGCATCGGACTGGAAGCCGAAGCGGGTGTCATGGCAATCACAGCGACCGACCCGTGTCTTTGCAACTTGTCTAGTGCAATTCCGTTCTCGTTCTGACGGCACGCAGGTTTGACGCATTTTGCCACGTGATGTTACGTCGCTTCGCACCCGGACAAAGTCCCGCGGCATCAAGTTTGCGAGCAGCGCTCATTTCAGCCGCTTGTAATCCTTGAGTATCTCCCGCGCAGCATTGTGACCAGGAACGGCTGAGACCGAACCGCCCGGGTGCGTGGAGGAACCGCACTGATAGAGACCGCAGATTGGGCTGCGGTAGTTGGCAAAATGTGGTGCCGACCGCTTGAAGAACAGTTGGTCAAGCGAGACGTCGCCGTGCAATTCGTGCCCGCGCGGCATGCCCAGCACCTCTTCGAGGTCCATGGGCAGGTACAGCGAATATCCAAGCACGCTGTCGCTGAATCCCGGTGCGAACTCGTCCATGACGGAAAACACGTTTCTTACCACGTTGTCACGTTCCTGTGCCCACTCGCCGCCTTTCAACTCGTACGGTGTATGTCCGCCAGACAGCAGGACCACGTGTTTCCCTTCCGGCGAAAGGGTCTCATCAATGTAGCTCGGAACGATTGGAGAGACGAAGGGTTTCTCTGAATACCAGCCCTTGCGAGCATCATCAAAGGCTCGTTCCATGTAGTCGATGGACGGGCAGACATGGGCATAGGAGGGGTAATCCACACCGGCCTGCCCTGGAGTGAATCCGCGATAGACCGGCAAGCGGTCGACCGCCACGTTAATCTTGAACGCCTGGCCGGTGCCGTGCCAGCCGTCGATTGCTTTCATGAACTCTTCAGGCAATTCTTCTCGGGGCACCATGCGACCGAAAGTGACGGGGGCGGCAACATTGGCAGCGACCAGCCGAGCGCTGAACTCGCGTCCATCGGTTGTGATAACACCGGTCGCCCGACCGTCCTTGGTCACGATCTTGTCGACTGCTGCTTCGGTGATGATCTCCATCCCGTGATTGCGACCTGATGCGGCAATGGCTTCGGAAATTGCCCCCATTCCGCCCTTGGAAAACCCGAGCCCGTTTTCTCCGCAAAGGTGAAACATTATCGAATATGCGGTGCCTGGAGTGTGAACCCCCCTGAAGAAGCCGATCGCGGCCCAGTAGCCAAAAAGGACCTTCACCTCTTCGCTTTCAAACCAGCGTGACAGAAAGTCATAGGCACTCATCGTGAGGGAGTCGAATATCTCGTAAAACTCTCGATGGAAGCCCTGGTAACGCCAGGCGAACCGGGCCAGGTCCTTCAAGCCAGCCAAACTGCGGTCGCCCGGGTCAATCGGCGTTTCGAGAAGCAGCCGGCGCATGATCTGAATCGTGCGCGACATGTCCTGGAAGAATCTTGGGTAAATTTCCGCGTCTTTTTTCGAGAACCGTGCGATCTCGGACTGGGAGACCTTGACGTCCGTCGACCAGATTATGCTGTCATCGCCGTCCAGAGGGTGCACGACTTCCGGGACCTTCAGGTGTTCGAGGCCATATTGTTCCAGCTCCAGCTCACGGATCACCTTTGGGTGCATGTGGCCCATAATGTAACTGAAAGTCGAGGCACGGAAACCGGGGTGGAATTCTTCGGTCGCAGCTGCACCGCCGATGATGTGCCGGCGCTCCAAGACCAGCGTGCTCAGTCCAGCTTTGGCCAGATAGGCACCGCAAGTCAGCCCGTTATGGCCGCCGCCGACGATGATGGCATCGTAGCTCGTGGTCATGTACCCTTGAACCTCGGTTTGCGCCTTCTGACAAGAGAACCTCGCCTGCAAGCACTCGTTCAGGCGTTTTGTCTTGTGCTGGAACTCGCTCGCCGCTCGAATGTCCTGGTTGGCCGGAGAAGTGATCAGGTCTGCAGCCCGCAGCATATGGTGGAACGATTAACCTAAGGCATGAAACTGCGTCACTTCGAGATGCTGGCCACCCACCCGGTGACGTCAGCATTCCTGATCGAAGAATGATCCATTGACGTCCGACGGACGCGATCTCGCTACAGGAATGACCCCGAGACACGACTGGAGGCAAGGCGATGGTTTTCCATAGGCATCCGCGCCCAACTCATCCACAGCCACCTCTTTGTTCGTCCCTGGTTCTCCGGACATGCGAGAAGTGTTTGCGTTG
Organism: Silicimonas sp.; assembly: GCA_022820365.1. GTDB lineage: Bacteria > Pseudomonadota > Alphaproteobacteria > Rhodobacterales > Rhodobacteraceae > JAJEFO01. The sequence continues at coordinate 4,007 of JAJEFO010000099.1, forward strand.
GCAACCTCCACTGACCCGTCAATTTTGCGGCGTTGTGCATCGGCATGGCGATGTTTGGGCGTTCGAGAGACCGAGCAGGATGATAGCAGATCTGCATCCCGTGTGATTCTCCACACGACAAGTCCACATGCTTCGGGCTTGTGCCCCCAAGCCTTGATCAGCTGGACACTTCCCGAGTGTCAACCACTGGAAATGAGACCCCAAATTCGCAGTTGAACGGTCCCGATCAGTTCATTCGAGCAATGCAGGAGCGAATTTTCTTGATTTTTGCCCACAATCGGCCCACTAGTCTTAATTGGGGCCGGTGCTCACGCACGGAGGGGTGTATCAATGCCCTGATGCGTGTTCGTAACTTGCTTGCAAGAGAATCGCGCGGGCAATTCTGCAGGTGACTCAGCAACACCCCGCGAGCCGCGCAAGACCAGGAACAATGGCAAGAATTACACGTACAGGAGAATTCCATCGGGCATCGGAAGATCTACACACAGGAAAGAACCGATGAAACCAAGCAAGATACTCAGAAGATCAGCCATCGCCGCAATGCTGGCGATACTGCCGCTACCGTCGGCCGCCGCTGAAACGCTGCGTCTGGTGACCAATTGGAGTACGAGTTCTTACTCCGTGGCACGCACTTTGCAATTCGTCGAGGACTTCAATGCCAGCGAGGCAGCCAAGGCCGCCGACATCGAGATCGTTCATTTGGGCGGTCCTGAGGTTACGCCTGCCACCGAACAGCTTACGGCATTGTCCAACGGCGTGTTCGACATGCTCTTCGGCGCAGCTGGATACTATGTCGGCACGGTTCCGGAATCCCGGGCGCTCTACGGCACAGCGATTACGCCTATGCAGGCGCGTGAGACCGGCGCGACAGAACTTCTCAACACGATTTACGAAGATAAGGCAAATGCACACGTGCTGGGCTGGGTGGCGGCCGGAGTCGGCTATCACATCTGGCTGCGCGATGAGCCGAAGCTCGACGAAAACGGCCTGCCGGTACTAGACAACGTGAAAATCCGCTCTTCCGGATTCTATAACGCCTGGCTTGGGAAGTATGGTGCCACAACGGTGACCGTGCCCGCTCCCGATATCTATAACGCCTTGGAGCGCGGAGTGGTCGACGGTGCGGCGTGGCCTGGTCTCGGGATCACGGACTACGGTTGGGAAAAGTTCGTCGGATACCGCATCGACCCGCCGGTCTGGCAGTTCGACAACCTGATTTGGGTCAACAAGGACAAGTGGATGAGCCTTACCGATGCTCAACGTGCCGCACTTTCCGACGCGGTATTCGCTTATGAGCCCGTTGCACATGAATTTTATGCGAATCTGCGCAAGGAAGAGGATGTCGAGGTGGCTGCTGCGGGCGTAAAGTCCTTCAGGATGAGCCCGGATGCCGAAGCCGCCTTTGTGGCGCATGCCCGGTCAGTGCAGTGGGACAAGCTGCAGGAGGCGGACTCGCCCTATTGGGATCAGCTACGCGCCGCGCTGCCAGCTGAATAGGACCACGCGAGGCATGACCGAGGTCATCCGCCTCTATGACCGCATGATCTTGATGCTCGCGCTCGTCGCGAGCATCATCGTCGGCGCGGTATTTGTCTTGATCGTCGTCGACGTCAGCATGCGTACGGCTGGCATGCGCCCTCCGGTTTTCTCCAGCGCCGTTTCGGAATATTCGCTATTGTATGTTACGATGATGGCCGCACCTTGGTTGGTAAGGGAGCGCGGCCATGTGCGGATCGACAGTTTCCTGACCTTCCTTCCCGGCTACGCCAGGCTGTTTCTCGAACGTGCGCTCATCGTGGTCTGCGTTGCGCTCTGCCTGACGGCGACCTGGCTCAGCGCTGACTTCGCCATTGAGTTTTGGCGAAGAGGAGAGATCGATGTTCGCTCCATCGAAATCCCGCGCGCGCTGCTCTTCGTGCCGCTGGTATTCGGGTTTTTTCTTTGCGCTGTCGAATTCGCGCGTCTGCTGCTGATCGGAGAGTCGCTCTCGGCACCCGGCGGAGACGGTCAGTCTCCTTTCGAGGGCGAAATTTGATGACCACATTGCCCAAGAGCCGTGGCCATGCCTGAATGGTATGTCTCGGGTGGCATGGCATTGGGAGCGATCCTGTTCCTGATGTTCCTGTCCATGCCGGTGGCATTTGCCTTTCTGCTGGTCAGTTTCGGCGGAATGTACTGGCTGGCGGGCATGCCGGGCGTAAGCCAGGTGATTGCCAATGCCAGCGTCTCAATCACCCATTTCGTCTTCCTGCCGATCCCGCTGTTCTTGCTCATGGGCGAGTTGTTCTTCAACGCCGGGGTCGCCCAAAAGGTGTTCGATGCCGTCGACACCCTCATTGGACGAATGCGTGGTCGCCTGTCTTATGTCACGATCTTCGGCGGCACGACATTCGCCGCGCTTACGGGCACCTCGATGGGCAACACCGCGATGCTCGGCTCCCTGCTCGTTCCTGAGATGAGCCGCCGCGGTTACAAGAAGCACATGGCGATGGGTCCCATTCTCGGCGTGGGCGGGCTGGCGATCCTGATCCCGCCTTCGGGTCTCGGCGTACTCTTGGGCAGTCTTGCAAAGATCGACATTGGGCGGCTGCTGATCGCCGGCGTCCTGCCCGGGCTGCTGCTGGCGCTGCTGTACCTGATCCTGATCTGGGTAATGATCCGGCTCGACCCGACATCGGTGCCTGAAGACACGCCCGTACGCCACTCTCTCTCTACCAAGGTCCGGGTCATCGTTACCCATATCCTGCCGTTGTCGGTGATCATATTCATGGTGATCGGCTTGATTCTCCTGGGTGTCGCAACACCTACTGAAAGCGCCGCCTTTGGCGTTCTGGGCGTGCTGATCATCGCCTGGGCGTTCGGCGGACTCACCTGGCCTGCTATCCTCAAGTCTCTCAAGGGCACCGTTAAGGTCACGACCATGATCCTGCTGATCGTCGCCGCCTCTTCGACCTTTTCCCAGGTTCTGGCCTTTTCAGGCGCAACGTCCGGCATGATCCGGGCGGTCAGCGCGGTGGAGTTCTCGCCCGTTATGGTCGTCGTTGTGATGTTCGCTATCCTTCTGTTCATGGGCATGTTCATGGACCAGGCCTCGATCATGATGCTGACCATTCCGATCTTCTTTCCCATCGCTCAGGCGCAAGGCTTCGATCTGATCTGGTTCGGTATCGTCATGTTGCTGGCACTGGAAATGAGCGGCGTCACGCCTCCCTTCGGTCTGAATCTCTTTGTCATGCTCGGCGTTGCGCCCAAAGGGACAACGATGGCGGAAGTGGCGAAGTCCGGCCTGCCGTATCTGGGATGCGGACTGTTGCTCTTTGTGCTGATGGTGTTCGAGCCCGACGTGGCGCTCTATTTGCCGTCGCTAATGAACCGATGAACCAAGATGGCCTGATTCTCTATCACCACAACTCTTCGGTCTGCGCAGCCAAGATTCGTGTCGCGCTGGCTGAAAAGGCCCTGGATTTCGAAAGCCGCCTCCTCCGCCTCGATGGCGATCAATTCCGCCCCGATTACCTCGCGCTGAACCCGAATGCCGTCGTTCCGACGCTGGTTCATCAAGGCCGGGCCGTCATCGAATCGAACATCATTCTGGAATACCTGGAGGACGCTTTTCCCGCACCGCCGCTCCGCCCGGCCGACCCTCATTCCCGAGCTGGCGCTCGGCGATGGATGGCGAAACTCGACGGCGACGGCGGCATTCATCACGCTGCCTCGGTCGCCACCTACGCCATCGCTTACCGGCACCACTTGATCGCCAAGGCCGGTGGCACGGACCGGGAAGCACTTCTGGCTGCCGTCAACGCCAGCATGAATCCAAAGAGCCGCTCCTGGTTGCAGAACGTGGTATTCCAAGGCATCGAATCCGCCGACTTTCGCAAGGCGCTCTCCCGGTTCGACAGGTTGTTCGCAGAACTTGAGACGCAACTTGGGTCGGCGACGTGGTTGGCGGGTGAAGCCTATTCCGTCGCGGATGTGGCGTTCACACCCTATCTGATTCGCCTGGACCTTCTCGGACTCGATCACTTCTGGCAAGCACGCCCCGCCACCCGAAATTGGTATGCGCGGCTCAGAGGGCGAGAAAGTGCCGCAATGGTACTCGACTGGTACGACCCCAAAAACATCGAATTGCTGACAACACGAGGTCGAGCGGCGACCGTGCAGGTGAAGGCGATGCTGGCAGAGATTTGAGGAGGGCTTGGACGTCGCCTTCGGCGGCATGGTTCAGATGCCTGAGAGCGGCCTGTCGCTTGCTCTCGTGGTCGCACATGTCGCAGTCGACCGGAATGCGGTCGTTGAGCCGGTACAGCGTCCGATTCTTTGGGTTGAAGCCCGCCCGCACCCGTGTATAAGCCCGCCACTCGCCGCAAGTCATGCCATTGGCGCAACCTCTCGTGGAAGGGCGCGGCGACATTGCCCCTCCTTTGAAGTGCGCCCGAAAGAACGGAGAAGACATGCCGCTTTATGAGCATGTGATCATTGCGCGCCAGGATCTGTCCGGCGCGCAGGCTGAAGGTCTTGTCGAACACTTCGGAACGGTTCTCGCGGACAACGGCGGAAAGGTCGTCGGCAACGAGTACTGGGGCGTCAAGACCATGGCCTACAGGATCAACAAGAATCGAAAGGGCCATTACGCTTTCATCAAGACTGACGCGCCAGCACCGGCCGTGCACGAGATGGAACGCCTGATGCGCCTTCATGATGACGTCGTGCGGGTCCTGACCATCAAGGTCGACGAGCACGAAGAAGGCCCTTCGGTCCAGATGCGCAGGGCCGAAGAGCGCGAATCCCGCCGCGAGCGGCGGTAGGAGGAGAAAGTCTCATGGCAACGAAACCTTTTTTCCGCCGCCGCAAGGTCTGTCCTTTCTCCGGCGAAAACTCTCCAAGGATCGACTACAAGGACACCAAGCTCCTGCAGCGCTACATGTCGGAGCGAGGCAAGATCGTGCCATCGCGGATCACCGCCGTGTCTTCTCGCAAGCAACGCGAGCTGGCGCGTGCAATCAAGCGCGCGCGATTCCTCGCGCTTCTTCCCTATGCAGTGAAGTGAGGACGGAAACCAATGCAAGTCATCCTTCTTGAACGCATCGCGAAGCTTGGCCAGATGGGCGACATTGTCTCGGTCAAGGACGGCTATGCACGCAACTTCCTGCTGCCGCAGAAAAAGGCGCTCTGGGCTTCCGAAGCCAACATCAAGCAGTTCGAGGAACAGAAGGTCCAGCTTGAAGCGCGGAACATCGAGACCCGCAAGGAAGCTGACGCGCTTGCCGGCAGGCTCGACGGCAAGCAGTTCATCCTGATTCGACAAGCCTCCGACGGCGGCTCCCTCTACGGTTCGGTCTCGCCCCGTGATGCGGTTGAAGTCGTGGCGGAGGCCGGCTTTTCGCTCGACAGGCGCCAGGTGGCAATTGATGCGCCGATCAAGGAACTAGGCGTGCACAGCGTGGCCATCTCGCTTCATCCGGAAGTGGAGGTTCAGATCCAGTTGAACGTGGCCCGATCCGAGGGCGAAGCCGAACTCCAGGCCAAGGGCATCGACATCGCCGAGCGGGCGGCCCTGGACGAGGCCGAGGTCGAGCTCGAAATTTCTGAACTCTTTGACGAAATCGGCACCGCCGAGCTCGACGAGTTGCAGAATATGGGCGATCCCGAAGCCGAGGAAGAGCCGAAAGCAGCTGCTTCCGAGGCAACCGGGCCGGAACCGGGTGCAACCGGCGGCACCCCTGCGGACGATTCAGCGGGCAGCGAACAGGAAGCCGGCGCCGACGAGGGCAAGGCAGCGGGAAGCTGAAGATCCGTGCTGGGAAGATCGGGAACCGGCGACTGATCCGGAAGGCCTGATTCCGCATTGCTGGCGCAGGGCGCCTGGATTTGCGGTCCGCGAGGGCCGATTGCATGGCGCGAGGCTTCAGCATAGCCTTCCGCCATGTGCGGACGGTTCGCCCTGACCCTGCCCCATGAGGCCATGGCCGACCTTTTCCGTGCTGTTCCGGCGAATGATCTTCCGGAAACACCGAACTACAACGTCTGCCCGTCCGACAGCATACATGCTGTCACGCTGGAATACGGAATCAGGCGCCTCAGGCCGCTGCGATGGGGCTTCCTTCCTCGTTGGTACAAGACGCCAACCGACGGGCCACTGCTCATCAACGCCCGCGCGGAATCCATTGCGCAAAAACCTGCCTTCAGGGAAGCGTGCCGCAGTCGTCGATGCCTCGTTCCGGCGACCGGATTTTATGAATGGACACGAGATTCGGACAACAACCGCCGGCCATGGTACATCTACCCGAAGTCAAATGGCGCGATGACATTCGCCGGCGTTTGGCAGGTTTGGGAACGAGGCGAATCGCCGATCGCCTCTTGCGCGATTGTCACGACATCCGCCAACAGGACGCTGTCCGGGATCCATCATCGCATGCCTGTCATTCTGAATGCGCAGGCCTGGCCGCTCTGGCTTGGGGAGGCCGGGAAGGGCGCTGCCGCAGCGATGAAGCCCGCGCCAGATGACGCCCTCCAGTTCCACAGGGTGGACACCAAGGTGAACTCCAGCCGCGCCAGCGGGGCAGAACTCATCCAGCCTGCTCCGGCGACCCCTCCCTGAAGGAACGTACTGGCGGGCGGCCCGGTGAACTTGCCAACCCGTTTGCGGTCCGGTGCCCGAACCCGGTGCGTTCAGGTCTTGCGAAGCCTGATGACGACATCCACCTTCGATATCTCGGCGCCATGCGGCGCTCCGGGCAGACGGCGGATTTCCAGTTCATCCGCCGGCGCGTCCGAGAGGCGTCCTTCGTCTTCCCAGTAGAAATGCGGGTGGTCGTCGGTACGCGTGTCAAAGTAGCTCTTTGTGCCGTCGACCGTGATTTCCTGAAGCAGCCCGGCGTCACAGAACGCCCGAAGCGTATTGTAGACAGTTGCCAAAGACACTGCCTCACCGGCACTCCGCGCCGCTGAATGCAGGCTCTCGGCAGTGACGTGCCGGTTCTGGCCGTCGCCAACAAGAAGTTCGGCCAGCACGGCCCGTTGCCGCGTCGGCCTGAGCCCCGCCTTGCCAAGCCACTCCGAACTGAGTTCGTGGAGCTTCATGCCCGTCGTTCCAGTTCTCGCTTCCTCCTGAACATAGTAGAAGATCCCGTCCCTGTTCAATCGGATTCAGGCACCGTCACGACTTTACCCGCCGCCGCCGCCCTCGCATGATCGGAGAATCATAAACGAACAAGGAGGTGTCTGTGGATAAGTTGAGCGCGGATTCCTGTGGAAAGGGATGTGGATAACCCGGATCGAGATCACCAAAGAACCGCCGAAAGGACTGAATCCCCGCTTGACCTGAAACATGGATGCTTGCGCCACAATCATTGCCCCTGTTATTGGGCGGAACAAGTGATCGGCATCAATGTCAGGGGCAGTGCAAACGTGACGGACTATCCGACATCTTTCGACAAAGAGGGCCTTTTGGCCTGCGCACGGGGCGAGCTATTTGGCCCCGGAAACGCGCAGTTGCCTGCGCCTCCGATGCTCATGATGGACCGGATCAACGAAATCAGCGGCGACGGCGGATCGCACGGCATGGGCCATGTCGTTGCCGAGTTCGACATCGGCCCCGATCTCTGGTTCTTCGACTGTCATTTCCCAGGCAACCCGATCATGCCAGGCTGCCTCGGCCTCGACGGTCTTTGGCAGTTGACGGGCTTCAACCTCGGATGGCGCGGATGGAAAGGCCGCGGATATGCGCTAGGCGTCGGCTCGGTCAAGCTCACCGGCATGGTGCGACCGGATCGCAAGCTGCTGAGGTACTTCGTTGACTTTACCAAGGCCGTGCAGACGCGTCGCCTGACCATGGGGGTTGCCGATGGCCGGGTGGAAGCGGACGGCGAGACGATATATGAAACGAAGGACATGAAGGTTGCTCTTTCCGAGAGTTGACCAAGGGAGAAGCGCGCATGCGTCGAGTCGTGATTACTGGCCTCGGCATTGTCTGCCCGATCGGCAACGACTGCACCGAGGTTGCCGCCAGCCTGCGGGCTGGCCGGTCCGGAATCGCCTTTCAGCCGGACTATGCCGAGCATGGGTTCCGGAGCCAGGTTGCCGGCATACCGGACATCGTGCTTGCGGACGTGATCGACAAACGCCAGTTGCGATTCATGGGGCCGACTGCCGCCTACGCCTATCTTGCCATGGAACAGGCAATCGCCGACAGCGGGCTTGAAGACGGCGACGTCTCCAACGAACGAACGGGGCTAGTTGCCGGTTCGGGAGGCCCTTCGACATCCAACTTCTTCACCGCGCACCAGACCGTTGTCGAAAAGGGCGCGCCTAAGCGGATGGGCCCGTTCATGGTGACCCGCTGCATGTCTTCGACCGTATCCGCCTGCCTCGCAACGCCGTTCAAGATCAAGGGGCTGAACTACTCGATCACGTCCGCGTGCTCCACCACGCTCCACTGCATCGGCAACGGCACCGAGCAGATCCAGTTGGGCAAGCAGGACATCGTCTTCGCCGGTGGCGGCGAGGAGGTCGACTGGACGCTCTCGTGCCTGTTCGACGCCATGGGCGCGATGAGCTCGAAGTATAACGACGTGCCAACCGAAGCCGCCCGCGCATTCGACGAATCCCGGGACGGTTTCGTCATTGGCGGCGGCGGCGGGATGATCGTTCTTGAGGAACTGGAGCACGCCAAGGCTCGCGGCGCCAGAATTTATGCCGAAGTGACAGGGTACGGTGCAACGTCCGACGGCTTCGACATGGTCGCGCCGAGTGGCGAAGGCGGTGAACGGTCGATGCGAATTGCAACCTCGACATTGGGCGATCGCAAGGTGGACTACATCAATGCCCACGGCACATCGACGCCTGTCGGGGACGTGATCGAGGTCGAAGCGATTCGGCGTGTGTTCGGAGAGGATCACGCCCCGATCTCGTCGACCAAGTCGATGACAGGCCACTCGCTCGGCGCCGCTGGCGTGCACGAAGCCATCTATTCCCTTCTGATGATGGAAGGTGGCTTCATTGCGCCGTCAATCAACGTCAAGACGCTTGATCCGGCGCTCCGGCCCGCAGAGATCGTCACCCAAACGACGGAAACCGAGATTGACACAATTCTCTCGAACAGCTTTGGCTTCGGCGGCACGAACGCCTCCGTGGCGCTGAGCAAGTTTCACGGGTGAATGCCGTGCCCGGACTGATGCAGGGAAAGCGCGGCCTGGTCATGGGCGTTGCAAACGACCGGTCGATCGCCTGGGGCATCGCAAGTGCGCTGGCAAACGAGGGCGCGGAGCTTGCGTTCTCCTACCAGGGAGAGGCCTTCGGCAGGCGGGTCGAGCCCCTCGCAGAAAGCGTCGGATCGGACATCCTGATCGATGTCGAGGTCACGGACGCGACCTCGGTCGAGGCGTGCTTTCGGACGCTGCGGGAACGCTGGGGGCGGCTTGATTTCCTGGTCCATGCCATTGCCTATTCCGACAAGGCCGAGCTTTCCGGGCGATTCGTCGACACGAGCCGGGAAAACTTCCTGAATTCGCTGAACATTTCCTGCTACTCCTTTATCGAGATCGCCCGGCAGGCCGAAGTCCTGATGACGGGCGGAGGCACGCTTGTCACGCTGACGTACATGGGCTCGAACCGAGTCCAGCCGAACTACAACGTGATGGGAGTCGCCAAAGCGGCCCTTGAATCCGCTGTTCGCTACCTCGCGAACGATCTCGGACCCAAGGGCATAAGAGTCAACGCGATCAGTCCGGGTCCGATGAAGACTCTGGCCGGCGCAGCGATCGCGGGCGCGCGAAAGACCTACAAGACGATAGAGGCCAATGCGCCCCTGCGCGCGAACGCAACGCTTGAAGCGGTTGGCGGGACGGCGGTCTACCTTTGCTCTGACCAGGGCGCGTCAACGACCGGCGAGATCATCCGCGTCGACGGCGGCTATCACGTGCTTGGAATGTACCAGGCCGACGGTGCGCAGGCCATGTAGCACGGAAGGCCCTGACCCGGACCAGATCTTCAAAGTGCCGGAATCGGCGTCGGGGACCCTGACCATTGAATCCCCGAACCGACCGAGAATCTGCACATCGGCAAATGGTCAGCCAGCTTCCTGATCACGACGAGCGACGGCAACCAGGGGAGAGAGACAGGACGCCCAACGGGCGTTCCCGCTGGAAGACCTGCGATTGTAGCGACAGGACTGCCTGCCGGGATCCTCTCCTCAGCCGGGCCCTCGACCTATGAACGACCGCCGATTTCCGAGGCGCCTTGCGCCACGATGTAGACCAAAATCGGCAGCACGATCATCTGCACGTCACTGCCGGACACGTTGGTGAAGTGGCCAATGAGCGCAATGATCAGGGCGATGATTGCGGCGACGCCTTTCTTCGACTTGAGCATGTCGGCGATTGGGGTGACGATCATGGCATTATCCTTTCTGATTCAAGCTTGACTCAGTCGGCGAACTGGCAACACTCGACAGAACGAACCTGCACTGAATCTAACGCCTAACGCCTCCTGCGTCTTCTTCTGCCACTCTGCGGATGCTCAAAACACACCTGTCTATCCGCAAGCACTGGTATTGAGGTGCTACAATTGCACAAGATGTGGATTCAGTCAAGATCATAAGTAACGGTTTCAAGACACTGTTCGAAACCGTGGCAGACGTGACGCAAAGCGCCGAACACGTAGGGGAAGGGCGCTTGCGCGCAGACAGGCGAAGCGTCGGATTCGAAGTAGATTCCGAGACAAGCGTGTGTCCGAACTGCCCTGCTGAACCCGGTCATTTGACGCACTCGGGACCAGACAGTGGATCGAGAATCTGAATGAATGCCACCCTGACGCGCTTGGCGGGAAGGTGCACTGTCTGCTATCGGCGACGAGTCAGGATTGGGTGCGCAAGGAATTTACGCGGGAGGACGCGGTGTTCTACAAACTCGAGGAATTTGCCATCGCGATCGCGGGTACCATTGAATACCCGTTCGCGTCAGAGCAGATGGTCCACAATGGCGAAGTGCTTGAAGCCATCACCCGTCCGACCGAGGATCGGTGCTCCATAGAGATCACCGAAAACGCATGACACTGTCACGCCCCTTGCCCCTTCTGATGGTCGCGCCGAATGGCGCGCGGCGGGGCAAGGCAGACCACGAGGCGTTGCCGATCACGCTAGAGGAAACCGTTGAGACGGCCGTGGCTTGCCAAAAGGCCGGGGCGGACGGCTTGCACCTGCATGTGCGCGACAAGGAAGGTAAGCACAGTCTCGACACGGGGCTGTACCGAGAGGCGATCTCTGCCCTCGAACACGCGGTGCCAAGCCTGTTCCTTCAGGTGACGAGCGAGGCGGCAGGTCGATACAGCGCCGACGCACAGCGAGCAATGATCCGCGAGTTGCGGCCACCCTCGGCATCCGTCGCACTTCGCGAGATGCTCTGTGCCAGCACCGAAGTTGACAACGCGCGGGCATTCTACTCATGGGCCCAGGACAATGGGGTCGACGTGCAACACATTGTGTACACGGCGGAGGAGTTGCGCTGGCTGCTAGAATGCATCGACCAAGAGGTGGTTCCAGGCACGCATCACCAGTTGCAACTCGTGCTCGGATCGTACGCAGGATCAGTGCTTCCTCGCCCATGCGATCTTGAAGCCTATCTGGCACCGCTGAACGCACGAAGTGCCGATCTGACACTCGACTGGATGGTTTGCGCCTTCGGTTCGACTGAAACGGCCTGCCTGGCGCATGCTGCAGCCCTTGGTGGCAAGGTGCGTGTCGGGTTCGAGAACTCGCTCTGGAATGCAGACGGAACCTTGGCGCGTGACAATGCCGCACGCGTGGCGGAGGTTTGTGCCGTGCTTGACGAAATTGCGTCAGTCCACAAGGCGGGTCAGACCTTGTCCCCCGGCGACAGATGAGGAACGGTCCTGCCCGCATCCGTGAATGGCAGTGTGACCTCAACTGCGGCATGGAACCACAGTATCTTCAGATGACATCCACGGATGTTCACAATGCGACGGGGCGAACAGGCCGGAATGAAGCGGGTGACCATGGGTTCCGGTTCGGACTGAACTACGGCGCCTTCGACCAAGACCCGGCCTTCGAGGATCGTGACTTGTTTGCCGCAGTTGTGGCGGTGCATGGGTGGCGCGGAGCCGGCTGGAATCGCGATCGCGACCGTCGCGAACGGCGGAGCCTCCACGCGCTCGCTTCCGACAGTCGGTCTGGTCTCGACACCGTCGTCCTGTGCAAAGTGCAGGATCGACGCATAAGGAACGATAGCTGCTTCGGAAGTGGAGATGTTCGTGCGTGGAAATCTCGTGCACGAGACTGCAGTGACATGGCGGTTAGTCGAGCCATGCATGGAACCCCCAAAGGCAGCGAAACAACCGGAAGCGGGATCAGGTGCCAGGCGAGATCTTGAACATCATCGCCCCGGTCCTCGCAATTGCCGGGATTGGGTTTCTCCTGGAATTTCGCGGCATCGGATTCCATTCCGAAACGCTCACCCGGCTTTCAATGCTGATCGGAACGCCGTCCTTGGTGTTCTCGTCCTTGACAAGCACTGCCCTGCCCGATGATTCGCTTGGCCGCATCTTGGCGATCAGTTCAGCTGCGTTTCTTGTGGCCGGTGCGCTGGCCATGGCTGCGCTTCTTGTCCTGCGCCTGAATTGGCGGACATTTCTGTCGCCCCTGTCGATTCCCAATGCTGGAAATGCCGGGCTGCCAATCGTCTTTTTCGCCTTTGCCGAACCGGGACTGGCGATCGCTGCGGCATTCTACTTCGTGGCCACGCTGGTGCAGTACACGGTTGTCCCCGCCGTCGTAACAGGCGATCCAGGCCTTCGGAAACCGCTGCGCCTGCCGTTGGTTTGGGCAGTCGTGGCGGTGCTCCTGTTCCGAATCACCGATCTGCCGATCCCGGCTGTCGTCGCCGACGTGACCGCGCTTCTCGGCGGAATCATGATCCCGGTGATGCTGATCTTGCTCGGGAGTGCTCTGGCGCGGCTGAAGGTCGACGATATCGGAAAGTCGACATTGCTTGCAGGCGTAAGACTTGCGGTCGGCATAGCTACCGGTCTGACGCTGATCGCTGTCTTCAACCTCGAAGGCGTGGAAGCTGGCGCGATCTTTCTGCTGTCCGCCATGCCCTCTGCGCTGATCACCTACGTGATCGCCGAACACTATGGCCGCGACCCAGAGCGTGTGGCCGGGCTTGTTGTCAGCTCCACCGTTTTGAATTTCGCATGCCTGCCGTTACTGATTGCGGCCGCGATCCGACTTGCCGGAATGTAGATTCATGCCTTCGCCATGCGCGAAGCGGCGAATGAAACGGCGGAATCTCCGATATCACTGTGCCCGCCTGTTCGGCGCTCTCCACCATTTCGAAATTGCGATTGACCATCGGCATGTTCCCGTGCCCGTGGCATGACGCCATCTCGCGGATCGGATTGAATTACCTTTCGGGTCGGGCGAACCGGTCACGCGGCGCGAAGTCGTGCGCGACCGCCATCGGCCTTTTTGCGTACATCACATCGGACCGTGCCGCAGAAGGCAACGCCTGTTGCAAGGGGTCGGTTCATCTTGTTCTGCCATGGCTGATGCTGAACCAGATTCAGCATTCCCCTTGCCAAATCACGACCTGGCCCAAAGGTCTGTCTCGGCGCCTCCTCGCCCAGTCTGCGCATCGCGCCGGTCGCCTTGCCCCAGCCATCGTTACCGGCCCGCCGGTGCCAGAGCCTTAAGGTCCTCGAGATCCGCCTTGAGGCGGGCCTTCTGTTCGGCACTCAGCGGCACGAGCGGCGGTGCCATGCGTGTCCAACTGTCGTCACCGCTGCGCCAGGCTTCCATCTGTTTCATGGCCGCCATCAACGGATGTTTCGATGCCACCGCGCGGGCTGCCTTCACCAATGCGAACGCATCGCTGTCAGGTCCTTCAGCCGCGACCATCGCGGCACGCGAGTAGGCCCCGAACGCGTTCGTCGATCCCGAGATGATGCCGGCGCAACCACCAGCCAACCCATCGAACAGGAACGCCTCGCTTGAAGGATAGACGTCAAAGCCCGCATCCACCCCGCCAGTGGCATCTGCGAATGCGAGCGATTGCGACAGATCTCCACTTGAGTCCTTAATGCCCGCAATCTGTGGTCCAAAGGCTTGCTTCAGTCGAACAACGACATCGACCGGGATCGGCGTCATCGACATCTGCGGAAAGTGGTAGAGATAGACCCGTAACCGGTCATCGCCGACCTTCTCGACAAGCCGTGAGAAATAGGCGTAAAGGCCCTCGTCGCTAGGATCCTTGTAGTAGAACGGCGGCAGTGCAAGCACGTTCACGAACCCGGCGGACATCGCCGCAGAGGTCAGATCGATAGCATCCTGCGTCGCACAGGATCCGGTTCCAAATATCACCCGGCTCGGATCGAACCCAGCGTCGGCGAAGGCGGCGGGAAGCGTCATGCGCTCGCGATGTGAGATCGAGTTTCCCTCGCCCGTCGTTCCGGTCGGTGCCACGCCATCACAACCTCCCGCCGTGATCAGGTGCTGACAATAGGCGACGAGCTTTTGGACATGGAGTGTGCCGTCCTCCCGAAACGGTGAAACGGCGGCCGCATAGATCCCTCGTTTGGCCTTTGACATTTCCCGTCGCTCCCTTTTGCAACTGCAAAGCCGGAATTGCCGTCGCGCATGGCAAAAGGCGATTGGCAACTCCCGCAACGGGACATTGTGCGTGCTAACCTTCGTCGCGTCGACGCGCCTTTCGGTCATGAACGCACTCGCCCTATGGCCGGATAGCCTGCCCTCGCCCCGAATGCCGTACAGGCAGACGTTGTTGACGGCAAGTCCGACCTTGCCGCCTCGGGGGTCATGTGCACGGACGAGAAGCGTAGGCGTCAGCCACGTCGACAACCCGTGAAATCAAGGCTTGCGGCGGCCTGACGGTCAGTTAAGTCAATCATATACTTCCCTTCTGAAGGACGACTTGCACATGATCGACCTATACACCTGGACGACTCCGAACGGCCGCAAGGTCTCGATCATGCTCGAAGAGCTTGGCATCGAATACACCGTGCACGCCATCGACATCTCGAAGGGCGAGCAATTCGCGCCCGAATTCCTGAGAATCGCCCCCAACAACCGCATTCCGGCCATCGTCGATCGCGACACCGGCGTCCAGATGATGGAGTCAGGAGCGATCATGCTCTATCTCGCCGAAAAATTCGGTCGTTTCCTGCCAAAGGGCGGCGAGCGCTGGCCGGCAATCGAATGGCTCATGTGGCAGATGGGCGGTGTCGGCCCGATGTTCGGACAGGTCCACCACTTCGTAAAGTTCAACGCTGGCAAGTCCGCCTATGCGGAAGAGCGCTACTCAAAGGAGACAAGGCGCCTTTACGGCGTTCTCGACAAGCGGCTCGAAGGGCGCGACTACATCGCGGGCGCAGGTCGCGGCGAGTATTCGATCACCGACATGGCCACCTGGCCGTGGGTCTCCCGCTATGACTGGCAGGAAATCGATCTGCAAGAATTTCCCAACGTTCGTGACTGGTACGTCCGCATTGCCGATCGGCCGGCAGTGCAGCGCGGCTACCAGATACCAAAGTACGTGAGCGACGTTCCCCGGCCCTGATCCGCAATTATGTATTCAACTCGGGCAATGCTCGCAGCTTCATCTCGGGCTGCCGCTTCCCTGATCACATCCCATCGAAGACCTGAAACGGTCGTTCCAGGAACTACAACCTGCATGAGGATGTTGGCATGGCCGTGGTCTTGTCGGAAGAACTTGGCAGCCCTCTGCGGACCGGCCACCAGACCTTGGCCAGAATCCAGGCAGCAATGGATGCAGGTGCGGAGGACAAGGATTTCACGCGCATCCACCCCGAGATGGACAGCCCGGCAGGAATACCGCACCGAAGCGCTCGTTCCAGCCGCTCCGAATCTGGCGCACCAGACAGTCGGTGAATGATCCGCATTGGTCCGTTCATGCCAACGCCTTGACCCGACTTTGTGCACCTTTCCGAAACGCATGGCGGCAGTACGCATTTGGTCGCGAGGCTATTGGCCGCAGCGTCTCAATTATGTCCGGCACCAGGAGCATGGAACATGGGGTGACGCCCGCCTAGGGCTGGGCTAAAGAGCGCTTCGAACCGAAGGAGCCATCCGATGGACCGCATCCTTATCACCAGCGCCATTCCCTACATCAACGGGATCAAGCACCTTGGCAATCTCGTCGGATCGCAGCTTCCTGCGGACCTGTATGCCCGCTACATGCGCGCCCGGGGACACGAAGTCCTCTTCCTCTGTGCCACCGACGAGCATGGCACTCCTGCGGAGCTCGCGGCGGCCAAGGCGGGCAAACCCGTAGCGGAATACTGCGCGGAAATGTGGGCCGTCCAGAGAGACCTTGCGGACGGATTCGCCCTCTCGTTCGACAAGTACGGCAGGTCGTCGAGCGTGCAAAACCACAGGCTGACGCAGCATCTCGCGGGAAAGCTCGCCGAGGCCGGGCTGATCGAGGAAGTCACCGAAAATCAACTCTATTCCAAAACGGATGATCGCTTCCTGCCCGACCGGTATGTCGAAGGCACCTGCCCAAATTGCGGCTATGAACGCGCGCGCGGGGACCAGTGCGAAAACTGCACCAAGCAGCTCGACCCGATCGATCTCATCGAGCCTCGTTCCGCGATTTCCGGCTCGACCGACCTCGAGATGCGAGAGACCAAGCACCTCTACCTCAAGCAGCGCAATCTGCGGCAGCAGCTGTCCGACTGGATCGACAGCAAGACAGACTGGCCGATTCTGACGACCTCGATCGCCCGAAAGTGGCTGAATGACGGCGACGGTCTGCAGGATCGAGGCATCACCCGCGATCTCGACTGGGGCGTCCCGGTAAGACGCGGCGCCGAACCCTGGCCCGGCATGGAAGACAAGGTCTTCTATGTCTGGTTCGATGCGCCGATCGAGTACATTGCGTGCGCCAAGGAGTGGACGGACGGGCGCGGAGCCGAGGATGCGGAATGGGAGCGATGGTGGCGAACCGACAAGGGCGCGGAGGACGTCCGCTATGTCCAGTTCATGGGCAAGGACAACGTGCCCTTCCACACGCTCAGCTTCCCGGCGACGATCATTGGATCGGGCGAGCCCTGGAAGCTCGTGGATTACATCAAGTCGTTCAACTACCTGAACTACGATGGCGGACAGTTCTCGACCTCCCTCGGCCGCGGGGTCTTCATGGATCAGGCGCTTGACATCCTTCCGGCCGACTACTGGCGCTGGTGGCTCCTGAGCCATGCCCCCGAAAACTCGGACAGCGAATTCACTTGGGACAACTTCCAGGCGAGCGTGAACAAGGATCTGGCCGACGTTCTCGGCAACTTCGTGAGCAGGGTGACCAAGTTCTGCAGGTCGCGCTTTGGCGGCACCGTGCCTTCAGGGGGGACCTTCGGGGCAGACGAAGAGGCGCTGATCGCGCGTCTCGCAAGCGGCCTCAAGGCCTACGAGACCCATATGGGAGCAATCGAGATCCGGAAATCTGCCGCTGAACTGCGCGCTCTCTGGGCGGCCGGCAACGAGTATCTGCAGGCTGCCGCCCCATGGACGGCCTACGGCGAAGATCCGGATCGTGCGGCGGTCGCCGTTCGCCTCGCGATCAACCTGATTCGCTTCTATGCCGTGATCTCCGCCCCGTTCATTCCGGACGCGTCGGCCCGAATGCTTGACGCGATGAACACATCCGACACTGCATGGCCATCAGACATGGGCGACGCGCTTTCGGTGCTGCAGCCGGGGCACGCCATTGACGTTCCGGACATGCTCTTCCGAAAGATCACGGACGACGAGCGGGAAACTTGGCGGGTGCAATTTGCCGGAACGCGGGACTGAACTGCCCGAAATGTCCGTTCCAGTCCAAGACGCGGCAACCGTCATCCTCGTCAGGGATCCCCAAGACGCGCCCCGAATCCTGATGGGACAACGGGGAAGGGCCGCAGCCTTCATGCCCGAGAAGTTCGTCTTTCCGGGAGGCGCCGTCGACGAGGCCGACGAAGCGGTGCCGTGCCCCACACTTGACCCGGTCTGCAGGGAGAGGTTGCTGGCCGAAACGACAGCGACCGATCCCGACCGGTTTGCCGCCGCCGCGATTCGCGAACTCTGGGAGGAAACCGGCCAGTGCCTGGGACGCACGGGAAACTGGCCGAACCCGCCCGTGCCATGGCGCGACTTTGCCGAGCGAGGCTTGCTGCCTGATGCCAGCCCCCTGAGCTTCTTCTTTCGCGCCCTTACGCCACCCGGGCATTCGCGCCGCTACGATGCACGGTTTTTCCTGGCCGATGCAACCGCGCTTCGGTTCGACGCTGACGATTTCTCTCGGGCCGAATCCGAACTCAGTCACATTCAGTGGGTGCCGGTCGACCGGGCTCGCGAACTCGACCTGCCATTTATCACGCAGCTCGTCCTGACGGAACTTCAGCGCCACCTTCCGCGCACCGACGCTCCGGACCAGGTGCCTTACCTATGCAACGACGAGACGGGAAGCCGAGTAATCTGGCTCTAGACCAAGAATGCAATCGCAAGAATCGATGTCGCCAGAACGCTGATTCCGAGCAATTCGCGCGGCCTGAGCGTTTCGCGAAACCAGAACGCACCAATCAGGATCGAAAAGATCAGTTCGATCTGCCCCACTGCAAAGACATAGGCGGCGTTCATCAGGGAGAACGCGGCGAACCAGCTCCAGCTTCCAACCAGGGAGAAGACACTGACGATCGAGGTTTGACGCCAGGCGGCAAGAGTGGCGACGATCTGGCCCGGTTCCTTCAGCCAAAGCCAGACTCCCAGCGCCAGTGTCTGCCAGAGCACGACGACGGCCAAAGTCACGCCACCGGTTAGAACCGGGTCCCCGGACGAAAGCGCCAGCGTTGCGCCCCGATAGGTCACGGCCGAGAGCGCGAACAGGATGCCTGACAGGATTCCGATTCCCGCCGCCTTGTTGAAGATGCTGCCGCCTTCGGGCGGATCGGACAGGAGCAGCACACCGACAAATCCGAAGGCAATGGCGGCAGCCCCCGGACCCGAAATCATGTCGCCCAAGATGACGAAACCGGCGAGAGCAGTCAGCATGACTTCGGTTTTCTTGAACGTGATGCCTACCGCGAAGGCCCGCATCGAGAACAGGCTGACAGTGCAGACCGTGGCCAGGATCTGGAACGCCCCTCCCAGGATCGCATAGATCAGGAACGTGGGCGTGAGCTCCGGAAATTCGACTCCGGTTGCAGCACCATACGCGAATGCCAGCGCAACCGCGAGGGGCCATGACCAGAGAAACCTCGCCCATGTCGCTGCTGCGGGGCTGAGCGCCGCGCCGACAAGGACCTTCTGGACCGCAAAGCGCATGGTCTGCGCCGCCGCCGCGAGCACCGAAAAGAGGACCCAAGGCTCCATGCCCCGGCGCTCTGCCTGTCATGGCACCAAAAGACAAGACCGCTCAGCCACCCTTCGTTTCGACGTCATCGCGCGCGCCTTTGCAATGGTGGATGAGCCACCGAATCCTTGCGGGCAAGGAAATATCGGCAGAAGAGCTCTCCGTGGGAGCCGACCTGGTACCTGTCGCTTGCGCCCGGAAACCACTCCCAGTCTGCGCGAATGAGCTTCGGAAGCTCGTATCAAGGTACCGTCGGACGCGCGCATTGGAACACCTGCAGGTTGTTGCGGAGGAAGAGAAGCGTCGGGAAACCAGGATTTTCCGCGAAATCGCTGGGCTCGCACGGCGGGTCGTGCGGACGATGCTCGAGGTGGGTGCGGATGCGAAGCAGGTGATATCGAAACGCAGCGAGCATCAAGATGGGCCCGGTACGACATCGGCGATGCAAGCACCTTCGCGACCGCCGCCAACAATGCCGTGATGTGCCATAGCGTGCCCGCCTTCACTGGCAAATGCGTCCGGTTGCGCCAGTCGGGAGCGAGAAAATGCGCGGTCCCAACGCCCAGGCCATGGCTGAATGCGCATCGGTACTTGGTGTCGCGGGCGACTGGATGCGGGAAACGCTTGTCCGGCGAGTGAGACATCTTCGGCAGTGTTTCCTGACCGGTTCTTTGTTGATTCCAGGGTTGAGAACATAAAGCGAACACTCTATTGTTCTCCTCATGCCTGATGCTGCCCACCTCCTAGTCCGGAAAAGCCACCGACGCCACGCCGCGTCCGAAGTGACATTCCTTCGCGGCCTGTCATTGAACCGTGGCCGCGTGCACGAGTTCTGCGGGATTGCCAGGCGTCGACTGGCACTGATGGCTGCAGGCGCGATGCAGGGACCGGTCTTCTGGATTCACCCTGCGTGGATGCCCGTGAATCTGAACCCCGACGGAATGCTGCATCTCGCCAACCCCTCGCGATTCATCTTCATCCGGCCGAAGCGGTCCGAAGACCTGCTCTGGACAATGGAGGAAACGCTGCGTGCGGGAATTGTGCCCTTGGTCGTGGCCGACCTGCTGGAGCCACCCGGTCTCATTCCCGTCAGGCGGCTGCAACTGGCGACCGAGACCGGAGTCGCAGAGGGAAGCTGTACGCCCCTGGGACTAATCCTGACTCCGGGAACCGGGGGTGCGCCCGGCGTCGAAACCCGGTGGAGCATGACGCCCGCTCATGGAACAGGAAAGCAGGAAACCTGGCAGCTTGACCGACTCCGCGCAAGGACGGAACCGGTGAAGCGCTGGCACCTCAGTGGCGGAAAGGCCGGGCCGGGAATCGATCTGGCCAGGATCTGAGGCAGATCACTCGGCTGCCGCCTTGTCGTTTTCAACCAGTGCGTTCCAGCCGGCAGTGAACCCGCTCAGCGACATCTCAAGATCAACCATCCTGTCAGGCGCCGCCGCAGGAACGATCGTCACTGTCGCAGCCGCCCCTCGCTTAAACCGGTCAATCTCGTCATCGGTCAGCCCAAGCTGCACGAAACACCCTATCGAGCGGCAGAAAAGAAACCGATAGATGCGGGCCTCACCGCCATCCACCGCGAGACGGAGATTTGCCGTAAGCAAGGTCTCGAGCGGCGTCACGATCGTCGCTCCAGCCACGACCTGAGGATCGTCGGGGACGGCAAACAAGGTGATCTCCGCCACCGAATTCCCGTCTTGATCGCGAAGGAGCTGGTAGAGTTCGCATGGATCCTGCCTGTCCGCGACCCTGATGCAGATAAGCTGCCAATCGCCGAACCTGTCCTTGGCGTAGACATCGGCCTCTCCCTTCGGAATCCCGAGAGACAATTCGGCATTCGGGGCGTCCTCTCCGGCCGTCGAGGACTGGGCGACTGCCTCGAAGGGCAGCACCGTGAAGGCCAACGCCAACGCAAGTTTTCTGATCATAAGGTTCATTCCGCGCTCACATACTACCGGGTTGCCATGCATCAGTGTCCTGTAACTGCAGTTGACACGGAAAAACAAGCGACAACATCATGGAAGCAAGCGGCGCGAATACCGCCGAGGCGCAGGTGCTGCCCGCAAACGCCAATCCGACCACCACCGCACACTACGAAAAACCACCCCTGCAAGCCGTGCTGCCAAACCGCGCAGCCGGTGCAGGTGCCCGTCACGAGCGAATTGACGCTGGCGACGGCCGATCAATGACATGCGGCGGAGAATCCCGCGCGCGACATTTCGTTCGCTTCATGTTGTTTGCATCATGTCTCCGCATTCATCCCCATCAGCAGGAAATGGCGACGCGACGCCGTCAATTCTGAGATCGACGCGGCTTGTTCCAGCAGTCAGGCTGTCTTGTCTGTCTGGTGGCGGAAGCGTACAGCGATGCTGAGTTTCTGACGGAAGCAACCATGACGGAGCGCGGCTTCCGCGTCCGCGGCCTTGGCGAGATCGCCATTCGCTGCGATGATCTCGAGCGAATGACATGGGAATTACATACTTGCCTAACCATCGGGCCAGAAAGATGTTGCAGTTTTGTTCCATATGTGCATTGTGTGTGAGAACGCGGACAACGCCTTATCCCCAGACGCCATTCACGGGAGCGACCACATGACACGCGAAGCGTGGGCTTCGGCCGAAGCCAGGCGCATCAGGACAGTGACCAGCACGGCGTCGATCAGCGCGGCGACGCATTGTCGGCTGGACGCATTCCTCCGGCAGCAGACTGTTCTATGGAACGCCGCGCTCGAAGAACGCATCGACTGCTACCGAAAGACGGGGAAGACCATCACAGCCTTCGACCAGATGAAGTCCCTTACCGTCATTCGCGGCGAAGACGGGGGCTTCCGGCAATTCAATGTCGGACCGCAACGCTCCGTCCTGCGCCGCGTCGACCGCGCCTTCCAGGCGTTCTTTCGCCGCGCAAGGGCCGGGGGGAAGCCCGGCTTTCCGCGCTTCAAGGCCAGGCACAGAGGCATCCGCTCGTTCGACATCCCCGATCCCGTGATCCGAGACGGCTCGCTCCGGCTCAAGGGCATCGGGCGCTTCCGCCTTCCGTCAGTGCCGGCCGGCAGGATACTACAGGCGCGGGTGGTCAAGACGCCGCTCCGGGTCGTGGTCCAGTTCGCCGTGGAGGGGGAAGTGCCTGACGCCAGGCCGTCCGAACCCGTGGGCATCGATCTGGGCGTCAAGGACCGCGCCATCCTCTCGACGGGCGAGACGGTGCCCGCCGTCAGCATCGACCGCCGACCGCTCAGGCGGGCGCAGCGCGCCGTGTCGCGGGCGAGGAAGGGGTCGGCGTCCCGCCGGAAGAAGGTCAACGCGCTTCGCCGGGAGTGGGAGCGGACGAGGATGCGGGAGCGCAACGCGCTCCACAGGATTTCGGCATCGATCGTGAAGAGCCGCAACCGGATCGCCATCGAGGACCTGCAGGTCTCGAACATGATGCGCAATCCGACGCTGGCGCGGTCGATCGCCGAACAGCAGTGGGGGAGACTCGCGGAGCAACTGGTCTACAAGGCTGAAAGCGCCGGTGGGTCAGTGGTGCGGGTCGACCCCAAGCACACGAGCACGGACTGCCATGCCTGCGGGCACAGGCAGCCCATGCCATTGGGTGTGCGCGAGTTTGCCTGCGGCGGCTGCGGTCTGGTGACGGACCGCGATGTCAACGCGGCACGGAACATTCTCCAGCGCGGGATCGCGCTGGCCGGGTGGGACATCGGCCCCTTGGGTCGTCCCGGCGCGTCCGAGAGTGTTCATGAACCACATGTCGCCGGGTTGCCGGGGCAGGACGCGGAACGGTGTACGGCTGACTGATGGTTAGTCATGTATATAAATCCCATGAGTTGGTACGAGGCAAATGAGCTGCCCTATCGGGTCGAGACCTTTGGCTGGGTCGGCTGGTGCGGAGTGTTCACCGAGGACCCCGAAGGCAACACTGTCGAACTCGTGGCCTATGATGATTCGATCAAGGTCGCATCAGAGCTCGATTCACGCTGAAAGCAGTATCGACTTCCGCAAAGGGCTTGGCTTGCAGAAAGGAGAAAGAGACCCATCGGGTCCCTTTCAACTTTCCTCCCTGCCGGATTGACCGGTCTTGATTCTTCGGGGACTTATGCAGAGATCCGAGGGCCGTCAACCAAGATTCGTCTGCACGTCTTTGCTTCCCGCGGCTGGGAGAACTCCTGTTTCGCAGGGATGGCAGTGCACCGGCCTGCCAGGACAAAGCAGAACGCAAAACGGCGGCACATCCTCTGGCGAGCTCCGGCAAAATATGCGATCACTCCGGAGACCTGCACCGGGAAAAAGGCATGGCATTCGGCAAGGGACATCATCTCAGCCTGATCGACGGCTCCGCATTCGTCTTCCGTGCCTTTCATGCGCTTCCGCCGCTCACGAGAAGGTCCGACGGCCTGCCCGTCGGAGCGGTTTCGGGCTTTGTCAACATGCTCTGGAAGATGCTGGAGGACAACAAGGGTCCGGATGCCCCGACCCATATGGCCGTCGTCTTTGACAAGGGCTCGCATACGTTCAGAAACGACCTCTACAAACTGTACAAGGCGAACCGAGAGGAAACGCCCGAGGACCTGCGACCCCAAATCCCGCTGACACGCGATGCCACCCGGGCCTTCAACATCGCCTGCCTCGAAGAAGAGGGTTACGAGGCCGATGACATCATTGCCACGCTCGCTCGAACGGCCCGCGAAGCCGGCGGACGTGTCACGATCGTGTCTTCCGACAAGGATCTCATGCAACTCGTCGGAGACGGCGTGGAAATGCATGACGCCATGAAGAACGTCAGGATCGACGCCGAGGGCGTCGAGGAAAGGTTCGGCGTCAGTCCGAACAAGGTAATCGATGTTCAATCACTGGCCGGCGACAGCGTTGACAACATTCCTGGCGCACCCGGAATCGGCGTCAAGACGGCCGCACTCCTGATCAATGAATTCGGCGACCTCGACACCCTTCTCTCAAGGGCAGACGAGATCAAGCAGGAGAAGCGCCGACAGACCCTTATCGAACACAAGGACCAGATCCTCCTGTCGCGGAAGCTGGTGACGCTGGTCCAGGACATGGACCTGCCCTGTTCCTTGGATTCCCTAGAGGTCAAGGAACCCGCGGCCGATGACCTTCTGGCCTTCCTGACATCAATGGAATTCCGAACCATTACCGGACGGGTGGCCAAGGCGCTTGGAAGAGAAGTTCCTGCTGCGCAGGAGACCGCTGCCCCGCAACAGGAGGGCAAGGCAACCGAAACGCCGTCAATTGACCACGACAGCTATGTGCGGATCAGCGACGCTGCGGCGCTCGATGCCTGGGGCGCCGATGCACGGGCCGTGGGCCGTATCGCCATCGACACCGAAACAACCGGTCTCGATGAAATGAGGGCCGAACTGGTGGGAATCTCGCTTGCGGTCTGGCCGGGCAAGGCATGCTACGTGCCGCTGATCCACAAGACATCGGCCGGGGACGACCTCTTCGAAACCGGCGAGCTTGCCGAAGGCCAGATGAAGGCGGAAGACGCGCTCGCGATCCTGAAGCCGATTCTTGAAGACCCCGCCATTCTCAAGATCGGGCAAAACCTGAAATACGACGCGAAAATCCTCGCGCGCCACGGAATGCGGATTACCCCATTCGACGACACGCTCCTGATGTCCTATGCCATGAATGCCGGCCTTCACGGTCACGGCATGGACACGCTCTCCGAGCGCTACCTCAGCCACCGACCGATCGAGATCAAGTCGCTGCTGGGCACCGGCAAGAGCCAGATCACCTTTGACAGGGTCCCGATCGAAGAAGCGGTCAAGTATGCATCCGAGGACGCCGACATTACGCTTAGGCTCTGGCAGCAGTTCAAGCCCGAACTGCACAGGAAGAAGGTGACGACAGTCTACGAGACACTGGAGCGTCCGCTTGTACCGGTCTTGGCACAAATGGAGATGCACGGCATCAAGGTGGATGCCGGCACGCTTGCACGCATGTCGAACACCTTCGCGCAGAAGATGGCTGAGCTTGAGGCCGCGATTCATGCGCTCGCAGGCACAAAGTTCAATGTCGGCAGCCCCAGCCAGGTAGGCGACATCCTCTTTGACCGGATGGGCATTGCCGGGGGCAAGAAGGGAAAGACCGGGAAATACGCCACGCCCGCCGACGTGCTTGAAGATCTGGCTATGGAACACGAACTTCCGGGCCGGGTGCTGGACTGGCGGCAGCTCCAGAAACTCAAATCGACATACACCGACTCGTTGCAGGATCATGTCAATCCGGACACCGGCCGCGTTCACACGTCCTACTCCATCGCGGGTGCAAATACGGGACGCCTAGCTTCGACCGATCCCAATCTTCAGAACATCCCGGTGCGCACCGAGGAGGGTCGCCGAATCCGCGAAGCGTTCGTCGCCGAGGACGGACATAGCCTTGTCAGTCTCGACTACTCGCAGATCGAACTGCGCATTCTTGCCCATGTCGCCGACATCGAGGCGCTGAAGGAGGCATTTCGCGACGGGCAGGACATCCATGCGGCCACGGCGTCCGAGATGTTCGGCGTACCGCTGGACGAGATGACCGCGGAGGTGAGGCGACAGGCCAAGGCGATTAACTTTGGCGTGATCTACGGTATTTCCGGCTTCGGCCTGGCGCGAAACCTCCGCATTCCGCGAGCTGAGGCGCAGGGCTTCATTGATCGCTATTTCGAGCGTTTTCCCGGAATACGCGACTACATGGACGAAACGGTCGCCTTCGCGAAGAAGCATGAACATGTCGAGACGCTCTTCGGGCGCCGCATCAACACACCGGAAATCAACAAGCGCGGTCCGCACGCCGGGTTTGCGCGACGCGCCGCCATCAACGCTCCCATCCAGGGCACGGCCGCAGACGTCATTCGTCGCGCAATGATCAGAATGCCGGACGCCATCGCCAAGCTTCCTGCAAGGATGCTCCTGCAAGTGCACGACGAACTCCTCTTCGAGGTCGAAGACTCTGCCGTCGACGACCTGATCGGAATTGCGCGTGACGTCATGGAAGGCGCTGCCGACCCAGCGGTCCATCTTGATGTCCCGCTGATCGTAGACGCCGGCCAGGGCAGGCACTGGGCTGAGGCGCATTGAACCGGGCCTGAACGTGATGGCGAGGAGAGACGCGGCGGACCCGATCAAGGACACAAGGAGGATGATTGCCGAGATGCAACCACGCCTGCATCCTGGAAAGTACGTTTTCTGTTCGGGCATCAGGGACGATCTTGCAGTAGACGCCGCGAAAGTGGCCAAGGGCAGCTTCGTCGAGGACGAGGGACTGTCGTTCATCATCCCACAGGAGGAAACGGGCCGACTCGGAATCGTCGGCGGAATCCCGATGAGGCAAATCACGCTGATGGTCCGGTCCGCGCTCGACGGGGTTGGCTTGACGGCGGCAGTCTCGTCCGCCCTCGCCGCACAGGGGATACCGGCGAACGTCGTCGCGGCAGCCCTACACGACCACGTCTTCGTGCCGGCAGATCAGGCGGAAGAAGCCTTGGCCGTCCTGATCGCACGGCAGGCAGAAGCGCAGGTCGGATCATGAGCACGGCAGCGAACAAGCCTCATGTCGAGATACGCTCCTTGAACGAACTCGGGGCGTGGCTAGCAGACAACCACGATTCGCCGGAGTCGGTCTGGCTGGTAACCTACAAGAAGGTACACGACGCTCACGTTCCCTGGGGTGACGTGGTTGAAGAGTTGATCGCGTGGGGCTGGATTGACAGCGCGGTTCGTTCAGTTGACGAGACACGCTACAAGCACTTGATCTCCCCTCGGAAGGACCGTTCGGCTTGGTCTGCCGCAAGCAAGGGCATCGTTGAACGGCTCCGAACTGAAGGACGCATGCAGCCGTCGGGCGAAGCACGGATCGCCGTCGCGAAGAAGAACGGCATGTGGACATTCCTTGATGACGTCGAGCGGCTCGTGGTGCCGGATGATCTGGCCGAGGCGCTTGGCCCGGCACGCTCGACTTTCGAAGAGTGGTCCCGGTCGATCAAGCGCGCTTGGCTCGAAAAGATCAAGTGGGCGAAGACCGATCCTACGCGCGCCAAGCGCATCGCCGAATGCGCTGGGGCTGCGAGAGAGAATCTCAAGAACGGAGGCCTTGCCTGAGAGGGTATGCCCGGGGCCCAGGCCGACGGTACGCCGCGGAACCAGCGCGGAATTCTTGTCAACCGCCGGCTGCCCCTTTCCTCTGCCCGCCCCCTCTTCTATTAGTGCGGCAACCTTGAAGGGAAAGGAGATTACATACTTTACTGAAAGGCATGGAGGAAAAGTGCTGCGCTTTCGTTCTGCCCGTGCATTATGCGCGGGAGAGGGTCAGGTGCGTTCAACAACTGAACCGCAGGGCTGCGAGTGCCGGCGGGAATGTAGCGCACAAGGTCCACAAAGTTGCCGCGATGTCAGTGCGGCACGGAACATTCTCCATCGCCTTGTGGCGGAGGCCAGGTGGGTCATCGGCTCCAAGAGTCGTCCCGGTGCGTCCGAGAGTGTTCTTGAAGACTATCGCGCCGGGTTGCCGGACGAGGACGCGGAACGGTATACGGCTGAAGGATTTCAGTCATATATATGAGCCCCAAGGGAAAGGACATGCAGGAACCCGAGATCACCGAGGATCTGGTCGCCGCCCACGGGTTCACTCCTGAGGAATACCAGGAAGTTCTCCGCATACTGAACCGAGAGCCGACCTTTACCGAGCTCGGCATATTTTCCGCAATGTGGAACGAGCATTGCTCTTACAAGTCATCGAAGAAATGGCTGAAGGCCCTTCCGACGTCTGGACCGCAGGTCATCTGCGGTCCGGGCGAAAACGCCGGCATCGTCGACATCGGGGACGGCCAGGCCGTGGTCTTCAAGATGGAAAGCCACAACCATCCTTCGTATATCGAGCCCTATCAGGGAGCGGCGACCGGGGTTGGAGGCATACTCCGCGACATCTTCACCATGGGCGCAAGACCGGTTGCCGCGATGAACGCGCTCTCCTTCGGCGCGCCCGGCCATCCGAGGACCAAGCGGCTCGTGTCAGGAGTCGTCGAGGGAATCGGTGGCTACGGCAATGCCTTCGGCGTGCCGACGACAGGAGGCGAAGTGCGGCTTCACAGCAGCTACAACGGAAACTGTCTCGTGAACGCCTTTGCCGCCGGCATCGTGGATGCAGACAAGATCTTCTACTCCGCCGCGAGCGGTGTCGGCATGCCGGTTGTCTATCTTGGCGCGAAGACTGGACGCGACGGCGTGGGAGGCGCCACGATGGCCTCGGCGGAGTTCGACGAAGACAACGAGGACAAGCGACCCACCGTTCAGGTTGGCGATCCATTCACCGAAAAGCGTCTGCTCGAAGCCTGCCTCGAACTGATGGCCACCGGTGCGGTGATCTCGATCCAAGACATGGGGGCCGCAGGCCTCACCTGCTCTGCGGTGGAAATGGGCGACAAGGGCGGCCTCGGCGTCAGACTAAATCTTGATGCCGTGCCGCAACGCGAAGACGCCATGACAGCCTACGAAATGATGCTCAGCGAGAGCCAAGAACGGATGCTGATGGTGCTCAAGCCCGCGTACGAAACAGAGGCAAAGGCGATTTTCGAGAAGTGGGATCTCGACTTCGCGATCGTGGGCGAGACCATGGAGGAAGACCGCTTCCTCGTCATGCACCAAGGCGAAACCAAGGCGGACCTGCCGCTTTCGCATCTTTCTTCCAGCGCGCCCGAATACGACCGTCCGTGGGTCGAGACGTCCCCTCCCGCCCCGCTTTCGGACGTACCCGAAATCGACCCGATCGAGGGATTGAAGGCATTGGTCGGTTCGCCAAACTACGCACGCAAGCAATGGGTTTGGGAACAGTACGACAGCCAGGTCATGGCCAACACCGTGCGCACACCTGGTCGCGGCCCGGGCATCGTCCGGGACAACGAAACCGGGAAGATGCTGGCTTTCACTTCTGACGTGACACCCAGGTACGTGAAGGCAAGTCCGTTCGAGGGCGGAAAGCAGGCCGCGGCGGAGGCCTATCGGAACCTGACGGCCACTGGAGCCAGGCCGCTTGCAGCAACCGACAACCTGAATTTCGGCAACCCGGAAAAGCCACAGATCATGGGCCAGTTCGTTGGCGCCATCAAGGGAATTGCAGAGGCCTGCACCGTGCTGGACATGCCGATCGTTTCCGGCAACGTCTCGTTCTACAACGAGACCGACGGCCAGCCGATCCTGCCAACGCCGACAATCGGTGCCGTCGGCCTGATCCTGCCAGGGGAAACTCTCGTGGCGAACGAAGTCCAGGACGGTGACTGGGCGCTCGTGGTCGGGAAATCGACAGGATGGCTTGGGCAATCCGCGCTGCTGGCCGAGGCCTTCGGCCGCGAGGAGGGGGAAGCCCCGGCAGTCGACCTGGCCGCCGAGCGCGCCCACGGCGAATTTGTCAGGGAACACGTCGCCCTGATTCACGCCGCGACCGACCTGTCAGACGGCGGCCTTGCGCTTGCGGCTTTCGAATTGGCGGATGCGGCTGGCCTCGGCATCACCCTTGACACGGATGAAGTTGGCGCCCTGTTCGGCGAGGACCAGGCCCGCTACCTGATTGCCTGCGGCTTCGACCAGGCCGAAGCCATAATGGCAGCGGCATCCCGTGCCGGCATTCCCGTCAGCCAAGTCGGACGCTTCGGTGGAAACCAGATCTCGTTCGGCGGTGCTTCGGCACCGCTCGCCGAACTCTCCGAACTTTACCGCAGCGCCTTTGCCGACGTGCTTTCGTTGCATGATGGCTAGACACGGCCAACCGTCGGGAGTCGGCCGCGCTGGAAGAAATTCCGGACGCCGGAAATGACAGAAGCCTCAATTGCAGGATGGTTGCAACGCTTGCATTGCAATCCGCTGTACCATTGCTGTCATTGAACATGTTCCTGTCGTCTCTGGACATACTGGCGTGCGATTTCAAAGTTCCCCACGACACCATGGCATGGGCAATTTCCGAAATTTGCTGCGCCGTGTCAGAGGTGAACCTGATGCTGTCGACGGTAATTTGCCAGCCTAGTGGCTTCGGTTTGGATGTCCTTTGAAGTCGGAGAGTACATTGCTGAAGATTGATGAAATTCCCGCAAATTCAAACGTCTATGTGCATATGGCAGGCAGTTGCAGGATTGTTGGCGTTCGGTCGCGAGGCGAAAGCGATCCGTCTTGGCGTAAATCCGGTCGCTGCTGCATCGGTGACGACTACATGACGCCAGCGTGTTATCGCGCCAATCATTGGTCGACTTGCGCCTTTCGGCCCAAGAAATGCGATCACAAGACGGTCACTGTAGCTTCATGTAACCGCCGCGAAATTGCGGGATCGAATGCGTTCACAGGTCAAATTCAGGGCTCAGATGAGGTTCGATCCCCGACTCCCAAGAAGGCATCTGCCTCGACCTCCACGGTCCACTTGCCGGCACGCACATATTGCCGACTGGCGTCCGTGAAGGGCTGGAAGTCCCAATTGGGCGGTTTGCCCACTTGATGGCTCCGATGGATCAGCCTGCGCCGATTTTGGTCCATGACGATCCGGGCCTTCAGCGACCGGGCGTCCCAAAGGTCCCGAGCCGCGCTGACCAGCTCAGAAAGCGTCGCGGCATGACGCGGTTCGTTTGCAAGATTCACCAACTCGTCGGGATCCGTTTCCAGATCAAACAAGAGCGGCGGATCCGTCTCGCTGCAAAACAGCTTCATGCGTCCCTTCAGCAGCATGAAGGTTGGTTCAAATACTCCCTCGGACAGGAATTCCCCCGGAACCAACCTGGGCTGGATCGATCCGCCTCCGAGAAGTGGAACGAGTGAGGTCCCGTCAGTTTCCACCACTTCTCCGGACACTCCCCCAAGGTCTGCAATCGTGGGCAAGATGTCCAGAAGAGAAACGGTTTCGCTGATCCTGGCAGGATCCAGCCGTCCTGGCGCCCAGAAAATCAGGGGAACCCGGGCAGACCATTCAAAGAATGTCTTTTTGTAGTAGAGACCGCGCTCGCCCATCATGTCGCCATGGTCCGATGCAAAGATCACGATGGTGTCTTCGACGAGGCCGGTTTCCTCCAAAACACGCAAGATTTCCGCAATCTTGCTGTCAACATACTCGATCGAGGCATAGTATCCATGCCGGGCACTTCGGATGACGTCGTCGCTCACTTCTGCTTCACCGATGGAATAATGTGCATGGATGCGAGCACTGTGGGCGTCCATCTCTTCAACCTTGATTGGGGGGACCCCTGGCAAATCAATGTCGTCACGCGAGTACATTGACCAGAACTCAGGCCTTGCAACATACGGGTCATGCGGTGAGGTGAAAGAGACCGTCAGCAAGAAGGACTGCGGATTGCTGTCTCGTGCGCGGTCATAAAGCCACCGCACCGCCTGCGTGTTGACATCATCGTCGTAGTCGATCTGCAGCGACCTCAGGCAGGGTCCAGTCTCAAGCACGTTCTGCATGTCCTGAAACCGCACGTTGGCCGCCGGTTCCGCCCAGTTCGGTGTCCACCCGAAGTCAGATGGATAGATGTCGGTGGTCAGGCGCTCCTCAAATCCGTGAAGCTGATCCGGGCCCGTGAAGTGCATCTTGCCGGACAGACACGTCCGGTACCCCGCCAACCGCAAATAGTGGGCGAAGGTGGGAATCGCGGCAGAGAAATCGTGAGCGTTGTCAAATCCACCAGCCTTCGACGGCAACAGGCCCGACATCATCGAGGTCCGCGACGGCCCGCATAGCGGCGAGTTGCAATAGGCGCTTTCAAACACCACCCCCTCTGCCGCTAGCCGCGACAGCGTGGATGCCTTGACCACTGGATGCCCGTAGAACGGCAGTGCCTTGGCGGACAACTGATCCGCCATGACGAAGACAATGTTGGGCTTTTCCATCGAATTCTCCGTTGCTGGCCCGATTCCGCAGATCCCGGAACACCGTCACGCAGCACCATCACCAAACAACCGAACGGATGCTTCAGACCGATCGCGTGATCCCGCCGTCAACGCGGATGTTCTGGCCCGTTATGTATGCTCCGGCCTTCGAGGCGAGGAAAGTCACGACCCCGCCGATCTCCGTGAGCGACTTTCCGTAACGCCGCATCGGGATCTTCTCCCGAAACTCGTCCTTTTCTGGGAGACTGTCTATGAAGCCCGGCAGGATGTTGTTCATCCGGATGTTCTCTGCCGCATATCTGTCAGAAAATAGCTTGCAGAACGACGCCAGACCGGCCCGCATGACACCGCTTGTAGGGAACACCGGACTCGGCTCGAACGCGGCAAAAGTCGAGATATTGATGATGATGCCGCCGCCCTGGGCCTGCATGATCGGCGTCACGAGCCGCGTCGGGCGAACCGCGCTCAGGAAATAGACCTCCATGCCCTCGTGCCAGTCGCCGTCAGTCAGTTCAAGGATGTCCGCGCGTGGCCCGTGGCCTGCCGAGTTCACCAGCACGTCGATGCGGCCCCACTCGTTCATGGCGGCATCGACGAGCCGCTGCAGGTCGGCGTCCTCGCGGTTCGATCCCGTCACCCCAATGCCATTGAGCTCCTTCGCAAGCGCCTCGCCCCTTCCTGATGAAGAGAGAATCCCCACGTTGAATCCGCTTGCGGCCAGGGCGCGAGCGCTGTCCGCGCCCATGCCGCTGCCACCGGCTGTGATAAGGGCAGTTTTTGTCATTGCAATCTCCTTGGTCTGTCAATTCCATCCTTCACTGCGGCAAGAAGCCCGTCAGCGCCGCGAGCAAGGACCGATGTGTCCGTTCCACAGGCCACGAAGGTGAAGCCCTCGTTCAGGAGATTCGCGGCAAGCCGCGCATCCAGAACCAGAGTGCCAGCAGGCTTGCCGACCTCCCGCACGGCACCAGCGGCCGCACGGACCAGTTCCCAGACTTCCGGAGCCATCGGCTGCCCCAACTTGCCGATATCCGCCGCAATGTCGGCGGGCCCGAAGAAAATGCCGGAGACACCGTCGATTTGCGCGATTTCGGCGGCCTGTTCCATCGCCGCACGTGTTTCCAGCTGGAGAAGAACCGTAGTTTCGGCCTCGACGCGCTGGACATAGTTCGTTACGCGTCCGTACTTCGTTGCGCGGGTTGATCCCGCGACACCGCGTACGCCGCGCGGCGGATAGCGGGTCGCGGCGACTGCCTGGCGCGCCTCCTTGACGGACTGGATCATCGGGAAGAGGAGGCCCGGCGCGCCAATGTCAAGCATCCGCTTCACGGCCACCGGGTCGTTCCATTCCACGCGAACGATCGGAGTGGTCTCGTACGGCGCAAACGCCTGCAGCTGGCCGAGAACGCTGAAATAGTCACCTGGGCTGTGCTCCGTGTCGATCAGTGCCCAGTCATAGCCCGAGGGAGCCACGACCTCGGCAGCAAGATTGCTTCCCAAGGTGATCCAGATCCCGACCTGCTTCTCGCCGGCCTCAATCGCGTGCGTGAACCGGTTTCGCTCAAACTCCATTCAGATCACCGCCCTTTCCACAATCGGGACATTCTTCACGATCCGCTCGTAGTTGAATAGTGCCAGATCCAGCGCCCTGTACTCCCCGTAGGTCAGCCACTCCGCCGTGCCGCGACCCATTGCCGGCGACTGCTGCAGCCCGTGGCCCGAGAACCCGTTCAGGAAGATGAAGTTGCCGACTTCGGGATGCGGACCCATGATCGCGTTCTGGTCAAACGTGTTGTAGGCGTAGTGACCTGCCCATTCACTCGTGACCTTGATGGCCTCGAACCGCGGAATGCGGGTCGCCAGCGTGGGCCAGACGAAATCCTGCCACAGTGAATGATCCATCGTGTAATCGTCGTAATCCACCGCAGGATCATGATCGGAGTGTCCTCCGGCCAGATACGTGCCGCCGCCGTTTTCGCGTACGTGAATGCCCGACGGGTCAATGGTCAGCGGCAGTTCCTGTTCCAGCGGCCTCTCGGCGGAGAATATCCAGGAGAAGCGCTTTCGCGGCTCTACCGGCACTCCGAGGCCGGCCATGGCCGCGGTTCGCGAGGCCCGCGGCCCTGATGCGTTCACGACCTGCCCGCAGCCAACCACCTCGCCCGAATTCAGCGTGACGCTCTCGATGCGTCCACCTGATCGCGTCATTGCGACGACTTCGTTCTCGACGTACTCGACGCCTCGTTCGCGCGCGCTCCGACGAAGCCAGTCGAAGACCGTCGGTCCGTCCCAATAGCCCTCGTCGACCGTGTTGATCGATCCAAGCACGATGTCATCGACATTGTAGAAGGGATAGGTCGCCTTGATTTCGTCGGCGGTCATCAGGACAGTCCCGGCGCCCGCCGCACGCTGAACCTCGAGATTTGCCCGAAGAACATCGGCGAATCCCTCGGTATCGGCGAGATACATGTAGCCGTGGCTGCGCAGCAGGATCTCCGGCACCCGCTCGTCGCCCCCCAGGTAGTTCCGGAAGTTCTTCACGAACTTTGCCGCGAACTGGCTGATCCGAACGTTCAGTTCCTCCGAGAATTGCTGGCGCATGCAGGAGTTGGTGTGCGCGGTCGAGCAGGCTTCGAAGGTCGTGTCGCGCTCGACCACGAGAACGCGGCCGTCAAAGTCCGGGCATGCGGTCAGGAACCAGGCAGTGGACGACCCCATCATCGCCCCGCCGACGATCACGACGTCATAGGCTGAATGCGCCGGCACCTCTGCAATTGCGGCCACTCAGAAGGCCTCCCCTTTGCGTGCGGCCTCTTCGACCGCCCGAATGTCCTCGACCGAAAGGCCGTAGTCATGCGCGGCAGTCTCGGCGGAAATGTAGCCTCGCGCGAGGTCGCGCTTCACGAGGGCCGGATCCCTGTCCGAAGGCTCGCCGTATCCACCTCCTCCCGGAAATGCCAGCATCACCTTGCGGCCGTTCGGAACGAACTGCTTTCCCTTGCCGCGCATCGGAGTGCCGTCGTCGCGAGAAATTGTCGTCGGCGCACCGGGCTGACCTCCGTTGCGGCCGCGCGCCGGATGATGGATCCGATCGAACATGGCCTGAAAGTCGAATTCGTGACCCTCTGTGGCACCAATTTCCATGTACTGGCCCAGGCCGCCCCGTTGTCGACCGGCACCGCCGGAATCTGGGCGAAGCTCCTTCCGCCAGATGATCACGGGCCCGGTGTGCTCGGTCGCCTCAACAGGCATGGTCATGACACCAGACGGAAAGGCGGTGGCATTCAACCCGTCATGTTCAGGGCGCGCTCCCGATCCGCCGGAATTGAATGTCAACACCTCCCCACGCCTTGCGGCACCCGTGGCAGGTGCGCCCGGGCTCGGCCTCAGCGAAAGCTGGAAATTGCAAAGGCATCCGGCTCCCTCGGCGGGAACGACGCCGGGCAGAATCTGGTCAAGAGCACTATAGACGGCGTCTGGAACGAAGTGCCCGATGATGTGCCGCAGCGCGACGGGGGCCGGGTGCACGGCGTTCACGATCGTGCCTTCCGGGGCCACGACCTCGAATGGCTCAAGCGATGCATGGTTGTTCGGGATTTCCGGCGCGATGGCGCACTTGAGGGCATAGCAGGCATAGGCCCTCGCGTAGACGAACGGGCAGTTGATGCCCTTCCTGTCGGTGCCGCTCGTGCCCTCGAAATCGACCAGGATCCGGTCGCTCTTGATTGATAGCCTGACCGCGAGAGTGATCGGGATATCGAAGCCGTCCACAGTCATCGAGCCGCTGGCTTCCTTTCGCGGCAGCGCGGCAATCCTCTCGACGGTCGCGCGGCGCGAGTTCTCCAGAATGAAGCCAGCGATGCCTTCCAGATTCTCGAGCCGGAACTCGTCCATCATGTCCGATAGGCGACGATGCCCGACCTCGTTGCATGTAGCGAGAGCATACATGTCCCCGATCAGCTGATCCGGTTCTCGCACGTTTCCGCGCACGATGCGCAGGAGGGTTTCGTCCACTTCACCGCGCTCCGCGAACTTCATGATCGGGATGTACAGGCCTTCCTCGTAGACGCTGTGGGCGTCGGCGCCGAAGCCCCGCCCTCCGATGTCGACGATATGGGCCGTGCAGGCGAGGAAGCCCACGAGCACGCCGTCGTGAAAGGACGGTGTCACCATGGTGATGTCATGCAGATGCCCGGTGCCTTCCCAAGGATCGTTGGTGATGTAGATGTCGCCCTCGAAAATGTCCTGCCGCCCGATCCTGCGAATGAAATGCGCCACCGCATCCGCCATGGCGTTCACATGGCCTGGCGTGCCGGTCACGGCTTGGGCCAGCATACGACCCTGTGCGTCGTAGACGCCCGCCGACAGATCACCGGCTTCGCGGACGCTTGTGGAAAAGGCCGTGCGCACCAGGGCCTGCGCCTGTTCCTCGACAACAGAAATCAGGCGGTTCCACATTACCTGGAAGGAAACGTTCGAGGGCTCCATGAACTACCCCTTCACCTGGATGTCGATGCAACCGTCGGGCTGGCAGATCGCCTTGCTGCCGACCGGCACGATGATCGTCGTTTCGCCCTCGGTGACAGCCCCGGGTCCGACGACATGCTCTCCGGGCGACATGGTGCTCCTCGCGACCGTGACGGCATCCTGAAGCCGGCCACTCGCGGGATCGACAATGCCCCGCCTTCCGGACTCTCTTGCCTTCTCTCCGGCCGGCATCAGGCTCACCGGCTCCACCGCTTCCACAGGCGTTGACGCCCTGACGGACCAGACGGTGATTTCCACATCCAGTCCCGCAACAGGGCGCCCGAAGAGTCTCGTGTAGTCCTCCTCGAACCGCTTCAGGTACGTCGCCGCATCCGGCTCTCTTGCCTGCACATGGGACAGCTGGATCGGGATCTCCCAGCCCTGCCCCGAATATCGCATGTAGACCTTGAACTCGGAGATGATCTCGCTGACTGCATCGCAGGTCCGGACAAAGCCGGTCGCGTCCTTCTCCAGTTCGGCAAACAGTTCCTTTCCCCGTGTCGCATCGAAATCCGAGAGCCTCATGTAGATCGAACGGTTGGCCTCAAAGCTGAACGGCGCGCGCAGGAACCCGATCGCCGAGCCGACGCTTGCGGCAGGCGGCACGATCAGCCGCTCAATGCCAAGTTTCCCGGCCACCCGTCCGGCATGCAGCGGCGCGGCGCCTCCGAACGCGATCATCGTGTACTCGCTCAGGTCTTCGCCGTTTTCCACGGCATGGACGCGAGCCGCGTTTGCCATGCTTTCGTCCACGACTTCCGATACGCAGAGGGCTGCCTCGTCCAGCGCCATGTCAAGCGCATTGCCAACATGTGTCGCGAGCGCCGCTTCCGAAAGGCCGGGCCGAAGCTTGATTGATCCGCCGGCAAAGTTGTCCGGGTCGATCCTGCCCAGCACCAGATCCGCATCCGTCACGCCGGGACGCTCGCCGCCCCTGCCGTAGCACGCAGGTCCCGGCTCCGAGCCTGCGCTTTCAGGTCCGACCCGGATCTGTCGCATCGCATCCACACGGGCGAGGCTGCCGCCTCCAGCGCCTATCTCGACCATGTCGATCACGGGGATCGAGATCGGCATGCCCGAGCCCTTCTTGAACCGATAGGTTCGGGCCACCTCGAAGACCCGGGATGTCCTAGGGGTCTGGTCCTTAATGAGACAGATCTTTGCGGTTGTCCCACCCATGTCGAAGCTCAGCACCTTCCCGATTCCCTGGCGTGCCGCTACATGCGCAGCATAGACCGCACCGCCAGCCGGTCCGGATTCGACCAGGCGGACAGGAAATTCGGCAGCATTCTCCAGCGAGATGATCCCGCCGCCGGAGTGCATCAGGAAGATCTCGCAGCGCACGCCTTCCGCACTGAGACGGTCTTCGAGGCGGCTGAGATAGGAATTCATGAGCGGCTTGATGTAGGCATTGGCCAGCACGGTATTGAAACGTTCGTATTCGCGCATCTGCGGGCTGACCTCGGACGATAGCGACACCATGGCATCCGGCATCCGTTCGGCCAGAACCTCTCGCACCATCACCTCATGCGCATCGTTGACATAGGAGTGGATGAAACCGACGGCGACGCTCTCAATGCCAGCCTCGGCGACACGGTCAATCGTGGCCTCGATCTCGCCCCGGTCCAATGCAACCAGCACATCGCCTCTCGCGCTCACGCGTTCGCGAACGGTGAATCTCATCTGCCGTGGCGCAAGCGGCTCGGGCAGATTCAGGTTCAGGTCATATTGTTCGAACCGAGATTCAGTGCGCATTTCGATGACATCACGAAATCCCTCGGTCGTGATCAGCGCCGTCTTCGCCCCCCGTCGCTCGATAAGGGCATTTGTCGCCAAAGTCGTGCCATGAATGATCTGCCCGATCTCGCCGGGACGTATCCCCGCCTTGCCGCATGCTAGATGCATGCCGTCGACAATAGCGTCTTCGGGGGCCGCGTAGGTGGTAAGAACCTTGGCCAGGAACTGTTCGCCGTCGCGCTCCAGCACGATGTCGGTAAAGGTCCCGCCGATATCAACGCCGAGTCGGATGGAGCCAGAAAGCAAGTTGTCGGTCCCCTCAGAATTTCGGAAAGTTCCCGGAATCACCTGCGCATGTCTCAAGCGAACGAAGAGAAAACGCAAACCCAAATTTGAACCCAGGACGATCCTCGCTCGAGCCTTCGATCAACTTGTTCGCCCGAACGGCAAGCCTGCCGGCCAGGGAATGGTCCGCCGCTTCCCGGATGCCGGTTGGAGTGAACGGAGAACTCGTGGGCCTGACAGCAACGTGCAGCTTGCAGGGCCTGCTCTTGCACCATAGATTCACAGCAGACATTGCGAGGGATCGACCCATGCCGATGCAGGCTCACGAAATCGAGGCGCTCCTGCGAGAGCGCTTCCCGAACGCAACAATACAGATCGGCGGCGATGACGGCGTCCACATGTCGGCGATGGTGATTGACGAGAGCTTTCGGGGCATGAACCGCGTTGAGCAGCAGCGCGCGGTCTATGCCGCGCTGAAGGGCGGGATGGACGGACCGGACGGCGAGCTGCACGCGCTGGCGCTGACCACCAGGGCTCCGGAATAGCCCGCTGCTGGGACAGTCATCCCGATAGAAGCCTCGGACGCTTTGCAATTCGGGCAATCGCGGACTATCTGTCAGGAACATGGCCGCGAGTTCAGAGAGATTGACATGACTGCGCAGGAACAGATCAAGGATACCGTCGACGCCAATGACGTGGTGCTCTTCATGAAAGGCACCAAGGCGATGCCGCAATGCGGGTTTTCGAGCCGCGTGGTCGGCGTGCTGAATTTCATGGGCGTCGAGTACAGGGACGTGAACGTCCTCGCCGATGAAGAGATTCGTCAGGGCATCAAGGACTACTCGGACTGGCCGACGATTCCACAGCTCTACGTCAAGGGCGAGTTCGTCGGCGGCTGCGACATCATCACCGAGATGACCCTTTCGGGTGAACTGGACCAGCTCTTTGACAAGGAGGGGGTTGCCTACGACAAGGACGCCGCTGACAAGATCCGGGAGCACAACAGCGAATAGGCCCCGGCGAATCATGCTGTCAGCGCCCGTAGCAGGCACGGCCGGGACTCGATGCCGCTGCTCCGAGGCAAATCCTCGTCAGCCGAACTGGATACTGTCGACATTCGACTTGCCGGATTCCGCCGAAAGCGCCCGGCATGGCTGAATTCTTGATTGCGCCGCAATGAATTCCTTGTTGCCATTGCCACGCGCGCACCCTTTGATCAGTCCACTGACCAGAACAGGGCAACTCGTGCGGAGCAAGTACCTGATCATGGCCACTGCACTGCTGACGGCGACAGCGCTGGAGGCAGGTGCCGAAACGCTGCGCTGGGCGCGGGCGGGTGACTCGCTGACGCTGGACCCGCACGCGCAGAACGAAGGCCCGACTTCCGCGCTGGC
>JAJEFO010000116.1 GCA_022820365.1 Silicimonas sp.
AGCCGCGGCCAGTCCAAGCCCCGTGGCGTCAGGCAGAAGATGAGCGGATTCCCCCTTCGCAAGCGCGGCCCGGTGTCGCGCCGGGAACACCGCTGGATGCCCGAAATCGTCTCAAATTGCGCTTAAAGCAACAGTATTGGGATTAAAGCAGAAAACTACACTAGCGCATTGTGCCATAACATAATTTAGCAAAACGCTCAAGTTAGACAAACTATAGTATTGCACTTATTTCAAAAATGCCATATCAGAACATTACAAACTTCTCCAATTTGCAGATCCATTGGTTGGCAAATGTCCTTCTCACGCACGAAACAAAGGCAGGCAGAAGCTAAAGTCAGTCAGGCCGCCCAATCGGCCCAGGCGTTCACTAAACCGGTGGGTGGCTGGATCGTGACCTTTCAGGAGGCAATCGGCATAGGCGTTTCCGCTCTTGCCGAACGGTTGGGTGTGTCCCGCAACAGCGTCTACAGTTCCATCCAGAATGAGCGGGCGGGGACCATCTCGCTGAACCAGCTCGAAAAGACTGCCGAGGCCATGGGCGGCAAGCTCGTCTACGCGATCATCCCCCGCGAGGGTTCGGTCGAAGAGATTGTCATGGTCCAGGCCCGCAAGAAGGCCAGACGCATCGTCCAGCGCACCCGCACGCATATGGCCTTGGAAGGGCAGACAGAGGGCTTGCGCAGCCAAGAGGAGATGATCGAGGAGTTGGCGAGCGAAATCGCGCGGGAAATGCCGAGGGATTTCTGGAAGTGACCATCGAGTTGAACGAGCCCACCGGCGCGACCCCGCTCGCGCCTGACGAGCTGCTGGGACTCAAGGCCAGGCACATCTCAACGCGCGGCGAGTTGAACGAGCTGGAGGGCGATAACATCATCGAGGGGTTGAGCTGGCTGGAGCGGCGGTCGAAGTCCTTCGATGTCCTGACCGACGATGCCGTGCGTGAGGTCCACAAGCGCCTGTTCGGCAAGGTCTGGGACTGGGCAGGCGCCTACAGGCAAGCGGAGAAGAACATTGGCGTGCCTGTCTGGCAAATCTCGACCGAAATGCGCACCTGCCTCGACGACGCCCGGTACTGGCGCGAGAAGGGCACTTACGAACCGCTGGAAGCCACCGCACGCTTCCACCACAAACTGGCTTGGGTCCACCCCTTTGCGAACGGAAACGGACGCTGGGCGCGGATCATGGCCGATGCGTACCTGGCCACAATCGATCCCGACCTCTTTCTCGATTGGTCAGGAGGCGGTACACCGATCGCCGACAGGGCCCACCGTGCGCGGTACAACGCGGCGCTGCGGGCGGCAGACAGGTTTGAGTTCGGGCCGCTGGTTGAGTTGGTGAGAAAGATGGCTGCTTGAAACCGGCAAGAGGGCGGACTTCAGTCGAGTTCCTCGATCCGACCCAGCGCAGTCCTGAGCCGGCCAAGCTCTTCGGCCTTGAGTGATGCCGCTTCCTCGGTCTCGGCAATCACTTCTTCGGCTGCATTCTCGCGGAACTTCCTGTTGTCCAGGCGGCCTTGAAGCCCTGCGAACTCCTTTTCGAGCTTGCCGACAGCCTTTTCGAGGCGTGCTCGTTCGACCGCAACGTCGATCAATCCCTCGAGCGGCAGTGCGAATGTACCGCCCAGCGCTGCGATCGTCGCGGAGCCCCTGGGAGCCGCTTCCGCGTCAGTCAGGGCCTCGATGCGCGCCTGACGCATGATCATGGACTCGTTGCTCTTCCACGCCTTCTCGCCTGCCGCATCAAGGGACAGCTTGAGCAGCGGGGTCTTCGTCCTGGCCGGGACGTTCATTTCCCCTCGAACCGAGCGAACCTTCTCGATGAGATCGATGACCCAGCCGATTTCCGTCTCGGCGACCGCATCGACGAGTTCATCGCCACAGGTCGTCCAATCCGCGTGAACGAGCATTTTCTCACGCGTCGGGGCCGAAAGCGTCCAGAGCTCCTCGGTGATGAACGGCATGAACGGGTGGAGCAGGATCAGGCTCTGATCAAGCAGCCAGGCCATGGTACGTCGCGTTTCCTCGGCATGTTCCGTGTCGAACAGGGGCTTCGAGAACTCGACGTACCAGTCGCAGAACGTGCCCCAAACGAACGTGTAGAGCGTGTTCGCGGCGTCATTGAAGCGAAATCCGCCCAACGCCTCGTCGACGGCGATGCGCGTCTTTGCGAGCTCGCCGATGATCCACTTGTTGACTGTCTGCGTGGCGTTCGGGGTCCTGTCGTCTACCTCGAAGACGCCGTTCAACTCCGCAAACCGGGCTGCATTCCAGAGCTTGGTCGTGAAGTTGCGGTAACCGGCGACACGGCTCTCGGACAGCTTGAGGTCGCGGCCCATGGCAGCCATCGAGGTAAGCGTGAAGCGGACCGCGTCTGCGCCGAACTTGTCGACCAGCTCGATCGGATCGATGACGTTGCCGAGGGATTTCGACATCTTGTTGCCCGCAGCGTCGCGCACGAGAGCATGGACGTAGACGGTGTCGAACGGGCGGTCGCCGACCATCGCGTACTGCATCATCATCATGCGCGCGACCCAGAAGAATATGATGTCAAAGCCGGTGACGAGAACGCTGGTCGGGAAGTATCTTTCGAGTTCAGCGGTGTTCTCGGGCCAGCCGAGGGTGCCGATGGGCCAGAGCCCGGAAGAGAACCACGTGTCCAGCACGTCGGGGTCACGGTAGAGCGGTGCCGTCCAGTCATTGCCGGACGCCGCCATTGCCGTGCTTTCCGAAATCGCCTCGTCGTATGCCATGGCGTCGGCGACGACCGCCACGTCCGCGGGGTAAAACTCATTGGCCAGCGCAACTGCTTCGACCTCGTCGGCCGCGCAGAAGGCTTTGAGTTCATCCGTGCATGGCGTTCCGTTCTTGAGATTCGGGCCATACCAGACAGGGATCTGGTGACCCCACCACAGCTGTCGGGAGATGCACCACGGTTCGATGCTCGTCAGCCAGTTGAAATAGACCTTCCTGTGCTGCTCAGGCAGGATTTCCGTCGTGCCGTCGCGGACCGCTTCCAATGCAGGCCCGACGATCTTCTCCGTGTCGACGAACCACTGGTCGGTCAGCATGGGTTCGATGACGACCTTTGAACGGTCGCCGAACGGCTGCATGATCTTCCTTGCTTCCACGAGGGGGGCGGGGGTGTCTTCGCCCTCGCCCTCCGCCGATGGCTGCTTGCCAAGTCGCGGATCGCTCGCAACGGTCATGACAGCGAGTCCTTCGGCGGTAATCTGTTCGACGACCCTGCTTCGTGCCTCGAACCGGTCAAGTCCGCGCAGGTCATCCGGGACGAGATTGATCGCGTCCGCGCCGGCTTCGGTAAGGGTCTCCTTGCCCTCGGCAACGCTGATCGCGACCGCCGCGGCTTCGGCATAAGGGGCGCCGTCGTCGCGCATCTGCCCCTTGGTGTCCATGAGGCGGTACATGGGAATGTTGCCGCGCTTGGCGACGATGTAGTCGTTGAAGTCATGGGCACCGGTGATCTTGACCGCGCCGGAGCCGAACTCGGGATCCGGGTAAGGGTCCGTGATGATCGGAATCAGGCGGCGGTGATCCTTCGGGCCGACCGGGATTTCGCAGAGCTTTCCGACGATTGGCGCGTATCGTTCGTCCGATGGGTGAACCGCGACCGCACCGTCGCCAAGCATGGTCTCAGGCCGTGTGGTCGCGATCGAGATGTAGT
This sequence comes from Silicimonas sp., assembly GCA_022820365.1. Taxonomy (GTDB): domain Bacteria; phylum Pseudomonadota; class Alphaproteobacteria; order Rhodobacterales; family Rhodobacteraceae; genus JAJEFO01. The sequence continues at coordinate 3,682 of JAJEFO010000116.1, forward strand.
CCCGGGTCTCGCGCAGGGTCACGTTCCCATCTTCATCCTTCTCGACGTACTCGTAGGTCGCGTTCCCTGCGAGCGGGTACTTGAAGTGCCACATGTGGCCATCGACCTCGGTGTTCTCGACCTCGAGGTCGGAGATCGCGGTCTCGAAGTGCGGATCCCAGTTGACCAGGCGCTTGCCTCGGTAGATGAGGCCATCTTCATGCATCTTGACGAAGGCGCGAATGACGGCGTCATGGAAATTGCCCTCTTCACTGGAAGGCGCATCCGGCGCGCCCGACATGGTGAACGCGTTTCGGGTCCAGTCGCAGCTGGCGCCGAGGCGCTTGAGCTGCTCGATGATGGTTCCGCCGGACTCTTCCTTCCATTCCCAGACCTTCCCGGTGAATGCCTCGCGGCCCATGTCGCGCCGTGACGGCTGGCCCGTTTCGGCCAGCATGCGTTCGACAACCATCTGCGTGGCGATGCCGGCGTGATCCTGCCCGGGCTGCCAGAGCGTATCGAAACCCCGCATCCTGTGCCAGCGGACGAGAATGTCCTGCAGAGTGTTGTTGAAAGCGTGACCCATGTGGAGCACGCCAGTCACGTTTGGCGGCGGGATCATGATGCAGAACGGTTCGGCACCGGGCCGCGCGTTGGCGCCCGCCTTGAAGGCGCCCGCACTCTCCCACGCTGAGTAGATGCGGGATTCGGCCTCGTGGGCGTCAAAAGTCTTGTCCATGGCGTCGGTCCCTCCGTTCGGCGCACCGTTTATCGCTGCCTTGCGGCGAGGAAAAGGCCGACCGGGAATTTGTCCGGATCGCGTGTCTGGGAGGGGATGGGCCAGGTTCCCTCGCGATGCGGCAGGTGGCTGCGCCGGTTTCGGCCGTGCGAGCCGCAGAATTACGCTTCGGACGCGCTTGCCACTGCTCACGCAGTGCTTTGGGCCTCTGGACTCCGGTCGACACGAAGCTAGGGTTTGCGCAGTGACGAATTGGGAATTTCCGATGGACAAGTTCGGCAAGTCGCAGCCGGTCCGGCGGCTCGAGGATCGGCGGTTTCTGACCGGTGCAGGACGGTATGTCGACGATATCGTTCCAGAAGGCGCGCTCTACGCGGTCTTTGTGAGGTCGCAGGTGGCGCACGGGCACATGGCACCCGTGGATCTTGAGGAGGCACGCGGGATGCCGGGCGTGAAACTTGCGATCGCCAGCGAGGATCTCGCGGCCATGGGCGTGGACTACTCGCTTGGAACGAAGGTTGTCACGAACAAGGATGGATCGACCGCAGCCGAACCGCGTCGTCCGATCCTGGCGGAAGGCAAGGTCCGGTTCGTGGGCGATGCGGTGGCCGTTGTCGTGGCAGAGACGCAGGCGCAGGCAAAGGATGCCGCTGAAAGCGTCTTTGCCGACGTGGAGGAACTTGGAGCCAAGCTGGATCTGGCTCCTGGCGGCAACGCGATTCATGACGAGGTCCCGGACAATGTCGCCTTTGACTGGCGGGCTGGCGATGTCGCTGCCGTGGAAGGCGCGATGGCTGGGGCCGCGCATGTCGTGACAACGCGGGTCGCGGACAACCGCGTCATCTGCAATTCAATGGAGCCGCGCGGCTGCTTCGCGGAGTGGGACGGCGAGCGCCTGCACTTTTCCTACAGCGGTCAGGGCGTCTGGGGCATGAAGGCGGACCTGATTGCATGTTTCGGGCTTGGAAAGGACCAGGTCAGGGTCACCACGCCTGATGTCGGCGGCGGGTTCGGCATGAAGGCCTTCGGATATCCCGAGTATTTCGCGGTTGCGGCCTGCGCCTGGATGCTGGGTCGGCCCGTGCGCTGGATGTCCGAGCGCACCGAGGCGATGCTGGCCGACAATTCCGGCCGGGACCTGGTCTCCGACACTGCGCTCGCCTTCGATTCCGAATTCAGGATCCTGGCCTACAAGGTCAACACGTCCTGCAACCTTGGGGCCTACCTTTCGGCAGAGGCGCAGCAGATTCAGTCCGAATTGTTCGCCAAGGTTGCCATGGGAGTCTACGACGTCCAGACGGTGGCCCTGACCTGCAAGGGGTTCTTCACCAATACCGGTCAGGTCGACGCATACCGCGGCGCAGGACGGCCGGAGGCAATGCTCGCACTCGAGCGATCGATCGACAATGCCGCCCGCGTGCTCGGCGTTGATTCCCACGAACTGCGGCGGAAGAACTTCATTCCCCCTGCAAAATTCCCTTACAAGACCGCGATCGCCGGGACTTATGACGTTGGCGAGTTCGACCGGGTTCTGACGTCCGCCGAGGAGAATTCCGATCGTGCGGGCTTCGCCGCGCGTCGCGCAGAGTCCGAGGCACGAGGACGTCTGCGGGGGCAAGGCCTCTGCTACTACATCGAATCCATTCTTGGCGACCAGATCGAGGGCGCCAGGGTTGTCTTCGAGGAGGACGGAACCGTCAGCCTCTACGTCGGCACGCAATCGAACGGACAGGGGCACGAGACGGTCTTTGCTACGTTCCTGGCCGATCACACAGGCATTCCGGCAGACGCGGTTCGCATCGTGCAGGGCGACAGCGATCTGGTGCCGAGTGGCGGGGGGACGGGCGGCTCGCGTTCGGTGACGATGCAGACCGGAGCGACGCTTGCCACCGTGGCCACGATCACGAATCAGTTCGGCGAGTATCTTGCGACGAAGTTCGAATCCAAAGACGTGGAGTTCGACGACGAACGCTTTCGACTCGATGGTTCGAACGAGACACCCACGATGCTCGAGGTTGCCGAAATGGCACGGGCCGACGGCATGACAGACATTCTGGACGTGAAGGAAGAGTGGTCGGTCGACAACATGTCCTTCCCGAACGGTGCGCATGTCGCGGAAGTCGAGATAGATCCGGAAACCGGAACCGTGGTCGTGGACCGTTATTCCGTGACGGACGATCTCGGCAACATGGTCAATCCGCTCCTGGCCGAGGGCCAGGTGCACGGGGGCGTTGCCCAAGGCATCGGCCAGGTCATTAGCGAGCATGTTGCATATGACGAGGACGGCCAGCTGCTGACCGCCACGTTCATGGACTACGGCATGCCGCGGGCGGGGGACGTGCCGATGATCGGGTTCGATACTGAACCCGTTCCCTCGCTCTACAATCCCATGGGCATGAAGGGCTGCGGGGAGGCCGGAACCGTCGGGGCTCTTGGCGCCGTGGCCAACGCGGTTGCGGACGCCATGGCATGCCGCGGCGTGGAGGCGGTGGACATGCCATACACGCCCGCAAGGGTCTGGCACGCGCTGAATGCAGGAGGTGATGCAGGTTAGAAGTGGTCGTCACGCAAATCCGCGAGAGCGGGTCTTGTTCAAGGACGGGACATCGCCCTGAACCTGCCTTGCGGGTTCCGGGTCCGTTACGCGAGGACTTACGATGAGTCTGAGAGCCCAGATACGCGATCTGGCCGGCTTCCTTCGCCGGACCGAGCGATCTGTGCATCAGCACACGCGAGAACCGGTCGATCATGTTGTTCTTCTCGACGGAACCATGTCAACGCTGGCCGAGGGCGAGGAGACGAACGTTGGCTTGATCTACAAGCTTCTGGAGGAAGTGGCTCGGTCAGGCAGGTTGAGCCTCTATTATGAAGCTGGAACCCAATGGTCGGACTGGTCGAAGACCCTGGATGTCATAGAGGGCCGGGGGATCAACAGGCGGATCCGTCGCGCCTATGGCTGGCTCGCCACCAGATATCGGCCCGGAGACCGGATCTTCCTGATCGGCTATTCACGGGGCGCCTTCGCGGTCCGGTCGCTGGCAGGCGTGATCGACAAGGTAGGCCTCCTGCGGCAGGACGAGGCGATTGAGCGCCTGGTGCAGCAAGCCTTTCGCCATTACCAGATCAACAACGGGGGGGAAGCGCGTGAAGTGTTTTCCGATTCGCATTGCTGGCGTGACGTGTCGATCGAGGTGATCGGCTGCTTCGATACGGTCAAGTCCCTTGGATTGCGGGCTCCCTTTGTTTGGAAGTGGTCGGAAATCAGGCACTCCTTCCACAACCATCAGCTGGGTCATCATATCAGGCACGGGTACCATGCCTTGGCCCTTGACGAGACACGCGAAGCGTTTCGGCCAATTCTCTGGGAATGCGAACCTGGCCGCGACGGGACCGTGGAGCAGGTCTGGTTTCGCGGCTCGCACAGCGATATCGGAGGCCAGCTGGCAGGCAGCAACGAGGCGCGACCGCTCTCGAACATTCCGCTTACGTGGATGCTTGAGCGGATCGAGCGAAGCGGTCTGCCGCTGCCGGCAGGTTGGCAGCAGAGGTTTCCGACGGATCCCGACGCACCTTCCGTTGGAACCTGGTCGGGATGGGGCAAGATATTTCTTGCACGGAAGAAGCGAGTGTTCGGAACTGATCCGTCCGAGTCCGTGCACCCTTCGGCAGAGGGCCGTTCGTTTCTTGCCACGGAGGTTCGCGAACCGGTTCGCTCCTAGACGTGTCCGGGCTAGTTGGAGCCATATCCGGCATTTCTGAGGTATTTCGCGCACTCCTGCGGTTTGATGCTTTCGAGAACTCCGCCAACATTACGCCAGCGCGCGTCCCGGGACCGCGCGGCGGCGTTCCGAAGCCGATGCTTGATCTTGGCAGACGCCTGCTCGATCGGGTTCAGGTCCGGACTGTACGGCGGCAGGAAAAGCACGTGCGCGCCGGCGGAAGGTCGCGCTCGCGCGCGGCACTGATTTGCCGGGGCGGGAGGCTTCCCTCGGGCGAACTTGTCCGGCCGCCCTGGATGGCATCCGGCGTTCCCGTTGCTGACATCCACGCCGGCCTCTCCGCTTCAGAAGCCGGATTCCGGCGGTTTGCGACGCCGCCAAGGTCGTGCTCAGCCTGGAATGGTCTGTCGAGCGTTCAGCTTGTCTGCTCCGCCTTCATGTAGCTGCGCAGCACCATGTTGATGCGCGTCTGGTATCCCTTGCCATCCGCCTTGAAGAATTCAAGAACATCTGCATCCAGCCGCAACGAGACGGCCTGCTTCGGCCGAGGCATCGTAACTTGAGCCCGCGACCAGTCGAATTCGCCTTCGTCGTCGTCGCAAACCGGCTCAAGACCCGCCGCCTCTTCGCGACGGAGCCGCTCCCAGTCTGTCTTGCCTTCACTCTTGAGGCGGGTCGTTTCCCCCGCTGAACTTTTCATCGTAATGCTCCCGTTCCCGTCTGTTGGCCCGGCGGGCCGTGATGAGCCGGATCTTCCCATCCCTGAAAGTGTAGATCACCGAGATGATCAATCCCTCCAGACTGCCGACAGCAATCCATCGCTCTTCACCTTTCTGGCTTGAAGGTGCATGCAGCACTGGCCCCCCGTCGAAGATCAACTTTGCGTCTTCAAAATCGATTCCGTGTTTCCTGATCGTCGAACGACGCTTGGCGTCGTCCCACTCAAATTCCTGGTCTGCCATCCTCGATGGTTCCCTTTTGCTGTAATTCGCAGCAGTTTCATCGTAAGGTTCTCCATTCCCAAATTTTCATAGAAGCGAAGCGCAATGCTTCCACTCCAGTAACGTGTATACAGGATGTATATACAAACCGTTTGATTTGCAACCGAACTTTGGTCTGCCAGGATCACTTGGCTTCGAACCCGTGGCTTGCTGGCAACATCGCCAAGTTTCCCTCGGGCCGTTGAGCGCTTCCAAGAGCCGGATGTCAGTACGTCTGCGCTCGGCTTCAACGGTCTGGATCGGAAGTGGCACTCGGCGCACGGACGCGCCGGGTGCCATTGCCTGAAACTGTCGAGGGCGGCTCCGAAGGGAGAGATGCATTTGGACGTTATATACATGACTAACCATCAGTCAGCCGCACGGGGTCGACCCACGCCCCTGACCCACCGGCGCTCGTAGCCTAGCCTGTAAAAAATCCGAACGTCCTCGGGCGATCCGTGCGGCCCGTGCGCACTTGCTCATCCTGCCGCCGTACAGTCCGGACCTGAACCCGATCGAACGGGCATTCGCCAAGATCAAGCACCGGCTCTGGAATGCCGCCGCCCGGTCCTAGGAGGCGCTCTGGCGCGCCGTGATCTGGACTGGAGTCAGTCCGGGACTTGTTCAAGTGCGTGGAAAGATCCGGCTGGTACTTCCCTTCTCGGTGCCGAGAACGGAAGGCAATGCCGAGGTGCATTCGCGTCGCGCAAACGAGCGAAGTGACGTGTTCTCGAATATGCGGGTGCTCTCGCTTTCCGGTTGATGGGCATGCGCAATCTGCCTAAACGCACCGCATGCAGGGAAGCGCCAATCTCAACGTCATGGTCAAGGCGGCTCGACGTGCCGGAAGGAGCCTGGCGAAGGACTTTCACGAAGTTGAGAATCTCCAGGTGTCATCGAAAGGCGCGGGCGATTTCGTCAGCCGTGCGGACATAGCCGCAGAGGGCATCATTCGCGAGGTGCTTAGAGAGGCACGTCCGAACTACGGCTGGATTGGCGAAGAAAGCGGTGAGGAAGAGGGCAAGGATCCGACGCGGCATTGGATCGTCGACCCGCTCGACGGCACCACGAACTTCCTGCACGGAATGCCCCACTGGGCGATTTCCATCGCGCTGGAGCACAAGGGCGAGGTCATCGCGGCGGTGATTTTCGATCCTGCAAAGGATGAAATGTTCGTCGCCGAGAAAGGCCAGGGGGCCTGGCTGAACTCGCAGCGCCTGCGCGTCAGCAACCGAAACAAGATGATCGAGTCGGTTTTTGAGACCGGCCTTCCGTTTGCAGACCGGGCTCACCTCCCTGACATGCTCCGGGAACTGTCCCGAATCCTGCCAATGACCGCCGGTGTGCGGCAATTCGGTGCCGCGGCACTCGGACTGGCATACGTTGCGGCTGGTCGATACGAGGGATTCTGGGAACGAGAACTTCGTCCTTGGGACGTCGCGGCTGGAATTTTGCTCGTGCGCGAGGCGGGAGGGTTCTTGGACGGAATCGTCGCGAACACCGATCCCATGGTGACCGGCGACGTCTTGGCCGCAAATTCCGTTATTTACGAGGCATTTGCCAAGGTGATCCGCACCGCGTGAAATTCGTGCTTGCCGCAATGGCGCGAAACCCCTCGAACAGGACGCCAATGCCCGCGGACCATGGGTGGCCTCAACCGTCCTTTCCTTCGCGAATCCGTCCCAGAAGCCGCCCGATGACGAACGAGGTTCTTGGCGCGTAGACGTAGCGAGTGCGGGTCTTTGCGCTGCGGCTTTGCATCCGGATGAGGCTGAACGCGATCAGGACCACATGTGCCAACGCCACGAACGCGAACATGGCAGAGGAGCCGAACCTGTCGATCAGCGATGCCACCAGCCATGGCGAAGCAATGGCGCCCACGGCATAGTAGAAGATGAATGCCGCCGAGATGTCCACTCGTTCGTCCTGGCTCGCGAAGTCGTGGGCATGGGCTGTGGCAACGGAATATATGGGAAACGTGATCATGCCGAACAGTCCTGCAGCAGCAAATGCGGAACCTGTGCCGTTTGCGGTAAACGTGACCATCACGGCGCAGGAGAGAATTGCCAGCGCTGAAAGCGCGATCAGCACGATGCGACGATCATAGCGGTCGGCCGCCCAGCCCACCGGATACTGGCTCAGCGCCCCGCCAAGAACAAAGGCCGCGAGAAACAGCGCGATCTCGTCGTTCGAGAGCCCGACTTCAACCCCGTAGATCGGTCCGACCATTCGGAATGCGGCGGCCGTCAGGCCGGCCGACACGACGCCGGCGACCGCAAGCGGCGAACGTTCCCATGCGAGCCCGGGCCGGAGACGCCGGGCCTTCGGTACCACGGGCTGCTCGATGCGGGTCAGGACGAGAGGCACAAGCGCGGCGCAGCAAATTAGCGCAAGGATGTTGTACGAAACGTAACTGGCAGGCTCGAGAACCGAGATCATCAATTGGGCGGCCAGCGCCCCGCTGATGTCGACGACACGGTATACACCGATGGCCCGTCCCCTTGTTGCGTTGGTGACCTTCGCTTGAAGCCAGCTTTCCACGACCGTGTAGCAGCCCGCGATGCAAATCCCCGAAAGCACTCGCATGACCATCCAGGCCGTTGCGTCAACGATCAGCATGTGGCTGAGGATGCCGATCGTGCCCGCAGCGGTGAAGGCCGCAAAGGTTCGCGAGTGTCCGACATCGCTCAGGATTCGCGGCGCCCAAATGCAGCCGATGAAGAAACCGAAAAAATGCGCGGAGCCCAGGAGCCCGATCTCGGAACGCGTGAAATCGAGCTGGATGCCAGAGATGGCGTCAAGAGGCGCGAGTCCCCCCGATCCGAGCTGCAGCAGCAGGACTGACAGGAGCAGGGCCGCAAAAGAAATCAACATGCGCATTTGTCGCCACTATTCGTGCGTCCTGAATTCCCGCGATCGCTTGAATTCGACATCGGAAGGGCGAATTTGTGCGTGAATTGCGTTTCTTCGACAGCACAAGCCGTCTTCAACGCGGGCGACTGCTTCAAGTAGCCGTGATCCCGTCCGGCGCGCTTCGACTCCTCCGGGATTCGTAGCCGTCAAGGTCGCTGAGTTTCACGAGTGGCGTTGCCTTTACACCGGGCGCGCTATCGACCAATCCGCATGCTTCAGGTCATCCGCGCTCGATTCTGGGGGGCGCCGGCAAGGGGCAATGCCGCCCTCACTGCCTGTCCAGAAATTCGATTCGATGTCTCGCCAGTGCGTCCGGATCCGGCCTGACGCCCAGGCCGGCACCCTGCGGCAACCGGACCTTGCCGTCCGACACCGGCAGCCTGGGGTCGGTGATGTCGGCACTGGCAAAATAGGTGGACATGTAGAACTCGCAGCCAAGAGTGAGTTCCGGCAAGGCCGCCGCCAAGTGCGTTCCTGCAGCGTGCGCAATGGAAGTCTCGAACATGCAGCCGCAATAGACCCCGATGCCAGCAGCGCGCGCGACGGCCGCCACTTCAAGGCAACGCCGGATGCCGCCTGACTTCATGATCTTGAGCGAGAAGATGTCGGCAATCCTCATATGTGCGCCTTCCACGGCTTCCACCACGCCGAACACGCTCTCGTCCGCCATGACGGGGACGTCCACGGCCTGAGTGATCGCGGCAAGTGCCGCGCGTTCGTGCCGCTTGACCGGCTGCTCGACAAAATCCGGACGAAAGGCCTCCAGATCGCGCACGGTGCGGATGGCATCGTAGGCGGCAAGGCCTTGGTTGTAGTCGATCCGGAGGCCCATCTCGTCGTCGTAGAGCGCACGAAGCCTTTCAAGCCGCATCAGGTCGAATTCGTGATCCTTGAACCCGGTCTTCAACTTGAAGAGGCGGACACCGTCTTCCCAAAGGCGGGCGACATCCTCGAGATCCGCATCGAAGTCGGGATTAGCGACCGAAAAGCTCAATCCGATTTCCGTGCGGGAGATGCCGCCCGACATCTCCGCGATGGACAACCCCGCGATCTGGCCGGCAAGGTCGAGCAGGGCGCATTCAAGTGCCGCCTTTGCCTCGAAATGACCTACGAGGACGGAGTCGGCGACATGCATCAGACGCGTGACCTGCACCGGGTCCGCCCCAAGCACATGCGGCCGCAGGTAAGTGTGAAGAGCTGCCGCCGATCCTTCGACTGTCCCGGTAAAGACGGGCCATGGCGAAGCCTCGCCCCAGCCTGTCAGCCCGGTGTCGGTGGAAAGTTCGAGAATGGCTGCGTTGATGCCCGAGACATCGCCCGAACCGTGAGAGTGCGTCGTCTTGGCCGGAACGTGCACCACATGGACCCGGAACCCATCTATGCGGTGCTCGGCCACGGTCATCAGGCAATCCATTCGCTGACAGGTGCACGTGCGTCCTGAAGCGGCTGGCTGATCACGTCAACCAGCGTGGGCCCTGGGTGCTCGACCGCCCTGCGCAACGTGGCCTCGAGACTTTCCGGGTCATCCGCGCGGAACCCCGTGACTCCGAACGCTTCCGCCACCGCGCGATGGTCGGTGCGGTCGAAATCGACCGAATAGTAGCGCTCGCCGAACGCGGCTTTCTGGCCGGCCTTGATCCAGCCATAGGACGCGTTCGAGAACACGATGAAGGTCACTGGCAGCCCCAGGCGCGTGACGGTTTCAAGTTCGCCGCAAGTGAAGCCGAAGCTGCCGTCGCCCATGAGGCTGACCACCTTGTGTCCGGGCGCGCCGACTGCGGCCCCGACGGCCGCCGAGAGCGCGTAGCCGAGAGCACCATGTGCGCGGTTGGAGAAAAGTTTGCGACCTGAAGTATTCAGTTCGTAAAACGCCGAAATGTAAGGGCAGGGCGTGCCGGGGTCGCCGACGACAATGGCATCGTCATCGAGAATACGTCGCAGCATCGCGATGGTCCGTTCCGGCAGGATTGGCGCGTCCAGGCTTGCCGCCAGGGCGTGGAACTTCCTCCACTTCCGGGCCTTCGGATCCGCTATGGCAGCAGCACCGCCGAAACTGCGCGAAACGTCGCGGGCAGCGAGTGCGGAGTTCAGCGCGGCGAGGGCGAGGCGCGCGTCCGACACCACCGCCACTTCTGTTCTGTACGAAGCGCCTATCACTTCCGGATCACTGTCAACATGGAGAATCCGCGTCCCCTTCGCCGGATAGCGCCAGAGTTCGGTTGTCACCGATCCGGCCCTGCATCCTGCGAAGAGCACAAGGTCGGCCTGCTTGACCAGCTCGCGGGTTTCGGGAACGCCACCGTTCGAGCCGACGACTCCGATGCAGTTCGGGTGAGTCTCGGGAATTGCGCCCTGACCGCTGACGGTCGTGGCAACCGCCATGTCGAGAGCTTCGACGAGCGCCTTCAACTCGTTCTCGCCACGTGCCAGGACGACGCCGCCTCCGCAGATTAACAGCGGGAAGCGGGCGGAAAGCAGCGCGTCAAGGCAGGCATCGATGGCTGCCATGTCGGGGCCGCTGGGATAGGCTGGAAACGTGGCATGCGCAGGATCGGACCAAATGTCTTCGGAATTGGCCTCGCCGCGCTGAACGTCGATGGGAAAGCCGAGATGCGCGGTCCCGGGACGTCCGGTAGTCATCTTTCGGAAGGCTGTGCGAACAGCGTCAGGGACCTGATCGGCATGCTGGATGACCTGGTTGAACTTGGTCAGTGGCCGCATGAGCCCTTCCTGATCGAGTTCGGTCAAGGGATAATGGCCCTTGGCGCGGGTGCTGACGTCGGAAGTAATGGAGAGAATCGGTATGGAACTCTCGTTGGCTTCCACGAGGCCAGGCAGGATGTAGGTCGCGCCGCCTCCCGAAGGACCTTCGCAGATGCCTGGGCGTCCGGTGACTCGCGCATAACCGTCCGCCATGTAAGCCGCCGAGCGTTCGTCGCGGGTCAGAACATGTGATATCCCGTGGTCGAGACGGTACAGTGCGTCATAGAAGGGCAGTGTCGTATCCCCGCAAAGCCCGAATAAGTGCTGGACGCCGTGGGCTTCAAGCATCCGCACCATCGCATCGGCCCCCGTCAGGGCATTTCTAGGCTCACTCGTCATAAATTCCTGTCCTTCCGAATCCTGGTGGCATCACATGCCGGAACCGAGCGACGCGCAAGATGCCTTTGACGGCTGTCGTTGGGCAGGAGCAACTCGACAGCGGTCAGCGGTCTCTCGCGGTCGAGATGCCTGACTCTTCCAAATCTGGCGTTGTACTTGATGGCGGAACAGGGGCTTGATTTCGATGGCTGGAAAGCAAATGACACAGCCTGCGACCCATCAGGCCGTGTGCCGGTTGGGAGCTGCGGTGACCCGGACCATGAACCTGGTCCGGTTGCTAGCCGCAACGAATTCAAAGGAGCCGTTCCTCACCGGGCGGCTCTTCTTTTTGCAGGATTTCGATGTTGTAGGTGTCGCGCAAGCGATTTGCGTTAATCTCGGCCTTGTCCATGCAGGCTCGAGCGTGCGCGGCCACGTCAGCAAGTTGAAGGACCCTTGAAGCCGCGGAATCAAGGGAGACGACCCGAGTAACGGCTTTGAAACGGCCATCGTGCCGTCTCGCCTCGTCGATCACTTCCATGAAGTCGGGGTGGGAGTTCTGCTCGTTCGCGTCAGTGATGACCTAGACGTTTCCGACCGCGTCTTGAATGCCTTTAACCAATGAATTTCCTCAATTTTCGTGCTTTGCTGTAGGCGCACCACTGCATACTGACGTTAGCATGCTTTCCGCCCTATAGCTCAGTTTAGGGTCCGTGCTATCAGAAGAAATCGACCGAAGTCTTTCCTTGACGTCATCGACAGATGAGAAGAACATCTTGACTTTGTCATCGTCAAGATAATCTCGAAATTCGCCTCCGGGGTAGTGAACGAGTCTGCTGTGCATCAGTTCAAGTAGTTCGACGAAATCTTTATCATCAGAAGAGTGGGTGCGAACCCACTCACGCGCATCGACTTTTCCACCAAGCCAGTACCAATTGCAAAGGACGCTGAAAAAATATGGAGCTTCTTTGAGTGTTTCAGAATCTACGTTCTTCAAGCGATCAAGAAAAATGGGTTTGATGTGGTCAAATTCTTCCTTCGTGAGGCCCCCCCCATCTCAATGTACTTTCAATGGACCGATCAAGCCCATGTTCTAGGGCCGCCTTGTGCAGAATCGCACTCAACCAGGTCAGACTGTGGGCACCGTCGAACAAACGCACCAAGTGCTCTAACCTCGAATCAGTATCCATTTGATCAATTAGTCGAACTATATCAACGATATCTCCGCTCAATGAAAGAGGGCTTCCTATGTCCTTGCGCAGCTTCTCGTGATGCCGAGCGAATTCATTCGCTTCACCACCTAAGACGACTAGCAGGTCCTCGACCTCCTCCGATGAAACCTTATTCCTGTATTCCCAGATACGAGAGAGGAGCACTTCGGCCATGTTCCCACCCTGGGGACGACGTTCATTGCAAAGTTGGTGAAAATAGCGCTGCGCTCCGGTATTGTTGCCCGTACACATTTCGAGGAAAATCCGGACTTCCGATTCGCTAATTGCACCACTGGGGTCCGAAAGTGAGAAATATAGTCGAAAATAGCTTGCGCTCCATAACCTGCGCCCGTCCGCAAATTGCTGCGCCGTTTCTTTTTCGTAATTCAGAGGTCGACTATACTGGGCAGTAGTGAGTTCAGGTAAATGTTCTCGAAGATTATTGATGAACGGCCCAAGTTCTTCATCTCTTTTTCTCACTATTCTAGCAAGTTCGTCATCGTGGATCGGAGGATTAACGCTCCGGATGGCCTTTGTTTGGGACTCGAAGTCATAGGGATCATTCATAAATCTTGAAGTGACATATCGTTCAACCAAGTCATGCAGTTCTGGATGAGCAATCCGCAGTATCTGTACAAACAATCCATCTGCCAGATCGATCTGATCGGCAACAGGAACAAGATACAGTCGTACGGCATTGCCGACCCTTACGACGTCGCGTGGGATTGAGATGTATTCGGCACACCAGCAGGCAATCGCGCTGTTCATCCGCTCTCTTGCGCTGGGAGCCATTTCAGCGACTTCGAGAGTCGCGCGTAGTTCTTCCGTTAGCCAAGATTTAAGATCCACACTCAAGGGGACAGGCATGGTGACGGATGCCTGAATGAACTTCTCCAAGTAAGCTTTCCCATCTTCTACTCCTGCCGCCCGCTCTAGGCATTTGGCGAGGTGCTGTGGGTCGTAGGCAAGCAGGTAGGCGACCTGTGGAAAGTTGGCCACCGCCCTTATAAGGCGTAGCACCTCAACTGCTTCGGAAGGTTCGAGACGATCAAGGTCGTCGACGAAAACCACAATCGGGCGCTTCAGCTCTTTGAATCTCGCACGAAGTTGTTCATTAAGTGTTGCAAGCGGGGGTGTCACAAGTTCGGATACTTGGTCTCCGGTAGCTTTGACGAATTGCGCCACGATGTTGGTGAAGGGAATTCCCACGGTAGCCATGATATTGCTGATCGCAGTTAGCACAGGTGCCGTTTTGGCATACTGCCGCAGAAGATTCATGGTCACCTCCTGCTCGCCATTGGGTAGCAGATCGGCTAAGGCTTCTTCGAACTCACGGAAAAGTTCCTGAATTAGATCCAATCGGTTGCCGACAATCCAGGGAGCGAATCGGATGATCCGAGGGGCGTTCTTTTCGTCTTCCAGTTTCAGGAGTGCGATGTTGGCCACGGATGACTTACCGGAACCCCATGCGCCTTCTAACCCAACAATCAATCCACTTGAAAGGTTACCACGAAGAAGCACGTTGGCAAGGTTCTGGGCGAAGTCAACAAAGCCGAGCCGGTCATCATCGATCGATGTCAACGGCGAATCGTTATTCATGATGCGATCATTCATTCTGACGTGCCTCCTACAAAGTCGAACTGGACACCAGGTGGATTGCAAGAGCCGAGAAAATCAGATCGCAAAGGCGCTGTTGCCACATCACAGAAGCGATCTGTTCGTCAACAATGGCAAAAGGCGAAAGGTGGAAAACTGTGTTCCAGTGCACTTTTGCGCGAGAACACATCCGAGTTCTCTGGAGAGAATTGTAGCAGAACGATGATCCATTGAACCGTTTCGCTGCTTGGTCCCGTACTGCAAGGCTTTCCTGCCAATGCAGTTGGTGCCCTTCGAGATTCTCCGTCGGCCAACACAGGACAAGTCTGTCATCGAGGCAACCACAAATCCCATCCGGCAAACGCCGGACGCATTCCGGTGCCCTCACTGTATTTTCCTGGGAATCCTTGATGACTCACCCTCTCACGGAGGGACGGCCTTTGCCGCCTTTCACGGCGGGACATGCAGCATCCATGCCGGATTCACTGGCCATCGGTGACCGATCTTCCGGACCCGGAGGTTGTCCGCCTTCACGAATCAGGATTCGCTGTGCCGCGTCCGCGTCGGCACCGGCGCGCCGTTCGGCAAAGAAGCGCTCCGTTCGAATTGCGGCGAGCTTCTCGGCGAGAGCGATGACTACGAAATGGTTGATGCTGGTACCCTCATCGCGGCACAAATTCGCAACGGCGTTCTTGAGAGAGACAGGCAATCTCAATGGATATGAGGCGGTCTGTTTCATGGCTCTGTCCTCTTCAGTGCACTCGCGGCGTCGCCAACTCGTTCGTACGGCGTGCTCGGCAGGCCCGGCGATGATTTTCCGCTACGATGCACTCATTTGGATTGCGACGGCAAGCCAGCAGGCGCATTCGCTGAATTTCTGGGTCGCGCCGAGCACGTCGCCGGTCTGGCCGCCGATCTGCCGCTTCGCAAGCAGGAGCACAAGCGCTGCAATCAGGGCTGTGGCAAGGATCACGACAGGCACCGTCAAGAGTGCGGCGCAGGCGGCGAATGCGATCGCAATCCAGAACCGCCAATCCAAGGCCAGGCCCGCCGCGTGCCCAAGCCCGTCTGAACGGGCAGGTTGCAGCAGCGCCATGGGAAGGACCATCGCAGCACGGCTGCAGGCGCCGATGGTGGCGAACCACATCAAGGTGTACATCTCGGCTGGCGCGGTTGCCATTGCACTGGCCGTAAGGCCGAAAGTCGCAATCAACGCTACCATGCCGAAGCTGCCAATCTGGCTGTCACGCATGATCCGAAGCTTGTCATCCCGTGACGTGCCGCCGCCAAAGCCGTCAGCCATGTCGGCAAGTCCGTCCTCGTGAAGCGCTCCAGTTGCGAGAATCGCCGCAATCATTGCGAGAATTGCCGATGGCAGGGCAGGGAGCACCAAGGTGGCGCCAAGATAGATCGACCCGGAGAACAGCCCGACAACGATGCCGACAGGCGGGAAGGCCCAAGCGGCATTGCCGATCTCCACACGTTCGCCTGGCGCTGGACTGCAAGGCAATCGGGTCAGGAAGGCAAAGGCAAGCTTGATCTCGACCCATCTCGCACGGGCCACGTTCATGCCCCGGCCACTCCCGCCTCCGCGAAAGTCGCCATTCCATTGTGGCAGGCCAGCGCGCTTCTGAGGATGCCAAGGGCCAGTGCCGCGCCCGTTCCCTCGCCAAGCCTCATGGAGAAGTCGAGGACGGGGTCCTTGCCCATGGCATCTATGAGCTTGCGATGACCGGGTTCGGAGCTTCGATGCCCGATCAGGCAATGGGCCAGCAGTTCCGGGTGGACCGCGTGGAGCGGTGCTGTCGCGGCGGTGCAGATATAACCGTCCAGGATGACAGGGAGCCTGGCTTCCCGGGCAGCAAGCACGGCACCGCAGATGGCCGCCTGCTCCCGTCCGCCCAGAGCGGCCAGGTTGGCAAGGGGCGTCTTATTGCCATGACGCGCCAAGCCTTCTTCCACTACGCGTATCTTTCGGGCAATGCCTTCCGCATCCGAACCTGTCCCCGGACCAACCCAATCCCGAGCGTCGCCGCCGAAGATCGCGGCAGAAAGTGCTGCGGCAACCGTTGAGTTGCCGATGCCCATTTCGCCGAGAATCAGGATGTCGGCGGTGTCGTCCACGGCCTCGGCGCCCCGTTTCACGGCGTCGAGGCAGTCTGCCTCGGTCATTGCAGGATCTTGCGTGAAGTCCTCGGTAGGCCGATCCAGATCAAGGGCGATGACCGACAGGTCTGCGCCGTTCGCCTTGCAGAGCTGGTTGATCGCGGCGCCACCGGCTTCGAAGTTGGCAACCATCTGCGCGGTGACCGATTGCGGAAACGGGTTGATGCCCTGGGCGCATATGCCGTGGTTGCCCGCGAAGACGAGGGCTTGGGCGATCCTGATCTCGGGCCGGGGAGACCTCTGCCAACCGGCCATGAAGACCGCCAGGTCCTCCAGCTTTCCCAAGGCGCCAGGAGGCTTGGTAAGCCGGTCTTGGCGATCCCGCGCGGCTTCGGCGCTGTCCTTGTCGAAGTTGGGAAGTTCCTGCACGAGGCCGGCGATCTGGTGCAGCGCTGTTACGCTAGCCAGTGGCATTGGGCTTGACCTTCAATGGATGTCCGGCCACGGCCAGATACACCTCGTCAGAAGCAACGGCAATGGCCTGATTCACGAGGCCCAAAGCATCCCGGAAGTCGCGGGCTATAGGGCTCTCAGGCACGATTCCCGAACCCACTTCGTCGGTGACAAGTATGACTGGAGACGTCTGGCGATGAAGCGTTCGGACGAGGTCTTCGACGGACCTTTGCCAATCGTGTCCGTCCTCCATCAGGTTTGCCAGCCAAAGCGTCAGGCAGTCGACGAGTCGCGTTCCCTCGCCATCGGTGCTGTCAAGCACGCCGACAAGATCAAGCGGTTCCTCCAGGGTCTTCCATGCCGGACCGCGCCTGGCCCGGTGCTCGGCGATGCGAGCATCCATCTCGACATCTTTGGCCCGGCAGGTGGCAATGTAGATCGCGGCGCCGTCCCGCGTGGCCCAGCCTTCGGCAAGCCGGCTCTTTCCCGAACGTGCGCCGCCGGTAATGAGTATCGACATTCCCATGGCGCCATGACATTGCAGAAATCCGTTGTGAAGAAAAGCGAGCGGGCGGCGTGTTTTCCTCCACCGATCTGGTCCTGATCCGCCATGCCGATGCCGACACCCGGGGACGCCTGTGCGGTCGCACGGATGTCGGGCTGGCGGATGCCGCAACCAAGGCCATGGCCGCACTCGCTCAATTGCTCCCTTCGTTCGACGAGATCTGGACCAGCCCGGCGCTGCGTTGCCGCCTGACTGCATCGCACCTGTGGCCAAGGGCACGCCTGCGCGAAGACGAACGGCTCTGGGAACAGGACTTCGGGGCATGGGAGGGAATGGCGCATGAGGACACTCCGGACCTGGGGGACCTTTCACGCGCGGAGATTGTCAGCCTGCGGCCGGAAGGAGGCGAGAGTTTCGGCGACCTCTGCGATCGCGCCAGTCCCGCCCTGTGCGCCCTGGCCGAGAAGACCGAATCCGGGCCGGTTGTCGCGATAACGCATGCAGGCGTCGTTCGCGCCGCGCTGTCGATGGTCCTGGGTGAGCAGACCGCTGGGCTTGCCTTTGAAATACTTCCGCTCTCGATCACGCGATTTCGCTGTGCGCGGGGTGTGCCGTTTTCGGTGGCAGAGGTGAACTGGAGGCCTGCGTGAGACCTTTGCATCGCGTCACCGGGCATTTCGGAGAGTGGCTGCAAGGCCGGCTCGGATCAGGAGGTCCGGTCGTGCTCGTGACGCTGCCGTGCGAGACGCTCGGCGCCAGCGTTTCCTTGATGAGGTCCAGCGGGAGGCGTCCGGACATTCCATCGCCGCTGCCTCCGACCGTGGTTGGCGCGTTCCTGCAGGCCTTGGATCTCGAACCACCAAGGGCGGACATTGAAGTGATCGCGGACGCGAGGTCGGGCGCAGGAGCCGGAATGTCGACGGCCATGCTTCTGGCACTTGCAAGGGCGATGGGCATTGGCGCTTCGCCGGAGGCTCTGGCGAACGCGTGTCTTGAGGCCGAGGGTGCCGTCGACCCGCTGATGATGGACAGGCCGGAAACGCTTCTTTGGGCATCGCGGGAAGCGCGAGCGGTGCGTTCGTTGCCGCAACCGCCGGCGTTTGCGGTGGTTGGCGGGTTTCTTGGACCGCCGATTCAGACGGTGCCGGACGACTCGCGCTTTGCCGACATTTCGGATCTTGTCCCGAACTGGATTGCGGCTGCAGAGGCGGGAGACAGAATTGAGCTTGCCCGCATTGCCACGGTTTCGGCCGAGAGGACAACCGCCTTGAGAGGTCCAGCGGACGACGGCACGGCGACCTTGGCGCAGGACTTCAATGCGCTCGGATGGTGCCGAGCGCATACGGGGTCCGCCAGGGGCCTCCTGTTCGAGCCTGGCCACGTACCGGCGGGAGTAGAAGATCGATTGCAGGCCGAGGGTTACGCCGACGTGCTGCGCTTTGCCACGAAAGGCGCCGCATGAGCGCGGCTGCAATGCTCATCGCGCTTGCGCTGGATGCTGCGATCGGTTGGCCAGACTGGCTCTATCGCCGGATCGGGCACCCTGTTGGCTGGATGGGGCGGTTGATTGCCGAGGCAGACCTTCGTTTCAATCGGAGCGAATTGCCGGACGCCGTGCGCAAGCGGAACGGCATCACGGTGGCACTTGCCGTGATTGCCACCACGGGCGGCATTGCATGGTGCATCACCATGGTGCTGCCGGGAGGGTTCTTGGGCATGGCGATTGCGGGCGTGCTGGCCTGGCCTTTCCTGGCCGCACGATCGCTTGACGAGCATGTACGGGCAGTCGCGGAACCGCTTGCGGAAGGTGACGTCTCCGGTGCGCGGGAGGCGGTCTCGAAGATTGTCGGTCGGGATCCGGCGATCCTGGATTCGCCCGCCATGGCGAGGGCGTCACTGGAAAGTCTTGCCGAAAACGCCTCCGATGGTGTCGTGGCTCCTCTATTCTGGGGAACCCTCTTTGGGTTGCCGGGCATCGCCGCATACAAGGCGGTCAACACGCTCGACTCGATGATAGGACACCGAACTGTTCGGCACGAGGCGTTTGGCTGGGCTTCCGCACGGATCGACGACCTCGCTAACCTTGTACCGGCGCGGTTGACCGCGGTTCTGCTTGCCGGTGTTTCCGGTGCGCCTCGCCGTGTTCTCCGGATCGTGTTTCGGGACGCCCGTCGCCACCGTTCGCCCAATGCAGGATGGCCCGAAGCCGCGATGGCCGGTGCGCTGCGAGTGAAGCTCTCCGGGCCGCGAATTTATGCAGGTCATGCGGGTCTGAGCAGCGATCCCTTCGTGAACCCGGATGGCAGCGAACCGGGCCCAGAGGACATCGAGGCCGGAATTCGTGTTTATCGCAAGGCAATGATTTTGGCTGCCGTGCTTTTGGTCCTGCTGGCGGTGCTGTAGATTCCGCCCATGCGCGATCACGGGGGCAATCTCGATACGGCCATGGCCAGGTGGGGCGGCGGGCCCGAGGAATGGATCGATCTCTCTACTGGCATCAATTTGAGCCCCTATCCGTTGCCCGAGTTCGATGATCGAGCCTGGACTGACCTGCCGATGCGTTCCGACATGGAATTGCTGCGCGAAACGGCCCGCATGGCATATGGCTGTGTGACAGGGGTGCTGCCCGTCGCCGGGGCACAGGCCGCAATCCAGATGATTCCCGTGTCCAGCAAGCCCGGATTGGTCCGGGTGCTCGGCCCGACTTACAACGAGCATGCAGCGAGCTTCGCGCGAAGCGGTTGGACGGTCGAGACCGTTGAGCGTCCGACTGCACTCGCAGGAGCGGACGCGGCCGTCGTGGTCAATCCGAACAATCCGGATGGGCGAACCTTGGCGCCAGAGCAGTTGCGAGCCATCGCAACGCAGGTCGGGATTCTCGTCGTGGACGAAAGTTTCGTCGACCCGCGCCCGGATATTTCCTTGGCCCGGGAAATCCCCGACAACACGCTCTTGCTACGTTCCTTCGGCAAGTTCTATGGGCTCGCCGGCCTTCGCTTGGGATTTGTTCTCGGTAGCGAGGCCCGTCTTGCGGCCTTGGCCGAACTGGTAGGACCTTGGCCGGTTTCGGGAGTCGCGATTCGTGCGGGGCAGGCTGCGCTGGCCGATACGGCGTGGCGCAAGGCGGCGGCAGCAAGACTTGCAAGGGATGCGGCGAGACTTGACGATCTAGCCCAGACGGGTGGTTGGGAATTCGTCGGCGGAAGCGAGCTGTTCCGGCTTTACCGGGTGCCGGATGCCGAAGACGCACAGGTGCATCTTGCAACGGAGCGGATCTGGAGCAGGACGTTTCCCTACTCGACGAACTGGCTTCGGCTGGGCATTCCCGGGCCGGATCACTGGCCGCGCGTGGAAGCGGCGCTCCTTTGAGGAAAATGACTGATCGCGTGGTCGTGGTGCCTATTGGGCGAGCTCCAGGAGAGCGTCTAGGTCGAGATGCGTTTCCATGTGTCGGGCGAGCTCCTCAAGTGTGCCATCCACGGCGGCGACATAGGAGAACCCCGATGGTTCCTGCCCAAGGCTTCTGAGAAACGCACCGCGGAAACCGTCGTCCCGAAACATGCCGTGGAAATAGCTTCCAGAGACCTTCCCGTCCGCGCTGGTGGCCCCGTCCGGTCCGCTTGCTGCGACGGCGTACGGGCGATCGGTGTCGGGGCCTGTGGTGCGACCCATGTGAATTTCGTATCCGAGAAAGGGCGCATTCGTCGCAACATGCCGAGCGGGCGTTTCGGTGAGGCGCTTTTGCGCCGTCATTTCGGTTTCGACATCGAGCAGGCCGAGACCAGGAGTTGAGCCCGGCGCGCCCTCGATTCCATCGGGGTCTTTGATGGTTCGGCCCAGCATTTGGTAACCGCCGCAGATCCCGAGAACCCGGCCGCCCCGCCGTGAATGCGCGAGGAGATCGATGTCCCAGCCTTGATCCCTCAGGAATGCGAGATCACCGCGTGTTGACTTGCTTCCTGGGAGGATCACGAGATCTGCGTCGCCAGGAATAGCCTGGCCTGCGCCGAGCATGGAGAGGCGCACCGATGCCTCCTGCGCGAGGGGGTCAAGGTCGTCGAAATTCGCGATTCGGTCGAAGCGCAGGCAAACAACGTGAATGTCGCCTTCCTCGGTCCCACTGATGTCGAGTGCGTCCTCGGCTGGTAGCTTCCACGCGTTCTGAAACCACGGCAGGATGCCGAAGCCGCGCCAGCCGGCCTTGTCTTCGGCGATCCTGTAGCCGTCCGCGAACAGGGCCGGATCACCTCGGAACTTGTTGACAATAAATCCTTTTATCCGTTCCGCATCCGCGGGATCAAGGATGGCCCGGGTGCCGACAAGCTGCGCGATGACTCCGCCACGGTCTATGTCGCCAATGAGAACGACCGGAACATCGGCCGATTGCGCGAAACCCATGTTGGCAATGTCCCCCTCGCGCAGGTTTACCTCGGCGGGAGATCCTGCACCTTCCACAAGGACAAGATCATGGGACGATCGGAGTCTCCGGTAGCTCTCGAAAACTGGGATCAGAAGATCTGCCTTCAGGTCCCCGTATTCCCGAGCCTTGACGGTTGAGTGCCGCTTGCCCTGAACGACAACCTGGGCGCCGGTTTCGGACTCCGGCTTCAGCAAGACCGGATTCATGTCGGTGTGAGGTTGGAGACCAGCCGCGAGGGCTTGAAGCGCCTGGGCGCGCCCAATCTCGCCGCCATCCACGGTGACAGCGGCATTGTTCGACATGTTCTGCGGCTTGAATGGGGTTACGGAGATGCCCCTGTTCCGGGCGGCGCGTGCCAGGCCTGCGACAAGGATGGACTTTCCGACATTTGAGCCGGTGCCTTGCAGCATGAGGGCTCCGGTCATGTCCCGAACGGTCGCGACGCGGGTTTACCGCGCATGATTTCCATCATGGTTGGGCATGATGATGCAAGGCGCGATGTGCGGACCGGGTTCGCTTTCAAATTCTGCGCGGTGCAATGCTGCAAGATCAAAACTCGATTCCTTTCTGGGCCTTGATGCCGTCCCGGAAGGGGTGCTTGACGAGCTTCATATTGGTCACGAGATCGGCGCGTTCGACGAGCTTGTCGTGGGCATTGCGGCCAGTGAGCACGACATGGGTCATCTCCGGCTTTTCGGTGAGAAGGAACTCAACGACCTCGTCTATGTCGAGATACTCGTACCGGAGCGCGATGTTGATTTCGTCCAGAAGCACGAAGCGAATTTCCGGGTCGCGGATCAGGGCCTTGGCCTTGTTCCAGCCTGCCTGGGCCGCAGCAATGTCGCGTTCGCGATCCTGGGTTTCCCACGTGAAGCCTTCTCCGCTGGTCACCCAAGTTACCTTGTCGGCGAAATGCTCGGCGAAAAAGTCACGTTCTCCCGTGCCCCAGGCGCCCTTGATGAACTGAACTACCGCAGCGGGCATGCCATGCGCAATGCAGCGGACGAGCATGCCGAACGCGGAGGACGACTTTCCCTTGCCCGGCCCCGTATGAATGACGATCAGGCCCTTTTCCTCGGTCTTCGTTTCCATCATCCGGTCGCGCGCCGCCTTGATCTTTTTCATTTTGTCGCGGTGACGTGTCGCCTTGTCACTCATGGACGCCCTCCCTGCTATCCTGACTCATTGCCAAGCTGTGGGACTGGATCTCCTCAGCTGGATGGGTTTTGGCTGGGGCAACCTTTTGACTGGTGCGGCCTCAAATTTCCAGACAAATGAAGCACGCTACAGGCCCCGAAATTCGAGATTGCTGTAGCAGAAGTTCCGTGTTCCTAAAATTACGACTTGACTGCCACCTTCGAAATACTTGATTGCCGTGTCGCCGATGGAGCTTTTGAGGCGGCTAATTTACCGTATCGTGACGCAATGATTCTTGTGCACGTGCGTCTACAGCAAGAGTCACGGCGAAGGCGCGCGGAGACCCAGCTGCCCCACAGAAACGCCGCAGGTCAGGAATTCGAGGCCTCGTAGATTGACGAGATCGTCTCCGCCAGAGTGACGTTGAATTCGTCGTCTGACTGGGAATCGGACAGCCCTTCGGCCAGGGCACGACTGAAACTCGCGATCATTCCGGAATTTTCCGCAAGGCGTTGGTTCGCTTCCTCCCTGGAATAGCCGCCCGACAGCGCGACCACGCGCATGCAGTTCGGGTGCGCGATGCAGGGCGCGTAGAAGTCGTTCTCGCTGGGCAGCGACAGCTTCAGCATGACCTCCTGATCGAGCGCATCAAGACCCTTCATTATCTCGTCGCGCAGGATTTCCTCGGCAGCGGCCTTGTCCTCGATCGTGATGGTGACTTCCGGCTCGATGATCGGGACCAGCCCGTGACCGAGAATCCGGCGACCGACCTCAAACTGCTGCGTCGCGATGGCCTCGATACCGCCTGGATTTGCCGAATTTATCACGGAGCGCATCTTCGTGCCGAAGATTCCCTTTGCATTGGCACGCGAGAGGAGGCCGTCAAGATCACCCATGTCCTTCATGAGCTGAACGCCATCAACCTCGTTCTCGAGCCCCTGGTCGCACTTGAGAAAAGGCACCACGCGCTTCGTTTCCCAGAGGTACGTGGCCGCGGGAGTGCCGTCAAAATCCCGGTCCATTGTTTGCTCGAACAGGATGGCGCCGATGACCCTGTCGCCCGAAAAAGCAGATGCGCGCACGATGCGCGACCGCATCTCGTGGATCAGGTCAAACATCTCGTCTTCGGAACCGAATCGATCGGCTTCGATGCCGTAGAGGCGAAGCGCCTTGGGCGTCGACCCGCCGGACTGGTCAAGCGCCGCAACAAAGCCCTTGCCGTTCCGCATCTGCTCAGACTGTGT
Source organism: Silicimonas sp. (assembly GCA_022820365.1). Classification (GTDB taxonomy): domain Bacteria; phylum Pseudomonadota; class Alphaproteobacteria; order Rhodobacterales; family Rhodobacteraceae; genus JAJEFO01. Next base: position 27,765 of record JAJEFO010000116.1, read on the forward strand.
CACTTCAGGCATCGGATCCCCCGTTCTTATGGCATTGCGCCCCTCTTAGGGCCGTCTTCCGGCGAGTCAATGGCGCGCAAGCGGACCCGGTCCGATTCAACCCTGTTCAAGGGCGGCCACTCCCGGCAACGTCTTGCCTTCCATCCATTCGAGGAACGCGCCGCCTGCGGTCGAGACGTAGGAAAAGTCGTCCATGACCCCGGCCTTGTTCAATGCCGCCACAGTGTCGCCGCCACCAGCGACCGAACTCAGCTTGCCTGATTGCGTCAACTCGGCGACCTTGCGGGCGGCGGCAACCGTGGCCGCTCCAAACGGGTCGGTCTCGAAGACGCCAAGCGGGCCGTTCCAGATGACGGTCCTTGCGGATGCGAATGCATCCTTGATCTGCGCAACGGTTCGAGGTCCCACGTCAAGGATCATGAAGTCCGGCGGGCAGGCGTCTGCATCTACCGTGACCGCCTCGATGCCGGCTGCAAGCTCCGTCGCACAGACGATGTCCGTTGGCAGGAGGATCTCGCAGGCGACTTCTTCGGCCCTGGCCATGATGCCGTGGGCGATTCCGGCCATCTCGTGCTCGGCCAACGACTTGCCGACATCGACGCCCTTTGCCACGAGAAAAGTGTTAGCCATGCCGCCCCCGATCACGACCGTGTTCACCTTGCGGACGAGGTTCTCGAGCAATTCGAGCTTCGTCGAGACCTTCGCGCCCCCCACGACGGCAACGAGCGGCCGGTCGGGGTCGGCCAGGGCGGATTCCAGCGCGTTCAGTTCCGCTTCCATCAAGCGCCCGGCCGCGGACGGCAGGAGCCGAGCCAGGCCTTCGGTCGAGGCGTGGGCCCTGTGTGCGGCCGAGAACGCGTCATTGACGAAGGCGTCGCCAAGCTTGGCAAGCGCGGTCGCGAACTGCGGGTCGTTGGCTTCCTCTCCCGCGTGAAACCGCGTGTTCTCCAGCATGAGCACCGCGCCGCCGCCCAGCCCTGCGACCGCTGACTCCGCGAGGCCGGCGACGCAGTCTTCCGCAAATTTCACGGGCAGGCCAAGCACGCGTGCGACATCTTCCCGGATCTGACCGAGAGACATTTCGGGCACGCGCCGGCCCTTTGGGCGCGCAAAGTGGGCCAGGAGGACGGGCTTGCCGCCCATGGCGAGAATGTCGTGGACCGTCGGCGCGATGCGTTCGATCCGGGTCGCATCGGTTACCGATCCGTTCTTGACGGGAACGTTCAGGTCCACGCGTGTCAGAACGACCTTGCCGGCAACGTCCATGTCGTCCAGCGTCTTCCAAGCCATGCCGTGTCTCCGGGATGCAACTTTGCTGCCCTGAGTAACCGCCCGCTTTCCGACGTCAACCGGACTTGCCGTCGCAAGCGGAATCTCCTTGTTGCAAGACGACCGTGCTTGGACAGGCCAGCTTTGGCTTCCGCATGCCTGTGCGATCCCCTGTCGAATTGCCGCATCCTGAAGCACGGAGCGGACAGGAGAGTCCGGGACTGCGGACACGGCTGCGAAGGAAGGGAAGGCCGCCGGACCGGCTTCGCGACCGGGGCGCGAACTCAAGGAAGTGCCGGTGATCGCGATTTCTGCTGTGTCTCGTGATGGCCCGACTTGGCCTTCGCGTTTCGGCTTGCCTCGTTGATGGCGAATTCCGCCTGGCACGTCGGAATCCGCTCTTGAAGGCAAGAGTGTTCCTGAAACGCCCAATCTGCGTCGCAAACTGGAAAGACATGTCGGACTCCGTTCATCTACGGGCGAGTTCAGGCACGTCCAGGGGAGCTGTTGGCGATGTCCGATCGGTCAAAGGAAATCAGCATCTCCTGCGCGATCCTCGCGTCCGTCGCCTTTTCCCTTAATGACGCCTCGGTGAAATGGCTCAGCGGCGACTATCCCTTGCACCAGTTGATCCTGATGCGATCAATTGTCGCGCTGTCGATCACGCTTGCAGTCGTGGTGCCGCTGGAAGGCGGCTGGTCGAGACTTCGGACAAGGCGACCCATGATGCACGTTCTCAGGGGATTTTGCGTGGTGCTGGCCAACCTTGCCTTTTTCAGTGGAATCGCGGTTATCCCGCTGGCCGAGGCAACGGCCGTGTTCTTCGTGGCGCCGCTTCTTGTCACGGGTTTTTCGGCACTGTTTCTGAAAGAGCGGGTCGGTGCCAGGCGCTGGTCGGCGCTGGCGGTCGGATTCATCGGGGTACTGGTGATCGTTCAGCCCGGTGCCGTGGAGTTCCGCTGGGCCGTGCTGCTGCCGATTGCGGCCGCCATCGGCTATGCCGCGTTGCACACGATGACCCGAAACATGGGGCTGACGGAACGTGCCTCGACCATGGCGCTCTACATCCAGCTGACCTTCATCGCCGTGTGCACGGTGATGGGCCTGGTCTTTGGCAACGGTCGATTTGCGGGGACAGGAAACCCTGCAATCGACTTTCTGTTACGGGAGTGGACATGGCCGCCAACGGAGGACCTGGCGGTCATCGTCGGTCTGGGCGTGTGCAGCGCCGCGGGCGGCTACCTGATCTCACAGGCATACCGGATGGGCGAGGCCGGGTTGGTAGCGCCATTCGAATATGGCACGCTGGTCCTGGCAATCGTCTGGGGCTACCTCATCTGGAACGAACTTCCGGGGATGTTGTCCGCGCTGGGAATCCTCCTCATTCTCGGGTCAGGCATTTTCGTGGCCATTCGTGAGACGAAATTCGGGGCCTTGCCGGGAGCCAAGCGGATTTCGGGGCGCCGTTAACTGCCAATGGTTCCAGGAAGATCAACGCTGGCCGGGACTTCGGGTTGCAATCTGGCCGGAAGGCTGCGCCCGGCCCGAGCCATTTGTCGCGGGCTTTTCCTTTTGGCCCACGCAGACTAGTGTCCGCGCGATTCATGGACGAACGGAGGGTTCATTGGCAGATTTTGAGGATCCCGAAAACACGATCCTGATCGAGTTGAAGCAGGGAACGGTCGCAATCCGGCTGATGCCGGATGTTGCACCGGCGCATTCGGAACGGATGAAGGAACTGGCGCGCCAAGGCGCCTATGACGGCGTGATCTTCCACAGGGTGATCGACGGCTTCATGGCGCAGACCGGCGATGTCGAGCACGGATGCCACGGCGACGGCCTGGATCTGCGGAAGGCGGGCACGGGTGGATCGAGCATGCCGGACCTGCCGGCCGAATTCAGCCGCATTCCCCATGATCGGGGCACGCTTGGTGCGGCGCGAAGCCAGAACCCGAACTCGGCCAACAGCCAGTTCTTCATCAATTTCAGCGACAACCACTTTCTCGATGGCCAGTACACCGTCTATGGCCGCGTGATCGAGGGCATGGAATTCGTGGATGCGATTCCCCGGGGCGAGCCTCCGGCGAGGCCGGACCGAATGATCAGCGTGAAGGTGGCCGCCGATGCTTAGGCTCCTGCTTGCCGTCGCGATTTCAGCCTCTCCCGCCATTGCCGCAGCCGACGGGCCTGGACCCAATCTCGTCATCGACATCGAGGGCGAGTCGAATGGCCGTGTCGTCATCGACCTGTTCGAGGACGTGGCGCCCGCCCATGCGGAGCAAATTGCAGCGCTCGCGGAATCGGGTGCCTATGACGGCGTGTTCTTTCACCGCGTGATCGACGGCTTCATGGCGCAGACCGGGGACGTGGAGTTCGCCAGATCCGAAGGAGACATGCGCCGGGCCGGCACAGGCGGTTCGAGCAGGCCCGATCTTCCGGCGGAATTCAGCGACATTCCGTTTGATCGCGGAATTGTCGGAATGGCGCGTGCCCAAGATCCCAATTCGGCCAACAGCCAGTTCTTCATCATGTTTCGGGACGGCCATTTCCTCAACGGCCAATACACGGTTGTCGGTCGCGTCATTGAAGGCATGGACGTGGTTGACGCCATCAAGCGCGGCACTGGTCCTAACGGTGCCGTGACGGGTGTCCCGGATGTCATGCTTGACGTATCGATCGAGCGCTAGCTTCAGGCGAGGGGTTGCGGTCTTGCGGTTCCGTGCCGTTGGGGACGCGTATTGTCACGCCGCTGCCTGTACATGCGCGCGCGGCCGGTAGATGCGGCACGGCACATCCGGCACTTGGGCGATCCTGCTGACCGTCATTGCCATGGCGTGCTTTGCGGTCGTTGACGCCCTCGTCAAGCTTGTCATCGAATCCCAGGGCTCCGGACAGGTCATCTTCATCAGTTCGCTGGCGACATTCGGCCTGTTCTGGATTGCAATGTGGCGGTCCCGTGAGCGGCTCTGGGTGACCGATGCCCTCAACCCTGCGCTCCTGGTTCGGACCGCGGGCGAGGTCGCGGGAAGCATCGGCATTGTCGTGGCGCTAGGCCTGGCGCCGCTTTCCTCCGTGAGCGCGCTTGCGCAAGCTCAGCCACTCGCGGTTGTCTTGGGCGCGGCACTTTTTCTCAAGGAGGACGTCGGATGGCGCCGCTGGGCGGCGGTCGTGCTGGCGTTGATCGGTGTCCTGATGATTCTTCGCCCGGGCTTCAGCGCATTTGACCCCAACCTCCTTTGGGTTCTCGTCTACGTCTTTGGTCTTGCGGCACGCGACCTTGCAAGCCGTCGATTGCCGACAAGGATCTCGACATCGTTCGCCGTGGCCTGGTCCATGGCTCCGATGGCGCTCGCGGGGGCGCTCATGATGCACTTTCAGGGAGGCTGGCAGCCAGTGAGCGTTGAGACGGCAGGCTGGTATCTTGGCATGATCCTGGCGATCGCGGCAGCGTTGTGGACGCTGACCACGGCGCTGCGGACCGCGGACGTTTCGTCCGTGGCGCCGTTTCGATATTCGCGGATATTGTTCGCGCTCATCATTGCATACCTTGTATTCGGCGAAGTTCCCGACCTGATGACTTGGGCTGGTGTCACGCTGATCGTCGGTTCGGGCCTTTATGCCTTCTGGCGCGAGCGTCGAGTCGCGGAGGCCGGACAGAACTGACAGACGTGACGGAACGTGCCGGTGCCGACAGCCATGCGCAGGGTCATTTGCGTGGGGATGGCTGGGCGATGAATGCCGCGCGAGGGGGTGACGACCGTGTTGCGGGCGTGCGCGCCTGCCCGGCATTTCCATTGTCGCGCACGACTGCTATGGACCCCGCGAGTTGTTCAAGGGAGCTTGGGATGAGCGTGATCATCGACGTATTCGCCCGCGAGATTCTCGACAGTCGAGGCAATCCCACCATCGAGGTCGACGTGACCCTGGGAGGCGGCCAGCAAGGCCGGGCTGCCGTGCCGTCGGGCGCGTCCACGGGTGCGCATGAGGCGGTCGAAAGGCGTGACGGCGACAAGAAGCGGTACTTGGGCAAGGGGGTCCTGGATGCCGTTGAATCCGTGAATGTCGAGATCGCCGACGCGCTTGTGGGTCTGGACGTGACCGAGCAGATGACCATCGACGAGATCATGGTCGAGCTCGATGGCACGGCAAACAAGAAGCGTCTCGGGGCGAACGCGATTCTCGGAGTGTCCCTAGCCGCCGCGAAGGCCGCCGCCATGGTCACCGGTCAGCCGCTCTTCCGATACGTGGGCGGCACGGCGGCGCACGTCCTGCCGGTTCCAATGATGAACATCATCAACGGCGGGGAGCACGCCGGCAATCCGATCGACATCCAGGAATTCATGATCATGCCAGTCTCGGCCACATCGATGCGCGACGCCGTTCGCATGGGATCCGAGATCTTCCACACGCTCAAGGGGGAACTCCAGTCGGCGGGGCTTTCGACCGGCATCGGGGATGAGGGCGGCTTTGCCCCGGACATCTCGAGTGCCCGGGACGCGCTTGATTTCATCATGAAGTCAGTTGAGAAGGCCGGCTACAAGCCGGACGCCGACATCATGCTTGCGCTTGACTGCGCCTCTACCGAGTATTTCAAGGACGGCGCATACGTCATGGAAGGCGAAGGAAAGTCCCTGAGCCCCGACGAGAACGTTGCTTACCTGAATGCGCTGGTCTCGGACTATCCCGTGTTCTCGATCGAGGACGGCTGCAGCGAGGACGACTGGGAAGGGTGGAAGGCGCTGACCGCGGAACTCGGCGACAAGGTGCAACTCGTGGGTGATGATCTCTTCGTGACGAATCCTGAGCGTCTTGCCCGCGGCATCGAGGAACGGGCTGCCAACTCGCTGCTTGTCAAGGTCAACCAGATCGGGACGCTTTCCCAGACGCTTGGGGCCGTGGACATGGCCCATCGGGCAGGGTTCACGACGGTCATGTCGCATCGATCGGGCGAGACCGAGGATACCACCATCGCCGACCTTGCCGTGGCAACGAACTGCGGGCAGATCAAGACTGGCTCGCTTTCGCGGTCTGATCGCCTGGCAAAGTACAACCAGCTCATTCGCATCGAGGAAATCCTTGACGAGACCGCCGTCTATGCAGGCAAGTCCATATTGAATTGACCTGAGGAATTTCCGGGCTGCGAAGTGGCGCAAGGCGCTCGCGAAGACAGGTTGTGCAGTTTGGCAATCCCGCTTGCACGAACGGTGTCTCGGCGCTAGATCACGGTTTCGGCGGGTGATTAGCTCAGCGGTAGAGCGCTTCGTTCACATCGAAGATGTCGGGAGTTCAAATCTCTCATCACCCACCAACTTCCCTGAATCCGCGTGCACGGTGGCGATCAAGTGCATTGCAGGCCGGAAACCGCGTTATGCTGTGCGCAAAACCCTCTGCCGCCGAGCCCTTTCCTGCGGCGACTTGAGCTTCGGTCAATTGATGGATCACGCGAGAAAGCTTGCCGGACACTTTCGAGTTGGCTAGAGGAGGTGCGTGCGGGCGATTAGCTCAGTTGGTAGAGCGCTTCGTTTACACCGAAGATGTCGGGAGTTCGAGTCTCTCATCGCCCACCACCCCCCCCCCCACACACACCCCAACGCCTCGACCGGCGCCAAGATGCGCGGCCTCCAACGGAGATGCGCTGTCCGATCCTGGACAGGGCCGGGACGTCCGGATTCGCCAGATCCGGGCCGCATGGTTCCAAACGTCGTTGACAGGGACACGCAATTCTTCTTGACGGCACGCAACGGCTTCACTAAGTGACGGCCACCGTGCGGTTGTAGCTCAGTGGTTAGAGTACTGGCCTGTCACGCCAGGGGTCGCGGGTTCGAGTCCCGTCAACCGCGCCATTCCCATTTGCACCTTTGGCGGCATGACGTGTCTCCGAACAGGGGGCGAGTGCATGCCGACAGCGGTCGTGGAAGACGGCATCTCCATTGCCTATGACGAGGTTGGGTCAGGGTGCCCGTTGCTGTTGCTGCACGGGTTTCCCCAGACCCGCGCGATGTGGACCGAGGTCGCGCCCGTGCTGGCGGAGCGCTTTCGCGTCGTGACGGCCGATCTTCGAGGGTACGGCGCGTCGTCAAAGCCGACTGCGACCGCAGATCTTGCAAATTACAGCTTTCGCGCGATGGGCGCCGACATGGTCGGGCTGATGTCGTCCCTTGGGAATGAAAGATTCCATCTCGCAGGCCATGACAGGGGCGCACGGGCAGCCTATCGGCTGGCGCTGGACGCACCCGGCAGGGTGACGAGCCTGACACTCATGGACATAGTTCCGACCGACCACCTGGTAGAGGCTTGGAACTACGAATTGTCAAAGGCGTATTTCCACTGGAGCTTTCTTGCCCAGCCCGCGCCCTTGCCGGAACGCATGATCGAGGCCGATCCCGATCACTTCTTCGAGGCCTGCCTAGCTGGCTGGGGCGGCGCGGCGCAGCAGACATTCGCTCAGATTGATGCCTATCGTGCGGCGTGGCGGGATCCCGCCACAATTGCTGGCATGACGAACGACTACCGGGCCGCGGTCACTGCGGACCTGGAACTGGATGCAGCGAGCAAGGGCCAGGTGGTTGAATGCCCCGCTCTGGTTCTCTGGGGTGCAGACGGTGTCATGGCAAGGCATTTCGACGCCAGGCAAGTTTGGGCACCCCGGCTCTCGAACCTGGACGTCGGACTGGTGCCGGGCGGCCACTTCTTCGTCGACCAATCGCCCGGGGAAACCGCCGAGGCACTCTGCAGGTTCCTGTTGCAGCTGGACGCATGATTGCAGTCGGCGTCCGCAGGACGCGTCCCGCCACGGACGGGCCAAGGCGGGTGTTCCGCCACGAGGAGCGCGGTTCGCCTTGAGCGTCTCAGGGGGTCAGCGCGTCGAGCACCCGGACCCAGCTTCTTATGCCCTTGTGGAAAGAGCGAAGGTCGTACTTCTCGTTCGGTGAGTGGATCTGGTCGTTGTCAAGTCCGAAGCCGATCAGCATGGACGGAAGACCGAGGATCTCTTGGAAGTACCCAGCAATCGGAATCGACCCGCCCGAACCGACAAAGGCGGCGTCGTTGGGCCATTCGTCCGAGAGCGCCCGCCGAGCAGCCTCGAAAGCAGGGTCGTCTGTTGACATGACCGAGGCCGGACCTGCGCCATGGCCGGCGAATTCCACGCTGCAGTCGGGTGGAAGCGCATCGCGCACCATGGCGCGGAAGCTCTTCCTGATCGCGAACGGATCCTGGTCGCCGACAAGCCGGAAGCTGATCTTGGCCGAGGCCGTTGACGGCAGCACGGTCTTGAAGCCGTCGCCGGTGTAGCCGCCACTGATCCCGTTCACCTCGCAGGTGGGCCTGGACCAGATCATTTCGAGCACGCTGCGTCCGGATTCCCCTGCCGGCTCCGAAAGGTCTGCGGCCTTCAGGAAGCCGCTTGCGTCAAATTCCAGCCCTTCCCATTGCGCCCTGACGGTCTCCGGCAGTTCATCAACGCCATCATAGAATTCCGGGACGGTGATGCGGCCGCTCTCGTCGTGCAGGGATGCGATGATGCGCGCGAGCACGCGGATCGGATTGATCGCTGCACCTCCATACATGCCGGAGTGCAGGTCCTTGTCAGGTCCCGTGATCGTGACCTCCTCGCCGAGCAGCCCTCGGAGCATTGTCGTGATGGCCGGTGTATCGCGGTCAAAGAGTCCCGTGTCGCAGATCAGCGCCAGATCGGGCTGCCTCAATTCCTCGGAATGCGTCTCGAGGAACGGGACAAGCGACGGGGACCCGGATTCCTCTTCCCCTTCGAAAATGAACGAGAGTCGGCAAGGCCAGTCACCCTTGACGGCTTTCCAGGCCCGACACGCCTCCATGAAGGTCATGAGCTGGCCCTTGTCGTCGCACGCCCCCCTTGCGCGGATCACCTTGCCTGCAGGCGTGTCCTCGACAATCGGGTCGAACGGGTCATGGTGCCAAAGTTCCAGCGGGTCGACCGGTTGAACATCATAATGGCCGTAGAACATCAGGTGCGGTCGGTCGTCGCCCGCATGCCCCACCACCATCGGATGGCCGGGCGTTTGGCGCGCCTCCGCCTCGACCCCCAGGGATGCGAGATCTGCAACCAGCCAGTCCGCAGCCGTCTGGCAGTCGTCCTTGAAGGCAGGGTCGGTCGAGACTGACGGGATGCGGACCAAGGCCTTCAGGCGCTCCAGTGCTGCATCAAGGTTGTCGTCGACATGTGCGAGTACGGCGTCGATGGTCATGTGGCCTCCAATTCCCAATCGCGGCCACGTTAGCCAAGTTCCGGGCGGCGTCCAGAGCCTTCGGTCGCTGCCGGGGCTTGCAGTCGCGACAATTTTGGGCGATTTGGGCCGCGTCAATTTGTTATCTGTGCCCTTTGACATTAAACTCGTATTCGCAGATTTGACCAAACCCGCCTAAGGGAGACGGAAGTGAACTATTCCGCGTGCCTTGATGACGCGATTCGGCGACTTCACGACGAAGGCCGTTACCGGACGTTCATCGACATCGTGAGAAATCGGGGCCAGTTCCCGAATGCGACCTGGCGGCGTCCGGACGGGACGGAGCGCCCGGTCAAGGTCTGGTGCGGCAACGACTATCTTGGCATGGGCCAGCATCCCGACGTGCTGTCCGCCATGCATGATGCGATCGACGATGCCGGGGCGGGCTCCGGCGGCACGCGCAACATCTCCGGCACGACACTCTATCACAAGAGCCTCGAGGCCGAACTGGCCGACCTTCATGGCAAGGAAGCCGCACTCCTGTTCACGAGCGCCTACATTGCCAATGACGCGACGCTTTCCACGCTGCCAAGGATTTTCCCGGGCCTGATCATCTATTCGGACGAATTGAATCACGCATCGATGATCGAGGGCATCCGCCGGAATGGCGGATCCAAGCGTGTGTTTCGCCACAACGACCTTGCGCATCTGCGCGAATTGCTGGAAGCGGACGACGGCTCGGCACCCAAGCTGATCGCGATTGAGTCGCTGTATTCCATGGATGGAGATTTCGGTCCGGTCGAGGGAATCTGCGATCTGGCCGAGGAATTCGATGCCATCACCTATGTTGACGAAGTCCATGCCGTGGGCATGTACGGACAGCGCGGCGGCGGCGTGGCCCAGCGGGACTGGCAGGCACACCGGGTGGACGTCATCAATGGCACGCTCGCGAAGGCTTTCGGAGTCATGGGCGGCTATGTGGCTGCAAGTGCCAGGATGTGCGATGCACTCAGGTCCTACGCGCCGGGGTTCATATTCACGACGTCGCTGGCGCCGGCCATTGCTGCCGGGGCCACGGCTTCGGTCCGGATCCTGAAGTCGGACCAGGCCAGGCGAGACAAGCTGAAGGAACAGGCGAACATCCTGAAGACGCGGCTCAGGGCGCTTGGCCTGCCGCTGATCGACCATGGCAGTCATATCGTGCCGGTCATCGTCGGGGATCCCGTGCATACCAAGCTTCTTTCCGACATGTTGCTCGAAGATCACGGAATCTACGTGCAGCCGATCAATTACCCGACCGTGCCGCGCGGCACGGAACGACTGCGCTTCACTCCCTCGCCGGTGCATGGCCCGGATGACATGGAGCATCTGATCAGGGCGATGGATGCGCTTTGGTCGCGTTGCGAACTCAATCGATCCGATCTGTCGGCCTAGCAGATCGGGCGATGAACGCCCTATCTTGTGTTTGGCAGTTGTAGATACACAGCGATCTTGGTAATTTTGTCGCATTGCACTATACTTGATGAAGTCAGTTACGTCCGGATAGCGCATGGTCGCGGAGATGCAGGTATCAGCCGACGCTGCAAGCACGTCGAAGCTCAGGGGTTTTGACGACTTTGAAACGCGTCTGGGCGATATCCTGCGAGGCGAGAGAGCGACCAAGGGAAAGTCGCTGCTCGACGTCCAGAACGAGCTCAGGATCAAGGCGGAATACATTTCCGCGATAGAGTCGTCGGATCCGTCCGTGATTGACGTGCCGAGTTTCGTGGCGGGCTATGTTCGCTCATACGCAACTTATCTGGGCGTTGATCCGGACTGGGCGTTCGAGACCTTTTGCAAGGAAAGCGGGTTTTCCGTCGCGACCGGCCAAAGTTCGCAGATGCGGCACAACCTGAAGCATTCCGCCAGGAAGGACGAGTTGAACCCGCTGGCCGGGCAGACGCCGCGTTTCAGGCATCCCGTTGCGAGCCGTTACTTTGGATACCTGGTGGACCGGGAATCGCCGATGTCGAGTTTCGAACCGAGGGCGTTGGGGTCAATTTTCCTGTTGCTCATGCTTCTGTCCGGAATCGGCTACGGTGGCTGGATCGTCTTGCAGGAAGTTCAGAAGGTGCGTCTCGCGCCGGTGGACCAGACACCGCAGGTCATTGTCGACCTTGATCCGGTCAATTCCGCGTTTCCTCTGGAAGAAGACGGAGGGGAGCAAGGCGACATTTTGGCCGCCGCCGTGTCGGGCAGGATTGACGGGTTGGCCCGGCCGGAACTGGTGGATGCTCCCGCGATCGTTGCGCGGGACGGTCCGATCGCTGCAATTGATCCTGACAAGTTCGGGGCATTGGCTCCGGAAGCCGTCGAGCGGGACTTGCTCGATGTCGTGGCGCCGTACGGCCGCTCAACGATTGCAGGCATGGACGCCGAAGGCGATTTGGCGCGTGCCGACCCGATGACATTCTTTCCGCCGGTCTTGGCAGTCATCCCGCCGGTTCCGGAAATCGAGCCGAGTGCGCCCTCCGTGGAACTTCTGGCGGTGCGTCCGTGCTGGGTGCGCGTGCGCGGTCCGGACGGAACGGTGATACTCGAGAAGATCCTTGATGCCGGCGAGAGGTTTGACGTGCCCCTCACGGACGTGCCGGCTCGTCTGCGTGCCGGCAATGCCGGCTCGCTCTACTTCGAGGTGAATGGCCAGCTGCACGGCCCGGCCGGCAACGGACAGACCGTGGTGCGTGACATCGTGCTGTCCCCCGACTCGCTTGCAGATAACTATGGCGCAGCCGACGTCGCGTCGGATTCCGAATTGGCCCGCTATATCTCGGTGGCCGAGGCCGCGGGCGGCGAATGATGGCGCTCAAGCGTCTGCCTGCCCGTGAATGTGTCCGTGCAGTGGGAGTATGCCTGACATGTCGCTGAACAGCGTTCGACCGTGGCGCAACATCTATCGCAGGAAGTCACGGCAAATCCATGTGGGCCCGGTGCCGGTAGGAGGCGACGCTCCGATTACAGTTCAGACGATGACGAACACGGACACCAAGGATGTTTCCGCGACCGTTGCGCAAGTCCAGGCGGTTGCGGAAGCGGGGGCCGACATCGTGCGCGTTTCGGTTCCGGACGAGCCGAGTTCCCGGGCGCTGAAGGAGATTGTTGCGGAGAGCCCGGTCCCGATCGTGGCCGACATCCATTTCCACTACAAGCGCGCTATCGAGTCCGCGGAATCTGGCGCTGCGTGCCTTCGCATCAATCCGGGCAACATTGGTTCGGAGGATCGCGTTCGTGAAGTCATCCGCGCGGCCAAGGATCATGGATGCTCGATCCGGATCGGCGTGAACGCGGGCAGTCTCGAGAAGCACTTGCTCGAAAAATACGCCGAGCCCTGTCCCGAGGCGATGGTCGAAAGCGGGCTGAACCACATCAGAATTCTGGAAGACAACGACTTCCTCGAATTCAAGATCAGCTGCAAGGCATCTGACGTATTTCTTGCGGCCGCGGCCTACCAGGAATTGGCCGAGGCCACGGATGCGCCGATCCATCTCGGAATCACCGAGGCGGGCGGCCGTGTCCCCGGCACAATCAAGTCGGCGATCGGACTTGGGAACCTGCTCTGGATGGGCATCGGCGACACGATCCGGGTGTCGCTGAGCGCCGATCCCGTAGAGGAGGTGAAGGCCGGAAGCGAGATCCTGAAGTCGCTCGGACTAAGGCATCGAGGCGTCAACATCATCGCCTGTCCGTCCTGCGCGCGTCAGGGCTTTGACGTGATCAGTACCGTCGAAATTCTCGAGAAGAGGCTTGAGCACGTGAAGACGCCCATGAGCCTTTCGATCATCGGCTGCGTCGTGAACGGTCCCGGCGAGGCTCTGATGACGGATGTCGGTTTCACGGGAGGTGGCGCCGGATCGGGAATGGTTTACCTGGCGGGAAAGCAGGCCCACAAGATGTCAAACGACGAAATGATTGACCATATCGTCAATCAGGTCGAGAGGCGCGCAACCGAGATCGAAGCCGACTCGTAGGCAGCAGCCCTTGTGCGTCTTCGTTCCAGGCGAAGCGCCCGCCGCATTTTCGTCAGGCGCGCCTATCCCCGGCTCTCACGGATGTCCGCTACGATCTCGCGCATCTGCTCGAGTTCCAGGAAGCCGCGAAGGATGATGTCTCCAAGGATGAATCCGGGAGTTCCCTGAACATTCAGGGCTTTGGCCAGCGCATGGTTCTTGCCAATTGCCAGCGCGACCTCTTCGCTGCCCATCGCTTCAGTGATGGCATCATGGTCGAGTCCGAGTTCGCGGGAGGTTCGGACCAGGAAGCCCTCGGTGACCGTGCCGTCATGCAGCATGAGAATGTCGTGAACGCTTTTGTAGTCTGCGTCACCGGCAACGAGCTTGGCGGCAATTGCGTACTGCGCAGCCAAGGTCGACTGTTCGCCGAGAATGGGAAACTCCTTGACGATGTAGCGAATGTTGCCGTCGCTCGCGACCAGTTCTTCCACCGCCGGGTATGCGCGCTTGCAGAATCCGCAGCGGTAGTCCAGGAACTCGACCAGCGTGATGTCCCCGTTCGGGTCGCCGCCAACATAGCTGATGCCGTCGTTGAAGATTTCTTCGCGGAGGCGGTCGATCAGTTCGCTGTCCCGGGCCACGGCCTCCCTTTCACGGCGTGCCTCGAGGACCGAGATGGCCTCCATCAGGACTTCCGGATTCTCTAGCAGGTAGTCGCGAATTTCGGACCGAAACGCCGCGCGTTCGCCCTCCGACATGGATTCGATGTCGAACGCGGAGGCCATCGGGGCCGCAAGCGTCAGGAACAGTATGCCCAAGACCGTGGATCGCATTGCCAATCTCCAAGATTTGCTGACCGAGCATCCGCAGAATGCGGGTCGAACGCAAGGGCTTCACCATTTCGTGTAGGTCGAGGCCGCCCTGCCCAGTTGCAATGCCGAGATTGTTCTACAATCGGCAAAGTCAGACGTGTGCCATGTCGCGCAAGATTAGCATGAGAGAATCATGAAGGACTTTAGGGAAAAGTTGTCCGCAAGATGTTGGAACGCGGTCTTGAATGGAATTTGGAGACCTGAAGAGATGAATCGCCTTGTCTGGATCGTCGCTGCGGCGCTGCCGTTCTGCCGTTCTCGGCTTCCGCCTTCGAAATCGGCGAAAGCGAGTATGTATTTTTGAGTGACCTGGCTAAACGTGGCTATGTGCCGTTCGCAGTCTCTTCCAAATTAGGCGCCAGTTTTGGGATGACGCATGGCGACGACCCCTATCTTTGCTTCAGTCTCGATCAACCCACGGCACAAGCCAAGCGCAGGGAAATTCTGATCGCGGAAGTTGCAGGGCAGGCGCCGGATCGCACAGTGCCGAATATTCCGATTGTTTGCGTGTTGACACAATAGACTGGAGGATCGCGTCACGCACTTCTCCAGCATTGGGAAGCGCAATGGATCAGATGGAAGGGCTCGTCGTCTTGACAAAAAGGCTTGGCACAAGTGGCCGGAGCGCACCCGCGATCAAGGCGATCAGGTAGAGGATCCCATTCGCGAACAGTCTGCAATGCCAAAGTCAATTTCTGATCGAACGCCAACCGCTTCTCCTCTGGGCGGATGTCGATCGCAGTTGCCTGCCGCGGTGAAAAGGTCCAGTCGGGTCGATGTTCGCTTCTTGGTTCTGCGGCAGGTTCAGACGCCAGTCCGCACCGGTCGGATGAGATTTGTCTTGGGCAACGCTCGCAAAGGACTCTTGCGGCGTTGCGCCTCGAAGTTTCAGTGGCGAGAGCGCACTTCCTGCCGCATGCTTGATTGACGCGGTACGCCAACTTTGGCAGAGGACAGTTCATCACCAAGGACAGTTTGATGCGCCTTTCCCGTCGGTCCGAAATAGACCCGTTCATTGTCATGGACGTCATGGATGCGGCCGCGCGCGCCGAGGCTGAAGGCCGGCACATCATACACATGGAAGTAGGGCAGCCCGGCACGCCCGCGCCGAAGAAAGCTCGGCAGGCGCTCGCGGATGCAATGGAGAAGAGCGCTCTTGGATACACGTTGGCGCTGGGCATCCCTGCGCTGAGAGAGAGGATCGCCTCGCTCTACCGGTCTCGATACGGTGTCGACCTGTCGCCCGATCGGGTCATCGTCACGGCTGGATCGTCTGGCGCGTTTCTGCTCGCTTTCACCGCGCTTTTCGAGTCGGGCGACCGCGTGGCGCTCGGAGCTCCCGGATATCCCTCATACCGCCAGATCCTGCGAGCGCTCAGCCTGGTTCCGGCCGATATCGAAACCCGTGCCGAGGATCGGTTCCAGCCCGTGCCGGATCTGCTGCCGGACGACATCAAGGGCCTGATCGTGGCGTCGCCCGCAAATCCGACGGGAACGATGCTGGATGGACCGGCGTTGACGGCACTGGTTGATGCGGCGGCCGAGCGAGACGCCCATTTCATCTCGGACGAGATCTATCACGGGCTCGAATACGCGCGTTCGGCGGTCACTGCACTCGAAGTCTCTGACGATGCCTATGTCATAAATTCCTTTTCCAAGTATTTTTCCATGACGGGATGGAGGGTCGGCTGGATGGTCGTCCCGGAGACACACGTGCGCACGATCGAACGACTAGCACAGAACATGTTCATCTGTGCGCCGCATGCAAGTCAGGTTGCTGCGCTTGCAGCGATGGACTGCAATGACGAGCTAGAACGGAACGTGACAATCTACCGGGCCAACCGTGACCTGATGATCGAGGGCCTGGCAGCATGCGGATTTGACCGGATCGCTCCGCCGGATGGCGCGTTCTACGTGTATGCCGATGTCGCACGCTTTGCCGATGACAGCAGAGAATTCGCGAGAGAGATACTCGACAAGGCGGGCGTCGCGGTAACGCCCGGCGTGGATTTCGACAAGGCGAGAGGCGTACGCACGATCAGGTTCTCTTACGCCCGCTCGACTCAAGACATCGAGGAGGGACTGGCGCGCCTCAATCGCTTCATGGAGGCCCGGCATGCCTGCGCGTAGGGTCGAACCGCCGCTGCAGCCCTCCTTGCGAGCAGGGGATGACGGGAGGGAGGGAGCCGGCTTGAAGGCAATGCGGTCTCAGCCAGAGACATCCCGAACTGCCCGGAAATCCAGACCTGGCCCTTTCTTTTCGTCGATGAAGGTATCATATAAGTTGATCCAGGCAATGGCAGGAAGGGGCGTGATCCGGTTCATCCTCTTGTTTGCAGGCGCGGCGTTCAGCATGCTGACGCTTGGCCTGCTGGCGTTTTTGCTGCTGGTCTGGATGGTGTTCGCCGCCCACGAGGAGGGGTTGCCGGACGTTTCGTCGCTCGCGAACTATCAGCCGCCAACCCTGACCAGGATCTATTCGCCGGAAGGGCGGATCATCGACGAGTATGCCCAGCAACGGCGCATCTACATACCCTTTGACGAGATTCCAGAACTTGTGAAGCAGGCCTTCATATCTGCCGAGGACAAGAACTTCTACGCGCATGCAGGGTTCGACGTTCGGGGGATCGCCGCTGCTCTCTACGAGGCCTTGCAGTCCAGAGGCCAGTCACTCAGGGGAGCCTCGACCATCCCGCAGCAGGTGGCCAAGATCATCTATTTCGGCAGCGAGCGTGCGATCGAGCGAAAGATCAAGGAATTGATCCAGGCAAACCGGATGGTTGCAACGATCGGTCGCGAAAAGATCCTGGAAATCTACCTCAACGAGATATTCCTCGGCCAAAATGCATACGGTGTGGCCGCCGCCGCCCAGACCTATTTCAACAAGACCATGACGGAACTGGAGCCTCAGGACGCTGCCTACCTGGCTGCACTGCCGAAGGCGCCGTCGACCTATCATCCGGTTCGCGAGACCGAGCGCGCGATAGCGCGGCGGAATTTCGTGCTCCGGGAGATGTGGCAGAACGGTCACTTGGATAGGGACGCCTATGACACCGCCGCGGCCGCTCCGTTGCTGACAGTCCAGTCGGGGGACAGGGAGTCTTTCGCTACAAGGTTGCCGTCGCGAGACTATTTCACCGAGGAGATCAGGCGGCAGCTCAGCCGGGACTTCGGTGATGACGGGTTCAAGTCGGCGGGTCTCACGATCCGCGCAACGGTCGATCCCGCAATGCAGAAGAATGCAGCACGGGCGCTTCGGCAAGCCCTGGAAGAATATGATCGTGCGCGGGGCAAGTGGCGCGGGCCGGCCGCCTCGATTGCGACCGAGGCACTGGAAGCCGACTGGCGGGCGGCACTCGCGGAGATGCCAAAGCTTGCACGAGACGTGGAAGACTGGTCGCCTGCCGTGGTGCTCGGGATTGATGGCAATTCAGCCCGCATTGGCGTCGAGGAATGGGAAGGAGACGAATTCCTCCTGACGCCCGAAGACGTCGAGTGGGTCGGCAACGCAAAGAAAGCTGGTGACATCCTGAACGCCGGTGACGTGATCTATGTGCGGCGCGAAGGTGACACGTCTTCCGGTCCGGACTTCTCGCTGCGACAGATTCCAGGCGTACAGGGAGCCTTCATGGCGATGGACGTGAACACCGGTCGGGTGCTCGCGATTCAGGGAGGATTTTCCTATCAGGAATCAAACTTCAATCGCGCGACGCAGGGCCTTCGCCAGCCGGGATCCTCCTTCAAGCCATTCGTGTACGCAGCGGCTCTTGATTCCGGATTCACGCCTGCGACGATCATCATAGATGCTCCGATCGAGGTGGAGATGGCCGACGAAACCGTCTGGAGTCCCAAGAACGCGACAGACAAGTTCTATGGTCCGGCGCCCTTGAGAACCGCCATTGAGCAGTCCCGCAACTTGATGACGGTTCGCTTGGCCCAGGAGGTCGGAATGCCGGTGGTGGCGGGCTACGCGGAGCGATCCGGCGTCTACGACAGGATGGAGCCTTATCTGGCCAATGCCCTTGGAGCTCAGGAGACCACGCTCTATCGAATGGTCTCTGCCTATGCGATGTTTGCCAACGGGGGCGAAAGGGTGACCCCGACTCTTGTCGACAGGGTTCAGGACCGCTGGGGCACGACGATCTATCGTCACGACCGCAGAAACTGCGTCGAATGCGGCTTGAGAAATCTTCCGGAGGATCGCGTGCCTGAAATCACGTCCAACCGGGAGCGCGCGTTCGATCCCATCACCGCGTACCAGCTGGCGTCCATGATGGAGGGCGTGGTCGAGCGCGGCACGGCTGCGGGTGCGGTCAGTTTGGACGTTCCGGTTGCGGGCAAGACGGGCACGACAAACGAAGCGCGCGACGTTTGGTTCATAGGATTCACGTCGAACATCGCGGCCGGCTGCTATATCGGGTACGACCAGCCGGAGCCGCTGGGACGCAGCGCGTCGGGCGGTCGGATGTGCGCGCCGGTCTTCCAGAAGTTCATGGAAGAGGCTGTGAAGAAATACGGCGGCGGCCGCTTTGTCGTGCCGCCGGGTGGAAAGTTCATAAACATCGACCGTCACAATGGCGCGCGCCTTCCTGACGACGCGGATGGCGACAACGTGGTGGCCGAGTATTTCCGAGATGGCGAAGAACCGGTCTTTGGCGTTGCCTTTGACGGCGGATTTGCACTTGGCGCAAGCTTGCCGAACCTGGATGACCTGGAAGAGACCGATGAGGTGCAGGATCCTGCATTCCTGGAGGCCGGGGGCGACGCGCCTCCGGCATCGGACTTGCCGAACCAGGCGACGGAAGGCGAAATCTCGGCAGGTGGGCTCTATTGAGGGTGTTGGCAGGAGTCTGAGGCGTGCGCCTGCATTTCCCGCACAAGTGAAGGCAATCTCATTCAGGGCCGGAGTTTCCGCTAGCCTGCCCTTGCTTCGTTCCGCTTCTTTCCAGCAACGCCGAGCGCCAGCGTTTCGGCCATGAACGCATCAAGATCGCCGTCCAGAACGCCTGCAGTGTCAGACGTCTCGTGCCCGGTGCGAAGGTCCTTCACCATCTGGTAGGGCTGCAGGACATAAGACCGGATCTGATTGCCCCAACCGGCATCTCCCTTGCCTTCATGGGCTTCGGTGATCGCGGCGCTTCGCCTTTCCAGTTCCAGCTGGTATAGTCGTGACTTCAGGGTTTTCATGGCGATTTCGCGGTTCTGGTGCTGGGATTTCTCGGACGAGGTGACGACGATGCCGGTCGGGATATGTGTCATCCTGACGGCGGAGTCCGTGGTGTTCACGTGCTGCCCGCCAGCCCCGGAAGAACGATAGGTGTCGATGCGGACGTCCGATGGATTCACTTCGATCTCGATATTGTCGTCGACGACAGGATAGACCCAGACGGAGGAGAAGGACGTGTGCCGCCGCGCTGCGCTGTCGTAGGGAGAAATTCGAACCAGCCGGTGCACGCCGCTTTCGGTCTTCAGCCACCCGTATGCGTTCGGGCCCATGATCTTGAAGCAGACCGACTTGAGCCCTGCCTCTTCGCCTGGTTGCTGGGATTGGACTTGCACGTCATAGCCATGGGCTTCTGCCCAGCGTTCATACATGCGAGCCAGCATTTTCACCCAGTCGCAACTCTCCGTGCCGCCGGCACCCGCATTGATCTCGAGATAGGTGTCGTTGCCATCGGCTTCGCCGTCCAGAAGCGCCTCGATTTCGGCCTGGCCGGCGCGTTCGGCGAGAGAGTTCAGCGCCGCCTTCACGTCCTCCAGGACTTCAGTGTCGTTTTCCTGCTCGCCGAGCCCGATCAGTTCGACGTTGTCCGAAAGTTCCTGGCGCATGGACGTGAGGCGCTCCATCGCGTCGACGAGCTTCTGCCGCTCGCGCATGAGTGCCTGCGCGCGTCCGGGATCGTCCCAGAGATTCGGGTCTTCGACCATCGCGTTGAATTCTTCCAGGCGATGTTCTGCCGTGTCCCAGTCCATGCGCTGGGCCAGCAGGTCGAGCGATTTCTCGATGGCCGCGACTGTGCTTTCCGCCTCGGCACGCATGACAATTCTCCATGGGCAGTCTTTGGCTGGCGGGTGATAGCAACGCCCGTTGCAGGCTTCAAGGCAGCCGCTTGCAGGTGCCAAGGAGACACGGCAAATTGATGCCGCAAGAGCAAGACCAGAACTCCTTAAGGCGCGAGGCCATGAGTCAGGGTGTTCAGAGCGAGTCAGCTGCCAGCCCGGTTCCGGAAATTGCGGACGTCACGCTGGCCGAACTGTTCGTGTCGATCAAGGCAGGCATCCACGACTTCCGGAGAGCGCCTCTGTACGGCTTCCTGTTCGGTGGCGTCTATGTCGTTTCGGGGTGGCTGCTTGTCTGGATCGGCGCCGGCACCTTTTTCTGGACTCTCGCATTTGCGCTCGGTTTCCCGCTGGTTGCTCCCTTTGCCGCCGTCGGGCTCTATGAGACAAGTCGCCGGATCGAGGCAGAGGAGCCGCTGGAATGGGCCGGCATACTCACTGTTGTCTGGAGGGAGCGGGGGCGACAGTTACCTTGGGTCGGGGCAATTCTCGCATTCGTGTTCCTGTTCTGGAGCATTATTGCCCACATGAGTTTCGCGCTGTTTCTCGGTCGCGCGGCCATGACCAATGTCCTGACCTCGTGGGACGTTTACCTGACGCCAACCGGCTTCTCGATGCTGGTGTTCCAAGTTGTCATTGGTGGCGCAGTCGCATTCCTGACATTCGCGTTGACGGTCGTGTCGCTGCCATTGCTGGTGGACAAGGAGATCGACTTTGTGACCGCAATGCTGATCAGTGTCAGGACTGTCGTCAGGAACAAGCTGGTCATGCTCATTTGGGCCGCGATCGTTGCCGTTAGCTTGCTTGTCGCGATGCTGCCCCTGTTCTTGGGGCTACTCGTGGCGTTGCCCGTCCTCGGACATGCAACCTGGCACCTCTACAGACGCGCGCTTTACGTTTCGCTGAAGTGATCTTGGCGCCGCGCCGCGGCGGGCGAGACTGGCCTGCATGGGCTCAGCGTCGTCCGGATGCACTTTCTCGCTGCGGACGAGGTCCGCAGTTCCGTCCGGCCCGGCGGCGGCGCTCACGGCGCAGCCCGCCTTGAGCGAACGCGTTGCGCCCGAAGTGAAACGCGCTCAGATGATGGCGGTCGCCTCCTAGAGGAGGGCGGCGAGTTCGAGGCTCGCGCTGGTGCGCAGGTACTCGGCATCGTTCATCGCCGGTCCCTCCATTTCGGACGGGCCGAATCATGCCCGGGTTCGGGGTGACCGATTCGGACGCCGCAGGCGAGATTAGCGACGAAAGCGTGGAAAACCCACGCAATGCATACGAAAGGCCCTGAAATTCGCACACACACTTCACAGAAAATTTCGTAGCTTCCGGTAATTGTGCGAGGGTTTGCTCGGCGACGGCTTGCAAGCAGGTTCGAGGTCGAGGCGCAGGCGGATGCATGAAGCAAACGTTGCGACCGGCCGGGAATCGCGGGCGGGCGAAGGCGTTGCGGCGCAGCCGGCCTCTACGCGACGAATTTGATAATGAGAAAACGCCATGGGCATCTTTGACAGCTGGATCACCATCGGAGCTGTCGCCGTCTGTGTCGTGTTCGTCGTCGTGCTCCTTTGGGGCGTTGGCCGCGACCAGTGACGACGGGACGAGAGAAGGGCCGTTGCAGCGTGTCACGTCAGGCGAGCCCGAGCCCTCCTTTCGCGTTCCCTCCGTCCAGCTTCTTCGGCAAGGCGCGACAGCCCCTGGACGCGTCATCGCAGGCGCAGAAAGATCCCCATTGCAAATTCCATGCGCGCCATTTGATCGGTCCGCTGGCCGGACGGGAAAGCTCATGCGGATCAAGTACCTGATCATGGCCACTGCACTGCTGACGGCGACAGCGCTGGAGGCAGGTGCCGAAACGCTGCGCTGGGCGCGGGCGGGTGACTCGCTGACGCTGGACCCGCACGCGCAGAACGAAGGCCCGACTTCCGCGCTGGC
>JAJEFO010000010.1 GCA_022820365.1 Silicimonas sp.
CGTTCCGGCCGCAAGGGCGGCCGCCAGCTGCTCGCGGAGCCCCTCTGCATCGGCCTCCACATCCCGGAGCGTCGCCACGTCGCCCTGCAGCCGGTCCCGGTCCGCCGCCAGCCGGGCGACCTCGGCCTGCGCGTCGTCCCGGTCGGCCTCGGCAAGCCCCAGCAGGCCCTCCGCAAGGTCGAGCTTCGCGATCACCTCGGCGAGCCTGGCGTCCAGCTCGGCCTCGACCGCGTTCGCCGCCGCCAGCAGCGTGAGCGTCTCCTCGGCCCTCTTCCGCTCCTGTTCGAGCCTGAGCGACAGCGCGGTCAGCTCGGCCTGCGAGTTGTTCAGCCTCTCGCGCAGCGCCTCCGCGATCGCCGCCTCCGCGAGCCGCGCGGCCTCCTTCGCGTCAAGTTCCGCACGCGCGCTCTCGGCCTGCGCCAGCAGCTCCCTGATGACTGCGGCATCGGCCTCGGCGACGCTCCGGGCCTTGCCCAGGTCGGACTGGACAAGGGCCAGCGCAGCCGCGGTCTCCGCCTCGGCGGCTTCCGACTGCCCGAGCGCCGCCAAGGCATCCGCCAAGGACGCGTCGCGCGCCTCGACGTCGGCAAGGGCACGGGCCAGCAGCGCCGCGGTCTCTGCCTCGGAGACTTGCGACTGCTCAAGCGCTGCGTAGGCTTCCAGCAGCGAAACGTCGCGCGCCTCGATGTCGGCCAGGGCACGGGCCAGCAGTGCCGCGGTCTCGGCTTCGGCGGCTTCCGACCGCCCGAGCGCTGCCAAGGCATCCGCGAGAGACGCGTCGCGTGCCTCGACGTCGGCCAGGGCACGAACCAGCAGCGCTGCGGTCTCGGCTTCGGTGATTTCCGACTGCTCGAGTGCCGCGAGCGCTTGCGCCAGCGACACGTCGCGCTCCTCGATGTCGGCCAGGGCACGGACCAGCAATGCCGCGGTCTCCGCCTCGGAGATCTCCGACTCCTCGAGTGCCGCACGTGCTTCCGCCAAGGACGCGTCGCGCGCCTCGATGTCGGCCAGGGCACGAGCCAGCAACGCCGCGGTCTCCGCCTCGGAGATTTCCGACTGCTTGAGCGCAGCGAGAGCTTGCGCCAGCGACACGTCGCGCTCCTCGACGTCGGCCAGGGCTCGGGCCAACAATGCCGCCGTCTCCGCCTCGGCGATTTCCGACCGCCCGAGCGCCGCCAGGGCTTCCGCCAGGGACGCGTCGCGCTCCTCGACGTCGGCCAAGGCACGGGCCAGCAATGCCGCGGTCTCCGCCTCGTTGATTTCCGATTGATCGAGCGCCGCGAGAGCCGCCGCCAAGGACGCTTCGCGCGCTTCGACATCGGCCCTTAGCTGGTCCGCCTCCGATGCCAAGGTCCGGCCTTCCTCCAGTGCCCTGTCGCGCTCAATCAGCAATGTGGCTACCTGCTCTTCAAAACTGAGAATCGCCACATCCCGCTCACGAAGCGTGCGCACCTGCGCCTCGATTTGGCCGGTGAGACTGGCAATGAGCGCGGCCTGCCGTTCGGTCTCGCCCTGCAGTCTTGCAATTGCCTCGTCCCGCCCGCGAAGCGTGCGTTCCTGCGAGTCGATTTGGCCGGTGAGACTGGCAATGAGCGCGGCCTGCCGATCAGTCTCGCCCTGCAATGTGGCAACGCTTTGCCGAAGTTGCACGGTCTCCTGCTCCGACAGGCCGAGCGCCTCGCTGAGCGCCAGCACTTCTGACGCCAGGTCGCCCAGTTCCGTTTCCTGGCCCGTAATGGTCTCGCGCAGGACTGCCTGAACGAACATGAATATCGTGAGCAGGAATATCAGCACCAGAAGCAGGGCTGCCATTGCATCCACGAAGCCCGGCCAGATCGAACCGGACACGCGCTGCGTGGACCTATGTGTCAGGGCCATGGTTCAAGGCCCGTCCTGACCGTTCTGCCCTAGAGCCCTTATCGCTTGCGTCAGTTCTGCAAGATCGGCCCTGAGTGCGCCCATGCTTTCCTGCCGGCCGGCCGAAACTTCCTCCAGAATGCGAAGCACCTGAATGTCCATTGACCGCAGGCGTCGACGGCTTTCCCCGTCAAAGCCGCCGGCCCCTTCCTGCACAAGTCCTTCCAAGGCAGCTGCAAGGCGGTCCTGAGCTTCGGAATTCCATTCAAGGTCGCGGTTGCCAAGTTGCTCGTTGAGCTCTCCGATGGCATCGGCGACCCTTGCCAGCTGCTGGCTGTCGGCAGCTCGCTGCTCTGCCGTTTCGGCATGAGCCGTTTGCAGCTGATTCATCTGTTCGACAAGATGTTCAACCAGTTGCGAAAGAGAGCCCTCATCGCCGCCCGC
This sequence comes from Silicimonas sp., assembly GCA_022820365.1. Lineage (GTDB taxonomy): Bacteria > Pseudomonadota > Alphaproteobacteria > Rhodobacterales > Rhodobacteraceae > JAJEFO01. Next base: position 2,302 of record JAJEFO010000010.1, read on the forward strand.
CGCCTCTTCACCGGCGAATCCGACCCGGGTCATGGTGGTGAGCCACTCCTCAAGTTCGCGATAGAAGCGGTTTTGGCCGTGACTGGCAAAAAGTTCCAGGATCCCGACAACAAGCGATCCGGCCAATCCCAAGAGCGAGGATGCAAAGGCGATGCCCATTCCTTCAAGCTGGTCTTCCAGGCCGGAAATCAGGCGCTCGAAAACCGTGACGCCGCTTTCGCCTTCCGCTGGGGCCAAGGCCCGAATCGTGTCCACTACGGCGGGCACAGTGGTTGCCAGACCGTAAAACGTGCCGAGAAGACCGAGAAAAATGAGGAGATTTATGATGTAGCGAGTTATGTCCCGAGCTTCGTCAATTCGCGTTGCGACGGAATCGAGGATCGAGCGAGAGGACGACGCTCCGATCTGGCTTCCCGCACTCCTCTTGCGCAGGAGCGCGGCCAACGGCGCCAGCAGTCTCGGTGCCTTGACAACCTCGTGGCCCGGGCGGCTTTCGGCAAATCCCTCGATCCAGCTGACCGACGACACCAGCTGAAAGATCTGCCAGAAGCAGGCCACCACGCCTACTACGAAGACAAGGGCTATGAAAGCGTTGAACCAGGGGTTCGCCAGGAAGACGGGCGCGACCCGCGGGTACGCCAGCACAGCCCCGATGCCGACCAGTGCCAGCACCAGGATCATCGTCATGAATTGACGATAGGGTTGCGTGAAGTGCCACTCGGCCTCGGTGTCCAGTCGAGTCATCGACAATCGGCCCCATACTGCCTCTTGCCGAGAATAGTTAATGCGCGACAAAGTGCCAACCGGAATGCGAAGAGGTGCGGGCCGGCGAGTGCACCGCGTGACCGAGAGGAATCACGGATGCCTGATCTCATTGTCCGCCGGGACTTCCAGCAAATGACATCGAGCTTGCAACTCACCGGCACCGAAAATGGTTGCCAACGTCTCCTGCTTGCAGCGTCTCCACACGGAAGGCTGGCCCGCGTTGAGGCCTCGGCTCGGACGAAAGGGCCATTGCCGGTTGGCTCCAGCCTTGAAGCTCTTCCGAATTCCAGACCCTTGCACGCTACTGCCCGCCTGCTGCAAGGACGCGTACGCGCGCCGACAGCATGTCAAGATCCTCGTCCTCGATGCCCAGTCCACGAAGGTGGTCAGCCGTATTCCAGAGGTACTCCGAATTCGGCCCGCGCCCGCCTGCAGAGCGCGCGATGATCCGGGCTTGCTGTTCCAGTTCCAGCCCGGAGACATACTGCACATGGGTTGGGTCAATCACGTATGTCAGCGCCGTCACCGTCGAGCCATCCTCGACATCCAGTTCGACAAGGCGCTCAAGGTACGCCGACGATATCAATTCGCGCTCTCGCAGGTACTCGATGACCTCGATGTTTGCATGATCAGGCACACGCATCGCTTGCCCCTGACACGACGCCCCGGGCATCTCGTCAAGCGCCAGCACCAGCCCCGGTTCCTCCGCGGTTCCACGATGGTGGATTGAACGCATGCAAAACGACCTGTGATAGTCGCGCAATGTCGCGAGCTTCCGTTCAGTCACCGGGAATCCCGGGTTCCAGAGAAGCGAGGCGTACCCGAAGACCCAAAGCGGGTTCAGATCAAGCACTTTCTCTTCCGTCATGGCCACCTTAAAACAGCGGCCAACGGTCAAGGGAAGGGGCGGATGCTGCGTCTTGCCGCGGTGCTCGTGATTGCCGCGCTTCTGTGGATGTGCTGGTGGGTCATCGGGCAGTCTGCATATCAGAGGAACCTTGCGTCCTGGATGGAACAGAGGCGCAGCGACGGCTGGGCGGCGGATTTCTCGGACATCTCGACACGCGGCTTTCCGAACCGCTTCGACAGCACCATTTCCGATCTGAGGCTGACGGAACCTGACACGGGCATCACCTGGTCGGCACCCTTCGTGCAGTTCCTTTCGCTTGCATACAGGCCGCACCAGGTCATCGCCGTTTTGCCGGACGAGCATGTGATTTCGACGCCGCTTGAGGCGCTTCAGCTCAACCATGACAGTGCGCGGGCGTCCATCTTCTTGAGACCCTCGACAAGCCTCGCCCTGGAAAGCGCACGACTTGTTCTGAAAGACCCTCGAATCCACTCGTCCCGAGGCTGGACCGTTTCGTCGACGGAGTGGCGCTTCGCCATCGAGGCGGTGCCTGTGCGCGAAAGCACGTATCGCGTGGGAGTGGAATTGCTGGAACTTTCTCTTTCGGACTTGCTGCGACGCATCCCGAATTTGTCCAAGTTGTTCCCGGATCAAATCGGCGTGGTTCGCGCCGACGCGGAGCTTGGGCTTGTCGCACCATTGGACAAACGACTCTTCGAAGGGACGCATCTCGGGATCAACCGATTGGACCTGACCAACCTGTCTGTGCGCTGGGGCGATTTCTCCTTCAGCGCAACTGGCGACCTGACTGTCTCGGAGGATGGCGTGCCAGACGGCGAGATCACGCTTCGCGCGGCGAAATGGCGAACCGTTCTGGACCTTGCGGAAGCGGCGGGGCTGTTCGAGCCAGCATTCCGTGACGTGCTCGAATCAACACTCGAACTGATCCACGGGCACGAAGACGTGCTTGAACTCCCGCTCGTGTTCTCTGGCGGTCAGGTCAGCCTGGGTGTGGTTCCATTGGGAAAGGCACCGCGTCTCCAGGCCTGGTGATGCCTGCGCTTCAATTTGGGATTCCGAATTTCACCAGCTTGACAGGAGTCACCTTGCCCCGCCGCGACCAAAGTCCGGCGCATCCGTGTCTTGACCCGCTTCGATGATGCCGCGGCGAATCTCGCGCGTACGAGTAAAGTAATCAAAGAGCAGCTCTGCATCTCCGATCCTGATCGCGCGCTGCAGGGCGAACAACTCCTCCGTGAAGCGTCCCAGGATTTCAAGCGTCGCCTGCCTGTTGTTCAGAAACACGTCCCGCCACATGGTCGGATCGGATGCCGCAATGCGGGTAAAGTCCCGAAAGCCCGCGGCCGAGTACTTCACGACTTCGCTGTCCGTCACCCTGCGCAGGTCATCGGCCACTCCGACCATCGTGTAGGCGATGAGATGCGGGCAGTGACTCGTGACCGCCAGCACGAGGTCGTGATGGTCGACGTCCATCTCCTCGACGCTTGCGCCCATGCCCTGCCAGAACCTTTTCAGTCGATCGAGCGCATCTGGATCGGCGCTCGAGTCGGGCAGCAGGATGCACCAGCGATTCTCGAAGAGTTCCGCGAAACCGGAGCGGGGTCCCGAATGCTCGGTCCCGGCCAGCGGGTGACCGGGAATGAAGTGCACGCCCTCAGGCGCATGGGGCGCAACGGCGTCGATCACGGCCCGCTTGACCGAACCGACATCGGTGAGGGTGGCGCCAGGCTTGAGATGAGGTTCGATTTCACGCGCCACGGTCCCCATCGCTCCGACCGGCACGGCAAGAACGACTAGGTCTGCATCTTCCACCGCCGCCGCGGCCGTATCGGTGACAATGTCACAGAATCCGAGTTCGCGCGTAGTTTCGCGGCTTTCAACCGACTTCGCCGTACCGACAATCTCACCTGCAAGCCCGGCGCGCCGGATAGCGTGCGCCATGGACGATGCAACTAGTCCGAGGCCGATCAAGGCGACGCGACCATAGATCTCCGTCATTTCTTAATCTCCCTGAAGCGTCGAACACTATCGACGACACGGCGGCAATCGCTTTCGCCGCCAACGGTGATCCGGAGACAGTCAGGCAGCTTGTAACCACGGACCTTTCGAACAAGGATGCCATCTTCACGGAACACCGCATCACAGGCGTTCGCCTCCTCTTCATCCCGGAAACGGGCCAGGATGAAATTTGCACTTGACCGATCCGAAGGTATATCCAAGTCTGCCAGGGAACGGGATAGCCACTCGCGACACGCGGCATTCTCCTTGGAGCACCGCCTCACCCAATTCCGGTCGCGCACAGCGGCCTCGGCGACCGAGAGCTGAACCGTCGAGAGATTGAAGGGCCCCCGCACTCGGTTGAGATTGTCGATTACACGGGCCGGGCCATAACCCCAGCCGACCCGGAGCCCGCCCAGTCCGTAGATCTTGGAGAATGTCCGGGTCATCACGACATTGTCCCGCGCCTCGACCAATGCGGCGCCACCGTCGAAGCCCTCCACGTATTCGGCATAGGCGCCATCCAGGACCAGGAGCACGTCGCTCGGCAATGCTCGCGCAAGCCGATTGACTTCGCTTGCGTCAATCATGGTGCCCGTGGGATTGGCCGGGTTTGCCACGAAAACAATGCGCGTGCGGTCGGTAACCCCATCCAGGATGCAGTCAACGGCCACCTGACGCTCAACTTCGGGCACTTCAACGGGCGCAGCACCGGACGCCATGGCAGAGATTCGGTACATCGAAAACCCGTGCTCGGTGTGGATCACTTCCGCGCCTTCGCCGCCATAGGCCTGGCAGAGAAAGGAAATCACTTCGTCAGATCCGGCACCGCAGATAACTTGATCCGGGTTCAGGTCATGAACCTCGGCTATCGCGTGACGCAGGTCGGAATGGTCAGCGGATGGGTACCGATGGAGTTCGCGAGCAGCGTCGGACCATGCGGCCCTCGCCGACTCGGGCACCCCGAACGCGTTTTCGTTCGACGACAGCTTCAAGGCGTCGCTGCGACCGTCAATGCGGCTTTCTCCACCCTGATAGAGCGCAATCCGGTCGATGTCGGCCCTTGGATCTGGCGTTTTGATCATGGGCAGGTCTTTAGCTGCCCCGGACATGACGTGCCAGCGCTAACCGCCGTTGCCAATTTGCCGGATCCTCGCACGCCGTCGGCGCGCAACCTCGCCTGGAACGACCGCATTCCTCCGCTCCGCGGCGTGCATGCGTCTCAGCGACGGCAAGTCCGCATCCCGCCAGATCGTGGTCGCTGGAGCGAGCGGCGAGGCGGGGAGGATGCGCAAGGGTCTGCCTATTGCGCAGAGAGTCGCGTCATCGGTGATTGAAGGCGTCGAATTGCAGAGGTAACGGTTCAACAAAACCGACAATCTCCGCAGACGGGCCATATGCACCGCAATTTTGGTACAGCGACGCCTCCCGGAGCATGACTTCGAGCCGGAACGCGCACCGGAGATGCGGGGCTGCCTGTCGTGCTGGCTTTCAGCGCACCTCCTCCCCAACAGTTCCGCATTTGGCGAAAGCGGTGCCAGATGAAACATGTCCTCCTCCGATTTCGGGATCGTTAATGCCGTCGAATCGGCTTTGACTCTGTCGGCACCCTCAACCATTGTGCCGCCGGCAATCAACGGAAGGGCCGAAATCATGAACACAAAAATCTTCTGCGCCGCGGGGCTCCTGGCGCTTGCAGGCGGCATGGCCTCAGCCGATTACAGGCTGACAGTGCTTCACACGAACGACATTCACGCGCGTTTCGAACCGATCAGCCGCTTTGATTCGGGCTGCGGTCCGGAAGACAACGACGAGGGCAAGTGCTTCGGAGGGTCGGCACGTCTGGTCAGCGCGATCAAGGCAGCCAAGGCACGGAGTGACAACTACATCCTTGTCGATGGCGGAGACCAGTTCCAGGGCTCGCTCTTCTACACCTACTACAAGGGCAAGGCGGTGGCCGAATTAATGAACCAGATGGGATATGACGCGATGACCGTGGGTAACCACGAGTTTGACGATGGACCGGAAGTTCTCCGCGCATTCGTCGATTCCGTTGACTTTCCGGTCCTGATGGCGAATGCGGACATCGGAAACGAGCCATCCCTCGCCGACGCGATCAATCCGTCGGTGATCCTGGAGCGGGCCGGAGAGCGATTGGGACTGATCGGGCTGACGCCCGAAGACACCGACGAACTGGCCTCGCCCGGCCCGAACGTGCATTTCAGCGATCCTGTCGAAGCGGTGCGCGACGAAGCCGAACGGCTTGTGGCGATGGGAATCAACAAGATCATCGTCCTGAGCCATTCCGGCCTGTCGGTGGACCTGAGCATAGCGGAGGCCGTACCGCAGGTCGATGTCATTGTCGGAGGGCATGACAACACGCTCTTGTCGAACACGCAAGAACGGGCAGACGGGCCCTATCCGTTGATGGTCGGCAACACCGCCATCGTGCAGGCCTACGCCTATGGCAAGTTCCTGGGCGAATTGAACGTCACCTTCGACGGCGACGGCAACATTGTCGAGGCTGTCGGCGAGCCGATTTTGCTCGATGCCAGCGTGCCCGAGGACGAAGGCACCAAGATGAGGATCAGCGAGCTGGGCAAGCCGCTCGACGAGATTCGGAACAAGGTCGTGGCCGAGGCTGGCGCGTTCATCGAGGGCAATCGGTCGGTCTGCCGAGTCCAGGAATGCCCCATGGGGAATCTCGTTGCCGACTCGATGCTGGATCGCGTCCGGGATCAGGGCATCCAAATCGCCATTGCAAATGCAGGAGGCATACGTGCGTCCATAGACAAGGGCGAAGTAACCATGGGCCAGGTCTTGACCATTCTGCCGTTCCAGAACACGCTGTCGACTTTCCGCATCAAGGGTCAGATCATCATCGACGCGCTTGAGAACGGCGTGAGCCAGGTCGAAGATGTCAAGGGCCGCTTTCCGCAGGTGGCGGGGCTGAGCTTCACATGGGATCCAACCGTCGGCCCGAACGAGGGCAGGATCCAGGAGGTATTGGTCGGCGGCGTCGCCATCGATCCCGACGCCGTCTACGGCGTGGTTTCGAACAACTACGTCCGCAACGGCGGTGACGGCTACCGCATGTTCACTACAGACGCGATGGATGTCTACGACTACGGACCGGACCTGGCCGACGTGCTGGCCGAATACATGGCCGCACATGGTCCGGTCATGCCGTATGTCGAAGGCAGGATCTCCAGGTCGGAATAGACGCGGACAAGGCGCCGTTGATGCAGCAACGATGTCCGGGAGCGAGCGTGCGGGAACGGCGCCGTTCGCGCACGCCGCCGGAAGCGCGGGTGGCAGTCTTCTGCCGTGATCAGAACCCGACAGGCGCTCTTCGGAATTCGGGCGCCATGCCATTGAACTGTAGCGCTGGCCGAGTCCTATGCAGTTCAGCGTAGGCTCGCGCTGCGTCGGCGCTGCGAACAGCGAAGGCGGTGTCTGCGGCAACAGCCGCGAGCAAGGACAGGTTAGTCCATGGCCTTGAAGGCGAATTCACCGCCCTCCTTGATGCCGGAAAACCAGCGCGCGGTAACGGTCTTGGTCCTGGTGTAGAAGCGGAACGCATCCGGCCCGTACTGGTTCAAGTCGCCAAAGGCAGACCGCTTCCATCCGCCAAATGTGTAGTAGGAGAGCGGTACGGGGATCGGGAAGTTGATGCCCACCATGCCAACGTTCACGCGGTGCGCAAAGTCTCGAGCCGCGTCGCCGTCAGCGGTGAAGATGGCGGTACCGTTTCCGTAGGTGTTGTCCATCGTCAGCTTCAGCGCATCCTCGTAGCTTTCTGTCCGCACCTGGCTCAGCACCGGACCGAAGATCTCTTCCTTGTAGATGTCCATCTCTGGGGTCACGTCGTCAAAGAGCGTCGGACCGACAAAGAAACCTTCCTCATAGCCCTGAAGCGCGAAGTCCCGACCGTCTGTCACGAGCGTAGCCCCCTGCTCCACGCCCTTGTCGATGAGGCCCGTCACGCGCTCCTTGCTGGCCTTGGTGATGAGCGGCCCGAAATCCACATCTTTACCAGCCGTATATGGTCCGACCTTGAGTTTTTCTATTCTCGGCACAAGACGCTCGATCAGCGCGTCCGCAGTCTGCTCCCCCACCGGCACCGCGACCGAAACGGCCATGCAACGTTCGCCGGCAGCGCCGTAGCCGGAACCGACCAGCGCATCCGCCGCCTTGTCAAGGTCGGCATCGGGCATGACGATCATGTGGTTCTTCGCCCCGCCAAAACACTGTGCGCGTTTCCCGTTCGAGCAGGCACGGCTATAAATGTATTCCGCGATCGGTGTCGAGCCGACAAAGGCCACACCTTGAACGGTTCCGTTGTCGAGGATGGCATCCACGGCTTCCTTGTCTCCATTCACGATCTGGAGCACGCCATCAGGCAATCCTGCCTCCTTCAGGAGATCGGCGAGAAGAAGCGAGGCAGACGGGCAGCGCTCGGACGGCTTCAAGACCATCGCATTGCCGCAGGAAATTGCCGGTGCCAGTTTCCAGAGGGGAATCATGGCCGGAAAATTGAACGGGGTGATGCCTGCCACGACGCCCAGAGGCTGGCGCATCGAATAGAGATCGATGCCCGGGCCACCGTCATTCGTGAACTCTCCCTTGAGCAGTGCGGGCGTGCCCATGCAAACCTCGACGACCTCGAGGCCACGCTGCACGTCGCCACGGCCGTCGGGCAGAGTCTTGCCATGCTCCCGGCTCACCGCCTCGGCCAGCGTATCCATGTTCTCGACAATGAGCCGGCCAAGCGCCATCATCACTCGCGCACGCCGCTGAGGGTTCGTTGCCGCCCAGCCGACCTGCGCTTCGGCGGCTCTCGCCACGGCCTCGTTCACTTCCTCGGCGCTGGCAAGCGGGACACGTGCCTGAACCTCGCCGGTGGCAGGATTGTATACGTCGCCGAACCGGCCCGAATTTCCCTTGACGCGCTTGCCATCGATGTAGTGGCTGAGTTCTTCCATCGCACCCTCCCAACTCGCTGCCAAAGATTACGACAACGGAAACGAGAGGGAAAGTGGCAGGGTGCGACAGTTCCGAAACTTGACAGACCGGTGCGCACGGTGAAACCTTCTGAAAGACCACAGGCCTTTGGATTGGAGAGAGACAAATGCTCGTACGCCAGATCCTCGCAATGACCGGCGGGCCGGACGTCGTCACTATTGAACCGGAAGCTTCGGTGGCGGATGCCGCGCAGCTGCTGTCAAGGAAGCGAATTGGCGCATTGGTTGTCTGCAGCGCGGATCGGCCTGTCGGCATGCTGTCCGAGCGCGACATCGTTCGCGAACTTGGACGGCGCGGCGAGATCTGCCTCAAGGAAAATGTGTCGGACATGATGACCCAAAAGGTCATCAGCTGCACGGCGGACCAAAGCGCCAATCATGTTCTTCAGGAGATGACCGATGGCAGGTTCCGGCACATGCCGGTGATGGAAGGCGAACGCATGATCGGGCTGATTTCGATCGGCGATGTCGTCAAAGCCAGACTCTCCGAACTCACGATGGAGAAAGACGCGCTTGAAGGCATGATCAAGGGCTACTGAATCACGGCAAACTCGATTCGGCACCCGTTTCAAACGGCAACGCATCCTCGATGACGTGCACGAATCGCGCGCAGTTCCCGCACCAGATGAAATCGCCCGAATTGTCTGGCACCCCGCCTTTCGCTTGAGGCCCCGTGGCGCACATGGCAGGGATGCTCCTGGCGCGTCGACAAGGAGAACTAAATTGCGCATCGCTCTATACCCCGGCACCTTCGATCCGGTCACGTTGGGTCATCTGGACATCATCACGCGGGCCACCGCTCTGGTTGACCGCCTCGTGATTGGCGTCGCCATCAACAGCGACAAGAACCCGCTTTTTTCGCTAGAGGAACGCGTTTCAATGATCACGGCAGAGTGCCGCAACGTGTCGGCGCAAACCGGCTGCGAGATAAAGGTTCATTCGTTCGACAACCTTCTTGTTGACTGCGCGCGAGACGTGGGCGCCAATCTCATTGTACGGGGCCTTCGTGCGGTGGCAGACTTTGAATACGAGTATCAGATGGTCGGCATGAACCGCACACTCGATTCAGGAATCGAAACCGTATTTCTCATGGCCGAAGCGCAGCACCAGGCCATAGCGTCGAAACTCGTGAAGGAAATCGCGCGGCTTGGCGGTGACGTCTCGCGCTTTGTAACCCCGAAAGTCCGGAAAGCGCTCGTCAGGCAGCTGCGCAATCACGCAAATTGACCGATGACGAAACGCGCTCCGGTCTCCACCGACCTGCCAATCCGGACCATGCCATTGGCAAGTGACGGCATCTGAACGCATCGGGATCTACAGCGCCAGACAGCTCCGGCCGCGTACGCTTGCGGCCGAACCCGTGATTGACAGGCGGACCAAGCGGGACAAGGCCCTAGAGTTCCTCCATTAGCTGGGTCTTTGCGACTCCGATCAGTTCGTTCATCTTGGCACGAATGTCTTCCTGGCTGGCAAGGTCCCCGAGATCGCCGGCGACCTTCCGAAGCACATCGTCGTCTCCTGGCTCTTCGAAGTCCGCCTTCACGACTTCCGACGCGTACGCATTCGCCTCATCGTCCGACTTGCCGAGCAATTCGGCAGCCCATAGACCGAGGAGCTTGTTGCGGCGTGCCTCCGCCTTGAACTGCATTTCTGCGTCGCGTGCAAACTTGGCCTCAAAGGCGTCCTCGCGCTCATCAAATGTGCTCATTCCTGCTCGTCCTTGGCTTAGAAATTGACATGCTCTCATATGGCGGCAAGTCTGTTCGACCACAAGGGGCACGAATGCACGAATTCGCCCGCTTGCCGCTATGCGCGCTTTGCCCTAAACGTAATCGGATTCCGCCAGTTGCAGCATCGGGCGGCAATCGATTTCTGGAGTCGCAATGTCACGTCGCAAGAAGATCTACGAAGGCAAGGCCAAGATCATGTATGAAGGTCCCGAACCCGGCACCCTCGTGCAGTATTTCAAGGACGATGCGACGGCCTTCAATGCGAAGAAGAAGGAAGTGATCGACGGCAAAGGGGTGCTGAACAACCGGCTCTCGGAGTTCTTCATGAGCGGATTGAACCAGATCGGAGTGCCGACACACTTCATCCGCCGCATCAACATGCGTGAGCAATTGATTCGCTTTGTCGAGATCATACCGCTGGAAGTGGTCGTTCGAATCCATGCGGCCGGAACCCTGTCCGAGCGACTTGGCATCGAAGAAGGAACGCTTCTGCCGAGACCTATCGTGGAGTTTTGCCTCAAGGATGATGCACTTGGCGATCCTCTGGTGTCGGAAGAGCACATTGTCGCGTTTGGCTGGGCGTCACAGCATGATCTTGACGACATGATCGCGCTGGCATTGCGGGTCAACGATTTCCTGTCCGGCTGCATGCTGGCTGTTGGAATCCGCCTCGTCGACTTCAAGATCGAGGTTGGACGCGTTTGGGATGGCGATTTTCAGCGCTTGATCGTGGCCGACGAGATCAGCCCTGACTCCTGTCGCCTGTGGGACATCGAGTCCGGCCAGAAGTTTGACAAGGACGTCTTTCGTCGCGATCTGGGAAATCTTGCGGACGCCTACACGGAAGTGGCGCGCCGCCTCGGCGTCCTGCCGTCCAATGTCATGCACACGACCAAACCCAAGCTGGTCAACTGACGGCCGCGAACAGCATGTGCGCCGGACAGTTCACGTACCGAACGGGTGCACAGGACGCTGCACAAGCTGTCCCGACTGCCTGACCCCGCATAAAATGGGAAGTCCCTGTCGCCGTCGCCCGTAATGCCGATCCCAAATGGTGTCGCATGCAAGCACCGCATCGCGGCACACGTTGCAGCGGTTGGACAAATTCCGGGAAATCCGCGATATGACGGTGACATCAAGCGAGTGCGTGGAGAATGGGAACAGTATGAAGGTGCGCGCGGCAATCATGCTCAAGACCGGTGTTCTTGATCCTCAGGGCGAGGCCATTCGTCACGCTTTGGGCACGCTTGGCTTCGAAGGCGTCGAAGGCGTCCGGCAAGGCAAGATCATCGAGCTCGACCTTGCAGAAACTGATGCAAAAAAGGCCGAGGCCGAGGTGCAGCGGATGTGCGAGGCACTCCTCGCCAACACCGTTATCGAAAGCTACGAGGTGGAACTGCCCTGATGCGAGCCGCCGTTCTTAGCAGATACAAAGAACCGCTTTCCATCGAGAACGTCCCGGAACCTGCCTGCCCCGAGGACGGCGTAGTCCTGAAGGTGCTGGCATGCGGCGTGTGCCGCAGCGACTGGCATGGCTGGACTGGTGAACATCCTCGCGTAAAGCCCGGCCAGATCGGCGGTCATGAGTATTGCGGAGAAGTCGTGGCTGCCGGCCCTGCCGCGCAAAACGCGACGGGCGACCGACTGATTGCGCCGTTCATCCTGGCTTGCGGAGCCTGCGCAAATTGCCGTGCCGGCGAAAGCAACACTTGTCTCGACCAACGGCTGCCCGGATTCACCGAACCCGGCGCCTTCGCGGAATTTGTCGCCGTACCCCGCGACCAAAATCTGGCACGCCTGCCTGAAGACATGATGCCGACCCTCGCAGCCGCGCTCGATTGCCGAGTCACGACGGCCTGGCACGCGCTGACCGACAGGGCGGCGCTGCAACCCGGCGAGTGGCTGGCGATTCACGGAACGGGTGGAATCGGTCTTTCGGCAATGCTGCTTGGCATCGCGCTCCGCGCCCGCGTGATCGTTACCGACATTGTCGAAGAAATACTGACCCATGCTAAGGCGCTTGGCGCCGAACACGCCATTGACGCTTCGGACGGCGGCAGTGCCGAACGAATCCGGGAAGTTACCGAAGGCGGGGCACATGTTTCCGTGGAGGCCCTGGGAATCCCCGAGACCCAATCGGCGAGCCTTGCCTGCCTCCGCCCGCTGGGTCGTCGCGTTCAGGTTGGCATGCCGATCGGCCATCATGCGGTGCAAGAGGTCGATCTCAACGCGGTCTACATGCAAAATCTGGCAGTTTTCGGCTCCCGGGGCATGCCGGCCCATCGCTATCCTTCGCCGCTGAGCATGATCGAACCCGGACGCGTCGATCTGTCTCCGATCGTGGCACGGGAGGTCAAACTCTCGGACACAAGCGCCGAACTCGCTGCATTCAACGGCCCGAGCCAGCCGGGAATCGCGGTCATTACCGATTTTACGGCATAGGAGGACGGCAGTGGGCAAGTTGAGCGGCGCTGGAAAGACATTCCCCGCAAGGTCTGCGAGATGAAGGCGGCAGTGCTGGTCTTCCCGGGATCGAACTGCGACCGCGATCTCGAGAGGGCATTCCGGAATGCCGGTTTCAAGGTCGAGATGGTCTGGCACAAGGACACCGAACTCCCGGCAGACGTTGACATCGTCGGCGTACCTGGCGGGTTCTCTTTCGGCGACTATCTGCGCAGCGGCGCAATTGCCGCCCGATCTCCAATTGTCGGAGCCCTGAAGACGCATGTCGAAAACGGCGGCCATGCCATCGGCATCTGCAACGGATTCCAAGTGCTGCTGGAAACCGGCCTTCTGCCAGGCGCACTCATGCGCAACGCGGGGATCAGATTCATCTGCAAGTCTGTCGAGCTAGAAGTGGCGACGACAAGCAGCGACTTTACCAATGGCTACGCGCATGGGTCGACGGCGACCTTCCCTGTCGCCCATCACGACGGGAACTACCAAGCGACGGAAGAAATTCGCACGGCGCTTCTTTCTGAGGACCGAATCGCCTTCCGCTACAGGTCGGACATAAACGGATCGGCTGATCGAATTGCCGGAATACTCTCGAAGAACCGCCGCGTGCTGGGCTTGATGCCGCACCCGGAACGCGCCGCAGACCCTGTTCTTGGCTTGACAGACGGCGCGGTCCTGTTCAACGCCCTTGCCGCCGTCGCCGCTGACGCTTGAGGCAATCGCGGCCACGCTCTAGACTCACGCCATGAGCGAAACATCCGACAGACGCGACTACGCGCCCTGGCGCGCCCGGATCGCGGTGGGCCTTGTCCTTGTCGTGGCAATCGCGACGGTCTGGTGGACCAATCGGCTTCTGACAGAGCGCTTTACCGAAACCACCAGAGCTCGCGCAGAGGCCCGACTCGCCCTCCATTCCGGCAATTTGCTCAGCGAATTGCAGCGCAACCAGGTCGTGCCGCAACTATTGGCCCGCGATCCTGCGTTGATTGGCGCACTGATTTCCGGAGACTTCCAGAATAGCTCGCAGCGGCTTATCGAGTATCGCGACGAGATCACGGCGGCAGGTCTCATCCTGCTGGACCGAGACGGACGTGCGGTAGCTGCCACCAACCGCGCATTGATCGGCTCCGCTCACCGCGCGGCACCTTATTTCGTGAAAGCGTCACGCTCCAATGAAACGGTCTTTTCGACCAGTCTTCTTGAATCAGGCGCGCGTGTCTTCACGTACTCGCGCAAGATCGAAGCGCAGGGCGAAATGCTCGGTGTCATCGTGGTCGAGGTCGACCTCAAGAAATTCGAAAGCAGCTGGGCCAGCTTCGTCGATGCCGTCTTTGTGTCAGACAGCGAAGCGATCATCATCCTCGCGACGGAAGCGCGCTGGCGCGGGCTGAGCGAGGAAGAGGCCCTGGCGGCAAGGCCAGTACGATCGGCAATAGAGCGCGCGGTTCGCGCTACGGCAAGCTGGGGAAGGCTACCGGCGGATGCCTACCTTCGAGGCGAAGCGATCATGCGGCAGGAAGCCAGGATCGGATTCCAAGGATGGCGCATTACGTCCTTCACGACCTATGCGAGCGTTCGCGAGCGAGTAAACGCGGTTCTCGCGCTGGAAATCATGGGGTTCGCGATCCTCTTGGCGCTTGTATCCTTCCTTGTCAGCCGCCGAACCAAATCACGGTTGAGATTCTTCCAGCGCGAGTCCGCCGAGCTCCGTCAGTTGAACCTGGCGCTGCAACGAGAAATCGCCGAACGCAAAAGGGCCGAAAGACACCTGGAGGTGGCCGAACAGACGCTGCAACAGTCATCCAAGCTCGCGGTCCTCGGCGAAATGTCGGCAGCAGTCAGCCACGAACTGAACCAGCCGCTTGCTGCAATGAAGACGTATCTTGCGGGTGCCAGATTGCTGCTCAACCGCCGCCGTGCCGACGAGGCGCTGTCTTCCTTTGAACGAATCGACGACCTGATCGAGCACATGAGCCTGATAACGCGCCAACTCAAGTCGTACGCACACAAGGGCGGTGGCGCCGCGAAACCGATCGACGTGAGGAACAGCGTTTCTTCTGTCCTGTCGATGATGGAGACGCAGATCCGTCAGGACGGTGTGCAGGTCATCTCTTCGCTTCCGCAAGATCCCGTGATCGTCAGCGTGGATCACGTTCGGCTTGAGCAAGTCCTCCTGAACCTCGTCCGAAATGCACTGGACGCCACCAATGCGGCATCGGAACCCAGAATCGAGATTCTGGTGACCGTTGGCGAAGAGGCACTCATCACGGTGCGGGACAATGGCGCAGGAATCGAGGACCTCGAAAAGCTCTTCGAGCCGTTTTACACTACGAAGATGCCCGGAGACGGGGTAGGATTGGGGCTCGCCATCTCGTCGGGGATCGTGAACGAGCTTGGCGGCAGGCTGACTGCCCGGAATGGCCGTGACGGCGGAGCCGTGTTCGAAGTCACGTTGCCGATTTCCACACAGGCCATGGCCGCGGCCGAGTGACCGACGGAGCAAGACGGATGACACAGGCAATGAAGGTCGCAATAGTCGATGACCAAAGGGACATGCGCCTGTCCATCAGCCAATGGCTTGCGCTTTCAGGATTCGACACGGAAACCTATGGCAGTGCCGAAGAGGCCTTGAAGGCATTGACACCGGACTATCCAGGCGTGGTTGTCAGCGACATCAAGATGTCCGGAATGGACGGAATAAGCCTTCTGAAACGGCTGATGAGCCAAGACAGCGCTTTGCCCGTCATCATGATCACTGGCCATGGAGACGTGGCCATGGCCGTCGAAGCGATGCAAATTGGCGCATTCGACTTTCTGGAAAAGCCCTTCAACCCGGACAAGATGACCGAACTCACCAAGAGGGCAGCAAATGCACGACGCCTCACGCTCGAAAGCAGGGCGCTGCGGCGCGAGCTGTCGGACGGTGCGAGTTTCACCGAGAGACTGGTTGGTGAGTCGCCGGTGATGAAGCGGCTTCGCGAAGACATCCTGGATCTTGCCCAAGCCGACGGCCACGTGCTGATCGACGGCGAGACGGGAACAGGCAAGACGCTCGTTGCCCATGCGCTTCATGCAGCGGGTGCCCGAGCCGGCCGGAACTTCGCGCTGTTTTCCTGCGCTGCGGAGGATGAGGAAGCGCTCCCGGCCCGTCTCTTTGGACCGTCCAGCGACAGCAGCCAATTGCCGCTGATCGAAGAGACGCGAGACGGCACGCTTGTTCTTGAGGACATCGAAACCCTGCCGCAATCGGTGCAGGCTCGGCTCCTGTCGCGGATGAACCAGGAGAACACGCCCGCAAAGACAAGGATCGTGGCGATCTGCAACCTTCAGGAGCCTGGAAAGACCTGCAAGGACGCCCTTCGTCCCGACCTGTTTTTTAGATTGGCTGCAATGACGATCACTCTTCCGCCACTGCGCCAAAGGGGCGAAGACATCCTGATGCTCTTCCAGCAGTTCCTGGAACGATATGCGGAGGAATACGGGTGCGACGCCCCCGAGGTCAGCACGCAGGAAGCGGCCCAACTGCTGCAGGCGCCTTGGCCCGGCAATGTCCGGCAACTCATGAATGTTGCCGAACGCGCGGTTCTGCAGTCGCGTCGCGGATCTGGAACGATCACGTCGCTGCTGATGCTGGACAGCGAGCATGACATCGGCATTAGCGTAACGACCGAAGGCAAGCCCTTGAAGGAACATGTCGAGGCGTTCGAGCGCATGCTGATTGACAATACGATGCGGCGCCACCGTGGATCGATCGCGAATGTCATGGAAGATCTTTGCCTGCCTCGCAGGACTCTGAACGAGAAAATGGCGAAATACGGGTTGCTGCGGTCAGACTATCTTTGACCGGCCTTCTTGCCAAACGCCTCCGCGAGACTGGGAGGCCGTCAAGTTCTGCGGGGTGCATGGCACTCGACCGCACGCCTGCATGAAAATGACGGGGCGGACACGGCCCTTCGCCGTTCAATGTTCACCGTTGCCTGCAAACAATTTTTGGCTGCCTGACCATCGCCACGAATTTCGTCGTTGTAATTTGGGCACGACCCCATTTATGTATTGAGAGTCGGCCCAAGGAGCGCTTGGTGCGCGCGGCCGCGTCGAAAGGATTCGCCGTTCCAGACACGTTGCCCCAATGGCGGCACGCTGGATTGGCGCCGTGGCCAACACGGTCACGAAATTGGAAATGCCCGAGATCGGCGATTGCACGCCACCGGGCCTGGAATGGGCACCTAAAATAGGTGCTGGAGATGAACCGCGATGATGCGCGCATTGGACGGATGCGGCACGGTGCCGATTGTGACTGACCATCGGTCTGCCATCCTGATGCAGGCAGTCGCCTCAATTGAAAGTCGCAAATTCATCAATCTGGCCTTTGCGGGCCAGGTTTCGATGCTGCGCAGAAAGTCAACATGTCAAAGAAAATGCTCATCGATGCCACCCACGTGGAGGAGACGCGTGTCGTTGTGGCCGATGGAAACCAAGTCGAGGAATTCGACTTCGAATCCGAAAACAGACGTCAGCTTTCCGGGAACATCTACCTCGCGAAGGTAACGCGGGTCGAACCCTCGCTTCAGGCCGCCTTTGTGGAATATGGCGGCAATCGGCACGGGTTCCTGGCGTTCTCCGAAATTCACCCGGACTACTACAAGATCCCGGTCGCCGACCGCGAAGCGCTGCTCGCCGAGGAGATGAAGATCGCGGAGGCCGAGGCGAAGGCCGAGGAAGAAGAGGTCAAGCCCAAGCGTCGCCGCCGGAGCGGCACCAAGGCCAAGGCCGAATCGACCGTGACGAATGACGAAACGATTTCTCGGGAGGAAAGCGCCGACGGTGCGATCGCGACTGAAACTGCCTCCGAAAACGTGGAGGCCGTCAATCGCACAGATGTCGCCGGTGAAGAGGCCGAGAGCCCGACTGTAGCCGCCCGTGAGCCTGACGAAGACGCGTCAGCCGACATTCCATCCATGAATGTCATCGACCTCGACGACGAGGAAATCGACCAGCCCGAAATTGACAGCGCTCAGTCTACGGATGCCGCGGCAAGGGACGAGACAATCGAATCCATTGCCGATGACGACACGGCAGAAGAAATCCAGCGGCCGCGCCGGCAGCGGCAACGCCAGCGCAACTACAAGATCCAGGAAGTGATCGAGGTTCGGCAGATCCTCCTGGTCCAAGTCGTAAAGGAAGAGCGAGGCAACAAGGGCGCGGCACTGACAACATATCTCAGCCTTGCGGGACGCTACTGCGTCCTGATGCCGAATACTGCGCGCGGCGGCGGGATCAGTCGGAAGATCACAAGTGCGTCGGATCGCAAGAAGCTCAAGGCGATCGCCGATGGCATCGAAATTCCCAAGGGTGCAGGCCTGATCATCCGGACCGCAGGAGCCCAGCGCACGAAATCGGAGATCAAGCGAGACTACGAGTATCTCCAGAGGCTTTGGGAACAGATCCGCGAGCTGACGCTGAAATCCATCGCACCCGCACAGATCTACGAGGAAGGCAACCTTATTAAGCGATCGATTCGCGACCTCTATAGCCGCGAAATCGATGAAGTCCTCGTGGAAGGCGAAGCTGGCTTCCGCACGGCCAAGGACTTCATGAAGATGATCATGCCGAGCCATGCCAAGAACGTGAAGCAGTACAACGACCCGATGCCACTGTTTGCGCGACATCAGGTGGAAAGCTACCTCGGCGGCATGTTTAACCCGGTCGTGCAGCTCAAGTCCGGGGGCTACATCGTTATCGGGCAGACCGAAGCGCTTGTCGCAGTCGACGTGAACTCCGGCCGGGCGACAAAGGAAGGATCAATCGAAAGCACTGCGCTCAAGACCAATCTTGAGGCTGCGGAGGAAGTCGCGCGCCAGCTTCGGCTTCGCGACCTTGCCGGCCTCATCGTGATCGACTTCATTGACATGGATGAGCGCAAGAACAACGCAGCGGTAGAAAAGCGGTTCAAGGAAAAGCTGAAGACGGATCGGGCCCGCATCCAGATTGGTCGTATCTCGGGCTTTGGCCTGCTCGAAATGTCGCGCCAGCGGCTGCGACCGGGAGTGCTTGAAGCCTCGACGCAGCCCTGCCCGTCCTGCCATGGTACGGGCCTCTTGCGCTCAATCGACAGCCTCAGCCTAACGATCCTGCGCCAGTTGGAAGAGGAAGGCGTTCGGAAGAGGTCAAAGGAGGTTCTGCTCAGGGTGCCGGTGCCGATCATCAACTTCCTGATGAATACGAAGCGCGACCATATCGCCCAGATCGAAACGCGCTATTCCATAACTGTAAGGCTTGAAGCAGATCCTCACCTCATTCCGCCGGAATTCTCGATCGAGAAGTTCAAGACCACTGCACGCAAAGTTGACACGAATGCGCCGGTAGTGTCTGCCGACGCCTCGCTCATGGCGGGAGAAGATGACGAGCTGACATCTGAGGAGGGTGCTGGCGCGACGTTGCCAGAGGACGAAGATCGTCCGAAGAAAAGGCGTCGTCGCCGTCGCCGTCGTCGCGGAAAGGGTGTTGACGCGCAAGGTGAAGAGAGCTCCGAAATCGCGACCGGAACCGAGGCGGAAGCTGAGTCGGACACGCCCGAGAAGGAAGAGGAAACGAAGACGGAAGACTCCGACGGCGAAGTGAAGCCCAAACGCCAGCGGCGCCGGCGCAAGAAGACTGACTCGGTCGACGAGGATGTTGGTGACTTGAAGGCCGTGGCAACCGAAGGCACAGATGACGAAGAGGAATCAGTCGATTCCAAGCCCAAACGGCGCCGCAACCGCAAGAAAGAGGATCCTTCGGCTGACAGTGAGCCCCCGGCACAGCCTGAAGTCCATGACAGCTCGGACCAGGTGCCAGATATACCGCCCGAAGGCACGCCTGCCTCCAAACCGTCCGGCGAACCAGATACCGAACCTGTCCCGGAACCGGTGATGGCCTCAGTTGACGACAGCGAGGTCGACAAGAAACAACGACGGGTGGGTTGGTGGTCAAGGGAACGATGAACGTCACCTAGAAAGGCTAGTCGGATCTTCACTGACCGGAAGATGGCTTCGCCCATGCGCGACAGGGGTTTCGGCCGGATTCAGGCTGTCACGCTTATGTAAGCATCGCGATCCGGGTCCATGCCGAGCAGCGCGAACGCCCTCGCCTGCAGTTCGGTCGGCTCTGAGGCCAGCAGGAACCGGCTGTCGGGCCGTCCGGGAATGGAGGCATGGTTCAGCGTCAGCGTGGCCAGGTCGGAAAGAAGCGTCGTGAAGCTGTGGACCGGCAGCCCGTCGGGGGTGCGCTTCGTGTCGGCCTTGGCCTTCGCGCTCTCCGAGACCTCGGCCTTCTCCACCGGCGAGTTCCGCCGCGCCCGCGCGCCCTCGCGGTCGTCGTCCTCGAACAGGATCGGCGCCAGGCGGCGGCGCATGTGCCATTCCACGTGGTACGCGAGCATGCACAGGAACACGTGGGCGCGGACATGGGCCTCCGAATAGACGTGCACGGGCCGGATCCGCAGCCGCGAGGTCTTCATCGCCAAGAACGCGCGCTCCACCTGCGCGAGCGACTTGTACGCCTCCACCGCGGCCTCCGGGCCAAGCGACGCGGCGTCCAGGCTGGTGCGGATCACGTAGATCCCGTCGAGCCGGGCCTCTGCCTCGATCCTGTCCCGGTTGCGCGCCCAGTCCATCCCGGCGTCGTGCACGTCGATGTCGAAGTGCTTCTCAACCTTGCGCCGGTTGGCCTCCCGCCCGACGGCCTTGATGGCCTGGTCGCGGTTCGCCGACCCCGGCTTCCGGCGCGCGGCAGCGGCGGCGATCGCCGCCAGCGTCTCTTCCGTCGCCTCCAGAAGCTCCTCGCGCTTCCGCCGCCGCTCCTCGCGCAGTCGCGGGTTCAGGCAGACCATCAGCCGATCGCCCGGGAAGTCCGGGCCCGTGATCTCGGCGACCGCGTCGGGAACCAGCGCCTCGGGCGCCAGAGGGGCCGGGGCGCCCGGAACGGCGGATTGCAGCAGCTTGCGGATGTCCCCGGTCCTCAGGGCCGAGATCCAGTCGAGCCCCGCCGGCGCGAGGTCCCCGCGGATCCGCGCCGTGGTCAGCATCCCCCTGTCGCCCACCAGCGCGACGCGCGCGATGCCGAAGCGCTTCCGGACCTTGTCCACCTGGCCCGCCACCGTGGACGGGTCCCCGGCGTTGCCGGCGAACACCTCCACCGCAACCGGGCAGCCGTCCGCGGCGCAGAGCAGCCCGTAGGTGATCTGCATCTTGCCCTTCTTCCCGTCCCGGTTGTGGCCGAACGCCGCCAGGGGGCAGCACCTGCCCTCCAGGTAGCTGGAGGAGACGTCATAAAGAATCAGCGTGTTGCCGCCCTTCAGGTGCCTGTTGGCCAGGCTCCTCTCGATCCAGGGCTGACGCTCC
>JAJEFO010000066.1 GCA_022820365.1 Silicimonas sp.
GAGGCGTTGCCTTGCCGATCTCAGCAACAGAGTTTGAGGGCCAAGGCCCTGCTGAACCGGCCCGCTGAAGGGGCAAACATGACGAGGCGTCCGGGATTGGCGCATCTGCACGGCGAGGAGCGTTGGCGTTGGCCACTTCGATGACCCGTGAAATCAATACGAAGCCACGATGTGACTTTCGTATATTATTCCCAACGAAAGGACTGCTCAGGCATGACAGACTTGACTCCGGTGCGTCGCGCATTGCTGTCCGTATCTGACAAGGCTGGTCTCGTCGAATTCGCCACCGCGCTTTCGAGCCGGGGCGTCGAGTTGATTTCCACCGGTGGCACCGCCACGACGCTCCGCGAATCCGGACTGGCGGTGACCGATGTCGCAGAAGTCACCGGATACCCCGAGATGATGGATGGCAGGGTTAAGACGCTCCACCCTGCGGTGCATGGCGGGCTCCTGGCGTTGCGGAGCGATGAAGGGCATCTGAACGCAGCGGCGGAGCACGGGATCGAAATGATCGACCTGCTGGTGGTGAATCTCTACCCGTTCGAAGCCAGCGTCGCGAGCGGGGACGATCAGGACACGACGATAGAGTGCATCGACATTGGCGGACCCGCGATGATCCGGTCCGCCGCAAAGAACCACAACTTCGTGAGCGTGGTGGTGGATGCCGCCGACTACCAGGACGTGCTGGATGAACTGCAAGCCAATGACGGTCAGACCTCCTTGGACTTTCGCAGGCGCCTGGCGCTGACGGCTCTTTCGAGGACCGCTGCATACGATGCCGCGATTTCGAACTGGATGGCCGACATCCTTGGCGAGAAGGCACCGCGCCGTCGGGTCTTTGCGGGCACGTTGGCGCAGCGGCTTCGCTACGGGGAGAATCCTCATCAGGCGGCAGCCTTTTACAAGGACCGCTCGGATGTCCCGGGGATTGCGACAGCTGTGCAGCATCTGGGCGGCGAACTCTCTTACAACAACATCAATGATGCCGATGCCGCCTTTCGGCTGGTCTCCGAGTTCGATCCGGCCGACGGGCTCGCGGCCGCCATCATAAAGCACGCGAATCCCTGTGGCGTGGCGCACGGGGCAAGTTGCGAAGAGGCATTCGGTCGTGCGTTCGACTGCGACCGAACAAGCGCCTTTGGCGGCATCGTTGCTCTTAACGGCGCGCTTGACGGGGATGCCGCGCGTGCGATCGCCGACATGTTTGCCGAGGTCGTGATAGCACCGGCGGCAACGGATGAGGCCAAGGAGATCCTTGCCGCCAAGAGCAACCTGCGCTTGCTGACAACCGGCGGGTTTCCCGGTCCTTCCGCATTCCGAGTTTCCGTTCGGCAGGTCTCGGGCGGCTGGCTGGTTCAGGATGAGGACAACGGTGCCTGCGCGGCAGAGGATCTGAAAGTCGTGACTCAGGTTGCGCCGACGCAGGGGCAGATTGACGATCTGCTTTTTGCTTGGCGCGTTGCCAAGCACGTGAAGTCCAATGCGATCGTCTATGCCCGCGATCTCGGCACGGTCGGAATCGGGGCAGGACAGATGAGCCGGGTCGACAGTTCGACGATCGCGGCGCTGAAAGCGGGCCGCATGGCTCGTGATCTCGGCCTCACGGAGTCGACGGCCAAGGGTTCGGTCGTGGCGTCAGACGCGTTCTTTCCGTTTCCGGACGGGCTTCTTGCCGCTGCCGAAGTCGGCGCGAAGGCCGTGATTCAGCCAGGCGGATCCAAGCGAGACAGGGCAGTGATCGAGGCTGCCGACGCGGCCGGGATTGCGATGGTGTTTTCAGGAATGAGGCACTTCCGGCACTGATGCATTATCTTTCGCCCCTCATTCGCACGGCGGCCCTGACCGCCTTGGCGGACCAGCTGACGAAATATTTCGTGGTTCACGCCATGAACCTCAAGGCACTGGGCGCAATCGACGTCTTGCCGCCCTACGTGCAGTTTCGGATGGCATGGAACGTAGGAGTGAATTTCGGCATCCCGCTTGCCGGCAAGTGGGTGCTGGTCGGGCTGGCAGTCGCAATATGCGGCGCGATTGTCTGGTGGATGATGCGCGACCGGCCCGGACTCCCGGTGCTGGTGTCGGCGGGCCTGGTCATTGGCGGCGCGGTTGGCAACGTGATTGACCGCCTGATGTACGGGGCAGTGGCGGATTTCCTGAACGTGTCGTGCTGCGGCTGGCGGAATCCGTGGTCGTTCAACGTCGCGGACATTGCAATTTTTGTTGGCGCGTTCGGGTTGATCGTGCTTAGCGCCCGCACAGGGCGGCAGTGAACAGGACAGGCTTTCCACCGGATGAATTCACGAGTAGAACCCAAAGAACGTTTTCGGAGGCTTTCATGCTGCGTCGGCTGCTGCTCTCTTGCTTGATCCCGGCACTTGCTGCCTGCGCAGGTGGCGAACCAAGCCTGATGAACATCGGTCGGGACCGCGCTGGCGGTCCCGACGAATTTGGGATCATTCCGACGAAGCCTCTCGAAATGCCCGAAGATCTTGCCGCGCTGCCTGAGCCGACGCCGGGTCGTGCCAACCTGACCGATCCGACGCCGGAGAGCGATGTCGCGGCGGCGCTTGGCGGCGATGTCGGGGCATTGGCGCGAGGCTCCTCTGACGGCGCGCTTCTGGCCCATGCCAGCCGGCATGGCGTTGACGTCAACATCCGTGCCGATCTTGCCGTCGCCGACCTGGAATTCCGACGCGACAATCAGGGTCTTCTCCTGGAAAGACTCTTCGACGTGAATGTCTATTTCCGAGCCTACGAGGAGATGTCGCTTGACCAGTATGCAGAGTTGGCGCGACTCCGTCGTCTTGGCATCCGGACCTCTGCAGCCCCGCCTGAGTTGGTCGAAGAGTAAGGTGCTTACAAGGAAAGGTTGATGCACGGGAAGCGCCCAATCTTCGTCGGTTGGGCGCACATGCCCTGAACATCGGACTTTCGTGTGGAACATCACGCGGGATGCAGATCGGCTTTCGCCCTGCTCCATCTTTCGACCGCCCAAACATCGCTTGGTTCGCCGCGCGCCACCTCCGGTCGCGGCCAGAACACGCGCAAGTGCACCGAGCTTTTCAGATGCAATTCACACCGAAACCCACTCCCGGGATTGAGCGGATGATTGAATGGCCTCGACGGTCTTCTGCACCTCGTAGGCTTCGCGGAAATCGGGCATGCAGGATCCTTGCCCGGCATGAGCCTCGACAAGCTGGGCGACCTCGATGACCTTGAGGTCATTGAAACCCAAATGATGGCCCGGAGCAGGACAGAATCTGCCGTACGGAGGGTGGGCAGGGCCCGCTTCGATACGCTGGTATCCTGCCTTTTGGCCGGAGCCCGAATAAAGCAGCAGTTCGTTCATGCGTTCTTGGGTGAATGCGATGGCGCCTTTCGTGCCTGTGACCTCGAAGGACAATTCCATCGAGCGTCCCGTCGCAGCCCAATTCGCTTCAATGCTGCCCGATACTCCGCTGACGAAGCGCAGGAGCGCATGGGTCATGTCGTCTACCAAAACCGGGCGGCGCTCAACGGATCCCGCAGCGACGGGCCTGTCGGGGAAAATGGTCCGAGCGTGTCCGTTCACTTCGGCAACCGGGCCCAAGAGATGCCGGGCCAGAGACAGGATGTGGCTGCCAATGTCGGAAAGCGCGCCGCCGCCCTGAGGATCGGTGCGGAAGGAATGAGGCGCGTCCGGGCTGGCCATGTAGTTTTCTGCATGGCGACCGCGAAAGCCGGTTATCTCACCGATCTCGTCGGAGGAGATCATCTGTTGCGCGAGCCCGATCATCGGGTTGCGCAGGAAGTTGAAGCCGACGGAGGTGACGACCCCGGCAGCCTCGGCGGCCTTCGTCATATTCAGGGCCGACCTTGCGGTCGTCGACAGGGGCTTTTCGCAATAGACCGTCTTGCCGGCGGCGATGGCGGCCATCGCCATGGGCTCGTGCAAGACGTTTGGGGCGGCAATCGCGACTATGTCGACCGAATCGTCCTGCACCATCGCCTGCCAATCCGATGTCGCCCGCGAAAATCCCAGCGCCGCTGCCGCCGCCGCCGCAATTTCGTCGGTCGCGTCCGCCAGGATGGACTTGACTGGATCGGCGGGCAGATCGAAGATTCCTGCGACAGCGCCAAACGCGTTGGCATGGCAACGGCCCATGAAGCCGGATCCGATCAGGCCAATGCCGACGGTCGGTTTGCCATCGATCCTCACTGCCCGCCTACTTTCGCGACTTCAGGTTATCGATCCAGACGGCGACGATGATGACGACGCCGATCAGCACCTGCTGGTAGAACGAAGAAATCCCGAGAATGTTCAGTCCGTTGGTGATCATGGCCATGATCAGCGCCCCGATCAGCGCTGTCAGGACAATGCCGCGTCCGCCGACAAAGCTGACACCGCCGATGATCACGGCAGCAATGGCTTGCAGTTCGATGCCTTGCGCAACACTTGGCGGTGTTGCTGCAAGGCGCCCAGTCATGACCACGGCAGCGAGGGCGGCCAGAAATCCGCTCAGCATGTAGATCTTTATCTTCTGCCGGTCGACCGGAATGCCCTCCAGCCGGGCGACCCGCTCGTCGCCCCCAATCGCGTAGACGTGGCGGCCGAAAACGGTCATGTGCAGCATCACGGAGACGACAAGGAAGGTAACGACAACGAAGTAAAGCGGGATCGGAAGCCCGAGGAACTTTGCGTTGCCGATGTAAAGGAAAAACGGCACCAGCACCTGGTAGGACACCCCCTTGGTGATGACCAATGCCAGGCCGCGCGCAATCCCCAGCATTCCGAGCGTCGCGATGAAGGGCGGGATATTGCCGCGTGTGATGACAAAGCCGTTTACGAGGCCGGCGAGCGTCCCGGTCGCCAAGCCGGCCAGGGTGGCGAAAAGCGGGTCCACGTCAACTTGTATCAGCGCACCGATCACGACCGCAGACAGGGCCAGAATGGATCCCACTGAAAGGTCGATGCCGCCTGAAATGATGACCACCGCCTGGCCCGCGGCAAGGATAGCAACGATCGAAACCTGCTTGGACAGGTTGGTCATGTTGCCGACTGTCATGAAGAATGGCGAAAGGAACGAAAGGACGACGGCCAGCAAGATGGCGACCAGGAGAATCCAGACGAGCGGCTGGGACTTGATCCCTGGAACATGCATCTCTCAGCCCCCTGCCGCGGACGTGCCGCGCTCCACGGCAAGACCGGAAATGATCATCGACACGATTTCGTCTTGGGAGAATTCCTTCGTCGGGGCGGTCACCACGTTTTTTCCGCCGTGCAGGATCGTGATTCGGTCAGTGAAATTGAAAACCTCGTGAATGTCATGGCTGATCCAGATGATTCCGATGCCCTGCTTCTTCAGCTCCACGGTCAATTCCATGACCATTCTGCTTTCTTCCATGCCGAGGGCCGCGGTCGGTTCGTCCATGATCAGGATCTTGGTGTCGAAATGCACCGCGCGGCTGATCGAGATCGCCTGACGCTGACCGCCCGACATGCTTTCGACCTCGACGTCGAGCGACTGGATGCGGATGTTCAGGCGATTGAGCGCCTTTGTCGCTTCGGCTTTCATCGCATTCTTGCGAAGAAAGCCCCATTTGTGCAGTTCGCGCCCCATGTAGACGTTTGCCGGGGCGTTCAGATTGCCGCAGAGCGCCAGTTCCTGGTAGATCGTCTCGATGCCATAGGCGCGAGCATCGTTCGGGTCATTGATGTGCGCCTCGTGCCCTTCGACAAAGATTGCGCCCGCGTTGGCCGTTTCGGCTCCCGCAAGGATCTTGATCAGCGTGGACTTCCCGGCACCGTTGTGTCCCAGTACGCCGAGAACCTCGCCCGGATATAGCTCAAGCTGCGCGTCGGTCAGCGCCTGTATGCCGCCAAAGTGTTTTGAAATGTGCCGCATTTCGACCAGCGGAGTAGGGTCCGGCATCATTCAATTCCCTGTTCAAAACGAGATGGCCGGGCGCGACCCGGCCATCTCTGGACATTGGCCGTCCGGTCGGCTGACTGGATTATTCCAGTTCGATGCCGCGACCGGCAAGGTACTCGTCAGTCACGTCCTCGGCCACCATAATCGAGGATTCGACAACGATCCAGTCGTCCAGCTCTTCGCCCTTTGTAACATGACGATACGCGGCCATCACTGCCTCGTAGCCCACCAGGTCGGTGTTGCCGTCGATGGTCGCGTTCAGTTCACCGGCACGCAGGGCAGCCAGTGCCGACGGAATCGCGTCGTCGCCGACCACGATGATGTCATCCAACTTGCCCGCACCCTTGACGGCTTGCACCGCACCCAGCGCCATCAAGTCATTGGAACCGATAATCGCGTCAACGTCGGGGTGCGACTGCAAGATGTCTTCTGCCGCTTTCAGGCCTTTCTCCTGGTCCCAATCGGCGGCAATCGATGCCACCACCACGATGCCGTCATTGGCGTTGAACACATCCATCATGCCGTTCAGCCGAAGCTCGGCGGTCGAGCTGCCGCGGAAGCCTTCAAGAATTGCGACCTGGCCTTTGCCGCCCAGCTGATCGACGACCCATTGTGCCATGCCGGCAAACGAGGTCTGCTCATCCAGACCCACGAAGGTCTCGACCTTGGCCGGACCGTCATCAACCCGCGTGTCGGCGGTGATCACGGGTATCCCGGCGGCGTTGGCCTCCAGCACTTTGGGGATCAGTGCGGTACCGTTCATCGGGACCAGAACGATCGCGTCGTGACCCTTAATGATTTCGGTTTCGACCACCGCGATCTGGCCCTCGATGTCGCCGTTGAATTCGGCCGAGACATAGGACAGTTCGATGCCAAGCTCCGCAGCTGCGCGCTTGGCCCCGTCGCCCATGCGCCAGTAGTAAGGATTGTTCATGTCCTTGACGATGAAGGCCATGCTGATGTCCTCGGCAAAAGTCGCCGTGGTCATGGACCCGGCCATGGCCATGGCACCGATCGCCAAACCCAGTTTTGACTTGATTTTCATCTGATTTTCGCGCTGGAAACCCCGGTGTTCAGGTTGGGGAGACAAGCGCGCCTCTCTTGCTGTTGCGTTACAGGCGGAACGGGCGATAGGCACCGCCCGCTCACGTGAAGGAAGACAATGCGGCTTACGCCGCTCGCGCGGTCGCCGAGGCTTCCCCGGTGGCGCCGGCCGAAGCCGGGTTCCCCTCGCACAACCTGACCACACGCGTTTGGAATCGCCCTGCTTCGTGCCTGATCAGGCGTGTCTGCAAGCGACTCTTCCAATGCCTGGGACTGAGGAAGCATCCCAGGCTGGGTCGTGATCGTATGGTTCAGGGCAGATTGGACGGCATTCTCCTTTCTCGTGCTGATCGGCCTGGGCCTTCGGGGCTTTCGCCCTTCAAGAGCCTCTCCCTTCAGGGAGAGGCAGCTGACTACCGACTTCCCTCCTTGGAGTTCACACGGGCCGAGCGTTGGTCTCGCCCACTGAAAACGCGTTCCGGCAGCGCTTACCCATCCGCGACAAGTGGAGCGTGCACCATGGCGCCCGCGTGGCACGAGTGCAAAGATGTCCAAAATGAGTCCTTTTGCGGGAAACTGTTGGAACTCAGTAATGTCCGTGCGCCCGCATCAGAGCGTCAATGCGGTTTTGCGCATTGCCAAGCGCGACGGCAGGCGTCGCCTCGCCCTGCAGCATCAAGTAAATCTCGTTGCCAAGAATTCCCAGAATGTCGCTGAATTCCGGGATCGGCGGGCGCGGCCAGATCTGCAGTTCGCCGCGGCGTTCCATGCCGTCGATTTCACTGATCAGCGGGCTCTTGGCCTGTACCTCAGGGTCGGCACTGGTCGAAAACCGGGGGCTGGAAAGGTTACCGTTCTGGACATACCATTTCAGCATCTCGGGTCTGGTCAGGAATTCCATCACCTTCCACGATGCCTTTTTGCGTTCGCTGCTGAGGCCTGCCGGCATCGCCAGCGAAAATCCTCCGATCGGAGAGACCGTGTGCGCGCCGGGCGCGTGCGGATGCGGTGCATAGTGGACCTTGCCGTGGGCAGGAGACGCGTCGTTCAGTTCAAAAGCAGCCGCCCGGACGCTCCAGCCATAGGTCATCGCGGCATGGCCTTCCGAGAAGATTCGAATGCGGCGATCCCAGTTGCAGACCAGGCTGTCCTTGTGGGACAGATCAAGCAGTTCCAGCAAGTACTCGGCGGCTTGTCGCGCAGGATCGGTATCGAGTTGCGGGCGATGGTTCTCGCCTGCAATTTCGCTAAGGTCAAATTCATCGCCAATCGGCTTGAGACTGATGATGGGCTGACCGAAATCTGCCAGCGTCTGGACGAAGGTGTGGGCGACCGGCGTACCCCGTCCGAAATTCATCACGATGCCGGCCATGTTGAAGCCAGAGCGGTGGAGGACGCGTGCAGCAAACAGCACTTCGTCGGTGGTGCGCGGAATCGAAAGGCCAGCGTCGGCAAACAGGTCCGAACGGCAGAACAACAGCTCCGCCGTCGGCTGGATCGGCAGGCCGAACTGCCTGTCGCGCCAGAAGGACCCGCGAAAGGCGGCGTTGTGAAAGTCGGACGGGTTGTAGCGTTCCTGGCGAATTATCTCGTCCAGCGGTTCGATCACGCCTTCCTCGGCAAGTTGACCGACCCAGGGAAGGTCAATTGCAATCAGGTCGTATTCCGGAACGGATTGCTTTGCGCGATCCATGATCTCGCTGTGCAGATCGTCCAGCGGCAGGTTCGTGATTTCGATCTTCGTGCCGCAGAGTTCATCCAGATCGGACGAAAACTCTCTCAATGTCTTGAACGTCGGATCGATCGGGCAGAGAATCCTGAATGTCCGGTCATAGCCGACACCGGTTCGCATAGCACTGGGGTAGGGCAGGATTCGCGAGGCCATGTAATATCCGCCGAAGTAGAAGTCGCTGATCTCTCCGTCTCCAGTATTGAAGCCGAACGTATTGCCGACCACGGCCTTGAGCTGCATGGCGAAGCTCTCGAACTCTTCGATCAGCTTTCGCGTAGGATGCAGGGAGAAGGACTTTCCCGATTTCGATTTCGGCCTCTTGTGCAGTAACTTTTGGTCGATCAGCTCTGAAATCCGCCGCATTGCCGTACCATAAGGCACGTCGGCCGCCATCGCCGCGGAGGTCGTGGTCAGCAGCTTGCCTTCCAGGTGTCGGCGCATGGCGTAGGAGATTATGTTCCAGCGTGCATCAGTCGTTGACAGTCCCGTCCGCTTTTCGGAAATCTCGCGATTGGCATCCACGAAATTCAGGATTCGCAAGAGTTCTGCGCGTGTCACTCAATTGCTCCAGGTTCGGCATTCAAATTGTCCATATCTGATGATCTATAGATCACGGACGTGAAAGAGGGAAATTTCGTCCAAATCTGACAATTGCCTTGTTCCGGCCCTGTCGCCCGTCATGTCACCCTTGGCCGACAAGACTCCAAGCAGGGTGAACGGATCGATGACGACCGGAGACCATGATTTTGCGGTTGTCGGCGCCGGGTCCGCAGGTTGTGCCGTCGCGGGGAGGTTGGCCGAAGCAGGGCATTCGGTGCTGCTGCTTGAGGCCGGCGGGCGGGGCCGCAATCCGTTCATTCACATTCCTCTCGGTTATTCAATGCTTTATGACAACCCGACATTGAACTGGTGTTACGAAAGCCAGCCCGAGCCGCACTTGATGGGACGCCGCCTGTTTCAGCCGCGCGGCAAGGTTCTGGGCGGCACCGGTGCGATCAACGGCATGATCTACATGCGCGGCCAGCCGCAGGACTTCGACGGCTGGGCCAACGCAGGGTGCACCGGCTGGGGCTGGGACGACGTCCTGCCCTATTTCAAGTCCTGCGAGGATCAGGAACGTGGCACCGACGCGTATCACGGCACTGGCGGACCGGTCGCGGTTTCCGACCTGCGCACGGAACACAAGCTGGGCGAGGCCTTTCACGCCGCATCGGTCGCACTTGGCGTGCCGCGCAACGATGATTTCAACGGGCCCAAGCAGGAGGGAACGGGCTATGTCCAGACAACGACCCGCAATGGGCGCCGCTGGAGCACTGCGGCGGGTTATCTAAAGGGACCCGCCAAGCGAAACATCGATCTTCGGCTTCACGCGTTGGTCGAGCGCATCGAGATCGAGGGGAAACGGGCGACCGGCGTGACTTGGACGGACAAGGGCGGTCCGAAATCGGCGCGCGTCCGCCGCGAGGTGATACTCTGCGGCGGCACATTCAACTCGCCTCAATTGTTGCAGATCTCGGGCATTGGCCCAGAAGCGCACCTGCGGTCACACGGGATCGAAACCCTGCACCATCTGCCAGGCGTGGGCGAAAACTTGCAGGACCATTTCGGCATCGGTGCTGAATATCGCTCAACAGTGAAATCCACCGTCAACGATCTCTACAACAACAAGCTGAAGGGCGGATTCCAGTTGCTGCGCTATTTGCTGCTCCGCACCGGGCCGTTTGCCGACAACGGCAACTATTCCAATACCTTCATCCGCTCGGGACCGGAAATCGACCGGCCCGACATGATGGTGACGTTCATGGCCTGGTGCACGGACGAGCGGCTGAAGCCGCATCCCTTCTCGGGTTTCACGATCCTGGCCGAGCACATGCGCCCCAATTCGCGCGGGCACGTATTCGTCACTGGCCCGCATGCTGGGGATCAGCCGGCGATTCAGTTCAACTTTTTCGCCGACGAGGCGGACCGGCGTGCCGCAATTGCGGGGTTGAAATTCGGACGCAAGATTGCTGCGACAGTGCCCATGGCCGATTGCGTCGAAAGCGAGATCTCGCCCGGCGCGGACGTTCAGTCGGACGAAGAATTGCTGGACTATTGCCGTGCATCGGGGCTGTCGCTGCTGCATCCGGTGGGCACCTGCAAGATGGGGATCGGGGCGGATGCGGTTGTGGATCCGCGCCTGCGGGTCCGCGGCATTGACGGGTTGCGTGTAGCAGATGCATCGATCATGCCGCGCATCGTGACCGGCAACACCAACGCCGCCGCCATCATGATCGGCGAAAAGGGAGCTGCCCTGATCGCCGAAGACGCGCGCAGATAGAAGGGAGAACGCCATGCTGGGAGTTGCGCTGCTTGGAAGCGGGCGCATGGCCCATGTCTACGGTCCGAAGATCAACGCGCATCCCGGCCTGCGCCTGGTCACGGTATTCAACCCCAATCTGGCTTCGGCGGAGAACGCCGCGGCCCTTTACGGCGGCACGGCAAGTGCCGATCTGGACGTTGTGCTGGGCGACCCGTCGGTCGATGCCGTGGTCATCGCCTCTCCAACCAACACCCATGTCGAATATGTCGAGGCCTTTGCGAAGTCCGGCAAGCCAATCTATTGCGAGAAGCCGCTGGACCAGACGCTGGAGCGCGTGGACCGCGCACTGGCTTGCCTGAGAGCGCACCCGGTGCCGTTCATGCTGGGATTCAACCGCCGGTTCGATCCGGACAACGCCGCCTTGCAGCGCGCGGTCCGGGCGGGCGAGATCGGCTCGGTCAACATGCTGATGAGCTGGAGTCGTGAACCCGCGCCGCCGCCGATCGACTATGTGCGCGCTTCCGGCGGGTATTTTCTCGACGCAACGATCCACGACATCGACCTGTTGTGCTGGATTGCTGGCGAGCGGCCCGTGGAAGTGTTTGCGACCGGCAGTTGCGTGTTCGATCCCGAAATCGGCGCCGAGGGCGATGTCGATCTGACCATGACCGTGCTGAAAATGCCCTCCGGCGCGCTGGTTCATGTGAACAATTCACGCGCTTGTGCCTACGGCTTCGACCAGAGGCTGGAGGCGTTCGGCACCAAGGGCATGCTGCAGACGGAAAACCACCGCGACGACAACCTCGTTCGCTGGGATGGCCAAAAGACCGTTGCGCGTGAGACGCTCAAGCATTTCTTCCTGGAACGCTACGACGCGTCGTTCTACCACGCGCTTGACGAATTTCAGGCCGCAATTCAGGAAGGGCGTCCGCCATCCGTCACTGAAGAAGACGGGCGTACGGCCCTTGCCATCGCGCTGGCTTGCGATCGATCGAGGCGCGAGGGTGTGGCCGTGGAGCCGGAATACTGATGCCTGGACCGGTCAACCGGACAGGATGGTGTCCGGTTGCACGAAGATCGCATCGCAAGGCACCGTTGTCCTGATGATCGGGCACCCGTTCTTCCGATTCGAGAACAGGGCGCTGCAATGATGTGCCCGAGGCCGGTGCAGCAAGGAACACGGTTCGATTGTGCTCGCTCGAAGACGTCGTGTTGCCGCATCACGCGCTGAGCGGGACAGGCTGCATTCTTGAATCGGGCCCGTCCTTTCCTGGTGCCGCTCCAGGAAACGGCGCATTGGCTGAAATCGTCGAGAATGG
Source organism: Silicimonas sp. (assembly GCA_022820365.1). GTDB lineage: Bacteria > Pseudomonadota > Alphaproteobacteria > Rhodobacterales > Rhodobacteraceae > JAJEFO01. The sequence continues at coordinate 12,310 of JAJEFO010000066.1, forward strand.
TGCTTGCATGCAGTCATCTCCAGCACATGACCCGAAGACAGGATAAGGGGCAGGCATGTATGCGACTGCAATCTCGGGGTTGGTCGTGTGGTCGCGAAATAAGCCCAATGGGAATGACATCCCGGGTCCGTGAACTCCTGTGTTGCGGCGCGCCGAGTTGCGATCGCTACTGCTGCCATTCATGCCGGCGAACTCTTGCAGTGAACGCGATGCGCATGAAGCGGCCGTTTGAGCATTGGCGCATCGCGATGTCGGACCTGTCATCCTTTAGGCCGCTCAGGTATCCAGACAGTCACGCAAATGCGAGTTGACTGTGCGAAGAACTCGCACCAATTCTTGCTGCAGCCTGCCGCACGAGGAGCGCCCATGCACATCTTAGTTCTTGTCTTGACGATGACCCTTGTCGTCCTTCCCGGCTCGCTCCGAGCCGCTGGGGTCACCATGTTCGAACTCGAGAACGGTCTGGAAGCGGTCGTGATCGAGGATCACCGCGCTCCGGTCGTTGTCCACATGGTCTGGTATCGGGTCGGCGCCGCTGACGAACTGCCCGGCGAGTCTGGAATCGCTCACTTTCTCGAACATCTCATGTTCAAGGCCACGGACGAACTTGCGTCGGGCGAACTGTCCGATGTCGTTTCCCGAAACGGGGGCACCGACAATGCCTTCACGTCCCATGACTTCACTGCCTATTTTCAACGAATCGCTGCGGATCGTCTCGATCTCGTGATGGGGATGGAAGCCAGCCGCATGGATGGCCTCGCGCTCGTCGAGGAAGACATTTCAACTGAACGGGACGTTGTCATCGAAGAGCGGAAGCAGCGCGTCGACAGCGATCCCGGTGCCCTGTTCAGGGAGCAGATAAATGCGGCGGCATTCCTGAACCACCCCTACGGCGTGCCCGTCATCGGCTGGAAGCACGAAGCCGAGGCGTTGACGCTTGAAGATGCCGTGTCCTTCTACAGGCAGCACTATGGACCGAACAACGCGATCCTCGTGGTGGCGGGCGACGTTGAACCGGACGAAGTCAGGGAGCTTGCCGAAAGGCATTACGGAATCATTCCGCCCAATCCGAACGTGCGTGTGCGCAACCGTCCATCCGAGCCCCCGCAACTGGCCGAACGGCGCCTCAGTTTCTCGGATCCCCGGATCGGCAATGACTACATGACCCGCATGTATCTCGTGCCCGAGCGAGATCCAGGGGACCAGAAGGAGGCCGCGGCACTTGCCATGCTTGCGCAGGTTCTGGGAGGCTCGTCGACCACCTCGGTTCTGGCGCGGAAGCTGCAGTTCGACGATCCCCAGGCGGTTTACACTGCGGCCTGGTATCGGGACCGGTCGCTGGACGATACAAACTTCGGGCTGGCAATCGTGCCTGTCGAGGGCGTGTCGCTGGAAGAGGCCGAGTCGCTTCTGGACGAGGCGGTTGCCGAGTTCTTGGAAGAGGGCGTGGATGCGGAGGAACTCGAGCGTGTCAGGACGCAGATCCGGGCTGCGGAGATTTATGCCCGTGACGACATCTCGAACCTGGCCAACATCTACGGACGCGGGCTGGTGACGGGCCTCACGGTAGAGGACATCGAATCTTGGCCAGAAATTCTGCAGGCCGTTACCGATGAAGAGATACTCACGGCAGCGCGTACGCATCTCGACCGGCGCCGCGCGGTCACGGGATTTGCACGGCAGTCAGAGGAGGTGGTCAGGTGAACCGGTTATTCTGTGCATTGGGGTTGGCGATTCTTGTCTCCGGTCCCGCGACGGCGGCTGTCGACATTCAGGAAGTCACGTCGCCAGGTGGCATCAAGGCCTGGCTGGTCGAGGAGCGTTCAATCCCGTTCACCGCCCTGGAAATCAGGTTCAGGGGAGGAGGCTCGCTCGATCGGCCCGGCAAGAGAGGGGCGATCAACCTGATGACCGCGGTCCTGGAGGAGGGCGCGGGAGACCTTGATGCTCAGGGGTTTGCCGCAGCGCGGGACGCGCTTGCCGCAGGCTACGGATTCGATGTTCACCGCGATGCACTCTCGGTTTCGGCGCGGTTTCTGACCGAAAACCGGGACGAGGCTGTCGCGCTCCTGCAGAGCGCGCTAACGGCCCCCCGGTTCGATCAGGTTGCACTGGATCGCGTGCGTGACCAGGTGCTGGCGGTCATTCGCAGCGATGACACGGATCCTGACGCCGTTGCATCGAGGCGATTCAATGCCCTCGCATTCGGAGACCACCCCTATGCGACGTCGATCGATGGCACGATAGAAAGCGTTTCGGCGCTGACGCGGGAAGACATCGTTACGGCTTACAAGGACGTGATTGCCAGGGACCGCGTATATGTCGGGGCTGCGGGGGACATCACGGCCGAGGAACTGGGCAAGCTGCTCGACACGCTTCTTGGAGGCTTGCCGGAGGTCGGTGCGCCGCTGCCGGACGAAGCCGAAGTCCTGCTGGCTGGCGGCGTGACGGTTGTGCCCTTCGACACGCCGCAATCCGTGGCCATCTTTGGACATGTCGGCATTCCAAGAGACGATCCGGAGTTTTTCCCGGCCTATGTCGCAAATCACATATTCGGGGCTTCCGGACGCCAGTCGCGGCTGAGTGACGAGGTGCGGGAGAAGCGAGGCCTGACCTACGGCATCGGAGCTTACCTCGCGAGCTTTGATCTGGCGCAGCTTGTGATCGGGCAGGTCGCCTCGACAAATGAACGGATTGCAGAAGCAATCGAAGTGACGCGAGCGGAATGGGCAAGGATGGCAGCGGATGGCCTGACGGAGGACGAACTGGAGGAGGCAAAGGCCTACCTAACCGGCGCCTATCCCCTTCGGTTCGATTCAAACGCAAGCATCGCGCGCATAATGGTTGGCATGCAGATGGACGATCTGGGCCTTGATTACGTCAAGACCAGAAACGGCAAGGTGAACGCGGTGACGACAGACGACGTGCGGAATGTGGCCAGGCGACTGTATCGTCCCGGAGATCTGCAATTCGTCGTGGTAGGCCAGCCTGAGGGCATTGACGGAACCAACTGAGCGCCTCGCATTGCCGCTGTTCGGCCAGCTTACGCTCAGATCGGTAAAATTGGTGTGCTGCGGGCGATGATCGGGCCGTGCGCGCAATTCCGCATGTCAGGCTGCGCGACTGATCAGCACCTCGTCAACCTGGCGTTGCGCATCGACTTCGTCAGCCCCATTGACGGCCGCGACTTCGCGGGTCAGGCGCTCTAGCGCCGCCTCGTAGAGCTGGCGCTCCGAATAGCTCTGTTCGCGCTGATCGTTGGCGCGGTGCAGGTCGCGGACGACTTCGGCTATCGCGATCAGGTCGCCTGAATGGATCTTCTGTTCGTATTCCTGCGCACGACGCGACCACATTGCCTTCTTGACGCGAGCCTTGCCCTTGAGCGTCGTCATTGCCTGGGACACCACGTCCGGCGAAGACAGAGTCCGCATGCCGACATGGGCGGCCTTGTTGGTCGGCACGCGCAAGGTCATCTTGTCCTTCTCGAACGAAATTACGAACAGTTCGAGGTTGTGGCCTGCGATTTCCTGCTCCTCGATCGAAACGATCTGGCCGACGCCATGCGCCGGGTAGACCACGAAATCGTTCGGGCGGAATTCCATCTTCTTGACCTTGCTCATTCAGCCCTTCCTCTCAATTTGCCGAAAAGCGACAAAAACACGCCCCGGGAACACGCATCTGCCCTCCCGTCGCGCGCTTTCACCAGTCTGGGGAGGTCACAATCCAAGTTTCCTCGCCCTTGTCTCGAAAATATAGCAAAATCCGCCAAAATTCCAAGGTGGCCGATCGCAAATTCTGTCCGAACGAGGATTCGCGCAGAAATTTGCGTGATTGCCGACTGTTCGTTCATGCGAAGACGGCGGGCGCGTCAGTTTCCTTCTCCCGGATTCGGCGAGAACAGTTCCATCTTGCCTTCCTTGTCTTCCATCTCTTCGGCATCTGGCAACGGGTCGCGCTTCGTGACGATCACGGGCCACTCCTCCGAGTACTTGCGATTGAATTCGACCCATTTCTCCATGTCGGGCACCGTGTCCGGAAGGATGGCGTCGACGGGGCACTCGGGTTCGCAGACCCCGCAGTCGATGCATTCGTCGGGATGAATGACCAGCATGTTCTCGCCCTCGTAGAAGCAGTCCACCGGGCAGACTTCGACGCAGTCCGTGTACTTGCATGCAATGCAATGGTCAGTGACGACGTAAGTCATAAATGCCTCGCGACAGGGAATCACGGTCACGTAACCACTTGAGCGGGCTCAATCAAGCGATGGATCACCATAAAGACGGGCGTTGCGGCGATCCTTGCGGGAAGGGCGACCCTTGCCTTCAAATCGCGGAGCGTGTGGAACATTGTCGTCCGCGGGCGGGGCGAGGTCCGTATAGAGGGCCTGCGCCTCCGGAGCCGGGCCGCGGCGTTTGGCCAGCGAGTCCACGCGGATCACGCGAATTTCGCGGGCCTTGCGGAATGTCAGCACATGCCCCGGGCGCAGCGCGAAGGAGGGCTTCGAAACGCGCTGGCCGTCAACCCGGACATGACCGCCCGCCACGAGTTTCGTGGCCAGCCCACGGGTCTTGAAGAACCGGGCGTGCCAGATCCACTGGTCCAGTCGCTGGGAGTCGCTCACGCGGCAAACCCGTTCCGTTTCCTTGAGGAAACTTGGTCACGCACGGATTTGCCGGAATTGTCCTTTCGCATGATGCTCTTGCATAGGCTTTGACTTGATGCGGCGTCAAGCCGCAGCAGGCCGTCAGTCCTCGCCCACTGCCGGCAGGCCCGCGCGACGTGGCGGGACGGCCGCGGATCGACCGTCGCCACCTCCAAACTGCCCGTGTGCACGCGCCGATGCAGTGTCAGCTAATGGCGTCCGGCGGACTGGATGACGACCTCCCGCAGCGCCAGGCGGCCCCGTTTCCGCGGCGAGGACTGCCCGGCAACCGGTATCCGCAATGTCTGACTTGACCCGGAATCTCGGATTGCCTGTCGCGTTGAATTGTTTTCCAATTCGGTCATGAAACTCTCTCACATCCAGGCGATGGTCGCGGTGGCGGACGCCGGGTCAATTCGTTCTGCCGCGCAAGTGCTGGGCAAGACACAATCCGCGCTCACTAAGCAAATCCGTCAAGTCGAAGAGGAAACCGGGCTGGCGCTGTTTCTCAGAACGTCGCGGGGTGTCATTCCGACCGATGCTGGCATGGCGGTTCTGTCGCGGGTGCGGGCCGTTCAGGCAGATCTGACCCATCTGGATGACGAGGTCGCGGCGCTTCGCGGCACGAATTCTGGCGTGGTTCGCGTCAGCGCGACGCCCTTGGCTGCCGTGAAAATACTGCCGCGTGCCGTTGCCCGGTTTAGGGGCGTCTTTCCAGACGTCGACATTACGATCTCCAGCGACATGTTTGGCGATGCGTTGAAGTCGCTCCGCGAGGGGCGGCACGACGTCGTCATCGGACCCCATGCCGGGGCTGCCAAGGCTGGCGACATCGAGCGTGAAACGCTCCTTGTCACCGAGGTTGTGGTCATCACAAGCGCATCCGCGTCGCATGCGGCCGCCACGTCCCTGCGTGACCTGACACATTGCTACTGGGCAATGATGGGGGATGCGGCGGGCAATCCGAAACAAAGGTTTCGAGAACATTTCAGGCGTCACGGGCTGGCGGCGCCCCGGATCCGCCTCGCGTCAGAGTCTCGGCTGGGACTGTTGGCACTGGTGCGCGAGCTCGATGCCGTCTGCACGTTCCCTGCGCCGCTCCTGCAAGAGCTTGGGCCCGACAGCGGGATCGTGCGGATACCGGTGCGGGAGCCGTTGCGTCCCTTGACGATTTCAATGGTCACCAGGGCAGGCAAGTCACTGACGCCAGCGGGAGAGCATTTCGCCGACTGCGTTCGGCACCGGTCTGGCGTCTTGCGCAATGAATGGGGCGATCAGAGCCCAAGCGCCTGAATTCCGGGCGCATCGGGCGCGAACTTGTAAATTCGGTACAGTCGTCCCGGGCCGCCGACCCGGAAATCCATGACGATTTCGCCCGCCGGACTGACTTCGACAATCCGCTTGTCGCAGGCCTGGCACATCAACGTGTTGCCGTTTGGCATCCGCTGCGCACCGCTCATGAAAGGCGAATACAGGGTATGCGAAGCGTGAGCGTTGAACGACCAGTTCACTTCGGGTGGATGGCCGATCTGCAAAGTGCCGTCAGGGCTTCGTGGCATGGTGATTTCCAGCAGGTCGGAATAGGCGCCGGTGATCATGCCCATGCAGATCTGGTCAGGCTCCGGTGCTCCTGTCGCGCTGCGCCGCATCCCGTTGTTGAAGATCAGGACTTCGCCCGTGCGAGGCAATCCGTCTGCAATGAAATGCGCATCGTGCTGCCAATAAAGCAACTGGTCCTTGGGTCCGCCGCGCCCATGGGTCTGCGGATTGCCGAACCGCCAAAGCAGGTCGCCGCCGCGCCCGCCCCGTCCGCCCGTCGACCCGCGCGCCTCCTCCGTCGTGGTAGAATGGTCAATGGCCCAAATCTCGCTGAAGAGCGCGGAGGACAGCAGGATGAGATCATCCCTGGGGTGATAGGACACGCTGTTCAGGTGGAAGAGCTGACCGGAATTGAACGGTGCTCGCCCCATTTGCGCCCAGTTGAAGTCGATGCGCTGTGGGTTGTCGGCGGGGTTGCCGAAGTGCGGCAGTTCCGGATCCGTGTTTTGCACGAGGTGATCTCGGGTTGACCATTCCCACACGACTTCCGTCTCGCCCGTCTCCATGTCAGGGCGAATTTCGTAGACCTTGTCGAGCACGATTCTCTTGTGGGCCCGCTGCTGTCGCCAACCGAGGGCCAGAGCATCCTTGACCGGCATGACTACGTAGGAGATTGCGAGGACATTGCCGTTGGGCATCAACTCAATGTCGTGGTGCAGTGCCTCGTGCCCCAATTCGAAGTGCTGCCATTGCCAGAGCACTGTGCCGTCAGGCGCTATGATTGACACCCAGCCGTTGGACCCGATGGGAAACTTGCCATCCATCACGATCCAGCTTTGCCTGCAGCTCGTCTTCAGCAGGTTGCCGTTCGGCATCAGGTAGGCGACCGTCGCCTCCGGATGCCGATCATCCGTGTGCCATCTGTGCACGATCTGGCCATGGCCATCCATCAGGAACGTGCGCTGGGACTTTTGCATGTCGCCCCGGTCGCCGACCTCGTGGATCAGCAAGTATCCCGGCTGAACGTCGGGCCTTCCGGCTGGAGGCAACGGGCCGGTAAGTCCAGCCGCGCGGGTGAAGATCTTTCGTTGGTACAGAAGAGTTTGTGCCGGGGTGCCCATCGGCAGCCGGAATTCAAAACCCGCACCTTGCGGCGGCAAGTCATCCCGTTGCGTGACCATGCCGTCCTGGTCCGTGTCAAGCTCTCTTATTCGCTCGGCAGCATCGGCAATGTCCTCGGGCCCGATCACGAGGTCTCCGTCGAGGTCCAGCACTTTCACAATGCCACTGCGTCGAACCATGCCAGGAATGTCCGTTGGTCCGCCAAAGTCGTCCTCGCGCAAATATCCGTCACCGTCCGTGTCGAGCGCGCGCAGCACGTCGGGGGCGGCATCGATTTCTGCAGGCGACAATACTCCGTCGCCGTTCCTGTCCAGCGCCCGGAACAACGTGCCTGCCTGCCAGCGCATCTGCTTCAAGATGGCTTCGGCTTCGGCATCGGTCATGTCGGATTGACTGTTCAAAGCGGTCCCCTTTGCCCGCAATATGCCTCCGATGCGACTTGCCGGGATATTCATTTTTTGCATCGCGATGAGAATTTTGAATATCGCGACAGTGCGACCTTGGATTACACTCGCTGCAGAGCGGTTCGCAATCGAGGCCGCTGATGGGAGGAGCCAAATGACTATGACATTCACCCGCCGTGCGCTTGCCGTGCTCACCGGCCTGGGAATCGCAGCGTCTGCATTCTCGACGCCAGCGGCCGCACAGGAAGAGCTGATATTCAACGTCTTCATTCCGCGTCCGGCGCCGCTCTACAAGAGTGCGCTGGAGCCTTGGGCGCGTGAGGTCGAGGCGGTCTCAAACGGCGCGCTGACGATTACTATCCCGACGTCGTCACTGGCCCCACCGAATCGGCAATTCGACATCGTCCAGGACGGTGTTGCAGACATCTCGGTCGCGCCGCTGACTTTCCGGCGCAAGCAGCTTGGCCTGAACATGATCGCGGCAATCCCGTTGATTGCTGACACGGCCACCGGGGCATCTGTCGCGGCTTGGGAGACGCATCAGGCACATTTTGCGGATGCCGGACAATGGAAAGACTTCGTGCCGCTGACATTCTTCACTCTTGGGGCTCCCGCGATCCTGTCAAATTCCCACCCGATTCTGTCGAAGGATGATTTGAACGGGTTCAAGGTGCTTGCCGTCGGCAAGGACAAGATCGGCACTTGGCAGAATCTCGGTGCGACTCCGGTCGGCGGTTCGGGGCAAAAGCCGTTCGAAGTGGTGTCTTCCGGCGTTGCCGATGGTGCGACCAACCCGCTGGGTACGGCGGTCACGCAGGGCATGCTCGAGGCGACACGACATGTCACGCTCGTACCCGGTGGAATGGGTGGGCGCGCCGCCTTCGCCGTCTTCATCAGCCGTGACCGGTTCGAAGGCCTGTCCGATGAGGCGCAGGCTGCGTTGACAAGCACCGCTGGCGCCAAGCTCGCCGCCAAAGTCGGGGGGATCATGGACAGGATCGACGGCTCTGGCCTCGCAAAGTTCCAGGACAAGGGTATTGAGATTCATGCCGCTCCGGACGAATTTGTGGCCGACATCAATGCCGCGGGCGAATTCATCACCGATGCCTGGATAGCAGCAGCAACCGCGGTCGGCGTGGATGCCGAGGCCGCGCTGGAGCATTTTCGGTCGGTCTCCGCGCAGTGACGAAGTGAAGCGGGCCCATGCGGCCCGCATCCCCAGCAGATGAGTGACGATCCCCTCTCCCGCTGGTCTGACCGTATCGCGCGGGTTCTTTCCTATGTTGCGGCGGCAGGGATCTTCGCGCTGATGGCACTGGTCTTCGCGTCGGTCTTTTTCCGCTACGTGCTGAACAGTCCGATCCTGGCGACAGAGGACATGATGGCCATTCTCCTCGGCGTCACGATCTTCACGGCCGTACCCAATGTCACGCTGTCGCGCGGCCATATCACGGTGGAACTCTTCACCGCACCCTTCAAGCACTTCCCAGCAGCCAACCGGATCAGGCGGCTGGTCATCGATGTCTGCGTGATCGCCATGACGATCTACATGGCGAGGCTCCTGCACATTCAGGCGTGGCGGCAATACGATCGTGAAACGGAAAGCCTGGTGATGGAATGGCCGCTTTACCCGACGACCTACGCCTTCGCCGGGCTGGTGGTCATCGGTGCGGTCTTGTTCGCGGTTCGAGCAATCAGGGATCGAGGGCATGCCTCGGCCAAGGGCGGGCTTGACCTGTGACTGAACTGGGTCTCGGGATCGCCGCCCTGCTGCTCTTGGCGGGATTGGGATTTCCTCTCGGGTTCTCCCTCCTTGCGGTGGGTTCGATCGGATTTGCACTGAACCATCCTCGTGGGATGGATGCAGCGATGACCGTGGCGGGGCAACAGATCCTGGAACTGGCGGCGAATTTCCAGTTCGCGGTGCTGCCGCTCTTCATGTTGATGGGAGTATTCGTCACCAGATCGGGCATCGCGGACAACATGTACGACGTTGCTTCGAAATGGTTGGGGCAGTTGCGAGGCGGATTGGCGCTGTCGACGGTCGCGGCCTGTGGCGGCATGGCGGCGATCAGCGGCTCCAGCATGGCTACCGCCGCCACGATGACCAAGGTCGCCGTGCCCGCGATGCGGCGCTACAGGTACGACGATGCATTCTCGGCGGGAACGGTCGCGGCGGGAGGCACCATTGGCATCCTGATCCCGCCATCCGGCGCCTTGATCGTATACGGGCTGCTCAGCGAAACCGACATCGCGAGGCTCTTCATGGCCGGACTGATTCCAGGCATCATCTCGGTTCTCTTCTACATCGTCGCGATTCAGGCAGTCTGTGTCGTGCGGCCTGCATGGGCGCCGCGTGGAGACCGGACGACCTGGCGGCAGAAGATCATCGGTCTCAAGGACATCTGGTCCATCGCCGCGCTGTTCCTTATGATCATGGGCGGGATTTTTTTTGGTGTGTTCACGGCGTCCGAAGGTGGTGGGATCGGCGCGGGCGGCGCGTTGCTGATCGCCATCGCGCGGCGGCGGATGAACTTGAAGATCTTCATCGAGAGCCTTGCGGAAGCGGCCAAGCTGACGGCCACGGTGTTCTCGGTGGGATTTGGCGCGCTTACGCTCAACCAGTTCGTCAACATTGTTGGCGCGCCGCAGGAAATCCTGGGCTTCATCGATCAGCTCGGCCTCGGGCCCTGGGGCGTGGTCGCGATTATCCTGGTGTGCTTTGTCGTGCTCGGCATGATCATCGACGGCCCTGCGATGATCTTCCTGACGGTTCCGATCTTCGTGCCAGTCATCGACGGGTTGGCCTTGCCCATCGAGCCTGATCTCAAGCTCGTCTGGTGGGGCATCATCATGGTAGTGGCGGTCGAGATCAGCTTCATCACCCCGCCGATCGGGATGAACGTCTTTGTCATCAAGTCGATGTTGCCGGATGTTTCGCTGCGTCAGATTTATCGCGGCATCACCGCGTTCTTTGTTGCGGACCTCTTGCGGCTGGCGCTCTTTGTCAGCTTTCCTGGCATTGCGCTTTGGCTGGTGCGACTCCTGACCTAGGCCAGCACAAAATGACGTTCCGAGCGAGCCAAGTCCTGCGCAACGGGCGTGATTCTTGTATGGTTCACTTTTTGTATTCTTGATGTTCTTCGCGAATCATGCCGCAAGCGCGATTTTCATCACCGGCTGGTTGTCGTTGGCGCATTGCGGAGGCTTCCAGCCGCCGTTTCGACTCAGGCGG
>JAJEFO010000075.1 GCA_022820365.1 Silicimonas sp.
GCCTGGTGGCGGCGGTCCCCGCACAGGAATGAACCGGGGAGGCGGCGGCATGCAAGCGACAGGTTTTCCACAGGATTCCGCCTGCAACTTATCCACAGCCACCTCCTCTGTTCACTTCTGATTCTCCGATCATACGAGGGCGACGGCGGCACGATCAGCCTCGCGGTCCACGCCGACGGGATTGCCTTCCGCCAGGCTGTCGCCTTTCTGACGGTGAGATTGCTCCGGCGGCCGGCTCCCGGCAGGAACGTCTGACCGACATCGAGAGGAAGCCTTGTCTGGGCGGACCCGAACAGAAAGGTTCGCGGCCCGGCTCGCCGGAGCGGGGCCTGCGCCGAAGAATGGCGGATCCGTGATCGCCGGGACCACCGCGAGGCGCTCGCCCAGCGGCATCTTCCGGTAGCCCTCTGCCCAGCGGGCGGCCTTGCGCTTGATGCGCTGGCGGTCGGTCCTGTCCCGCCCGGCATGGTCGGCCCAGTGCATCCGACCGGGCGCGAAGTTGAACCAGGCCACCTCGGTGCGGACCTGGCCCTGGGTCGACACCTGAAGTGCGATCCGGCGCCAGTCCCGCAGCATGTCCTCGTACAGCGCGGGTGCGTTTCTGATATGGGGTAAGTATTCCCGTTCTGTTCACTTTTCAAACGCCACATGTTCGCCTGTCCGTGTAAGTCCGCGCCGTTGAGTCACGACTCCCGCTTTCCGGGCCGCCCCTTCGGCTTCTCAAGGCGTGCCGTCCCATGCATCAGGAGTGATGGATTCCGATCGCCCCGCCACGCTTCCCGAGTGGACCGCCATTGCCCCGATTGCGGATCGATCAGATACTCGCTTGCCAAGAACCGCAAGCCCATGCCTAATTGGTGCAAGGACTGCCGCGCCTACTTCTCCGTCCGCAAGGGAACGGCGATGGAGTCCAGCAAGATCGGGTTCCAGAATTGGGCAATCACTTTCTACATGATGACAACGGGCATCAAGGGCACTTCGAGGATGAAGCTCTACTGTGAGGTCAGCGTTCGACAAGGGACTGCCTGGTTCATGATGTAGCGCATCCGCGAAGGCTTCATGGGCGGCATGGACAAGCCTTTCCCGGCCCTGTAGAAGCCGACGAAACGGCAATCGGCGGCAAGATCAAGAACATGTCGAACAAGAAGCGAAAGGAACGCAAGGAAGCCGGAATCGGGCGCGGGACGGGTGGCAAGGCGATTGTCGCGGGCGTGAAGGACCGCGAGACCAAGAAGGTGAGCGTGGCGGTTGTGCACGGCACGGACGCCAAGACGCTGCAAGAGTTCGTCACGGATTGCACCGAGGAAACGGCAACGGTCTACACCGACGAGGCCGGAGCCTACAAAGGCATCGACAGGGCGCATGAGAGCGTCAACCACAGCGCTCACGAGTATGTCAGGGATGGACACGTGTACACGAACGGCATTGAGGCCCTGTGTGGCCTGTTCAAGCGCGGCTATCATGGCACGTTCCACCACTTTTCGGATTCTCACCTGCCCCGCTACCTCGCGGAGTTCGAGGGGCGTAACAACATTCGCGACATGGACACGATCGACCAGATGGCATTCATCGCCCGTGGCATGGTCGGGAATCGGATCAAGTATGACGACTTGGTTGCCAAGGCAGAAGCGGCGGCATGATGACCTTCAGGAACATTGCCATTCTCGCTGCTTTTGCGTTACTCGCCGTGTCATGCGCAGGATGCCAGACGCACAACCTGCCGTGGCACCCTGCGGACATGTTCGCGATTCCCGTCGATCCCGGACCTGGCCCGTATCTGGACCAATGAAGAAGGCCGAAAACGGCTTGCCTTCATGCACAAGATCGAAATAGACTGAAGACGAAAGCCCCGCGTGTTTGGCGACATGACGGGGCGGTTCGACTTTCGAATCTCCGATTTGGGGCAATCTGACCGGAGACCTATCCCATGGCAACAATTTTCAGCGCGTCGGGCGCCCCTTCTCGTGCCACTCAACGTTTTCTTCGCGTTGCTCAATCACTCTTCGAGGCTGACCTAAAAGTCCGGCTGATATACAATATATTGTAGGCTTGGCATCATAAATTCTCTTAATAATACTATATATGGTATTCTATGTCGGCCTCTTAGCAAGTCTGCGACAAGTGATCGGAGTCCATCTTGTTCGCGCGGGTTGTCGGATAGGCGGTTCTAACACACTTCATCAAGCCGTTCCCGAAGAGATGCCTGAAATCGTCCGATATTGCGATGTTGTCCTGAGTATCGATGAAATACTTCGTGACATGTCACCCCAATTTTCACAATCAGCAAGCCAATCATCTCCGCACTAATGGGATCCTTCGGTTGCGTGGTTGCCATTCCACTACCTCCCTTTGGGAGCCGTTGACGCGACCGGGAGGTTTTGCAGCGCGGATTCGTTCCAGCGTAGTTTCGCGTTCCCGGCCAAGGGATTGAACCTGTCTCCGGACTCTCGGCCCGTTCCCTGTTACCTCAGAGGGCAAGCACATGATGTCAACGATGTGGACCTCCAAGTCCTTCCACAAAGACGACGTGGACCTGTGCCTGCAGCAGCTTGCATGCGCCGTGATCTCGGACACGGTCGCAATTGGCAATGACGGAATCCTGAAGGACCCTTTCGGTTTCCTGAGCCGATACGGCTGGACGCCCCGGTTCCTCCAACACTATGTGCGCAATCAGGGCGTTCTATGCATGGCTGAGAGCCTGCGTCGGATAACGTCCCTTCCGGCAGCGCGGTTTGGGCTTCCAAAACGTGGTGTGCTCAAGCGAGACAATTTTGCGGATATATGTGTGTTTGATCCTGAGAGTATAGCCAACAAGGCAACCGCACGCCATCCTTGCCGCTATGCAACGGGTGTGGCCTATGTTCTTGTGAACGGCCGCCTCGCAATGCGGCACGGCAAGCGAACATCCGTGAATGCGGGCCAGGTTCTTCGCGACTTTCTTTGCTGACTGGACACGGTTGAGGAGAATGGATTGGCCACCGGAAAAATTCTCAAGAAACTGAATCAGTCGTCCAACGTGTAGGTCAGTTCGTAGTCCGTCTTGACCGCGTGAATCGGGGTCTTGCATTCACTGCAGATCACGACAGCCTTGAAGTCCTGGTCGCACTTGCGGTGTCGCAGGCGCAGGGGCGGTTGATCGTTGCTCATCCACCTGTCTCCCCAGGCCATCATTGCAAGCTGTGGCTTGTACAGATCCAGACCCATTTCAGTGAAGCGATATTCAAGCCTGTCACCGCCGGAGCTGTAAGGGACGCGATCGAAGATCCCGGCCTCCACCAATCGATTCAGCCGGTCTGCCAAGATGTTCGTTGCGATCCCGAGGTTTTCGCGCATTTCCTCGAACCTGCGCACCCCGAACCAGCCCTCGCGCAGGATGAGGAAACTCCACCTGTCTCCAACCAGTGCGAGACTTCGGGCAACGGAGCATGGCCGCACACTTTGCAGCAAGCTCACATCCGAAATGCGGCGGGTGCTTGAGCGAACCTTTAAAGGAGAGTATCCCGCTCCGGGCCCATCCCTGTGCCTTACTTCACGTGCATCCACGGGATCAAGACACTCGGAGCAGACGGTGACCGGTCTGCACTTCTTGCCGCATGTAGTGTGGATGAGCTGCAGCGGCGGAGGTTCATCGCCAGCCAGCCACTTGTCACCAAATTCCATGAACGACAGCATGGTTGGAAACAGGTCCCTGCCGCGAGGAGTGAGGAAATACTGCTTGTAGGGTTCGTTCGGGCGGTTACCTGCAGACAGAATATTGTGGTCCAACAGGTTGGCAAGGCGGTTGGAAAGAGTCTGTCGCGGAATGGCCAGTCGCGACTGGAACCTGTCGAATCTCTTCACGCCAAAGAACGCCTCGCGCAGGATAAGGAAACTCCAGCTGTCCAGGACAATCTCCACCGTCCTGCGGACTGAGCAGTTTCTCGCCGGAACCACAAGTGACGGCGCCTCCTTCGTGACGGCGCTATGTTCTTGGCATTGCATGGTGCAGGTCCTTGACGGCCCGTGCAGGCAGGTCAGCCGACATGGGTCTCCTAAACTCCTTTTCGGGCGGAGACACAAGCGGGAGTTTTCACGCACCGGGACCATTTTCGGGGATCAGCAATCGCAAGGGACTTGTCAGCCCCGAAACGAACGGTCGGGAAGGGGACGGTTGCCGTCACCAACTGAAATGTCCACGGCAGGCGGACAACCCGCCTTCCGGTGCAGAACCATCCACCCCCACCACGTTTGCAGTGCCGAATCCCCGGCGGATGTCGCACATGACGGCCGCCATGCGCCGCTCCGCGCAATTCCTGCAAGGCCTTCCAATTGTTCCGCGCAGAACCTGCAAGGCGTCGCAATTTTTTGGCTGTTCTGGCGTTGACTTGAACATCGCCCAGGAAGTAGACGTGGCAACTGTGAAGAAGTTCGGAAAGGCATCGCTTGTGCCGATTGCCGGGAATGAGGAGAACGGACATGAAGACGCAATCGCAGATCCAGGAACAAATTCTTGCCAAGGCTGAGGAGGACGAACAATTCCGCGTCCGGCTTCTGGATGATCCGAAGGCGGCCATCAAGGACGCAACCGGACTTTCGGTTCCGGATGGCATCAACATCCGTGTCCTTGAAGACAACGCCACCGACTATCATCTGGTCCTGCCGCCGGCAGGCCGGAATCTGTCGGATCAGGAAATCGGAGGCCTGGCCGGCGGCGTTAGTGACATCGACTCCTGGTGAACATGGTCCCGCCGCTGGCAGGCAGGAATCTGTCGGACCGGGAAATCAGTGGTCTGGCCGGTGGCTCAGGTCCGGAGTCCCCCAGTGGATGGTGACATCGAGACCTGGCGGGCATCGCGGTGACCCCGGCGGTTGTCGTTCGCCGTGTCCAGCAGACCTGACGCTTCAGGCTGGAGAACACGAGGTGGCGTCGTTTCAGGGCCTTGCGTCCGCCGATGGCCTCCCCTCCCCACAATTCGTTGCGCAGGCCGTTGCATGGATGCCAGACGCTGACGGCAGCTTGCCTGGCCGACGCCAACACATCCGGAACCGACCCGTGACACGCTCCGGAGGAACAGTCCACCGTTTCCTTGAGGCGGATGAAGGTGCATTCAGTCGCCTGCAAGTCCGGCCAGGAGTTTTCTTCACTCCGTGCCGCAGTGCTTCGACCGGCTCCACAAGGGCATGGCATGGCCACCTCGCCGGCATTCGCGGCCCTGCGAAGGTGGCTCCATGCGCGCCCTGCTATCGCCCCGTCACTGCCCCAGAAGCCGCCACCCTTCGGAGCCGGACTGGAACTAGCCCCTTGAACGACAGGTCGCTGCAAAACGTGACGGCACCCTCTTTGGCCGGGATCCTGCGGCTGCGTGCCCGGTCTCCCGGGACATGTTCCCCGCACCGCCTACAGGAAGAGGCCGGGCGTATTCCCATCGCATCGGCGCATTCGAAACAAGATGCGTGCCCATCGCGCCGACACTCCAAGGGTACGGAATGCGGGCTTGTCTGTATCTGGCAGGTTGGCCCTTTGGCGCGCGTGCGCCGACCCGATTGCCGAATTGCGACAGGCTCGTGACCTGCGGGCCGATGGGCTGAACCCGCCAGAGGCAAGCCATGCATAACGGTAGCATCAGGAAACTCGTGATCGCCGGAGGCGGTACTGCGGGATGGATGGCCGCGGCAATGTTCGCACACCATTTCGGCAAGACTCTGGACATTGTCCTCGTGGAATCCGATGAGATCGGAACTGTCGGTGTGGGCGAAGCGACGATCCCACCGCTGCATCTTTTCCATAAGTACATGAACGTGAGTGAACCCGAGTTCCTCCGCGCAGTTCAGGGTACTTTCAAGCTTGGAATTTTCTTCGAGAACTGGCGGAACCTGGGCGAGAACTACTTCGGTTCCTTTGGATGGGCCGGAAGGGAACGCTGGGCAGCGGGCTTTCAGAATTACTGGCTGAGGGGGCGCCTCCTGGGGCTTGCCCGGGGCTATGGAGAATACTGTCTGGAAACATCCGCGGCTTTGCGCAACAGGTTTGCCATTGGCCTGAACACCGTCTTGAACTACGCCTACCACATCGACGCCGGACTTTACGGACAATTCTTGCGACGGATTGCCGAGGAGTCCGGTGTCACTCGCCATGAAGGAAGAATTGACTTGGTGGAGCAGGATCCGGCTAATGGGTTCATCACCGGCCTCCGCCTGCAGTCCGGACAACGGGTCACGGGTGACCTGTTTATCGATTGCACCGGCTTTCGAGGGCTCCTGATCGAGCAGACCCTGAATGTCGGTTTCGATGACTATGGCGACTGCCTGTTTTGTGACAGTGCAATCGCTGTACCCTCCGCAGCGGCCGGACCCCTGCATCCGTACACTCGCGCGACAGCCCATGAAGCAGGCTGGCAATGGCGCATCCCGTTGCAGCACCGGGTTGGAAACGGCATGGTTTTCAGTTCTCAACACTGGTCCGACGACGAGGCCCTGGCGCGACTGCTTGACAATGTCCAGGGTACCGTGCTCGCCGAGCCCCGGCTGATCCGTTTCAGGGCCGGTCAGAGGCGGAGGTATTGGCACAAGAACTGCGTTGCCCTGGGGCTGGCGTCAGGCTTCATGGAACCGCTGGAATCAACCAGCATCCACCTCATTCAGCGCGGCATCACCCGCTTGGTCCAGTTGTTTCCCGACAAGGAAATTCGCGAACCCGCCGTCGCCGAATTCAACGCCAAGATGCAGGACGAGATTGACAATATCCGGGACTTTCTCATCTTCCACTACCATGTCACCGACCGGTCGGATGCGCCTTTCTGGCGACAGTGCCAGACCATGGACATTCCCGACTCCTTGACGCACCGAATCCAGTTGTTTCGACAAACGGGCCGGATT
>JAJEFO010000044.1 GCA_022820365.1 Silicimonas sp.
GATCAGGCTTTCGCCCATTGTCCAATATTCCCCACTGCTGCCTCCCGTAGGAGTCTGGGCCGTGTCTCAGTCCCAGTGTGGCTGATCATCCTCTCAGACCAGCTACGGATCGTTGCCTTCGTGAGCCGTTACCTCACGAACCAGCTAATCCGACTTGGGCTCATCCGTCAGCGGGAGCTTTCAAGAAGAGGCCCCCTTTCTTCCGTGGAACGTATGCGGTATTAGCCCGAGTTTCCCCGGGTTATTCCCCACTGTCGGGTAGATTCCCAAGCATTACTCACCCGTCCGCCACTCTAATAGCCCTCCGAAGAGGACGTTCTCGTTCGACTTGCATGTGTTAAGCATGCCGCCAGCGTTCAATCTGAGCCAGGATCAAACTCTTCAATTAAGTATCTTTTGAGCTTGAGTCCTGCGCTTTATGTATGTGTACATGTACACAGGTCTCTCGCGCGGCCCCGTAAGGGACCCGGAACGCGAGTTCCCACACACAAACTTGTCGCCTGTTGAAAAAGAACGGCCACCTGGAACCTGTATGAACCGAGATGGTTGGCTGGCAATTCCCAGCGGACTGCGAATTATAGACCGGCCACCAACTCCGTCAAGCCGGAAGGATGCCGGAAGGATGTCGGTAGTGTTCTGGAGAGTGACCCGACCACCCTCAGGTCTGCCCTTACGCTCACAACGTTCCGTTGGTGCACGCATCATCTGTCCGGCATGCAGCAGAAAAGCAAGCCTGAGCGCATCAGCTTGGACCAACCCTGAGCCAAGTATGACATCCCTGATGAGTTTGTCCGCAAACCGCGGATCGGAACCTGAGTAGCCTTTTCCTTTGCCGTAAACGCCGGTGGCAATCCAGGAAGGATTCTCGCGCCACTTCCATGCGGCGTTTTCCAATATGGCGCGAATGGCATCGGATTTTCCGAAAACTATCCGTCACCTTATCTTTATTTTGCCCGTTACTCCTTCCATAAATTACCCTTTCTTTTATCCATAAATTCCCCGTTGGTTCTTGTAATTCAGGACCAGTCGGGCTATTGTTGCGGCATTCTCCTTCCCGCCAACCTTATGACTGCAAATTACCTGAAGAGAATCGTTGACAAGGAGCTTGACGAATTGCTCAGTGCATCCGGCGCCGTGGTCATTGAGGGTCCTAAAGCTTCGGGCAAGACCGCTACGGCACTTCAATCCGCGCAAAGCAGCGTAATGCTTGACGTGGACGACAACGCCCGCCAGATGGTGGGCTTGGAGCCGGCGATCGTGCTTCAGGGAGACACGCCCCGTCTTATTGACGAATGGCAACTTGAACCCACGATCTGGAACCATGTCCGGCGGGCGATCGACCGGCGCTCAACGCCCGGCCAGTTCATCCTAACCGGTTCCGCTGTTCCCGCCGATGAAATATCGCGTCACACGGGAGCCGGCCGCTTTACCCGCTTTCGCATGCGCCCGCTGTCGCTCTACGAAGCAGGTGGTTCCTCGGGCGAGATTTCCCTGCGGCATCTTCTGGATGGCCACGCCCAGACATCGAGTCGTTCCGAGCTTTCGATAACTTCGGTCGCGGAACTCATCTGCGCCGGGGGCTGGCCGGGGAACATCGGAAAATCCTTGGCGGCAACTTTGCGCGTGAACCGCGGTTACGTCGATGAAATACGCCGCGCCGATATCTCCAGAGTCAGCGGAAAGAAAAGAGATCCGGTCAAGGTAGAACGCCTTATCCAGTCGCTGGCACGCAATATTGCAACTCCCGTGGCCATCTCCAGACTCGCTGCCGACATTGGCGACGGCAATGGGATGAAATGGGATACGGCCGCCCAGTACCTTGAGGACCTGGAACGGCTCATGGTGGTGGAAAACCAACCCGCATGGCCGACGCATCTGCGGTCAAGGGCGACCCTTCGTTCCTCCCCGGTAAGGCATTTCGTGGATCCCTCAATAGCGGTTGCGGCCCTTGGAACCAAGCCGGAACGCTTGCTGGATGATCTCGAGTTCCTGGGTCTCCTGTTCGAGTCCATGGTGATCCGCGACCTTCGAGTTTATGCTCAGGCTGCCGACGCGCGCGTCTTTCACTACCGTGAGAACGACGGATTGGAAGTGGATGCGGTTGTGCAGGCGGCAGACGGGCGGTGGGCCGCCTTTGAGGTCAAGCTGGGGGAACGGCGCGTAGCCGATGGCACCAAGAACCTCAAGAAGCTGGCTGTACGAATGAAGGAAAGCGATCACGAACCGCCGGCTGCATTGGCAGTAATCACGCCAAACGGTTACGGTTTCACGAATAGCCCGGAAGTCGGCGTGATTCCAATCGGCGCATTGGGCCCCTGAAGCGGCCAGCAGCTTATCGGGAAACCCCGCGGGTTGGGGCATTCTCGATGCTCACCCGGGCAAAGCGGCGCTTGCCCACCTGCACTACGTTGGTGCTGCCTGCGGACACGATCAGCGAACGGTCGTTAACACGCTCGCCGTCAATACGCACCGCGCCTTGGGAAATCAGTCGCATGGCCTCTCCGTTGGTCTTCGCCAGACCGGCGCGACGTACCAGTTCGCCCACCGGAACGCCGCCGTCGGCGGCCGCCAGGCTCACTTCGGGCATGTCGTCAGGAATCCCGCCATGGCGGTGGCGGCGTGAAAAATTCTCGGCCGCCTGGCGCGACGCCTCCTTGCCGTGAAAGCGTGTCGTGAGTTCGTCGGCCAAGGACATCTTCACGTCGCGAGGGTTGCCGCCGGACTCCACGCCCGCGCGCAACTCGTCGAGTTCAGCCTGCGGGCGAAGGCTCAGGAGCTCCAGGTAGCGCCACATCAACTCGTCGGATACCGACATCAGTTTTCCATACATCTCTGCCGGGGGATCCATGATCGCGATGTGATTGCCCAGCGACTTGGACATCTTCTGCACGCCGTCGGTGCCTTCCAGCAACGGAAGCGTCAGCACAATCTGAGACGGCTGCCCATGCTCGGCCTGGATCTGCCGACCGAGTAGCAGATTGAAAGTCTGGTCGGTGCCGCCCAGCTCCACGTCCGCCTTCAGTGCAACCGAGTCGTAGCCCTGGGCGATGGGATACATGAACTCGTGCAGGCCGATCGGGTTTCCTTCACCGAACCGCTTCTTAAAATCGTCGCGCTCCAGCATCCGCGCCAGCGTGCGCTTGCCGGCCAGCCGCACGAGGTTCGCGGCGCTGAGTTCGTTCATCCACTTCGAGTTGAACTCGACCCGCGTAAGCTCGGGGTCGAGCACGCGGTGCACCTGCTCGGCGTAGGTCGCGGCGTTTTTCTTCAGCGCATCCTCGGTAAGCGTGGGCCGCGCCCTGCTGCGCCCGGATGGATCCCCGATCATTCCGGTGAAATCGCCGATCAAAAAGATCACCTCATGCCCGAAATCCTGGAACTGGCGCATCTTGGTAAGGATCACCACATGCCCGAGATGCAGGTCCGGCGCCGTGGGATCAAACCCGCACTTCACCCGCAACGGACGGCCCTCGCGCAGCCGGTCGAGCAGCTCCTCTTCGCGCACGAGATCCACCACCCCGCGGCGCAATTCCCGCAACTGACGCTCCGGCGAACTCATTCCGCGAGAATATACGAAATCGCTCCTTCCCGACATACTACCGCTATAATGCCGCCACAATGATGGTTCGGACCCAAATCTCCATCGAATCCGAGCTCCGCTCGCGCATTCGCGCACGCACGAGGGCGCTGGGTATCTCCATGGCGGAGTATTTTCGCCAGTTGGTAGAGCGCGATTTGTCGGAAGCGCCGCGGCATGCGGACCGGGCGGCGGTATTCAATCTGGGCGCATCGGGCGGCGCCGATGTTGGGGGGCAAAAGGATCGCATGACCGCGGAGGCGGCCCGGGCCGGGAAACTGCCGCCACGCTAGCCGTTGAGCGTATTCGTAGACACCTCGGTTTGGTACGCTGCCGCTGACAGCAGTGACGTGAGCAACGCCCGCGCGATTGAACTGCTTTCCACTGCCGAGCCGCTTGTGACAAGCGATCATGTGCTGGTCGAAACCTGGCGTCTGGTCCACCATTTCCTGTCCCCGCGAGCGGCCGAAAAGTTCTGGGACGGTCTCCGTAGCGGCGTGGCTGCGGTAGAACAGACAACGGAGGCGGACCTGGAGGCAGCTTGGGCAATCGGGAATCAGTTCCCGGACCAGGATTTTTCCATCGTTGACAGGACCTCGTTTGCAGTGATGGAGCGGCTGGGTCTTTCGCGCGTGTTCTCCTTCGATCAGGACTTTGCAGTTTTTCGTTACGGCCGCGGTCGCCGGATGGCGTTTGTCGTATTCAGTTGATGCTACGGAAAAAGCGAGGCGGGCATAGAGCCCGCCTCGCTGCAGTGAGCGTTTTTAGCCTCGTCAGGCGATCTCGATTCCGTCGTCGATAATCAGCATGAAGTCCTCGAGCAGGTCCTGCTCCAATTCGTTCACATTGCCGACGAAGTCCTCGATCAGTCCAACCGATGTGCCCGGAGGCGGCGGAATCGGGCCACCACCATCCGTGTCCCCATCATCGCCATCGGTGCGATCATTGCCGTCGTCATCGTCGGAATCGTCCTTCAGCCCCGGTGTTTCCGTGTTCGGATCCGGTGTGGGCCGGTCGTCCTTTTCGTCGTTCCCAATCGTGACCAGCAACTGAATCGGAAGATGCAACCAACTCTGCGGCAATCCTTCATAAAGCCAGCTCGGTGAGTTTGGCGTTGGCGTGCTCAGTCCGCCCACGTCGGAGGCGGAGAAGGTGAGCACGATCTGCACGCCATTACGCGGATTTCCGTCCATGTCGTCCGTTTCATAATCGAACGTCGCACCTTTCACCACATGCAATTCCCAGGTGCTGCCATCCCCGTCCGCGTCCCGCTTGTTGTCGTCGCCGCCGGTTCTCTTGATCACAAAGCGATCATCGCCGGTAACGGTGACTTCATGCGTGCCGAACTTGTGCCCCCGTGCCGTGGCGCTGCCGCTTGAGTTCTCATCCTGCACGTCAAGGACCGCAAGCACTTCGTCGCCCGTGTGCTTGACGTTCTCCGTAATCGTGATTTCAGGAAGATCCCTCGGCCCATAAGCAGTTCTGAACGAAGTGGTCTCGATCGCGTCATTGTCGGCATCATTGGTGTTGCCGGTGTCGTCATCCTGCCGGAAAACGATGCCCGTGGGCGCCACGTTGATCCGCAGGGTCACCACCGCAGGGCCGCCTGTATTCGCACCGCCAGCGTCGCTTGCCGTAACGTTCAGCTCCAGGAAGTTGCCTGCGCCATCATCGTCGTTACCATCGTGCCCTCGATACGAGTCGCTGAGATAGGTCAGCTTCCCACCTCTTGCCTCGAATACCAGCACGCCACCACCCTGGTCTGCCGGTTGTTCATACACGTAGGTAGTCCCCCGGCCCGTGTTGTCTCCCAGGTTGGCATCCTGCTGAGTGCCCGATGCCGCAAATCTCACGAGAAAGCTCGGAGTGTCGGGATCCTGGAACAGACTGTGCAATGGCACCGTTTCCGTAATTGTGGCGTTGTGTCCCGCGGGAGAAAGGATATCGGTGTTGAAGAAACCGTGTCCCGTTCCGTCCACGCTGGCCTCGATTTCGTGATCGTCCACCTGGATCGGACGAACGTTTGAGGGAGTTCCTCCAATCGCAATCACTTGCTCCGTCGCATTACCGTCGCCATCCACATCGTTGGCGTCGGTGGCGAGCACCACAACCGTTGCCCCCGGATTATCGGGATCCCGGCTCTGATACGAAACCACGGCGCGGATACTGTCCCCGGCATGCGCCTGGGTCAGGTTGAGATCGCCGGTGGCGCCGGGAATATGCGTCCACTTGGTGCCGCTCTGCACCTGCCATTGCACAGCCACCGTGGCGGCGCCGGCATCCACTTTCAGCGTGCCGCCCGGATTGGAGCTTCCGGTAATGGTCGGTCTGGGTGTGGGTGTCTGGGAATCCGAGTCGCGAATGTCAGCCACCTGTATCGGATCACTGACGACTCTTTCCGCAGATGCGTCGTCGCCCGTATCGGCGTCATAGCTCACGACCGCCCGGTAGTACTTCCCTTTGCCGTCGTCCAGATCCAGGGTGGTGGTGTCCGTGTCCGCATCGAAGCTGACGTCGTCCTTGTCCACGGCAGTCCATCCGCCGCGTCCGTTTTCCGAGACCTCGAACGAAACCGAAACACTCGGAATCGTGTCATCGCCATCGGTCACCTCCGAGTAAGGCACGACCGTTCCTCCCTCGGCGGGCAGGAACGGATAATCGCCGTCCACAACACGCACCCCCGTGTTGTTATTGACCGTCAGGCCGTCCTCATCCGCGAGGACGGTGATATCCGCCGTGCCCCGGTCGGGCGTATTGCTGATGCCCCTGGTGGTGGTCGCCTCGTTAGGAACCCCGGCCGGAGGCTCCGTGGGAGCCCCCGCGGAAGTCACGGGATTGTTATCGACGAGCTGATTATTGTCACTGGCGTCGCCGGGCGTATCGGTACCCGGGTTGACTTCGTAGTAGTGCACCGCCACCTTGATCTTGTGGCCGACATCTGCCTGCACCGGGGTGTAGGTATTGCCGGTGCCGCTTGATCGCACCACGTACGTAAATGCGTCGTCTTCCGTATCATCCGGCGTGGTATCGACCACCCTGTACCACGTGTACAAAACCAGCGCCGGCTCGGCGCTGCCGCCCAGATCAGGATCCTTGTTGTCGTTGAAATTCGCCGTTAGCGTGCTGCCTTCGCGGGCGCTGCCGCTTAAGGTGACGGCGCCCTCTTCAACGTCGAGATTCTCATCCGTGATCCTGGCGTTGTAGGTCCTTTCGCCTATTGCGCCGTCGCGGTCCTCAGCCGTGAGCGTAAAGCCGCCGCGATCGCCCTGATTGTTCCGCTCGGTGCGGTCGATGGCCACGATGACCACCATGTCACTGCGGTCAGGCTCATCGTCATTGGGAGTGGCAACGTCGCCGCCGATGAACGCCACATCGTATGTCCTGTCGTCATCAAGCGTATCCGGATCGCCCGGGTCGGTGTAGGTGGCGCCGGAGGGCCAGGGCACGTCATCGCCGGTGCCTGTATCACCATCCGGTCCATCCTCGATATCGCCCCACCTGGCCGGGCCATGCAGGATATCGATCCAGGACACGTTGCTCGAGGCGTCGAATTCCAATTGGTCGGGATTGTCGTCGTCATCTCTCCAGAGGTCTTCCAGCTTGATGTACAGCCATTTGACGTTGCTCGCCTGCTGTTCCACGGCCAGATCGGAATTCAGGACAACACTCCCCGATCCCCTGTTCGGGGGCGCGGACGGCTTTTCATTCACCTCCGAAATCCGAACCTCCACCTCGTTATCGTCCGTGACCGTGGTGACGCCGTCGGTTACGCGGATCGTGAAATCGAGTGTGTCCACGCCTCCCTTAAGTCTGGTTACGTTCCCGTCGTGGTCAAGCAGCCAGGTCGTATCCCAGTACGGATCGGGGTCCGAGTCCACCGCGTCAATGTGGAAGGTCCAGCCGCTGCTGCTCTTGATCGGATCGGACAGCTCGAATGCCGCCGCGTACCCCTTGCCGCCCGTGGCCGCATCGCCGTCGGTGTCGGTGTGGAGTTCCATGGGGGTTGCCGGATCGCCATCATGATCTTGCAGCGTCACGTTATTGGGATCGTTGGGGTTGTCCGCATTGGTGATGGCCGTGATCTCCACATGCTTGAGCGCAAACTGGTGGTCGGGAATATCCTGATCGTCATCCTCCACCCGAAACGTGGCGACCCTCTTTTCGCCTGATCCCTCCCGGTAGACGGGCTCGGCGGTCTGCCTGACCTCGGGCTTACTGTTCTCGTCCGTGAGCGTTCCGTCGTCCGCCCTGTCCGACAAGGCCACATTCAGATAGAACGACTTGGACGCCGACTGGCCATCCTCGTCGGTGGCGGTAACCGTTACGCGATATATGCCCCTTGCCGCAAGCGCGCCTTCGGTATTGGTGATCTCACCGGTCTCTTCGTCGATCTGCAGCCAGGAGGGGCCGGAAATCGAATAGGTCAGCTCATCGCCCACCTTGAGGTCCTGGTCTGTGAAGGCCGGGAAGTTGTCGCCTTTCGTGCCGGGCGTTTCCAGCGAGAAGCTGAGCCAGTCGCCGGCATCCACGTCTTCCGCGTCAAGGTCCTCGTCAATGGTGACCCACCAGTTGCCGATCGTGCCGCTGGTGGGCGCGTCATTCTGGTCGTTGATGACGACGGCGAACGTCACCGGGTCGGACGCCAGTCCCTTGTACTTGCCCTTCTGGTTCTGTTCGTCCTTGGGGTTTTCCTCGCCGTTGATGTCGATGGCGCGCAACGTCACCAGCACTTCGCCGCTTTCCCTTTCGCGGTCCAGGGACTCGCCGGCCTTCAGCGCCAGCCAGTGTTTGCCGCCCTGCTCCCGGATCTCGAAGCGGTCGTCACTCACGGTGATCAGATGCTGGCCGTAAGGATGCTGCGGACTGTCGATATCGTCCACCGTGACCTCACCCAGCACCTTGCCGGAGGCGTCGTCTTCGTCGACCTCCACCTCGACGACCGGCCGGCCGCCGCTGATCAGGTTGATGCCGGTGGGTGCGTCGTTGCCGTCGTCCACGACCACGTAGAAACTGACGCTGGCCTTCTCGCCGCCTTCGTCGCTCGCAGTGATGGTGACCATGTGCTCCGAGTCGCTGTCGGCGCCGGTGGTGGGCGGTGTGCCCTGCAGTATGCCGGTGCGCGTGGGATTGCCGCCGTCGTCCTCGCCATGCAGGATGACCAGCTCCAGCCAGTCTGGATTGCCGCTCAGTGTCCAGCTCGCGATCGAGTCACCCCCGTCCGGATCGCTGAACAGCCCTTCAACATCGATTTCGTGACTCAGTGCCTTTCCGGCTTCCGCGGTTACGTTGTCCACGTCGCCGGTTGCGGCCGGAGCCTCGTTCACGTCATTGACCGTGATGGTGACGTCGGTAGAGGCGGACATGGCGGGACCGCCGTCGTCGGTAACCGTAACGGTGACGGTGACTTCGGCGCCGTGGTGACTTGCCTCGTCCTCGAAATTCAGGCTCACGCCGTCGGCCAGCGCCAGCCACCAGCCGCCCTCGGCGTCCTGCTTGGTGACGAAGCGCTCGT
>JAJEFO010000036.1 GCA_022820365.1 Silicimonas sp.
TCGAAGTGGCCAACGCCAACGCTCCTCGCCGTGCAGATGCGCCAATCCCGGACGCCTCGTCATGTTTGCCCCTTCAGCGGGCCGGTTCAGCAGGGCCTTGGCCCTCAAACTCTGTTGCTGAGATCGGCAAGGCAACGCCTCGCCCTCATGCACGGTCTTCTTGCCGCGCTTCCACCGTGAGCGCAATGTCAGAATCGAACCATGTGACTTTTGTATATGATTCCCCTTTCGTTCATTCCGGCGCGGGTTCTTCCCCGGGGATTACCCGATCGCTTCGCCTGGCCTTTGCAATGATCCAGCTGACCCTTGTCGAATACTCCATGGCGAAGCCGGAGA
Source organism: Silicimonas sp. (assembly GCA_022820365.1). Classification (GTDB taxonomy): domain Bacteria; phylum Pseudomonadota; class Alphaproteobacteria; order Rhodobacterales; family Rhodobacteraceae; genus JAJEFO01. The sequence goes on from JAJEFO010000036.1 coordinate 337, forward strand.
GAACAACTTGATTTGTCGAACGCGGCGACGTCGACGCGCTCTCCAGAAAGACGCTTGGCTCAAGCGTAAGCTGCACATCGCCGGGGCAACGGAGACTCCAGATCTCTCCGTTCTGCAGCAACATGGAAACGTCGCGACCTTCCGCACCCATCTCCACTTCGACGTCCGGATGCAAATGGAACCGTATGTTGAATGGCACGCCGTCAAGTCGCTCTGCGCTGAGCAATGCGTCAAACCGCTTCTGTCCGTCCCCGGATGTTGCGAACAATACATCTTCGCCCGTGAGCATGCCGCCCTCCGGATCGACATGAAGCGTACGCCAATGATTGAGACCGCACCGGCCCCGGTAGCCATCGTGACCGGCAACAATGCACGTGCCGTCATCATAGTCGTTCCGTTCCAGAGTGACGTTGGCCGGCGCGCGCACGGTCCTTACCGCGCCTTCGCCAAGGGCGCCGCTGGCAGCACCGAAGCGAGACGAAGAATAGCCCTCGACGTCCAACGTCGAGTGCGAGGACGTTGTCCTGGCAACCATGCGCCATTTCCTGCCAAAGGCCTTCCCCGAACCGCAGTTAACGATCAGCGGATGCATGCCGCACGTCAACTCGAAGGCAAGCGTCGATGCATGCGCATTGGCCGATGCTGCCGGCGGCGCGATATCAATGATCATCGTTGTGCGGCCGTGGGCCACCCTCGCGTAGCCCATGGCCAGTTGCTGCCTCGGCACGCGTCTGACGGCGGCATTGGCCAGGGCCCAGTCAAGCTTGCCGACGGTTCCGCGACCTCCGCCATGGAATCGCGCCAGGCTGCCATCCACGTGACGAAGCGACCGCAAGACTGGTGCCATCGCCGAGACGGCCGCCCTGTGCTCATTTTCCGGCGGCTGTCCGGCTGCCTGAAGAGCCGCGGCGGCCCAGTTGAGCAGGAAGAAAACTTCGAGAAGTTCTTCGGGATTGCGCGACGCCATCGCCCCCTGGCTGTCAATGGAAGATCTGCACTCCCTCGCGAGCGCGCGGCTCGCCCTGCGCATGTGGCTTTCCATCCCCGACAGCGCCGCGCTTGCCTGGATCAGCCCAGCCAGTGCCTCGAACCTGGGCAGACCGGGACGCGTCGCCTTCCAGCGGCGTGAGAGAAAGACCGCCTGGGCCGAGAGCGACCGGCGAAACGCGTCGCTTTTCTCGCGCCCCTGTCCGGCGAGCAACTGGTCTGCGAGATTGATCCAGCGCAGCACGCGTCGACCCGTCAGTTCGGGCGTCCATCCGGCACCGGAACCAAGTCTGCAGCGCCGAATCCAGTCGTGCGTCCAGTCCTGCGCAAGACGGTTCGTGCGCAGGTCGCATACTGCCGTCAGGTCATCGAGCCATTCGAACCCGTGAACTGCGGCTTCAAATTCCGCGCTCGGCATTGACAGCTCCCAGATGTCCTGCCCCGGAGCCGAAAGGGAAATTCCTGCAAACCGAAAGTCCCCCCCAGCGAGTCGGCGTCCGCGTTCGACGGAGCCCGTCACGCGAGTATCGGACATCATGGTGAAAGCCGCTGCCGGCGGCGACAAGCAGGCCCAAATCGCATGAAGGCGGTTCACCCAGCGCAAGTCACGCACAAACCAACTCCCTCGTTTGCTTCGCGCATCAGAAATAGATCGAGGAGTTGCCGTGGACAAGTTGGGCTCCGACCCAGGCAAATGAAAACCGCGCTTGAGCGCGACCTTGAGTCGGCGCGCAGCTCCGGCCCGCGCAAGGGATGCCCTCCCGCAGGGACTCGATTATGGCGCGACAATCTGGATGGCAGGTCGTATTGCCTCAAATGGGAATGTTACTCTTGGCCGCAGAGAGGGGGATTCATCAAAGTGCCGAGAGGCATGTGCGATGGATGGCCCTCGCGGCGTGGCCATCTGAGGTGAAATGTTGCATGCAACATTTCGTGCCGAGTGCCCGTCGGGTCCGCGCCACACGGGATCGGCCCTGTTCATCTCTCGCCGAACATGGCCCGAATCGTGTCGATCGTGATGAACATTCGTTCCGGCCGATCATTCAGGCTCCGGAATCCAAGCCGCCGATAGAACTCCATTCGGCGTGCGAAAACATCCTCGCCGCCGTCGTCTATGACATCCAGAACAACCAGCTTGAGGCCGACTTCGCTGGCGACGCTCAGTGCGCGCGCCAGCGCGTCCATCGCAAGGTCCGACCCGAGCCCCATGCCCTGCCGGCGACCGTCCACAGCTATCATTGAGAGGTAAAGCGCAGGAATGCTTCCGGTCCTTGGCGCGCGACTTGGGCGGTCCGCGCCAAGATCCTCTGTCGCCACGGCATGGGCGTTCAGCGCGTAGTAGCCGAGAACCTCAGACGCCCCCTCGGTCACCGCGACGAAGACCCGAGTAAAGTCGTCCTTCTGCTGCTTTCTGGCGCTGAGCCTCAGAAAGTTGTCGAGGCGACCGGTTCCGCAGGAAAAGCCCGACCGGTCATGCCGCCCGGGATCGAACGGCTCGATGACTATTCGCGGAACGCTCGGACGTTCGTCGTCACCGGGCATTGGCGATCCGCGAACGGTAGTCGCGAACCGCGTCCTGGGCCGCCGACGTCGGCGGCGGCGGATTGTCCAGCGCCTCCAGCAGCGTCCGCCTGTCGCGCTCCGAAAGCGTTGTGGTCTGATGCTCCTGCAGGACGCGTTCGGCCTCCCTGGCCGCCGATGCCCGGACGAATGTCGTGAGCCTGACACCGGTCAGCTCGGCCGCCCGCGAAATGCGCTCCTTGTCGCTCGGCTTGACCCGCATCTCTATGTTGTCGGTCGCCCTCTCGTTCGGGGACGCCGTGACATCGGTGAAGTTCAACACGACGGCACTTCCTCTCTTTGTCCCGACAATGTAGGTTCAACTTCAACGCCCGTCAATCGGCTCTCGCGCCGTCGATCCGGTATGATCAAGAGCGGGATCTCGTCGCGCCGACGCGAGTCTCTCCTTGTTTATCACGCCCGCCAGATCGCGCGGCTTCGGCTCGCGGACATGTTCAGCGCGGGGGAGAGGCCAATGCATGGGATGAGTGTTGCAACCGCTCTGGAGTTCTCCGGCACATACTTGAGCCGAGCCGCTCCTGCGCTCCCACGTCGGCGGCTCTGTCCGGCACCCTCGACATTCGTGCCGCGCGGCTGACGCAATGGACCGCGTGCGTTTCGCCCGGCGGGGCCGCAATTTCCTCCGTCTTATCCCTGGCCCCCGCCGCGCTGCAGGGCCTGCTCCGTTCGTTTCTGCCCAAAGCTACCTGTCGCGCTTCAGCGTCCTGGATGCGGGGCTGGCCGTGCTGGCGGCCAACAACGGGCAGGCCCTGCGAGGCGGCGTCGCCGACACGGCGACGGCAGCGACCGCCGATGCGGTGGTCACGGTGACGCAGGCCTCGGCGCAGCGCGCGTACGGGCAAGGCGGCATGGTCGGGCGATCCCTTGCCTTTGTGACGGATCTGCTTCCATCGTCGAAGTCGGAATTCGAGGCTCTAGGCTGCAGTCTTTCCAACAGAGTGCGCTCGTCATGCCCCCATTTCAGAGAGAGCGTCCTTTTTTTGGCGGAAGCGCTCTGTCATGCCCGCCGCCCACGGGCAGGATTTCACCGGAAGTGAACGAAAAAGTTGACTGTATTTGGCATGCTTCATTCCGAACTCCTTTCCTCGTTGAGGGTCGACAGGTGGAGTCCGGACTATGTCGTGTTGCGGTCGGAAATTTGCCTTGAAGTGCAGGGCCAGGGCGAGTTTGCCCGAGATGAGAATCTACCCGAAATAATGGACAAGGATGTGGAAGGCCCGGATCGGGATCACCAAAAAAACCGCCGCAAAAGACTGAATCCCTGCTTGACCCGAAACATGGATGCCGTGCCGGACATTCGCGTCGCCCTGCACGGACGCAGCCTGCCCGGCCTCCGGATTGCGAGGATAGCGAATCGCCGCCAGGCCGTCATGGACGCTTTTCCAGGCGCGCCACGAAGAACCCGTCAATTCCGCCCTCGTTGCGCCAGTGGTCGGGGCGAATCCTCAACATGCCGTCCGGCGTGCGCCACCGTGTGTCGATCCAGTCGCCAACCGGAACCGCGATCGAGATATCCGAATGTCGCGACAGCGCCGAGGCAACCTGATCCTCACCCTCTTCAGGAAGAAGCGAGCACGTGCAGTAGACCAGCCGCCCACCGGGCCGAAGCGCAACGAGCGCACGGTCGATCAGCCGCGCCTGCAGCCCGGCGAGTTCGTCAATACCGCTTCCGTCGCGCACGAAGACGAGATCGGGATGCCGCCTGAGCGTTCCTGTTCCCGAGCACGGGGCATCAACGAGAACCGCGTCAAACGTCCCTTGCGACGTCCAGTTCAATGCGTCGGCCACGACGCAGGTCGCCGTGAGCCCCGTGCGAGCCAGGTTCTCCTCCACCCGCGCCATTCGCTCCTTCGAGACGTCCAGCGCGGTGACAGCGGCTCCCGACGCCGCCAGTTGCAAGGTCTTGCCCCCAGGCGCGCAGCAGAGATCAAGCACGGATTCGCCGGATCGCGCATCAAGCACGCGCGCCGCGACCGCGGCCCCAGCATCCTGCACCCACCATGCGCCGTCGGCATATCCCGGCAGACCGGAAACCTGCCGGGTCCTTGGGAGGCGTATGCCGCCATCCGGACGCAGCGACGCCCCAAGCCGCTTGGCCCAAGATTCCCCATCGCCGGGGTCACGCAGCGTTAGATCGAGCATTGGCCCGGCTGCGAATTCGGCCTCCATTGCCACCACCGCGTCCCGCCCCCAGGCAGCCACAAACCGTCTGCGAAGCCACTTCGGAAGATTGGGAAGGGGCAGGCTGTTCCAGTCGTTTCCTCGACGCAGCACGTTCCTCAGGACGGCGTTGACCAGGCCTGTCTTTCCGCGCGGAGCAAGAGACACGGACTGGTCGACGACCGCATGCGCCGGAGAATGCTCGACGAACATCTCGAACACGGCCAGCCGCAGCAGGTTCATGACATGATCTTCCGGAAGACGCTTCAGGAACGGGCCAAGCATCCTGTCCGAGCGGCCCGCCCAACGAAGCGCGCCAGTCGCGAGACGGCCGGCACCTGCCCGCTCAGGGGGATCCAGTTCCGCTGTCGCTCGTGCCAGCGCAACGTCCAGCAACTGGCGCCGGTCCGTCACCGATGTCATCGCTGCGACTGCTGCGCGCCGCACTTCTGCCCCGGCTTTCTTCATCGCCATGCCTTGCGGGAAGTTCATCGAACCCTATAACAGCCGGGAACCCCTCTACAAGGAAGCCTCCATGACCGAGAAAGACCTGCCTCCCGAAGCCCGGCGTGCGCTCGCCGACGCTGAAATGCTTCGAAAGAAGAAGGCGGAGGCCATGGATCGACCCGAAGAATTCGGCGGCCCAGAGGGACCGGATCCGGTTCGCTACGGCGACTGGGAGAGAAAAGGCCGAGCGGTCGACTTTTGATGAATCCGATTCGGGCAGGACAGTGTCCTTTCCTGACTGCGCCTTGCCGGTCGCGACACAGATTTCCGTTCAAGGCAATTGAGCGCGTCGTGTTGCAGATGAAGGCCTGCCCAACCTCTCAGATTGGAACGGTGCTGAACGCATTCGTGTAATCGTGCATGTGCACTGTCACCTGGTCGTCGGAAAGGAGAACAATTCCGTACGCGGGCGCCTCCCGGGTGCCAAGAACCCGGTCCGTCCTGCCGCCGAGATCAAGGGCGACCTGGTGGTTCGTCCCGCGCATGCAGGAAAAGGGGATTCCGCGCCATGTGCCCCAGACCGGCCGGTGGAGATGGCCGAAGAACAGATGCCGAATGCGCGAAACGTGAGGGGCCAGCATGTCGTGGAAGGCATCGCCATCGGCAAGCCTGATGTCGTCCATGCCTCGCATCCCCACAGGAAAGGGCGGATGGTGCATGAACAGGAAGACCGGCTCCGCATCGCGTTCCAGTTCCGCACGCAACCAATTCTGCCGCGCGGGACAGTATTCCCCGGCACCTGATCCGGGAACGTGCGTGTCGAGAAACAGGCAACGACCGAACGGCGTTGCGGCGCAGGACTGAACGAACCCCTCGCTGTCCCTGGGCAAGTCGGGAAAGACCCGGACGAGTTCCTTCCTGTCGTCGTGATTGCCGACCAGAAGGTGAAACGGCACCTTGAGACGCCGTATCTCGGCGCCGAACGTTTCATAGCTGGCGACGTCCCCAGAATTCGACAAATCACCCGTCACGACCACAAAGGCCGCGTCGTCATGTTCGGCATTTATCGAGTCAACCGCCGCTCGCAGTCGCTCTACGGGATCGAGACCTGCCAGAACACCTTTGCCTGCGACGACGTGCGTGTCGGTAAGATGAACGATCTTCATGAAACGCCTCCTCCCGAGCAGTTTCCTGCGCCACATGCTCTCCATTGCGCGTGTCCGGGGCAAGGGCAAGACAGGGATCCGATGCATCCCGGGCAAATCTCGCGGACGCGAACCTGACGATCGCCGACCCCGGCAGACGTCGGACAGCCGGCCACCGAAGGGTCAAATAGATCGGAACTGCGGGCATCGGCCTGCCCGACAACGAGCCTCTGGCAATCCCTCATTCTCCCTTGTACAGAATCCTAATGCGCGTGCTAATCATCCTCCTGCTCCTGCTGGCCGGAACGGCTAGTGCGCAGGAACGCTATTTTGGGGTCGTCATCGGCTCGGCGCATATCGGCAACGATGCGCTCAACAACTTCAATCCCGGCCTGAGCTACGGGATGCGGTGGGAGCGTCGGCCCGGCACGGAATGGCACCTCGAGGGCGGCGTCTTCTACAACAGCTACGATGAGGTGTCGCCGTTCGTCATCGTCGGAATTCACATACCCCTCTTCACGCTGGGCCCTGCGGAAATCCGGGGCGGGCTCAGCACCGGCCTCGGATACTACCGGACCCTGGCAATCGACCTGAAGGACGATTACGGGATTCCAAACATCGGCGGCTACCTGCCTCTGGCGTCCGCCACGCTCTCGGCGCGCATGGGTGACACCGATTTCCGGCTGACCACGGTCCCGCCGGACAGGGACACCACGGCAATCTTCAATTTCTCCATCGCACGCAGGTTCTGAGGCACCGTCTCTTCGGCACGGCCTGTCCGGCCACACTTCAGCAGCGGGGGATGTCCCTTCGGCTCGGGCACGCACGGTTTCGCGATGCGCTCAAGCGCAGGGCGCTCCGACATCACTCCTCCTCGCCCGGTGCACCCAGGACAAGCGTTCCTTGAACTCCCCGTCCCGACGCGAGTTCGGGTCAACAGGAGGCACGCGGCAACTGGAAGTGCACTGGCGAAGGCACGGGAATTCACATAAATGCGAGCAAGCAGTTTCGAAGGACGCCCATGCATGTCCACACGCGCAGGCTTCGTGGCTCTGATCGGCGAGCCGAATGCCGGCAAGTCGACCCTGCTGAACCGGATGGTCGGGGCAGATGTCGCGATCGTCACCCACAAGGTTCAGACGACGCGAACACGCATTCGCGGCATCGCGATCGAAGGAAACGCGCAGATCGTCCTTGTTGACACGCCCGGCCTGTTTCAGCCTCGGCGACGCCTTGACCGCGCCATGGTCACGGCGGCATGGGGCGGGGCGGCGGATGCAGACATTATCGTGCTTCTGGTCGAGGCGCATCGCGGCCTGACCAACGGCATGACTGCAATCCTGGACTCACTCCGGCACGGCTCTGGTCGCGCATCGGTTGCGCTTGCCATCAACAAGATCGATCGCGTCAAGCGGATCGCGCTCCTGTCCCTTGCAGAGGAATTGAATGGCAGCTTCCCCTTCGCGCGTTCCTTCATGATTTCCGCGAAGAACGGCGATGGCGTGGACGACTTGCGCCGCTGGCTGGCCGAAGAACTGCCGGAAGGTCCATGGCTTTATCCCGAGGACCAGGTCGCGGACATGCCGCTTCGGATGATCGCTGCGGAAATCACGCGCAAGGCGCTTACGCTGCGCCTGCACCAGGAATTGCCGTATCAACTGACGGTGGAGACCGATTCCTGGGACACGAACCTGGATGGATCCGTCCGGATCGAACAGGTGATCTACGTCGCGCGCGACGGCCACAAGGGCATCGTGCTTGGCAAGAAAGGCGAGATGGTCAAGGTGGTCGGACAGCTGGCGCGGCGGGAAATCGCGGAATTCCTGAACTGCAAGGTCCACCTGTTCCTGACCGTAAAAGTGCGCCGCAACTGGCTGGACGAGGCAGAACGCTTCCGCGAGATGGGTCTCGAGTTTCCGGACGGCGCGCCATGACGCGCCTGACTTCGGAAATCTGGATAGCCGCATACCTGATGCGCCTTAGCCAGGCTGCGATTCCCGCGTTCATCGTGCGGAAAGGCGACGCAACGGCCGGCGCAGTGCTCGTGAAACTCAACACGCTGGACGGTTTGGCGACCTGCTTTCAACGCTCGTTCGACCTTGTCAGCGGCGAACGGCAATGGGTCGTTCTTGCCGAAGGCCCCGAAGCGGAAGTCGACCAGAAAGTCGCGCGGCAACGCGAATTCGATCCCGACATTTGGGTGATCGAGGTCGAAGACAGAACCGGCCGCCACATGCTCGACGAGCCGGGCCTTACCTGAACGACGTGACACGCGACTGCGGCGGCAGCCGTGCATGGCATGGAATCGTCGCCTGAAGTGCGCGAGCGGGGACGCCGCTCAGTCGATCTCGGCAAGGAGCTCAAGCACCGATGGGCCGATGTCAGCGACGATGAGCTTCACGCCGTCCCGGTTCGGATGCATGCCGTCAGGCTGCATGTATGCCTCGAGGGCAGCGGCCCGGTCTCCAAGCGCGGCCAGCGCACCGAGAAAATCCGGGTGGTACAGCGCGCCGTGCCTGGCGGCCAGTTCGGGATAGATCGCATCGAAGGCGGATTTGTATTCGGGGCCATAGTTCGGAAGCGCGTCCATTCCGATCAGCAGCACCGGAACGTCCTGCCGCCCGGCCGCGGACAGGATGCCGTCGAGATTTGCCCGGACGACACCGGGATCGATGCCGCGCAGCATGTCGTTTGCGCCAAGGGCGATGATCAGCGCGTCCACATCGTCCGACAGCGTCCAGGCAATGCGGCTCAGGCCTCCCGCCGTGGTATCTCCCGACACGCCCGCATTGATCAGTTCGGCGCTGGCGCCCTGCACGTCCAGCCATTGCTGCAACTGCGGCACGAAGCCGTCTTCCGGAGCCAGGCCAAAGCCTTGGGTCAGGCTGTCGCCGAATGCGGCAATCGTCGCGGGTCCTGCCCAAGCGGTCCCGAAGAAGAGAAATGTTGCAATTCCGGCGTTGCGCACCACGCGCATGACCCCATATGCCTCTCGTAACCGCCAGAACGGAGCACCCATGGCCGAGACGATCCTCTCCCTGCGAGATGCACGCCTTTCGCTGGACGGCAATGCCGGACGGGTCGACATCCTGAAGGGAATCACGCTCGACGTCTTGAGAGGAGAGGCGCTGGGCCTTGTCGGTCCTTCGGGGTCGGGCAAATCATCTCTCCTCATGCTGCTGGGCGGGCTTGAACGCGCAACCGGCGGGGATGTCGCCGCGCTGGGCAACGACCTCACGGCCCTTGGCGAAGACGCCCTCGCTCGCTTCCGCAGAAGGCATATGGGCGTCGTGTTCCAGTCTTTCCACCTTATATCGACGATGACGGCGCTTGAAAATGTCGCGACCCCGCTGGAACTGGCGGGCATGGAAGATGCGTTCGACCGGGCTGCCGAGGAACTGGCCGCAATGGGACTGGAAGACCGCATCCACCACTACCCATCGCAACTGTCCGGCGGCGAACAGCAACGCGTTGCACTCGCGCGCGCTGCCGCGCCGAGACCCGACATCCTCCTTGCGGACGAGCCGACAGGCAATCTCGACGTGGCCAACGGCGAGGCAATCATGGACCTGCTCTTCGGACTGAATGCCCGGCACGCCGCGACGCTCGTGCTCGTCACGCATGCGCCGGAAATCGCGGCGCGCTGCGATCGGGTCGTGCGCCTGTTCGACGGACAGCTCGCGCCGGAAGTCCGGCAGGCGGCGGCAGTTTGAGCCTGCGCGTTGCCAGCCGCATTGCCCGGCGAGAGCTGCGGGGCGGGATTCGCGGGTTTCGCGTCTTCCTCGCCTGCCTGGTCCTGGGCGTTGCCGCGATCACCGCCGTCGGAAGCGTCCGGGAGGCAATCCGTGCCGGGCTGGAACGCGAGGGTGCCACGATCCTGGGCGGCGACGCAGAACTGGAACTGACCTATCGATTCGCCAGCGAGGAAGAGCGCGCCTGGATGGACGGGGTCGCGGAAGAAGTTGCCGAGCTCGTCGATTTCCGGTCCATGGCCGTGTTCGGCTCAGGCGACACGGCTGAGCGGGGCCTGACCCAGGTGAAAGCGGTGGACGATTCCTATCCCCTTCTGGGGCGTGTCGTTTTGGAACCTGACATGCCGATCGGCACCGCCCTGGACGGCGAGCGCGACCTGCCGGGCGCCGTCATGGCGCCTCTGCTGATGGCGCGCCTCGGCATGGAACCGGGAGACCAGTTCCGCCTGGGAACCCAGGAATTCGTCCTCATGGCCGCGCTCATGGATGAACCTGACGACGCGGGCGGAGGCTTCGGGCTCGGACCACGCACGATCGTGCGAACCAGGGCGCTCGAGAACAGCGGGCTGATCCGGGCGGGCACGCTCTTCGAGACCGAATACAAGCTCAGGCTGACCGACCAGGCCAACCTGGATCTTCTCAGGACCGAGGCGGATGAACTCTTCACCGGGATTCGCTGGCGGGACCGGAGAAACGGAGCGCCCGGCGTTCAGGCATTCGTCGACAGGCTGAGCACCTTCCTCGTCCTTGTCGGCCTGGCCGGGCTGGCCGTCGGCGGCGTCGGAATCTCTGCCGCGGTCACGGCATACCTGGAACGAAAGACTGCTGTCATTGCCACGCTCAAGACCCTGGGCGCGGACAGCCGGACGATCTTCCAGACATATTTTCTGCAGATCGGCGCCCTGACGGTTCTGGGCATTGTCATCGGCATTGCCGCGGGAAGCCTCGCGCCCGTCCTGCTGGCATCCGTGATCGAGGAGAGATTGCCGCTTCCCGCCGTGTTCGCGCTTCATCCCCGGCCACTTGCCGAAGCCGCGCTTTACGGAACCCTGACAGCGCTCATCTTCACGCTTTGGCCCTTGGGGCGCGTGGAGGATGTCCGGGCGGCAACACTGTTTCGGGAGAACGGCGAGCGTCGGCACGGGTTGCCGCGCGCCGCATGGATCGCGCTTACGCTGCTCCTGGTTGCCGGTCTCGTGTCCCTGGCTGCGATGCTCTCCGGTCTCTGGATTCTCACGCTGGCGACTGCAGGCGGCTTGATTGGCGCATTCGCGCTGCTGGTCCTTGCCGCGCGGGGGATCCGATTGCTGGCACGCCGTCTCGCTCCCGCCGCGCGGGGAAAGAGTGCGGCGCGACTCGCGCTCGGCGCGGTCGGCGGCCCGGGAAGCGAGACGACTTCGGTGGTCCTGTCACTGGGCCTGGGCCTCACCGTGCTGGCCGCGATCGGCCAGATCGACGCCAATCTCAGGAACGCGATCGCGCGAGATCTGCCGGAGCGCGCGCCCGCGTTCTTCATGGTCGACATCCAGCCTGACCAAATGGACGGGTTTCGAACAAGCCTGTCCGAAAATCCTGCCGTCTCGAAGATCGAGAGCGCGCCAATGCTGCGGGGGATCATCACCGAGATCAACGGGCGGCCAGCCTCGGAAACCGGTGGCGATCACTGGGTCCTGCAAGGCGACCGCGGCGTCACCTACTCGGACCGGCCGCCGGACGGAACGGTGATCACACATGGCGAATGGTGGCCCCAAGGATTTCAAGGCGTCCCGCAAGTGAGCTTTGCCACGGAAGAGGCACTCGAACTCGGTCTCGCCCTAGGCGACGAAATCACCGTCAACATCCTTGGCCGGGACATCACGGCCATGGTGACGAGTTTCCGCGAGGTGGACTTTTCGTCAGCCGGAATCGGCTTCATCCTTTCGATGAACCCAGATGCGCTGGCAGGTGCGCCGCACAGCTTCATCTCGACAGTCTATGCGGATGCCGATGCCGAAGTCGAAATTCTTCGCGATATCTCAGGCAAATATCCCAACGTTACCGCGATCCGCGTCAGCGACGCGATCGGACGCATAACCGAAATACTCGCCGGCATTGCGGCGGCAATCACTTACGGGGCGCTCGCAACCCTCCTGACGGGCGTCGTCGTGCTGATCGGCGCAGTGGCCGCAGGCGCGCATGCAAGAACCTACGAAGCCGCCGTCCTGAAGACGCTTGGGGCGCCGCGCAGGACGATCCTGCGGAGCTTCGCCATGCGCTCTGCCGTACTGGGGGCTGCCGCCGGCATCGTCGCGATCATTGCAGGCGGTCTTGCGGGCTGGGGCGTGATGCGCTTCGTGATGGAGGTCGAATACGGATTCGAGCCCGTCTCGGCGCTCCTGATCGTCGCGGGCGGGGTCGCGGCCACGCTCGCCGCCGGCCTGGTCTTTGCCTGGGGGCCGCTTTCCGCCCGGCCGGCGCGCGTCCTTCGCGCCCGCGAGTAGCCGAATTGCTGCTGCTGCCCGGTCGAGCGATGCAGCGTGTTCGCAACCGCTCAATCTCCTGCGACGTCTTCCGGTGGTCGCCCTATCAGGTCATAGGCCAGCAGATCCGCGATGTCCTGCGGATCCCGGATGTGGGGAATCCGGGACCGCTTCAGTGACGCGAGAATATCCCCGTCGCTTTGCCAGGCCGCCTCAGCCTCATCGACGGTGACGAAACGAAACCTCAATTCCTCGCCCGCCCGGGCCTGTGCCACCTTCGGCAGGTCCACTGGCAGGACGGTCCCGATTCGGGGATAGCCGCCTATGGTCTGGCACTCCGCCAGAAGCACGTACGGCGTGCCGTCCCCCGTCATCTGAACGTCGCCTTCCGCAATGAAATCCGAGACCTGGTTTAGCTGTGCCCGTGTCGAGAACGGTGCGCCGTCGTGATCAAGCCGGACACCTTGCCTGTTGGCACGTGGGTTGCGCGTGAAGACCGCAGCCTCGAACAAATTCAGCATGCCGCGGTCAAACAGGCCGGTTTGCGGGCCCGGCATGACCCGGACCGGACCGGTTCCGGCCTGGCGTTCCAGCCTTGTCGGCGGTGAATTCGGCACGGGATCCGGCGCGACGGGAAGCAAGTCGCCCGCCCGCAGCAACCGCCCAAGCCCCCCGGTCCCATGGAACCCTCTCCCTCCGTTCACGACCGACGTGGCAATTCCGCCAGCCACATGCAGATAGGCGTAGACGCCCCTCTCGGCGGCTCCGACATCCAGCACCGCGTCCGCTGCCGCGAAACGGCTTGCGCCGACATCCAGTCTCTCCCCGTCAAGCGTTGCCTTCATCGCCGCGCCCGTCAGGGCAAACCGCATGGGCACTTGGAACCGGAACCGTCCGCCCAATTCCGCCATCTCGATGCCCGCTGTGCCAAGGGGCAGATCAAGCAGGGCCAACCCTTCGATGAAAGCGGACCTGTCCGCCGCTCCGCCACGCGAGAGCCCTGACTTCAGCCATCCAGGCCGTCCCAGGTCCTGGATCGAGACGGCGGGTCCGGTCCGTTCCACGACAAGCCCGGCCGTCATGAAATCTCTGACCTTTCGGCGCCGCCAAGGGGTGACGCGTCTTCCAGCAGACGATCCAGCGTCCGTCCTTCGACGGGCAGGAACTCCATCTCGTCTCCCGGCCTGAGAGGAATGGACGGATCACGCCCTGGATCATGACAGCGAAATGCCGTCCGTCCGACCTGCCGCCAGCCAGTGGGCGCAGCGTTGGCGAAGGGGATAACCTGGCGCACAGCAACGACGATGGCCCCTCGTGGCACTTCGTGCGTCACGTCGCCCTTTCGAGGAATGTCCCAGTGCTCAGGCAGAAAGCCGAGATAGGGTTGGCCGGGCGCAAAACCGAGCGCGAGAACGCGAAGGCGCGCTGCACAAATGTCCCCGATGGCCGCGTCGGGCGCAAGACCCGCCGCGTCCGCCGCCTCTTCCAGGTCAGGCCCGTGAGCGCCGCCGAAGGCGACCGGCACGCGCCAGAGCCGCCGCCCCGCCGGAAGGGAAGCCTCCTTCCAGTCATGTTCGGCCAGCCTTGAGCGAAGCTCGCCTTCCAGCGCCTTGCGCGCGATGACGTCGGGCCGGAATCTCACGAGCACCGAGGCAAGCGACGAGGCGGTTTCGGCAATGCCTTGAATTCCGGAAGATTCGAGATCGGCACGAAACGCCAGCGCAGCCCGGTTTGCGGGCTCGCTCAACCGGTCGGCAAACCGCACGAGCACCCCGTCCGGGCCAAGCGGCAAAAGTGCAGGAGCATCCGTCACCGGGCGAAGGTTTCACACCGATGCGGAAATGAAAACTGCCTGTTACATGGAGGACCGTGCGCCCGCGACCTTTGCGCACTGGCGGCCCCAGGCGCAGGTCGCTACAGGGGGGACATGCTTCACACGATCGCGCATGGCAATTCGACCGGACGCGCCCCGCTCTTGATCGCCCATGGGCTCTTCGGCTCGGCCAGAAACTGGGGCGTCGTTGCCAAGCGCCTTTCTGCGACCCGGCACGTCACGGCCGTCGACATGCGAAACCACGGAGCGAGTGACTGGTCCGATGCCCACGGCTACCCCGACATGGCTGCGGACCTCGCCGACATCATCGACGGAAGAACCGATGTCCTTGGACACTCCATGGGCGGAAAGGCGGCCATGACCCTCGCGCTGACCCGTCCAGATTTGCTCAGCAAGCTGGTTGTCGCCGACATCGCGCCCGTGACCTACACGCACACGCAGCAGTCCATGATTGACGCGATGCGCGCCGTCGAGCTTGACCAGGTCAATAGCCGCCGGGATGCGGATGCGCAGCTGGCCGAACGAATCGATGATTCCGGCGTGCGCGCCTTTCTCCTCCAATCGCTCGACGTGAAGGCGAGACGCTGGCGCCTGAACCTCGACGTGCTGGAACGCGAAATGCCGCGCATCATTGGATTCCCCGAACTCGGTGGCATGTTCGAAGGGCCGACCCTGTTCCTGGCCGGCACCGAAAGCACGTACGTCTCGACCGCGCATCGAAACCACATCAAGGCGCTCTTTCCGAATGCGCGGTTCGCCAGGATTCCCGGCGCCGGCCACTGGCTTCACGCCGACAATCCCCGCGCGTTCGAAGCTGCAGTGACGGCCTTTCTGGACGCCTGATCTTGCGCTGGCGCATCCGGATGTGCACTGGTCTCGGACTTCCACACCCAAGCCATTGAGAGGAATTCAGCAAATTTCGCAAGATTTGGTTGCCATCCACAATATATGGGTGTATGCGTGCGACCACAGGTGCGATAGGACGCGGATGCATCACTTGACGCAGGCGAGGCCCGGGCAAAATGCCCGGGCTCGTTGCTTCTGCCGATCAAGCACAAGAATCAAGAAGGCGTCAGGTGCTTGGACGCGGTCCTTGCATCGTGCCGTTGCCGACACACCCTGACGCCTTCCCCGTGCCTTTCTCCCCGAAGGGCGTCTGGCCCGGTATGCAGCGAATCTCGCGATCCGCTACCACGCAACGACCAAGGTTCCGATGCCGTCGAAGATGAATCCGAAAATCCTTCTTCTTTTGCCCAGTCCCTGAACCTTTGCTTCCCTTCCTGGAGCTGACGCTCCGATCCGTTTTGCTCCGGCTCTTAAGGCCTTGCACCCGCCGCCGTCCGGAGACGCCTAGCGGTAATGGAACAGTCGCAAGCCAAGCGATTCGCCGCAAGAGAAATTTCCATTGTCGGCGAAATTTCTTGGGGATAAATCGTTGGATTTATTGGGGAAAAGCTTGTGGACAAGTCGAAAAACCAAATCGCGGCAACGTGCTGGACGGGGAAAACTTCTTGGCGCATCCAAGGCAGGAAAATTCGTCAGGTCGGGGCGGATTCCGCGTTTCGACTACGATTCCGCCGACTCATCCGGAACTCTTGGACCCTTTTGCCTTCAGACTGATTCGCCGATCCGGGCGTCGGCGACCCGACCAGCGGCCGACGGAGGGAGTCGGAAACGACAACAGGCCGCCAGCCGTCAGGGACCAAGGCCACGAAGTGACCTGCAAAGGCACTCCCGGTTCACTCGCCCATCTTCAACGCATCGATGAACGCCTCCTGCGGGATGTCCACCTTCCCGAACTGGCGCATCTTCCTTTTCCCTGCCTTCTGCTTGTCCAGCAGCTTGCGCTTGCGCGTTGCGTCGCCGCCGTAGCATTTGGCTGTCACGTCCTTCCGCAGCGCCGACAAGGTCTCGCGGGCGATGATTCGGCCACCGATCGCGGCCTGGATCGGAATCTTGAACATGTGGCGGGGGATGAGTTCCTTCAGCTTCTCGCACATTGCGCGGCCCCGGGCCTCGGCCCGGTCGCGATGAACCATCATCGAGAGCGCGTCGACGGGCTCCTCGTTGACGAGGACCTGCATCTTGACAAGGTGGTCCATCTGATAGCCCGCAAGCTGATAGTCAAAGCTCGCATACCCTTTCGTGACCGACTTCAAGCGGTCATGGAAGTCGAAGACGACTTCATTCAGCGGCAGATCATAGGTCACCACGGCGCGGGAACCCGCGTAGCTGAGCTCTTCCTGAACGCCACGGCGGTCATGGCAAAGCTTCAATACGTCGCCAAGATAATCGTCGGGCACGAGAATCGTGGCCCTGATGCGCGGCTCCCCGACATGGTCGATGTTCGCAGGGTCGGGCATGTCCGCCGGATTGTGCAGCTCCAGCATGGATCCGTCGCGCATGTGGACATGGTAGATCACCGACGGCGCGGTCGTGATGAGTTCAATGTCGTACTCGCGTTCAATGCGGTCACGGACGACCTCCAGGTGCAGAAGGCCGAGGAAGCCGCAGCGGAAGCCGAAACCCAAGGCGGCAGACGTCTCCATCTCGGAGGTAAAGCTCGCGTCGTTGAGGGCGAGCTTCCCGATTGCATCGCGGAGAGCCTCGAATTCGCCGTTGTCGACCGGGAACAGGCCGCAAAACACGACGGGCTGCGAGGGCTTGAAGCCGGAAAGCGGCTCCCGCGTGGGATTGCGCTCATGCGTTATCGTGTCGCCGACGCGGGTATCCCGCACCTGCTTGATGGATGCCGTGAGAACGCCGATTTCGCCGGGCCCGAGTTCCGCAGCGTCCGCCATTTCGGGCTTGAGGACGGCGAGCCGGTCGATGCGGTACCTGGCGCCGGTCTGCATCATGACGATCTGGTCACCCTTGCGGATCTTCCCGTCGACGACCCGAATCATGACGACCACGCCAAGATAGGGATCGTAGCGTGAATCCACCAGCATGGCCTTGAGGGGGGCATCCGCGTCGCCGCGAGGCGCGGGAAGGCGACGAACGATTGCTTCCAGCAGTTCGGGCACACCCTCGCCGGTCTTCGCGGAAATCTGGATCGCGTCGGTGGCGTCGATTCCTATCACCTCCTCGATCTGCGTGCTGACTCGGCCGGTGTCGGAAGCAGGCAGGTCGATCTTGTTCAGCACGGGCACGATCTCATGATCGGCGTCTATGGCCTGATAGGCATTGGCCAGCGTCTGCGCCTCGACCCCCTGCGAGGCGTCGACGACAAGAAGCGACCCCTCGACCGCCTGCATGGAGCGGCTGACCTCATATCCGAAATCCACGTGCCCAGGAGTGTCTATCAGGTTCAGGATGTATGTTTGACCGTCCGTTGCAGGATACTCGATGCGAACCGTGTTGGCCTTGATCGTGATGCCGCGTTCGCGCTCAATGTCCATGGCGTCGAGGACCTGCTCCTTCATGTCCCGCTCCGCCATCGTGCCCGTCATCTGGATGAGCCGGTCGGCAAGCGTCGATTTCCCGTGATCGATATGGGCGACGATCGAGAAATTGCGGATATGCGACAGGTCAGTCATTGTCGGGATATGCGGCAGGCCGCTTCCGTTGGCAAGACGCGCCTGCAGTGGTGAATCTCCAGCAGGCCCGGCACCATGTGAACGATGCGCCATCGCGCGGCATTGCTCGCGAGACCCGAGGCCGGCGCGAACCATGACACGGACGAACCGCAGGTCGTCGCACTGAACCAAGCGCGACGAACACCCCCGAAGCTGCAATGTCGGTTCGGGGCGAGGCCCTTCGGGAGCGCGATGCGAACCGCGCCCCGCCTTGCACCAGTCAGTTGTCGTCCTTGTTCAGGGCCGCGCCCAGGATGTCGCCGAGCGAGGCACCGGAATCGGACGATCCGTATTGCTCGACGGCCTTTTTCTCCTCGGCGATCTCCCTGGCCTTGATCGAGAGATTGAGCTTTCGCGACCTGGCGTCGATATTGGTGACCCGCACGTCCAGCTTGTCGCCGATGGAAAACCGGTCCGGGCGCTGCTCGGCGCGGTCGCGCGAGAGGTCCGAACGGCGAATGAAGGACTTTGCGCCCCCGTATTCCACCTCGATTCCACCATCTTCGATCGCCGTCACCACGACGGTGACGATCGAACCGCGCTTCACGCCGCCGACCGCTTGCGAGAATGTGTCGTCGAGCGCCTTGATCGAAAGCGAGATGCGTTCCTTCTCGATATCCACCTCCGTGACGGCCGCCTTGACCTCATCACCCTTGCGGAATTCCTGGATGGCCTCCTCGCCGCGTCGATTCCAGGAAATGTCGGAGAGGTGCACCATCCCGTCGATGTCGTTGTCGAGGCCGACAAAGAGACCGAATTCCGTGATGTTCTTGACCTCTCCCTCGACATGCGAGCCGACCGGATGGGTTTCGGCAAACACCTCCCAGGGATTCCGCTGGGTCTGCTTGAGACCCAGGGACACGCGCCGTTTCGCGCTGTCGATCTCGAGCACCATGACGTCAACTTCCTGCGAGGTCGAAACGATCTTGCCTGGATGGACGTTCTTCTTGGTCCAGCTCATTTCCGAGACGTGGACCAGGCCCTCGACACCAGGCTCCAGCTCGACGAACGCGCCGTAGTCCGTGATGTTGGTCACGCGGCCATGATGAATCGAGTCAAGCGGGTAGTTGCGCTCCACCGCATCCCACGGATCTTCCTGAAGCTGCTTCATTCCGAGCGAGATCCGCTGGGTTTCCTGGTTGATCTTGACGATCTGCACTTTCACGGTGTCGTTTATCTTGACGATGTCGGACGGATGGCTGACCCTTCGCCACGCCATGTCCGTGACATGGAGCAGGCCGTCAACGCCGCCGAGGTCGATGAACGCTCCGTATTCGGTGATGTTCTTGACCACGCCGTCAACCGCGTCGCCTTCCTTGATTCTCTCGATGACCGCCCTGCGCTGACCCTCGCGCTCCTTTTCCAGGATCGCGCGGCGCGAGACGACGATGTTGCCACGGCGCCGATCCATTTTCAGGATCTTGAAGGGTTGCTTCATCCCCATGATTTCCGAGGGATCGCGTACCGGACGCACATCGACCTGGCTGCCGGGCAGGAACGCTACGGCGCCGTCAAGGTCAACGGTAAACCCGCCTTTGACCCGGCCGAATATAGCGCCCTCGACTTCGCCCTTGTCGGCATAAGCGTTTTCTAGCTTGTCCCAGGCTGCCTCGCGGCGAGCCTTGTCGCGGGAGATCACTGCCTCGCCGCGTGCGTTCTCCACGCGGTCAAGGAAGACCTCGACCTCGTAACCGACGTCGATCTCAGGGTCCTCACCCGGTCCTGCAAATTCCTTGAGTTCGACCCGGCCTTCCATCTTGTAGCCGACATCGATGATCGCTTGTCCGGCTTCGATGGCAATGACCTTGCCCTTGACGACAGATCCCTCGTCGGGCGTGTCGATTTCGAGGCTTTCGTCAAGGAGGGCCTCGAATTCCTCCATGGTTGCGTTTTGAGCCATGTGGCCTTTTGTTCCTCTATTCGTGTTTTCCGGCCAGGCGGTTGGTTCCGCCGGTCTTGAGTTGGTGCGTGACAATCAGGCGCGGGTGCCAAACAAGAAGGGCCGGTGTTCGACCGACCCTGCTCAAGTCCTTTGCCCACGACCGTTACCGCCGTTTCGACGGCAGGTCTATAGTTGGGAACTTCGCATATGGCAAGCACCCGACTGCACGTCGTCGAAGTTCAAGTCGGCGGCATGGGCCTTTGCCGATGATCCGCGAGCACAAGGACAGCTTGAACCGGTGCCAGCAACTGGATGCCGAGTCGCGCAACCGCGCAACCGCGCAGCCAATGCCGCTGAGCCGCCACCCTCGGGTGGTGGCCTGTCGAGCGTCGGCGCGACGCGTCGGACGCTCTTTCTAGTATTGGACATAAGCCTCAGCAGCTAGAACTCACCAAGACGAGATGATCGCGATTGCGGTCCGATTGCAATTTTGCGTCAACTACCCGCCATTTGCGAGGTGCAGGCCCGACGGAATTCATCATGGGCTTGCCTCGAACCGGGGGTTCCCAGAATATGGGGTTTATATACATTGCTTGACGGACCGTAAGTCCGCCGCAAGCATTGATTTCACGGGTCATACGAGGTTGCCAACGCAAACGCCTCTCGCCGTGCAGATACGCCAGCCCCTGACGTCTCGTTCATCGCGGCAAGGCGCTCCAGCGCCCTGTCGCGGATGTTCTTCGCCGCATTGAGATCGGCATGGGCAGCATGGCCGCAGGCCAGGCATCCGAAATCGTCCCGAGTTCTGCGGTTCGCGGCTTCGACCGCGCCGCACTCGTGGCATTTCCTCGACGTGTTCATGGCGGGAACGACGATCACGTTCGCCGCCTTGTATTCCAGCATCCCCTTGAGCGCCGTCCAGCCCGTGTCCAGGATCACGCGGTTGGTGCCGGCCTTCTGCGCCACCATCGTGCCGGGCTCCTCGGCGGTGCCCTTCGCGGAGCGCGTCATCCCCTTCACGTTCAGCCCCTCGACCGCGACGGTCCCGGCCTTTCCTGCAAGTTTCCTGCTCACATGGTGGTGCCAGTTCTGTCGCTTGTTCGCGATCTTGCGCCGCACCTTCGCCAGGTGCCGCTTCGCCTTCTCGCGCCTCTTGCTTCCCTTCCGGCGCCGCGAAAGCCTGCGCTGCAGGCGCCGGGCCTGCGCGTCGAGACGCTTCATGTCCGGCATCTCGTGAAGCGCGCCGTCGCTGTCCGCGACCTGGCCTCCGTTCCGGTCCAGCCCGAGAACGTGCCCGTCGTCGACGGGCTCCTCGATCTTGACGGCGTAGCAGACGACGGCGTGCCACTTGCCAAGCTCGCGCTTCAGGACCGCGGAGACGGGCCTGCCGTCGGGATGCGGGTTCCCGCCCCTGCGACGTATCCTCAGCGCGCCGAGGGACGGGACGTGCAGCGTGCCGTCCCCGGCCTTGACGCCGGAGACGATGCTGATGCTGCTGAAGAACGCCCTCGTATGATCGGAGAATCAGAAGTGAACAGAGGAGGTGGCTGTGGATAAGTTGCAGGCGGAATCCTGTGGAAAACCCGTCGCTTGCATGCCGCCGCCTCCCCGGTTCATTCCTGTGCCGGGACCGCCGCCGCCA
>JAJEFO010000125.1 GCA_022820365.1 Silicimonas sp.
GAGGCGTTGCCTTGCCGATCTCAGCAACAGAGTTTGAGGGCCAAGGCCCTGCTGAACCGGCCCGCTGAAGGGGCAAACATGACGAGGCGTCCGGGATTGGCGCATCTGCACGGCGAGGAGCGTTGGCGTTGGCCACTTCGACGACCCGTGAAATCAATACGAAGCCACGATGTGACTTTCGTATATAATTCCCATATCATCAGGCGCCCCAAACGTCCGTTGCCGTCCAGAAACGGGTGGATCGTTTCGAACTGGTAGTGTCCGATCGCGATGCGCACCAAAGGGTGCACATAGATGTTATCGGCATGCAAGAATGCCTCCAGATCGCCCATCTGGTCCGGCACATGATCGTGGTGTGGTGGAATGAAGACTGCGTTCTTGAAGCTCACGCCGATCCAGTTCTGGCTTTTGCGAAACTGCCCCGGCTGCTTGTGTTCACCTCGAACACCGGAAATCAGAATTTCATGGGTCTGGCGCAGCAGGCGGTTGGACAGGGGCAACTTCTCCAGCGCTTCAATCGCGAAGTTGAATGCGCTGATGTAGTTCTGCACCTCTGCCCACTCGTCGCGCTCTTCAGGATCCAGGTCGTCGGTATCCTTGAACGCGTCCTCGATGTTGGTCTGCGTGCCCTCGATCCGGCACGAATGCATGGCTTCCTTGGCCACATACATTCGGATGAAGAACTCGATGTCCGGGATCAGTTGGGCAAAGGCGTTGAGTTCTCCAAGCGCACGGTCGGCGCGGCCCAGAAGCTCTGACAGCTCCGGGTCGGCGATAACCCATTCGTGGCAGATGCGTTCTGGCAGGAAGGCTTTGTACCTATACCTGTCCTCGGGCCGGCCCGACGTGAAGTCCGCGATGTTCATATCTCAAAAAGCGCCTGAGATTCTTGGATTTGCACAGACTTATCTCAAGTTCCCCGGCAGAAGGCATTCACTATCTCAGAAAACACCCATGTTTTTGAGATAAGGCAGATGCCTATGTCAAGTTCGGCTTAGGCAGCCAGTTTGACCATCATCGGTTCAACTCGCAGGATACGCCGCTTCAGGAGGAGGTCGCTGACCTCTGTGTAGCGCTCAAAACGGCATCCACTACCAAATTGGCAATGATCTGCCGCCAAGCTGACTTGACGACGGAAGCTCGATCAACCTCGTAATCAACGGGGATACCGGACCCGGCGATTCATCGGGTTTCGGTCGAATCCGCCGCAAGAACTCTCTCCGTGAACCGCCAAGAAATGGCGGGTCACTTCCGGCCTCGCTGGTTGATGCGGACGCCACGAATTGTCTCGACGAGAATTGCCGTGAGCAGGCCGAACAACAGAAGGCCGTTGGCTGCTGCGACCCCACCCAGCAGCCGCCAATCCACCGGCAAGAGTATGTCGCCGAATCCGAGCGTCGTGAACGACACGAGCGCGAAATAGGCCGACTCCTCGACGCTCGCGAAAACACCGAGACGATGGAATGCCACGGTCCAGAGCCAGACGGCGGCAGCAATCATGCAGAGAGTCCAAATCAGCACAAGAACCAGGACCGAAATGAGCCGAGGCCCAAGAGGCGGCCTGGCCGTCCAAGCCTGGAGGCGAAGCAATGCGGCTTCCATTGCCCACCAGGCCATGGCGACAATGAGGACGGTCGCGAGAGTCAGCGCAGCGCCAAGCACGAGTTGGAAAAGCATGGTCCTGAGCCTTTCCCGAAGGGAACATGACGTCAACCGGCCAAACGTGGTTGAAACCGGCGCAAGGGCGATTACCGTCACGAGCATGGCAAGTGCGCCGGAATTCCACATCGATCTCGCGAACTTTGCGTCGAATCCGTATCCTGATCTTGCCAGGATGCGAAAGGAGGCGCCGATTGCGCACGTTCCCGAACTGGACGCGGTCCTGTTCACGCGGCGCGACGACATCCATCGCCACGAGAAGAGGGTGGACGTCTTCTCGTCCGACCAGCCCGGCGGATTGATGACTGTCCTCATGGGGCAGAACATGATGCGCAAGGACGGCGAGGCACACATGCGGGAGCGCCGGGCACTGTTTCCCACGTTCAGCCCGCGCACAGTCGCCGATCACTGGAAACCGAAGTTCGAGGCGGCGGCGACACGCGTCCTTGAGGAAATCCGGCCGCGCGGGCGCTGTGATCTCGTCCGCGATTTCGCAATGCCTGTCTCGGCGGAAGCGCTGAAGGCCATTACCGGCCTCACCTCGATGACCATCGAGGAGATGGACGGCAGTTCCCAGGGAATGATCGACGGATGCGCCAACTACTCCGGAGACGCGGACGTCGAGGCGCGCTGCCATTCGGCAACGGCGCTGATCGACGACCACGTCGATCGGCAACTGGACTCGCCGCCCGAATTGTCGGCGCTCGCGGTTCAGCTCGAGGCGGGCCTGCCGATGGAAAGTGTCCGGGCGAACGTGAAGCTGGTGATTTCGGGAGGCCAGAACGAACCGAGAGACGCGATTGCTGGAACCGCCTGGGCACTCCTTGACCATCCGGACCAGCTGGAACTCGTCCGGCAAGGCACCGCGACTTGGCAAATGGCCTTCTCCGAATACGCGCGTCTGCACAGCCCAATCGGAATGTCTCCTCGACGGGTTGCGCGACGCGACGAGATCAACGGCATCGTGCTTGAGCCGGAGGCACGTGCTTTCCTGATGTTTTCCTCGGCCGGTCGGGACGAGGCACATTTTGATCGAGTCGACGCCTTTGACATCACGCGCGACACGTCTGCGGCCATCCCCTTTGGCGCCGGTCCGCATTTCTGTGCGGGTGCCGCTGCCTCGCGATGCCTGATCTCGGAGGTGGCCTTGCCGATGCTCTTTGGCTCGCTGCCTGGGCTCAGGCTGGCAGGAAGCGTCAGGTTGTTCGGCTGGGCATTCCGAGGGCCTGTTGCCGTCCCCGTGGCCTGGGACGCTTGACGCGGATTCTGGACAGGGCCGGCAGGACCCACTATCCCGGTTCAGCTATGACAAAGCCGAAAGAAAACCCGAACTACAAGGTGATCGCGGAAAACCGACGCGCGCGCCGTGACTACGCGATCGAGAGCGACATTGAATGCGGCATCTTGCTCATGGGATCCGAGGTCAAGTCGCTTCGTACCGGGCAGTCGAACATTGCCGAGAGCTATGCAGCGGTCGAAAGCGGGGAGCTCTGGCTGGTCAATGCGTATATCGCGCCGTACGAGCAGGCCATGTTCGGACATGAAGATCGCCGCAGGCGCAAGCTCCTTGTTTCAAGAAAGGAACTGTCCGATCTCTGGAACGCAACACAACGCAAGGGCATGACGCTCGTTCCCCTGGTCATGTACTTCAATCACAAGGGCATCGCGAAGATAAAACTCGGCGTGGCTCGGGGCAGGAAGCAGCACGACAAGCGCGAAGTCGAAGCCAGGCGCGACTGGAACCGCCAGAAACAGCGCTTGCTCAAGGAACACGGCTGATCCAGGCAAGGCGGCCCTTCAATCAGCCTATTCGAACAGGCCTGTAACCTTGCCCAGGAGCCTGAACGCGCGCGCCGTTCTCGTGTCCGCCAGCGCGGAAATCTCCTGGTTGGAAAGATGGTCGGACAATTCGGAAAACGTCTTGTCAAATTTGCGCAGAAAGTGCTCCGCCGCATCGCGGAAGACGGAATCCTGGTTCATTTGCTCTTCAACAAGCGCCAGGCACTCGCGATCAATGTCCCCGCCAAGTTCAGCGATCTCCTGTCCGCGTCCGCCGTTGGCGTATTTTCGCCATGTCTCTGGTCGCGTGCTGCTCGCGGTCAGGTCATCCATGTACATGGCTTCACGGCTGAACAGCGTCAGGATGTCCTCGCTGGCGCGGATCAAGCCGCCAATTGTCTGGTCCTTGAGGCCCCGCCTGTAGGCGGCCATCCCTTTCATGTCCTCGGCGGTGTCAGGAAAATTCATGGCCTGAATGAGCTCCGCGACCGTCAGGGGCTTGCTCTCCTCCTGCTCAAGCGGTTCCTGTCGCCGAAGAATCGTCGGCTTCCCGGCTTCCGGATCCGCTATGCCCTCCGCATCGAGCATTTCTGCCAGGGTCGCCTCGAGACGCTCTTGGCCGTCGGCAAGTTCGCCGATCTTCCGCTGGATGCCTGGGTCCGCTGCCGCGTCCCTCCCGGCTTGGGCGGCCTGGGCCTCTCGCATGGATCTCACGGCATGAAGAAGCCGCTCGGCCTGCCCCCGCGAGATGCGCGCGTTCTTCATCGTGAACGCGATGACCCAGATCATTGCCGCAGGCAACGCCACGGACACGGCAATTGCGACCTGGAGGAGCGGGACCTGAAGTACGTCTGCGAGCGGTTCAGCCGACCAGAAAAGGACTGCACACAGCACGATCCAGATGACCGTGGCAAGGATCGCGACCATGTTCTCGAGGCCGAGCCAAGGTTCCGGCAAGACGCCAGAATGGCGTTCATGGACATTCTCTGGTTGAACTCGCGCGTCAGACATTTTTTCAGACGAACTCGATCTTGAGGATTTCGTAATTCTTCCCGCCACCCGGCGTGTTCACTTCGACGCTGTCGCCCACGTCCTTGCCGATCAGCGCACGTGCAAGCGGCGACCTGAGATTGAGACGGCCGCTTTCGACGTCGGCCTCCGGCTCACCGACGATCTGGTAGGATCTTTCCTCGTCCGTGTCCTCGTCGACCAGCATTACGGTTGCCCCGAACTTCACCGAGCCGGAGAGCGAGGCAGGATCGATCACGTCTGCCAGCGACAAGACCGCTTCGAGTTCCTTCACCCTCCCCTCGACGAAGCTCTGACGCTCGCGGGCTGCATGGTACTCCGCGTTCTCGCTCAGGTCGCCGTGCTCACGGGCCTCGGCGATCGCGCGGATGATCTTCGGGCGGTCGACGCTCTTCAGCCGCTTCAATTCGTCGTTCAGCGCGATGTGTCCCGCGCGGGTCAGCGGTATCTTGTCCATGGCACCCACGTTAGCTTGTTTCGCCTTCACTTTCTAGCAAGGCGCCGGTCATGGGTCGAGCGGATGTCCTCACACGACATCAGGGCACCCGATTGACCACAAGGCGTGGGACCAATAGGCATGGCGGCACCAAACCCAGAGGGAAAGAACCATGTCCGTGATCGAACGCGAGAGCATGCAATACGATGTCGTGATCGTGGGTGCGGGCCCGGCCGGGCTTTCCGCCGCCATTCGGCTCAAGCAGCTGGATGCGAACCTGGATGTCGTCGTTCTGGAAAAGGGCTCCGAAGTCGGCGCCCACATTCTTTCGGGCGCCGTCCTGGATCCGAGCGGGCTGACCCGGCTGTTTCCGGACTGGAAGGAAATGGACGCGCCGATCAGCGTCGAAGTGAAGAAGGACAGGTTCTGGCTGCTTGGCGAGGCGGGGAAGATCCGGGTGCCCAATTTCATGATGCCGCCGCTGATGAACAACCATGGCAACTACATCGTGTCGATGGGGAACGTGTGTCGCTGGATGGCCGGCAGGGCCGAAGCCCTGGAGGTCGAGATCTTCCCCGGCATGGCGTGTTCCGAACTGGTGATTGGCGATGCCGGCGAGGTCAAGGGCGTGGTGGCCGGAGAGTTCGGAAAGAATCCCGACGGCACGCCGTCCGAAGGCTATGAACCCGGCATGGAACTGCACGGAAAGTACGTCTTTCTGTCGGAAGGCGTGCGCGGATCGCTCTCCAAGCAGGTGATCGCAAGATACTCGCTCGACGCCGATTCCGACGTGCCCAAGTTCGGTATCGGCATGAAGGAAATCTGGGAGGTGCTCCCCGAGGCGCATGACGAGGGCCTGGTGCTGCACACGCTCGGCTGGCCGCTGGGATTCCGGCAATCAGGCGGGTCCTTCATGTACCACCTCGACAACAACCAGGTCTATGTCGGCTACATTGTCGACCTGAACTACCGGAACCCGCACCTGTTCCCCTACATGGAGTTCCAGCGGTTCAAGCACCATCCCGAAATCGCAAAGGTGCTCCGGGGCGGAAAGCGCGTCGCCTACGGCGCACGCGCCGTGACCAAGGGGGGCTTTCAGTCAATCCCGCAATCGGCCTTTCCGGGCGGCGCGCTTCTGGGATGCTCCAGCGGGCTGGTGAACCTGCCCCGCATCAAGGGCAATCACAACGCCATGCAGTCGGGCATTGCCGCAGCCGAGGCCGCACATGCCGCCATCGCGAAGGGCCGCAGCGGCGACGTGCTGGAATCTTATGACATGGAACTCCGCGCAGGACCCGTTGGCAAGGACCTGCAGAGAGTTCGCAACGTTGCGCCGCTGAACGCCAGGTACGGCCCGCTCGGCGGCCTTGCCCTTGGCGGCTTCGACATGTGGTTTCAGACCGTCTTCGGCGGCTTCAGCCTGTTCGGGACGCTGAAGCACGGCAAGACGGACGCGGATTCAACCGAGGACGCCTCGCGGCATGCGCCCATCGAGTACCCGAAGCCGGACGGCGTTCTCAGCTTCGACCGGCTGACCAACGTGAGCTATTCCTTCACCAACCACGAGGAAAGCCAGCCGGCGCACCTTGTGCTGTCCGACCCGAACGTTCCGACGCAAGTGAACTGGCCGAGGTTTGCCGGGCCTTCGGCCAAGTACTGCCCGGCTGGCGTCTATGAATTCGTGGGCGAGGAAGAAGATCGAAGATTCCAGATCAATTTCCAGAACTGCGTCCATTGCAAGACCTGCGACATCAAGGATCCGAGCCAGAACATCACCTGGACGACTCCCCAGGGCGGCGACGGTCCGAACTATCCGAACATGTAGCGGACGAACCTGCGAAACGCGGTGCCCGCATTTCTGCATGAGTGAGTCAGCGCATTCCATTGCGACGATCAACGCAACGAGGCCGCACTCCGGTTCCGGATTGTGCCAATGTTAAGGCCCCCTAATTCAATGCATGCTGCCGGGCCAGAGAAGCAGCCTGATGGCCAATCAAGAAAAGAATGCCAACCCCAATTGCACCGCAGTCTCCGGGGATTGCGAGTCAGCTGAACCATTGGCCCGTCTCCTTCCGCTTGTTCCACTCGAAGGAGGAAGTTCCATGATAGCGCAAGACACGCTTCAGATTCAGGATGCAACGACGTTCCGGTTCAGATTCTCGTGCAGCCGACAAAAATGAACGGACAACTTTAGGACGAGCATATAGAAACCAGTGTTGCTCAGTGTAAACAACTTTTCTCGACCCTTATCTGAAGTGTGCGTAGAGAAGGGCATCGAATGGACGTCATCCAGCCTTACAACATGATCTTCGGTCATCGGGCCTTCAGCGGGCAGGAAAAACATGTTGCTTATCTTCTGTGCTCTTATTGAGGCGAGCTTATCGTCGACCTTCCGATTATCGATGTCGCTCGAGCGCAACACGTCCTCATAGTCGGCAAGTTTGACCAAGGGTGCGAAAATCACGCGTACAGGTACGTCGCGCTGGTTGTCCGAATCAATGTCACAGGAGTTCGATAGTACAAGGCCTTGGACAGTGCGCCGTTTCCCAGTGTCGAAATTGAAGAGCTGGAATCCACGCCAGCCGTCGCCTTGCAGAGTGTCTTCCTTAAACCTGTCTCGAAAATTGCTTAGGAAGTAGCTGGCCGCTCCGCCTTGAGAGATCGCCTTCAGTTCTTCAACGAGCACCCGACGATCTTCGGCCGTCAAGTAATAGGGAATCTGCTGTTGAAGGCTATCGGCGTCAAATGTCATTCGATAAATCAGGACTGGTACAGGGCGTCTACATTCGCATCCCAAGCGGCTTCAAACTCTGCTCCCAGTGGCTCCTGGCCTTCAGAAAGAGACGCAAAAACCGTTGCGATTTCCTGTGCGAATTCCGCTGACCCGGTCGTCGATGTGAAAGCGAGCGCAGTATGGAAGAAACTAAAGGTCGAGGCGCTCCGCGATGTGACATAGACTGGTTCGAGAACTGGCCAAGCCGCCTCCTGCACCGGCCAAGCCGTTTCGTGCACTGTCCGCTCCACCTGTGTAGTCATGTTAGCAAACATTGCATTGACGCCAACGATTGCAGAGGTGGCCGGAACATCTCTAAGTGCGATCTCATTCATAGACGGGCCCCATTTCATCAACGGTTTCTTGTTTCAGACAGCCAAAGAAACGCCCTTTGTTCGACTGGCGCAGCTTCTCAAGTTTAGGTTCCAGCTCGACCGCGAACGAATCGAACGGAATTGGCGAAATGTCGCAGATCGAGTCAATATCGACTACGGCGCCGAACGTCTCCGGTCTTTCTGCGACCTTGGCTCTTGCGCCGGTGATTATCGTCAGGATGTGAACGATTTCGTCTTCGACGTGATGCACTTTCATTTCGATGCTCTCGTTGTCAATTTCAAGAACACCAATACGAAGCGCAAAGTCGATTTTGGCGATCTGATCCCCAATGGTTGGAGCCTCGATCAAGTTGACATACTTGACTGAAAATCGTTCCACTTTACCCGCAACACCGATTTCTGAGATCAACGTGGTTACTTCGAGAATCTTCGCCTTGAAGCTCGGCCATTTTGGATAGGGAAGCTTGCAACTAATGTTCACGCTGCGATCACCCACTGCGATCACATACTTGCCCCAGTCCAATCGCTGTGTGGGTACGTATAACAACGTCGGGTCAGTCTCACGCATAGGTCGCGGAATCTCTGCCGCCGGCAATCGCGTTATGGACGGCTTTGGGCTCAACTTGTGAAAGAGAATGCCCGGCAAGATGTCAGCAAGAGGTTCCGATGCTTCCATGCGCACTTGGAAGAGCGCGTCCATGAGCGGTTCGTGCTCAAGTGTCTTTGGCAATTTCGTAACGGGCACCTAGTTCTCCAACTTTGGCCTACGCGTATCTCAAGGACAGATCAAGGATCAAGAGCCGTGCACGGATGTCCGCCATTTTTGTTGCTTGCGCGGCTGCTTCCAGTTTTGCTTTCCAGTCTACGGAATCCGCTGATTGGCAGTGTAGCACGCATGCGTCGATGACGAGGAGGAAATTGGAACCGATCTTTGTCCAGTGGCTCTCCAGTTGCTTGAGGCGCTGGCTGACAAATTGCCGTCCCAGGCTTTCGACCGCATTGGGGTCAATTCAAATGCCCTGCTTGATGTACTCGACTTGCCGCATGCAGCCCTGAAACACCATCACTTTGCCAACCGGGTGTCTGCAGGAGTCGAACTCGTCGGGACAACCGTCAAATGGGAATTTAGCGTGTTCATCCTCAACACATAGGACATCATGAGGCACACTGCCTGACAGTGAGACAGTGGGAAGTGCCGGGACTTCAGGGCGGCTAAAGTCCGCGATTGCTTATTTGGCTTAGTGTAATTTCAAAGTGTCTCGGAAAGCGAACATTCGGGATTTCCTCCTATGTTCACTTGGTGCCAGCGTTCCCGGTTCAGACGACCGCTCAAACGGTATTGCAGAACTGTTCGGTAAGGACATTCCCAAGGCGCCCAAATGTTTCAATGTCCTTGATCCACGGGATTGCGGAGGCGCCCTCCTCACCTTAGGTTGCACAACGCAAAATCAGGAATCAAATATGCGTCTCGCCCTCTTGACCCCGCTCCTTCTCATGTCTGTCGGCACATGGCCAGCAATGGCCGACGAGGCGCGAGATGCAGGAAACTACCTGGCCGGCCGATCAGCCTTCAAGGCAAACGACTACGGCGCGGCTGTCGAGCATTTCTCCGAAGCGTTGACCAGCGATCCGGCCAATGTCGCGCTCCTCGAAAGCACAGGCACCGCATTCCTCAGCCTCGGCGACATCGAAAATGCCGCACGGATGCTCGAACGCGTTCGCGTTGCCGGAAACAGCAGCCAGGTTGCGAGCCTGGTCCTTCTCGGAAAGGCCGCAAGGGACGAGGATTGGACGGGCTTTCTCAGCGGGCTTGACAGCGGTCTCTCTGTTGGACCGCTGTTTGACGACCTAGCCAGGCCGTGGGCACTGTTTGGCGCAGGCAGCATGGCGGAATCGCTTGAGGCCTTTGACAAGGTGGCGGAGTCGGAGAACGAATCCGTCCGCATCTTCGGATTTTACCACAAGGCGCTCGCCCTCGCTTCGGCCGGCGATTTTGAGGGGGCCGCGCACATTCTGTCAGGCGAGGCCGGGATGGTGCTTCGCCTTCCCCGGCGAGGGATAGTGGCCTACGCGGAAGTCCTCAGCCAGCTTGAGCGCAACGACGATGCGCTGGACTTGATCGCCAAGAGCCAGAATTCTGCGATGGCCGATCCCTACCTTGAAGACTTGCGCGCCCGACTTGAGGCAGGCGAAACGATCCCGTTCAATTCCGGGCGCAGCGCGAGAGACGGGCTGGCGGAGGTGTGCCATTCCATCGCAAGTGCGCTGCGTCAGGAGCCGCAAAGGAATTACACGCTCCTCTACGCCAGGATGGCCACAATATTGCGCCCCGACCACACCGACGCCTTGCTGCTGACGGCGGAGCTTCTGGAAAAGCTGGACCAGCACGATCTTGCCACCGACGTCTACGACAAGGTTCCTCGGGATGACCCCGAGTTCCACGCCGCCGAGTTGGGGCGAGCTGAAACGCTCCGCCAATCAGGACGAGAGGATGCGGCCATAGAGGTGCTGCAGCAACTGACCGAAAGCCACGGTCACCTGTTGCAGGTTCATGTAGCGCTCGCCGACATGCTCCGTGAGCTGGACAGGTTCGAGGAAGCGAAAACGTCCTACAACAACGCCATCTCAATGATCAGGGAACCGGTGGAGCAACACTGGATCATCTATTTTACCAGGGGCATTGCATATGAACGCACCGGCCACTGGAGCCAGGCAGAGGCGGATTTCCGCAAAGCGCTCGAACTCAAGCCAGACCAGCCGACGGTTCTGAACTATCTGGGCTATTCGCTTCTGGAACTGCAGACCAACCTCGAGGAGGCACTAGCCTTGATTGAACGTGCCGTCGAGCAACGCCCGGAAGCCGGACACATCATCGACTCGCTTGGCTGGGGTCTTTATCGCCTCGGCCGTTACGCGGAAGCGGTCACGCACATGGAGCGCGCGGCCGAGCACTTGCCGATCGATCCAATCGTCAATGATCATCTCGGTGATGTCTACTGGGCAGTCGGGCGACATCGGGAAGCCGAGTTCCAGTGGCATCGGGCCCTGTCTCTCATTACCGACGAAACGGACCACGATGACGTCGATCCGGCGCGAATTCGCAGAAAGCTTGAAATCGGCCTCGACGCCGTCCTGGCGGAAGAAGGTGCCCCGCCGCTGAACGTGGCGAATGACGACGGTTAGGGTCGCCGCCCCGGCCAAGGTCAACCTGGCGCTCCACGTTACCGGACAGCGGCAAGACGGCTATCACCTGATCGATTCGCTGGTTGCATTCGCTCCGGTTCACGACCGTCTCGCCATCAGGAGCGGACCTTCGCTGGAACTTGCGGTGACGGGCCCGGAGGCGGCGACGGTTCCGACCGGCATGCAAAACCTTGCCTTGCAGGCGGCCTATTTCGTGGCAGGCGACACGGGATCATCCCTGCTGCTTGAAAAGTTTCTTCCGGTCGCGGCTGGCATCGGAGGAGGATCTGCGGATGCAGCCGCGGTGCTCAGGGGACTTGCGCCGCAAGGCAAGGACCTGCCTGCCATTGCGCGGAACGCCATCGCGCTTGGCGCCGATCTTCCAATGTGTCTTGCGTGCAAACCCTGCCGCGTAGGCGGAATCGGCGAGGGAATCACCTTCGTTGACCTTCCGACGCTTCCCGCCTTGCTGGTCAACCCGCGAACCCCGGTGTCGACTGCCAGTGTTTTCGCCAGGCTGGCAAGAAGCGACAATCCGAAAATGCCCGGCAACCTGCCGTCGGCCCGGGACGTGCCGGGTGTCGTTCAATGGCTGTCGGAACAACGCAACGACCTGGAACCGGCCGCCTTGGAAGAGGCGCCGGTGATTGCCGACGTGCTCGCAATGCTGCGCACGAGCCCGGGATGCGGACTGGCGCGCGTGTCGGGATCGGGCGCAACGTGTTTTGGGCTGTTTGATGACGAGCAGCTTGCTCGCGAGGCGGAAGTCAGAATTGCTGCGCTCCAGCCCGATTGGTGGCTCGCGTCCGGCCAGCTCGGCGACCAGTCCGAACTGGCCTCGCCACGCGTCTGCCCGGAATGAAGCTCCGGGGATTCCGGTCCATCAGGCGAGTCGCACGACGACGTATTCCGCGAGGTCATGCAGCATGTCGCGCAACTCGTGGTCGGGCAGGAGCCCCAAGGCCTCCTTGGCCCTTTCCGACCATTCGCGCGCCTCGTCCCGCGATTCCACTGCCGCGTCGTGCCGGGCAATCAGTTCCAGCGCCTGCTCCAGGTCGCCGTCCCTCTGTTCGCCCCGCTCGATCGTGCGCCGCCAGAAGGCGCGCTCCTCTGCACCCGCATTCGCGATCGCCTTGATCACCGGCAGGGTCAACTTCCGTTCCCGGAAGTCGTTTCCCGGTTCCTTTCCGGTGGTTTCCGCATCGCCAAAGTAGTCAAGCAGGTCATCCGCGATCTGGAACGCGATGCCAAATGCGTCCCCGAATTCCCGAAGGGCCTCAACCTGTCGCTCGGTCGCGCCCGCAACTATGCCGCCGACTTCCGCCGCCGCAGAAAAGAGCGCTGCCGTCTTCCCGCGAAGGATTCTCATGTGCATCTCTTCCGTGGTCGCCAGGCTGGCAGCCGCCGACAACTGAAGAACCTCGCTTTCTGCAAGCATGGCGGCGGTCTGGGAGAGGACGTCCATCACCGGCAAGGAACCGGTCTCGACCATCAACTGGAACGATCGCGCAAACAGGTAGTCACCGACAAGGATGGAAGACTTGTTGTCCCAAAGCAGGTTTGCGGACGGGCGCCCGCGCCGCTGCTGGCCTTCGTCCACGACGTCGTCGTGGAGAAGGGTCGCCGTATGGATGAATTCCACCGTCGCCGCCAACCGGTGATGATCCTCGCCACTGTAGCCAAAGAGCCGTGCGACCGCGAGGGTCAGCATCGGACGCACGCGTTTTCCGCCCGCATCTACAAGATGAGCGGCAACCTCCGGAATGAGCGGCGCATCCGTTGACTGCATCCGTTCCCGGATCAGCCGGTCCATTGCATCAAGGTCGTCTTGCAGCGCTTCCGCAAGCAGATGGTACGGCTTTGCCGAGACGTACGAATCCAGACTCATCACACACCCGTCAGAAGGGTCGACAAACAGCTGGGTCTGCCATTTATTCATTTCATGAGAGAACTGATGCGCACGAACGACCCCACGCTGATCGCCTTCGCGACGGCTCTCCTTGAGGGCGAGGATATAGACTGCTTTCAGATGGACGTCCACATGAGTGTTCTGGAAGGCTCGATCGGAATCTTGCCGCGCCGCCTGATGGTTCATGACGAAGATTACTTCATGGCAAGCAACATATTGAAGGACAACGACTTGCCTGTCGTGCCATGAGCGAAATCGTCGAGGATGCCTTCCTGGGGGAACGCCTCAGAATCCGCCAGCCTGCGACAGGATACCGCGCCGGGTCCGACCCGGTTTTCCTGGCGGCATCAGTTCCTGCACTGCCCGGCCAGTCAGTTCTCGAACTCGGCACAGGTGCCGGAACCGCACTGCTCTGCCTGATGGCGCGGGTGCCGGGCCTGAACGTAACCGGCATTGACCGCAACCCGGGCCATGTCGGCCTCGCCCGCGAAAACCTCGGTCTCAACAACTTGAACGGCACGATCCTGGAGGCCGACATTGCGTGCATGCCAAGGAGCGTCACCTCTCAGCGCTTCGATCACGTGATGTTCAATCCACCGTACTTTGATCGACGAACCGGAAGCGCCTCCCCGGAACCGGAGCGCGAGGCCAGCCGAAGCGGAGCTGCGGAGACGGAGGCGTGGATTGACGCCGGGCTGCGCCGCGTCAAGCCGGGCGGCACCCTGACGTTCATCCAGCGAATCGAACACTTGCCGCGCATGCTCGCAGACATCGGCGCACGCCTGGGGAGCATCCGGCTCCTGCCAATGCAGCCCAGGCGCTTCCGTCCAGCGAAGCTCTTCATCCTGCAGGGTCGGAGCGGCTCGAAAGGCGCATTTCGCCTGCTTCCACCGATCATCCTGCACGAAGGCGACCGTCATCTCTCGGGCGGCGGCGGCTATACCAAGGCTGCAAACGCAATCCTTCGCGAGGCCGCCGCACTCGCCCTCAATGGATGATCGCGAAGCGAAGATAGGGCCCTGCGGGAACTTCGGCTCAGCGGCGTTCGCGCGAATCTCGTCGACCGGGTTTCAAGTGCTTGCTCAAGACCGGGCTGCCCGTCAATCGAGTCGCGCTGCTCAGAGGCACGGCGACGAAGACCTCCAGTCCGGTCAGGTGCCCGGATCGCGTCCGGCCGGATGCGGCCCTGAACCAGATTCAACAGTGGATTCGAAATTTTTTGGCCATCACGGCGTGACACGAATCGCATTTCGTGTTCGACTGGAATCACCGAAGAAGAAAGGGAAGCACATGAGCTTGAGTTCGCATCTTCAGGAACTCCGCAAGAAACACCAGGATCTCTCAATCGAAGTCGAAACGGCGCAGCGCAGCCCGGCATTCGACGACCTGGCGATTACCGCACTCAAGAAGCAAAAGCTGAAGATCAAAGAGGAAATCGAGCGGCTCAGTAACCGGGCATAGACGACGGCGTGCTCCGGCAGCCGGAGCAACCAGCAGGCCCTCGCAGAAGCCGACCAGTCCGTCTTCCTCCTGGCCGGTCAGGCCAGGAAGGCAAGACGCGAACCGGTCATGGTGCCGAACGGTACAGCATGCCCTTGGGGAAATGACATGCGGTCCTGCATGACGGAAGTCAGGCCCGTCCGCCACAATGAGTCAGCAAGATCCGGCCGGGAACGCCTGGAACGAAGGCATCCCCCGGCTCGGCTTCAGTTTGCCTTACGCGAAGAACTGCGCGCCGTTGGCTGAAATGGTCGAGCCGTTGATGAACCCGGCCCCCTCCGACGCCAGGAACGCCACGCAACGGGCGATCTCGTCCGGCTCGCCAAGGCGTCCGGCGGGAATGCCCGCGATGATCTTCTCGCGAATGCCCTCGTCTATCGCCATTACCATCTCGGTCGCGATGTAACCGGGGCAGATGGCGTTCGCGGTGATCCCCGCGCGTGCGCCTTCCTGCGCGAGCGACTTCACGAATCCCAGATCGCCCGCCTTCGTCGCAGCGTAGTTCGCCTGCCCGAACTGCCCCTTCTGCCCGTTGATCGAACTGATGACGATCACGCGGCCAAACTTCCGTTCCCGCATTCCGGGCCAGACCGGATGCACCGTGTTGAACACACCGGTCAGATTGGTGGCGACGACTTCGTTCCACTGCTCAGGCGTCATTCTGTGGAAAGGCGCGTCCCGGGTGATGCCGGCATTGGCCACGACCGTGTCGATCGGTCCGATATCGTTTTCCACGCTGGCGATTCCTGCGGCGGATGCCTCGTAGTCGGCGACGTTCCATTTATAGGTCGTGATGCCGGTCTCGGACGTGAATGCCTTCGCCTTTTCGTCGTTTCCGGCATAGGTCGCGGCGACATTGTAGCCTTCCGCCTTCAATGCCTTCGAAATCGCTTCACCGATTCCCCGGCTCCCGCCGGTCACAAGTGCTACACGTGCCATCTGTACCTCCAACATGGTCTCGCGATGCCAGGGTGCCGCCCGGCACCTTCAGATTCGAATTCGGGGCGTTCCGCCGCCGTTGACCGAAAGCCGTCCCGGGTCTCGGTCTCGGTCGGATCCTCACGGCCGCTCTACGCAGAGCGCGACGCCCATCCCGCCGCCGATGCAAAGCGTGGCCAGGCCTTTCTTGACCTCTCGACGCTGCATCTCGAAGAGAAGCGTGTTCAGAACCCGCGCGCCGGAAGCGCCGATCGGATGACCGATGGCGATCGCGCCGCCATTTACGTTCACGATCTCGGGATCCCAGCCCATGTCCTTGTTGACGGCGCAGGCCTGCGCAGCGAATGCCTCGTTCGCTTCGATCAGGTCGAGGTCGTCGATCTTCCAGCCCGCCTTTTCGAGCGCCTTGCGGCTTGCATAGATCGGTCCAACACCCATGATCGAGGGATCCAATCCGGCCGTGGCGTAGGACACGATGCGGGCCAATGGCTCTATGCCGCGCCTTTCGGCCTCGTCCGCGCTCATGAGAAGAACGCCGGCGGCGCCGTCATTGATGCCTGAGGCGTTGCCAGCCGTCACCGACCCTTCCTTGTTGAATGCCGGCCTGAGCTTTTGCATGTTCTCGATCGTTGCGCCGTGGCGGACATACTCGTCCTTGTCGACGACGATGTCGCCCTTCCGGGTCTTGACCGTGAACGGAACAATCTCGTCGTCGAACCTGCCCGCCTTCTGCGCCGCCTCGGCCTTGTTCTGGCTCGCGACCGCAAACTCATCCTGCTGGTCGCGGCTGATCTGCCACTTTTCCGCGACGTTTTCGGCCGTCTGTCCCATGTGATAGCCATGGAACGCGTCCAGGAGTCCGTCACTGAGCATCGTGTCGACAAGCTTCACGTCGCCCATTTTCTGACCCGCGCGAAGGGCCTGCGCATGGGGGCTGATGGACATGTTTTCCTGCCCGCCCGCGGCCACGATCCCGGCATCGCCCAGCTGGATGTGCTGCGCCCCGATCGCCACGGCGCGCAGGCCGGAGCCGCAAAGCTGGTTTATGCCCCACGCCGCGCTCTCGACCGGAAGGCCGGCGTTCACATGCGCCTGCCGGGCCGGGTTCTGGCCCTGCCCTGCGTTCAGCACCTGGCCCAGGATGGTCTCGGACACTTCGTCCTTTGCGACGCCGGCGCGCGACACGAGCTCTTCAAGAACGGCGGTCCCCAGATCATGGGCCGGCGTGTTGGCGAAACTGCCGTTGAAGCTGCCGACCGGCGTGCGGGCCGCAGATGCGATGACGACATTGGTCATGGGTGAATTCCTCCTGATCAGCCTGCGGGCAACTGCATCGCCCGCGATTTCGCGCGCACATTATGCAGGTGCAGAAAAAATTCAACGGGCGAATCGTCACCCCCCTCGCATGCCCGTCATGTCCCAACGCCCGTAATATTGGCTGACCACGTGGCGCGCCTCTGCAAAGAACAGCAATCTCTGGATCAAGGCACCCAGGAGATGGCTTGCCACCGCAGGCACCACGAGAAAGTGCGTGAACGGCAGCAGCAGCAGGACAACCGGAACCACCGCGAAGAGCAGTGCCGAGATGACCTTCAGGACCATCGCGTGCTTGCGCCCGATCTGGAACACCATTTCCCGGGTCAGGTAGCTTTCTCCCGTGTGGGGTGCCTCGAATGCCCGAACCCTTCCGACATGACCGAGGCCGGTCGCCGTCGCCAGGTCGGTACCGGTGGATCTCTCCCGCCGTTCCTGATCGATCCAGGCGAAAGCCTGGACGATGGCCAGAAGCGGCAGAGCCCAAAGCGCCACGGACACGCGGCCTGTCGTGAGTGCGCCTCCTGCCAACGCGAAACCCAGGAAAAGCACGGGCGGCGACCAATGGTTCCAGCGAGGCACCGTTCGCATCTGGAGATAGATCATGGACGTCGCGAAAACGGTCGCGAGGGAAAGAACGGCGCCGACAATTCCCAGCACGCGCCAAGCCTGTTCCAGGAAGACCAGCCCGACTCCATGTGCCGCCATCGCAGACAGAGCAAGCAGCGACACCCAGGCCTCGCGGCTCAGCCAGGATGATCGCCACTGCGTGAACGCCTTGAGCGCACGTTCGGGATGACCCAGATGAAATGTCGACGCGAGGAGACCGCCGCCGGCGAGAGAAAAGGCGATGACGAGAAAGGCAAGCGCGGACAAGCCCATTGGCGGCGTGGCATCAATCCCGAGAAACGCCAGCATGCCGAAGCCGAGCCCCGACAGCGTCGTGAACAGGATGATGGACGGCGCGGGATGCATCAGGTCAGTCTCGACAGCGTGCGGTCAAGCCAGCCGACAAACCCTTTGGCATCTTCCGCAACCGGATCGAGGAAGGGCGCGAGAACGTCCAGCTCGGGCAACTCGTCCTTGGGACGAGGCGGCAGATAGCGGTTGACGGGCGCCGTTCCCTGTTCGGGCATGAGTTCGATTCCCCCGCGTTCGGCAACAAGCCTGGAGACATCGCTCTCCGGATCCGACAGGTCCCCGAAATGCCTCGCACCGGCCGGGCAGGTGCGGACGCATGCGGGCTGGCGATCTTCCTCGGGCAGGTTCTCGTTGTAGATGCGGTCCACGCAAAGCGTGCACTTCTTCATTACCTGCTCTTCGGGATCCATCTCGCGGGCTCCGTAGGGACAGGCCCAGGCGCAAAGGCCGCAGCCGATGCAGTCGCTTTCGTTGACGAGCACGATCCCGTCTTCGGTGCGCTTGTAGCTGGCACCGGTCGGGCAAACCGTGACGCAAGGCGCATCTGCGCAATGAAGGCAGCTCTTGGGGAAGTGGACGACCTGCGCCGGACCTGTTTCCGGCTGCACCTCGTAGGAATGGATCCGGTTGAGAAAGCTGCCAACCGGATTCGGGCCGTAGGCGTCAACGTCCGCGAGCGGCGCACCGTAGTTTTCGGTGTTCCATCCCTTGCAGGCCGTGACGCAGGCATGACACCCGACACAGGTGTCAAGGTCGATGACGAGGCCAAGCGACCTGTCCGTATGGCTGGGCAAGGACGTCACGCCGGGATCTCGCGATGCACGCCATCCCGCCAGGCGCCACGGCCCGGAACATGCCCGGGCGACAGTGGGGCTTCGTTGCGACGCGCAGCCTTGGCTGTGAAGTTTCGGATCATGCGTCGCTCTTCCGGGCAACGAGATCGGGAGCCTTGCCGACCGGGTTCATTTGGGCCGGATGGCTCGGTTGCACCTCCTCGGGCGCGGCGATCTTCTCGATCCTGACTCGCAGGTCGAACCAGGCCGCCTGGCCGGTGACCGAGTCCGAATTCGTCCAGCGGAGCCCGTCTCCGCGCGGTGGCAGCAATTCGTGGATGAGGTGGTTGAGCAGGAACCCCTTTGTTGCCTCCGGCGCATTCTCGTTCAGCGACCATGCGCCCTTTCGCTTTCCGATCGCGTTCCAGGTCCAGACAGTGTTTTCGTTCAGCGCCGCCATGTGCGCGACGGGCACGACAATCTCCCCGTGCGGTGAGGTGAGACGCGCCCAGTCGCCGTCCTGAAACCCCTTGGCCTCCCAAATGCGTGTCGGGACATAGAGCGGGTTGCGGCCGTGAATCTGCCTCAGCCACGCGTTTTGGGCGCCCCAGGAGTGATACATGGCCATCGGGCGCTGCGTGACCGCATGGACGTCATAGCCGCCCTCGCCGGACGAGTGAGGCGGATACCATACGGGAAGAGGGTCCATCACCTCGGCATAGCGTGCTTTCAGATGCTCCGGCGGAGACAGGCGATGACGGCCCTCCGCAGCCAGCTGGAAGCGGCGCAGCGGCTCGCACCAGAGACTGAAGAGATAGGGGCAGGGTCTGTCGGCGACACCCAGCGAGACCGCCCAGTCCTGGTACTCCGCGTTCCAAGGCTTGTAGAACGCGGCCTCCTCGGGGATGTGCGCGATCCAGAATCCGCCGTTCTCGATGTATTTCGAGATCTGGTCCGGATTTGGCGCGCCACGCCCATGTTCGTCGCCCTTGCCGCGCCAGCCGGCAAGCGGGCCGATTCCAGGCATCCTTTCGTGGTTCTGCATGTAGTCGGCGTAGTCCTTGTACTTTGGCGATCCGTCCGCATTCACGAACCCGGGCAAGCCAAGCCGTGCGCCGAGATCGCAGAGGACCGACTGGAAGCCGCGCACGTCGCGGTCCGGTTCGACCACGGGCCAGCGGATGGCATCTGCGGCCGCCTCGGGTTCACAGATGGGACGGTCAAGGAGCGAAATGCAGTCATGCCGCTCAAGATACGTGGTGTCGGGCAGGATCAGGTCCGCGTAGGCCACCATCTCCGACGAGTAGGCATCCGAATAGATTATCCGGGGGATCGCGTATTCGCCGCTGTCATCCTTGTCCGTCAGCATCTTCATGACGCCGGACGTGTTCATCGACGAATTCCATGCCATGTTCGCCATGTAGAGAAGCATGGTGTCGATCCTGTAGGGATCTCCGGCATGCGCATTCGAGATGAGCATGTGCATGAGACCGTGCGCGCTCATCGGGTTCTCCCATGAGAACGCCTTGTCGATGCGCTTAGGATTGCCGTCTTCGTCGACCAGCAGATCGTCAGGTCCATGGACAAAGCCAAGCAGCGGTCCGTCGAGCGGCTGACCTGGCGTCACGCCTGCATGGGGCTTCGGGTGAGCCGTCGCGGACTTCGGGTAAGGTGGCTTGAATCTGAACCCGCCGGGAACCTCGACGCTGCCCAGAATGATCTGCAGGAGATGCAGCGCCCGGCAGGTCTGGAAGCCGTTGGCGTGTGCGCTGATCCCGCGCATGGCGTGGAAACTGACCGGACGGCCGATCATCCGTGAATGGGTCTCGCCGCGGAAGTCGGTCCACTCCCGTTCAAGCTCGATGGCTTCGTCGAATGCGACGCGGGCAAGATCCGCCGCGACAGCGCGAATGCGGCCCGCCTCGATCCCGACCCTTGATGCCACGGCCTCCGGCGCGAATTCGTCACTCAGGTACTTGTCCGCCATGTGCAGCAGCACGGTGCGGTGCGTGGCTCCTTCGGCGCGGTGCACTGCCGACAGGTCAGGCCGGACCCCGGGCGCATCATAGGCCGCGATCTCGCCGGTCCGGCGGTCGATGACGAGCTTCTTTCCGGCTTCGTTGGCCAGGAGCAATCCGAACTCGTCGGACGCGCTGTCGCCGTTCACGAGGCAAGGCGCGTCCGTGAAGCGCGCGAGGTATTCCAGATCGATCCGACCGGCCTTCATCAGGCAATGAACCAGCGACAGTATGAACAGCCCGTCCGTGCCCGGCGTTATGCCCAGCCATTCGTCGGCAACCGCGTTGTATCCGGTGCGAACCGGATTGACCCCGATGATCCGCGCGCCGCGCGCCTTCAGCTTGCCGATGCCCATCTTGATGGGGTTTGAATCGTGGTCCTCGGCGACGCCGAAGATCATGAAGAGCTTCGTGCGATCCCAGTCGGGCTGACCGAATTCCCAGAAGGCCCCGCCCATCGTGTAGATGCCGGCCGTCGCCATGTTGACGGAACAAAAGCCACCGTGCGCGGCGTAGTTCGGAGTACCAAACGACTGCGCCCAATAAGAAGTGAAGCTCTGCGACTGGTCTCGACCGGTGAAGAACGCGAACCGGGACTGATCGGTCTCGCGCAGAGGCTTCAGCCACGACACGGCAGTCTCAAGGGCCTCGTCCCAGGAAATTTCCTCGAACTGACCCGAGCCTCTCGGTCCGGCGCGTTTCATCGGCGCTCGCAGTCGCGCGGGCGAAAGGTGCTGCATGATGCCCGACGCGCCCTTGGCGCAGAGGACGCCCCTGTTTACGGGATGATCCCTGTTGCCCTCGATATAGGCGACCTGCCCGCCCTTCATGTGAACGTTAATGCCGCAGCGGCAGGCGCACATGTAGCACGTGGTCCTGCGGACCTCGTCGGACACCTTGGGCGACGTATCAACTTTCGGTGCATTCATTCCGTTTCGCAGTCTCCAAGCGCCCTGCCGCAGGTGCCGCGAAAAGCCAGGAGATGCAAGGCCCAGAACATGTCGATCCCGGCCCCGGTCGCCGCTTGCCATTTGGGCGCAGCGCTGCAAAACCTGCGACAGAAAGCGGGAGATCGCAATGGAAATGCGACATGCCGGGCGTCTTCTCGTCGAATGCCTCGAGGTGCTTGGAGCAAAGCACGTGTTCGGGGTGCCGGGAGAGTCGTACCTTTCGGTGCTCGACGGGATGTTCCAGTCGCCGGTCACGTTCGTGAACTCCCGGAACGAAGGCGGCGCTGGCTTCATGGCCGCCGCCTACGGAAAGCTGACGGGCCGACCCGGCCTCTGCTTCGTGACACGGGGACCTGGCGCCACCAACGCCTCGATCGGGGTTCACACCGCGATGCAGGACAGTTCGCCAATGATCCTCTTTGTCGGGCAGGTCGAGACGACGGCTCGCGAGCGCGAAGTGTTCCAGGAAGTCAACTACCGCGCCTTCTTCGGAAACCTGGCAAAATGGGCAACGGAGATCGAGCATGTCGAGCGCATTCCGGAAGTCGTCTCGCGCGCCTGGTCCACGGCGCTCTCGGGTCGTCCTGGCCCCGTGGTCGTGGCATTGCCCGAGAACGTCCTGGCTGCCGACACGGACGTCTCCCCGATAGCCCGCGCGCCCGCCCTGCCGGCACCTTCGCCGTCCAGCGACATCATTTGCGAGATCCGGACTGCACTCGAGAAGGCCACGCAGCCAGTCATCCTGGTCGGAGGCGGCGGCTGGACGTCGGCCGGCAAGGACGCGCTTGCGCGCTTTGCCCAAGGCGCGGACATCCCGGTGGTGACGGCATTCCGGTTCCAGGATCTCCACGACAACACGCTTGACACATATGCAGGTGAAGCCGGGGTCGGCATGCTGCCGGAGGTCCGGGAGACGCTTGCGAGATCCGATCTCGTTCTCGCGCTCAACGTCCGCTTCGGTGAAATGACAACGGACAACTACGCGCTGTTCGAGCTTCCGGACATGCGCCAGACGCTGATCCATGCACATCCTTCCGCCGCGGAGATCGGGAAGATATACCAGCCCGACATCGCAGTGCAGTCATGCCCGAACGCGCTGGCCCGTGCGCTGGCCGAAATCCCGGTCAAGTCAAGCTGGTCCGGCTGGAGGCAGGCCGCGCGTCAAAGCTACGAGGCGACTTTCGACCTGCCGGTCATGCCCGGTCCGGTGAACATGGTCGAGGTTGTGCGGCACCTGCAGGACCGGCTCGACGACGACGCGATTCTCACCAACGGCGCCGGAAATTTCTCGATCTGGCACAGCAAGTATTTCCGCTACGGCGCAGGACATCGTCTTCTTGCTCCGCAGTCCGGGTCGATGGGCTACGGACTACCTGCCGCCATCATGGCCAAGATCGTTCACCCGGAGCGGCAGGTTGTCTGCTTCGCCGGCGACGGCGACTTCCAGATGAACTGCGCTGAGCTCGGCACGGCGATGCAGATGGGCGCGGCGCCGGTGATCCTGGTTCTGAACAACCAGAGTTACGGCACCATCCGGATGCACCAGGAGCGGCACTTTCCGCTCCGGGTGTCAGGCACCGAACTCGCGAATCCGGATTTCGCGTCTCTTGTTCGGGCGTACGGGATGATGGGCGAGAGGGTCGAGCAAACAGCGGATTTCGCGCCTGCCTTCGAGCGCGCACTTGCCAGCCCAACGGGTGCCTTGCTTGAAATCCCCATCGCGACCGAAGCGCTGACGCCTCACCTTACGATCATTGATCTCCACGACGCTTCGATTTAACTGATTGATCGCGACACAAAGCCGATTTGCCCGAGTTCCGAGGTCTGCTGACCCGAATGCGGCGAACAACATCCTTGCGCTTGCCCTTGACGACCGGCGGAGACGGTCCGGCTAACGGGGACCTTGAAATCGGACTCTTCGTGCCCGTTCTTCGCTCCACGCATGCTCGCTCGCCGATTCCCGTGCGGGACACGCTTCTGCCGGACCTAGAATGCTGTTTGACTCTGTCG
Organism: Silicimonas sp.; assembly: GCA_022820365.1. Taxonomy (GTDB): domain Bacteria; phylum Pseudomonadota; class Alphaproteobacteria; order Rhodobacterales; family Rhodobacteraceae; genus JAJEFO01. The sequence continues at coordinate 23,529 of JAJEFO010000125.1, forward strand.
GGAAGCAAAGCTGATTGTAAACCCAACGGATAGGTTAAAATTGGAAATCGGGATGACTCTTGCGCTCATAGCTCCACTTGATTTATTCCGCAACGAGCGCAACTTCCGCGCCCGCCGCCTGGAAACGGCCCAAGTTGCCGTAGAGCGCGCGCAGCATGATGCCGCGTGCGCCGTTCATGTCCCGGTCGACGACGATGCTGCCGTCCGAGACCGTCTTCGCGCCGCCGAGCTTCCGGTCGACAATGCCGTCCCAGGAACGCGTCCTGCTCGTGT
>JAJEFO010000087.1 GCA_022820365.1 Silicimonas sp.
GATGAGCGCGAAGTTCGACCGCAAGATCAGGACGAGGACCGTGCGCTCCATGCTCGGCCTGGCGCACTACCGGTTCAGGCGGAAGCTCGATTGGATGTGTCGCAAGTACGGCAAGCGGCTCGTCATCGCCAACGAGGCCTATACCAGCAAGACCCGCTCATGGGACGGCTTTGTCGACCGGAAGCTCGGCGGCGCGAAGACGGTCTCGGACGGCAGCATCGTCGTCGACCGAGACATGAACGGCGCACGCGGCATCATGCTGCGCGCGCTCTACGGCAACTTGGGCCGTTTCCAGGCGGCGGGCGCGGAAGTTGCGCTCGTTGCGGAATGAAGCAAGTGTTGAGCAGCGCGTACTCCACAACATCCGAGCCGTTTGCCCGTCGCTGCTCCACGCGCTCACGGAAGCGGGCGTCTTTTCGCGCTTTGCGCTCTTCCTTGTCCGGTCTCGGCATCGCTTCTCCTCCTGTCTGCACCGAAGCAGATTGGTCATTTCTTGTGGCCCTCGGTTTCACCTGCCAACTGCTCCCGCGTCCGGAGGAACGGATATCGCAAGACTTCGCCAACTGCAGCTTCAATCGCCAACGGGTGTCAGGTCCCGCTTCCTGCGGTCCCTGTTGGTCTTCAGCAGACCCTCGAGCTCGTCGATGTGACTGTCCAGCTTCGGACAGGGCTGCGCATCGCCGCGGTCGTAGCGATGCTCTGTCGCCTCGCCGCGGACCACCTTGCGAACGGTGTTCCGGGCCAGCCCCAGCTCCCGGGCCACCGACCGGCCAGCTGCTCTCGCTTCCAGAGGAACGGGTACCAGAAGACTTTGCCTGCCGCAGGTTCATTCTTCATCGGGTTTCAGATCCCGTTCAAGCCCGTCGATCATCAATGTCCTGAGATCGTCGGCCATCTCGTCGAGCATGTGAACTTGCTGGGTGCCGCCGCGTGCGAGTTGCTGATACTGATCCATGCTCATTAAGACGAACTTCGGTTTGCGATGCTTGGTGATTGCGACCGGCGACCGAATTGCCGCATCAAAAAGGTCACTTGTGTGACGCGTGAGATCGCTCGCCTTGAATTCAGGAATCCGCTGCATGATCTGATCCTCCGCTTGTGCAGAATATACATAAAATCTGTAAAATCTGCAAGAGCGCATCGCGGTCACTTTTTCCCGTCCATGAATTGCTGCCCCACTTCCGTGAAGGCGAAGCCAGTGGTGATTGTCGCTTTGCTGCACGCCACCTAGACTCTGGATCAACACCGAATTGCATCTGCGACGGTTCAGGCATTTCTATCGATCTCCCGACCGCACCCCACGCAGGGACGGCATTGCTCCGATTGGTTCGTCGAGCGAAGGCAAATGGTGCGCTTTCGCCAACCAACGCAGCGAAACTTCCGGGCGTGTGGCCAAGGAGGCGTTGGGCCCGCGATCGTTCCTTTCCAAGCCGGAAGCGATCCCGGTCAAGCGGCCTTCAATTTTCCTTGACGTAGGGTTCTCCGCCAGCGCGCGGAGGAATGGCCTTTCCGACAAAGCCGGCCAGAATGACCACGGTCAGGATGTATGGAAGCGCGTCCAGAAGCTGGCCGGGGACGTCCAGGCTCGTCACAGCCTTCACGACATCCGGCCGGAACGAAAGCGCCTGGAAAAAGCCGAAGAGCAGGCACGAAAACAGGGCGTACCATGGCCGCCACTTGGCAAAGATCAGCGCGGCAAGCGCAATGAATCCTCGCCCGGAGGACATTTCCTTGACGAAGCCCGCCTGCAGCCCGGTGGCGAGATACACCCCGGCCAGACCGCACAGCAGTCCGCAGATCGCGATCGCCGTGTACCGCAGCCTGATCACGTTGACCCCGGCCGTATCGACGGCTTCCGGGTTTTCGCCAGCCGCGCGCAGGCGCAGGCCAAAGCGCGTCCGGAAAATCACCCACCAGGTCAGCGGCACCGTCAGGAAGCCGACATAGACGAGGAGCGAATGCCCCGAGAACAGCTCGGCATAGCTCTGGCCGATGTAGGGCAGGCCGGACAGCAGGTCGGCAAAGGGCAGCTTGATTTCGTTGAAGCGCGCGCCGCCGCTGAGCGACGGCGTGCGGCCGCCCTGGCCAAACCAGTCCTGGGCTATCAGGACCGTCAGGCCAGACGCGAGAAAGTTGATCGCCACGCCGGAGATCAGCTGGTTGCCGCGGAAGGTGATCGACGCGAGGCCGTGCACGCCCGCCAGCGCTACCGAGGCCATGACCCCGGCGAGGAGGCCGATCCAGACGGACCCGGAAATTGCGGCCACCGCCGCCGAGAAGAAGGCCGATGCCAGCATCTTGCCTTCGAGCCCGATGTCGAAGATCCCGGCGCGTTCGCAGACCAGGCCGGCAAGGCATGCAAACAGGAGCGGTGTGGCAAGCCTCACGGTGGTGTCCAGGACCTGTAGAAGCGTCAGGAAGTCCATTGCTCAGGCCCCCTGCCTGCCAGGCCGCCGGATCATGAGGAATATCCTTTCAAGCGGCATGCGCACCATGTTGTCCAGCGCGCCGGTGAAGAGGATCACCAGGCCCTGGATCAGGATGATGAGCTCCCGGGGAATGTTGGCCCAGAGCGCGAGCTCGCCGCCGCCCTGGTAGAGGAATCCGAAGAGCAGCGCAGCCAGGATCACGCCGACGGGATGCGAACGACCCATCAGAGCGACCGCGAGCCCGATGAATCCGGCCCCTTCGACCGAGTTGAGCACGAGGCGCTCGGTCGCCATGACGCTGTTGATCGCCATGCACCCGGCCAGCGCTCCGGAGACGATCATCGCGATGATGATCATGCGCACGGGCGAAATGCCTGCGTAGTCGGCGGCGGTTTCGCTGTGGCCGTAGGCGCGGATCTCGTAGCCGAGCCGCGTCCGCCAGACCAGCAGCCAGAACAGCAGGCAGGCGAGGAGCGCGATGAAAAAGCTTATGTTGGCGGGTGCGGAGGACGAAAACGGGATTCCGACGAGGCCAAAGATGTCCGAGAAGAGCGGCAGTTCGGCACCCGGGCCGAATCGACGGGTCGCCGGATCCATAGACCCTTCCGGTTTCAGGATCTCGACCAGCAGGTACACCATGAGGGCCGCCGCGATGTAGTTGAACATGATCGTCGTGATGACGATGTGACTGCCCCGCCTGGCCTGCAGCCACGCTGGGATGAAAGCCCAGGCGGCCCCGAACAAGGCCCCGCCGATCAACGCTGCCGGGAGTGCCAGGGTCCAGTGCGGCCAGGGAACGGCCAGGCAGACCAGCGCCACGCCCAGGCCCCCGAGGGTGGCCTGTCCTTCGCCGCCGATGTTGAAGAGCCTGGCGTGGAACGCGATCGCCGCGCAGAGCCCCGTGAAGATGAAATTCGTCGTGTAGAACAGCGTGTAGCCCCAGCCGTAGCTCGATCCGAGCGCTCCGGTGACCATGAGCCTCAGCGCCTCGAACGGGTTCAGTCCGAGGTAGAGGATCACCAGTCCGGAAATCACGAACGAGATCAGGATCGACAGGAGCGGGATCAGGATCGCATCGGCCCATTTCGGCAGGACGGTCATCGGTCAGGTTCCTTTTCCCGTCGACGCGCACAACGTGCCGCCGATCCGGATCGTCGCGCAAAAAAGCTGATGCCTGCACTCTTCATGCAGCGCTCGCCGTGTCCGTGATCCCCGCCATGAGAAGGCCGAGCTCGTGCTCGTTGGTCTGGTCCGGCATCCGTTCGCCCATGATCTGCCCGTCGAACATCACCGCGATGCGGTCGGCAAGCGAAAGAATCTCGTCGAGTTCCACCGAAAGCAGGAGAATCGCCTTCCCCCGGTCGCGAAGCTCGACGATCTGCTGGTGAATGAACTCGATGGCGCCTATGTCCACGCCCCGCGTCGGCTGTCCCACCAGGAGCACGTCCGGATCACGCTCGATTTCGCGGGCCAGCACGATCTTCTGCTGGTTGCCGCCCGAAAAGTTCTTTGCCGCGAGTTCCGGGATCGGCGGACGGACATCGAATCGTTCCATCTTCTTGCCTGATTCTCGCCGAATGGCGGCGTTGTCCATGAGCCAGCGCGACTTCTGGTATTCCGGAGCGTGGTGGTAGCCGAAAGCCATGTTTTCCCAAGCGAAGAAGTCCAGGATCAGCCCTTCACGCTGTCGATCCTCCGGGACGTGTGACACGCCCCGGCCGCGCCAGACCTGTCCGTCCAGAACATGATCCGACGGATCGATCTCCTCGCCGTTCAGGCGAATGCGGCCGGTGGCCCCGCGACACCCGCCAAGTACCTGCAGCAGTTCGGACTGCCCGTTTCCGGCGACCCCGGCAATGCCGAGAATCTCGCCTTGCCGCAGGTCGAGGCTGATACCCTTCAGCCGTTCGACGCCATCGTCGTCCACGACCCGCAGATCCTCGATCTCAAGCACCTTCTTGCCTGGATCGGCCTTCTTCTTGTCGACGCGAAGCAGCACCTTGCGCCCGACCATCAGCTCGGCCAGTTCCTGCGGGTTCGTGCCGGACGTCCTGACGGTTGCCGTCATCTCGCCCCGGCGCATGACGCTCACCGTGTCGGTCACGTCCATGATCTCGCGGAGCTTGTGCGTGATCAGGATGATGGTCTTTCCCTCGTCGCGAAGTCCCTTGAGAATGCGAAACAGGTGGTCCGCCTCCGACGGGGTCAGCACGCCGGTCGGCTCGTCGAGAATCAGGATGTCGGCATGACGGTAGAGTGCTTTCAGTATTTCCACCCGTTGCTGGTGGCCGACCGAGAGATCCTCGATCCTTTCGTCGGGATCAACGTTCAGTTCGTATTCGCGCGCCAGTTCGGTCAGCAGCGACCGGGCCCTTGCAAGCGATGGCTTGAGCCTCACCCCGTCTTCTGCGCCGAGTATGACGTTTTCCAGGACCGTGAAGTTCTCGACCAGCTTGAAATGCTGGAACACCATGCCGATTCCGGCGGCAATGGCGGCCTGGCTGTCTGGAATGTCGGTCTTCGTGCCGCCGACGAGGATCTCACCCGCATCGGCCTTGTAGAACCCGTATAGTATCGACATCAACGTGGACTTTCCGGCCCCATTCTCGCCGATGATGCCGTGGATCGTCCCCGGCATGACGCGCATGGAGATGTCCTTGTTGGCCTGCACGTGGCCGAAGGACTTGGAAATTCCCCGAAGTTCGATGGCAGGGGCGACCGCATCCGGCCGCCCCGCCGTTTCAGAGCTTTCGCTCATCAGAATTCGTGCGCCGGGCAGCTGTCGTTCGTGAAGTAACTAACGACCTCGATCTCGCCGGCGATGATCTTTTCCCGGGCGTCGTCGACGGCCGCCTTCATTTCATCGGAGATCAGCGGTGCGTTGTGCTCGTCGAGCGCGTATCCCACGCCTTCGTCGGGAAGGCCCATAGAAACGATGCCGGTTTCCAGGCCAGCACCGTCGCTGAAGGCGTTGAACACGGCGTTGTCGACGCGCTTGATCATCGAGGTCAGCACCTGGCCCGGATGCAGGTGGTTCTGGTTCGAGTCGACCCCGATCGAGAGCACGTCCGCATCAGCTGCAGCCTGCAGCACGCCAACGCCAGTTCCGCCCGCCGCCGCGTAGATCACGTCGGCTCCCTGGCTGATCTGCGCCTTGGTCAGTTCGCCGCCCTTGACGGGATCGTTCCACGCCGCAGGCGTCGTGCCTGTCATGTTGGCGATGACGGTGATGTCGGGATTCACGGCCTTCGCGCCCTGTGCGTAGCCGCAGCCAAAGTGACGAATGAGCGGCACGTCCATTCCGCCGATGAATCCGACGGTGTTCGATTCGGTTGCCATCGCGGCCAGCATGCCGACGAGATACGACCCTTCGTGTTCCTGGAACACGACCGAACGCACGTTCGGCAGGTCGACCACCATGTCGATCAGGACGAACGACGTGTCTGGATACTTGGGCGCGACCTCTTCCACGGTCGCCGCGTTCTGGAACCCGAGCACGACGACGGGATTGAACCCGGCCTCCGCCAGTCGTGTCGCGAACTGGACTCGCTGCGCCTCGGCCGTCACCTCGATTTCGCGGTAGGAATTGCCCGTTTCCTCGGCCCAGCGCTTTGCGCCGTTGTAGGCAGACTCGTTGAACGACTTGTCGAACTTTCCGCCGAGGTCGTACATCAGGGCCGGTTCCGCAAGGCAGGCAGTGGCTCCGATTGCCAGGGCCGCGGCACCGCCGAGCGTCTTTTGCATGAAGGTCATGTCGTGAATCTCCTAGTTTCATTCAGGGCGTTGGCGCCGGAGGTCGAGTCCCCAGGTGCCCGCCGGATACACGATTTAGGCAACAGAGGACGGGAGGGTCAATAGGCGTCTTGTCACCGGATGCAGCGGCAAGGCGGAAATCGGCATCAGGTGTCTGCGAGGCTCTTGCTCATCAGGACTGCATCTACGCGCCCGGTTGGCATGCGATAGTAGGCTTCGCGGCACCCGTGCCTGCTCCATCCTGAGTCCAGGTAGAGTCGGAGGGCGGCTTCGTTTGTCGCTGCCACTTCAAGGAAGGCTCGCACTGCGCCACGCGATTGTGCCTCTGCCTCGAAGGCCGCGCAGCATGCGCTGCCAATGCCCTGCCGCCGATGCGCGGGATCAACGGCGATCGTGAGGAGTTCGGCCTCGTCCGCGGCCACGCGCCCGAGCGCGAAGCCATGGAACTTCGTGGATGCATCGTCGGGATCTTTCCCGCGCAGCGTTCGAAGATCCCAAGGCGGCTTTGCGAGGAACACGCCGGGGCTCGCCAGGAGGTCGGAAAACTCGCAAGCGCTCCACGGACCAGGAACGTCCATGGAGCGCACATGGAGAGCGGCAAGCGTCTCGGGTGTCACGGCAGCATGGCCGGCGGCGAGCCATGGGCTGGAGCGGCGTTGACCGGGCGAACGTACAGGGGTTTCGGCCGCTCGTTCCGTGACCCGATGCGCTCGGCGGCGATGGCCGTGATGGCCTTTGCCTGTGCTTTCAGGCCGTCGACCACGAGCTGTTCGGGCACAGTTCCCTCGCTAGCCCGACCGATCTCGATCGCAACCTGGCGGCAGTGGCCGTCGTCTCCGGGTCCGACGACAGCCTTCACGGCCTCGGTCCATTGCGGGTCGCGCGGCAATCCATCCGGTTCAAGGAATGCCGGACTCTGGGGCCGGCCACCTGCGAATATCTGGAAATATGCCGAGCCCTTTCGGGCGGGAAGGAAGACGGCAACCCGACCCGATGGGCGACCCGCGATGTGTAAGATCGCTTCGAAAGTGCTGATCCCGACGGCGGGAATGCCCAGTGACAGGGCAAGGCCTCGTGCGGCGCTGACGGAAATGCGGATTCCAGTGAAATTTCCGGGCCCGACGCCGACGCCGATGGCATCGAGATCCTGCCAATTCGTATCGGCCTCGCCCAACAGTTCTTCGAGAGTAGGGAAGAGGCTTTCCGCCTGGCCGCGCGCCATTTCCTCGTATCTTGAGGCTGCGATCCGGCCTTCTTTCAGCAATGCGGCCGCGCAATGCGCGGCCGACGTGTCGAATGCAAGGATCGTGGGATCAGGCCGCGACAGGGCGCACCTCCACGACTTCCGGAATGTAGTGCCGAAGCAGGTTCTCGATCCCCATCTTCAGCGTCAGCGTGGATGACGGGCATCCGGCGCAGGCACCCTGCATGTGGAGGTAGACGATGCCCCGGTCAAATCCGTGAAACACGATGTCGCCGCCGTCCTGCGCAACTGCAGGGCGCACCCGGGTGTCGAGCAGTTCCTTGATCTGCGTGACGATTTCCCCGTTCTCGCCGTCGTGATCGGCGTGAGCGCTCTCGGCCGCGTCGCTCTCCATGGTTGGCTGGCCTGACTGGAAATGCTCCATGATCGCGCCGAGAACCGGTGCCTTCAGGACATCCCACTCCTGCGTGCCCTCCTTCGTCACCGTGACGAAGTCCGCGCCAAGAAAGACGCCCGTCACCCCTTTGACGGCAAATATCCTCTGCGCAAGCGGCGATGGGCCTGCCGTGTCGGACGACGGGAAATCCGCAGTGCCCGTTCCAAGCACGGTCTGGCCGGGCAGGAACTTGAGGGTTGCGGGGTTGGGCGTGGACTCGGTCTGTATGAACATGGGCTTGTCTCCGGCAGGACTTAGATATGCGTCCAGACGACGCCGCTGTCAATGAATTTGGAATGATTCCAGATTGGCCGAGAAGCGGGCAGGGGTCATCCCAGTGCCGCGCGCCGCGCGAAACCCGCTATCAGATCTGGCCGAACCGTTCTTTCGAGAGCCCTCCGGGGAAGATGGCAAGCGGCACCGGCAGGGAACCAAGACGTCGCGAAAGAGCCGTCACGATGGATCCCGGATCCCACTTGTCGGGGCTGGTGCCGAGCACGAACAGCCCGATTTCGCCGTCTTCCTCGCTCTGGGACAGGACTTCGGGCACGGCTTCTCCTTCGCAGATCACCGGTTCGGGATCCACGTATTGCCGACCGCGCATCCACTTGGCGAAGACCTCGAGATTCGCGCTGATGCGCTCGCGTGCCTCCTTTCGCATGATTTCGGCGACGCCGATCCAGTGCTGGAATTCCTCCGGCGGGATGACCGCGAGAACCTGCACACCTCCGCCTGGCTTTGAGGCGCCCGTGCCCGCAAGACGCATCGCGTTCAGGCATTCGCGGCTGTCAGCAAGGGTCGCTGGGAAACTCTTCGCGCTCCGACTCCAAACTCCGGACGCATGATGCGCAGATCAGGAATCCATGTCCCCTGTTGCATCCGCGACGACCTGACCCGCCCCTGTCTCACGTGCACTCGAATACACCAGAACTGCTGCGGCGTAGTCGCCGAGGGCCAGCCCCCGGAACGCGAAGGCCGCAGGCTGCTTCAATTCGTCAATGCGTCCCGTGACGAGATCCGTCAGATCGCCGGCAATGGCTTGCGCGCCCATCAAGGGGCGCTCAGCGGTCCGTTCCTGCTCGAGATCGTCGATGACAACGGTGCCGAAGCGGGCAAGGCTGTCGGGGTGCCAGGGAATGCACAGGTCGGTGATCGCGGCGAATGCGTTCGGCTTCATCAAGGCCGCGTCAAGGAAAGGCTCGACAGTGTAGTCGAGGGTGATTGACGTGACCACGATGTCGGCCCCCCGGAGGGTCTCTTCCGGATCTGCTGCGCGGGCGTCCAGTCCCAACGCACGGGCCTCTTCGCAGAATGCGTCGCGGTTGGCTGCGCTCCGGCCGCTGGCCAGGACATGCTGCAGGGGAAAGAGCGCACGAAACGCGGCGAGATGGCTTCGTGCCTGGACTCCGCAGCCAACGAACCCGATCGACGTTGAGGCGGGATCGGCCAGGCGCCGCGCCACGACCGCAGAGAGCGCCGCCGTCCTGTGCGCCGTGATCCAGTTCGCTCCCATGACCGACTTCAGCAGGCCGGTTTCGGCATCAAGCACGAGCATGGCCCCGTTGATCGAAGGCAGGCCCCGCCCGGGGTTGTCCGGGTTGACGCTGACGGTCTTGAGGACCGTCAGGCCCTCGTCGCCCACGGCAAGAGTGGACATCATGTAGCGTCCGTCGCCCGGCAGAAGCGCGGACTTAGGCGTGACATGGAGTCGGCCTTCGGATTTAGCGATCAGCGCGGCCTCGATTGCATCGGCGATTTCGCCGGGCGGGATCGCAAGCGCCTCGATCGCGCTGTCCGGCAGGTACAGGAAACCGCCGTCTTCATGTGATGCCATCGGTGACGTGCCTTCTTTGAACCTGGAACAGCGTGGACGAGGTTCGGGGCCGTGTCCATACGCCGATCCGCGAAGTTCCCGACGCTTTCGGGCGCGACGCGCCTGCGGAGCGGTTGTTGGCAACTTTCAGCGCGCCAAGGCCCGTCAGGATGCGAAAGACGGTCAGTTGCCTTCCGAAAGCGCCCAGTCCCAGTACATCTCGCGCACGCGGCGCGTGACGGGTCCCGGCTGGAACTCGGTTCCGTCGAATTCGACGACGGGCGTGATCTTGTTCATGTTGCCTGACATGAAGAGTTCGTCCGCGCCGCGAATGTCGTCGAAGGTCAGCACCGCCTCGCGGACGGACGAGCCGTCGGCGGCAAGATTCGCCATGTGACGTGCACGCGTGATGCCGGCCAGGAACGTGCCGTTTGCAACCGGTGTCAGGACTTCCCCGTCCTTGATCATGAAGATGTTAGCCGTGGCGGTTTCGGCGACATTGCCCATGGCGTCGGCGACGAGCGCATTCGGATAGCCCTTTGCCCGCGCTTCGGCGATCATGCGGGCGTTGTTGGGATAGAGACAGCCCGCCTTGGCGTTGACGACCGCGCTTTCCAGGATCGGGCGACGGAACCGCGTGGTGGTCAGTCGGGTCGATGCATCCTCGGGCGCCAGCGGCCTTTCTTCGAGGCAGACGGAAAACGCGGTGCTTTCGGCATCCGGCACGATCGCCGTCTCGTCGCCGTCGACGCCCCAGTACATGGGCCGGATGTACACCGCGGCATCAGTGGAAAGGGACTTCAATCCGTCCCAGATTATCTCCACCATTTCCTCTGCCGTGTGAGTCGGCGCCAGCATGAGCGCTTCCGCGGAGTGATTGACCCTCTCGCAATGGGCCAGGAGGTCGGGAGCCACACCTTCAAAATAGCGTGCGCCGTCGAAGACGCTGGAGCCGAGCCATGCACCGTGATCTGCGGCCTTCATGACGAAGGCGTCACCGTCATGCCAACTGCCCTCGAAATAAGTGCGTACATTGGTGCCAAATGCCATGAATCAGATCCTTTCGAAGGGCGAACCTAGGCGGTCCCGCATGGCGCGTCCAGAACGAGTTTTGCCGCCCGTCCCGCAGCGATGCATGATCCGGAATCCACTGGACAATTGCGGGCGGGCAGGACACGACCTTGGTCTCATGGAGAGAGGCTTCCCTCCGGCGCGACCCGGAATGCGCATCGGGCTGCTTGGCGGATCGTTTGATCCGGCCCATGAAGGTCATGCGCACATCACGCGCGAAGCGCTGAAGCGGCTTGCGCTCGACAGGGTGTGGTGGCTGGTGTCGCCCGGCAACCCGTTGAAGGAAAGGGGGCCTGCCCCGTTGTCGGAGCGCATGGCGCGGGCGAGGACGGTCATGCGTCATCCTCGCGTCCGCGTCACGGACCTGGAAACGCGGCTTGGGACGCGGCGCACATGGGACAGTCTTCACCAGTTGAAGGGGCGGTACCACGGCGTCCGCTTCGTTTGGCTCATGGGCGCCGACAATCTGGCGGACCTGCATCGCTGGGACAACTGGGAGGAGATCATGGCCCTGGTGCCGGCAGCCGTTCTGTCCAGGCCCGGCCATCGGGTGTCGCCACTGTTTTCGCCGGCGGCGCGCCGGTACCGACGCAACCGGTTTCCGGATCGTGCGGCGCCGCAACTGGCTCTTGCCGATCCGCCGGCCTGGACATTCCTGAACATGCCGATGATCGATCTTTCGTCCACAAGCATCCGTGGAATCGGCGGCTGGTCAAACGAGCGATGAATCCGGCAACGCGTCCAGGGAACCGCCCCAGCGGAAACTGCCGACCTGAATCTTGAATCCGGCCTTGTCGGTCGGGCGCTGCCGGTGCAGTTGCCGGACAAGGCTTGGCCTGGGCCTGTCTCGTCCGGCCAGTCAGAGGATCCGGTGTCTCGCCCTCGCCCCTGCCTCGATCGCGGCGGCCAGCAGACGATCTATGTTCAACTCGTAGCGCATGTCGGCGAGAAGCCTGAGCTCGGCCTCCCGCGCGGTGCCGTCAGCGGCTGCAACGTCGCATGCCACGGCGTAGGCCGTGTCGAAGAGCCGTTCGGGCAGGTTCCTGCGCACCGTGTCCCAAAGGATGTCGAGCCCGTCCTCTTCCTCGAGTATGTCGAAGGTCGCGGCAGAGACCTCTTTCAATCGGTCCATCTTGTAGCTGCTGAACACGGGCAGGTGGTTGACCATGCGCTCGATCGAGACAAGTTCGGACGTGCGAATGGTGTCGTCCGTGGCGGAAACCGCGATCATGACGGCGAGCAGCGTGTCCTCTGGGGTGAAGTCGGCGGGTTTCAGGGCCAAGGCGGGCCTCCTCTCTCATGCTGCCCGGGAATTTATTGACGCGACAGCGCCGCTGCAATAGGACACCGTTTCCGCAATTTGGAGTTCGATCCGATGACCGCGATGCGAGATGCGGCACTGGCCTCGAAGGCGTGGCCGTTCGAAGAGGCCCGGCGGCTGCTCCGGCGCTGCGAGGCAGGCCCGCCCGAGAAGGGCCATGTCCTGTTCCAGACCGGCTACGGGCCAAGCGGGCTGCCGCATATCGGCACGTTCGGAGAGGTGGCGCGGACGACGATGGTGCGCCGTGCCTTCGAGCTGATCAGCGACATTCCCACGAAGCTCGTCTGCTTTTCGGACGACGTGGACGGGCTGAGGAAAGTCCCGGACAACGTTCCGAACAAGGAGCAGATGCAGGAGGACATGAACCTGCCTCTGTCGAGGGTGCGTGATCCGTTCGGGACCCATGAGAGCTTCGCTGCGCACAACAATGCCCGACTCCGAGCCTTTCTGGACGACTTCGGCTTCGAGTACGATTTCGTGTCTGCGACGGATGCCTACAGGTCAGGCCGCTTTGACGACATCCTGCTGGCCGCTCTCGAACGCTTCGACAGCATCATGGAGGTCATGCTGCCGACGCTGGGCGCGGACCGGCAGTCGACCTATTCGCCGTTTCTCCCGATCAGCCCGAAATCCGGGCACGTGCTCCAGGTCCCGACGCTTGAGCGCAACGTCTCGGTCGGCACGATCGTCTACGAGGAGCCGGACGGGGAGCGGGTCGAGATTCCCGTGACAGGCGGCAACGTCAAGATGCAGTGGAAGCCGGACTGGGGCATGCGCTGGGCCGCGCTCGAGGTCGATTACGAGATGTTCGGCAAGGACCTGATCCCGTCTGCGGAGCTTTCGTCCAGGATCTGCCGGGCATTGGGCACAAAGCCGCCCGAGCTCCTGCATTACGAGCTGTTTAACGACGAGCACGGACAGAAGATCTCGAAGTCCAAGGGAAACGGTCTCTCGCTTGAGGACTGGCTGGCCTATGCCGCACCCGAGAGCCTTGCATATTTCATGTACCTGAAGCCGCGAACGGCAAAGCGGCTTTACTTCGACGTGATCCCGAAGGCAGTGGACGAATATCATCAGCAGCTTCGCGCCTACGAGGGCCAGGACGATGCCGCAAGGCTCGCGAACCCGGTCTATCACGTGCATTCGGGCGACGTGCCGAGTTCCAACCTGATCGTGCCGTACTCGATGTTGCTGAACCTTGCCAGCGTCTCCGGGGCGGAGGACAAGGATCGGCTCTGGGGCTTCATCAAGCGTTATGCACCGGATGCGGCACCGGACACTCACCCTGACCTTGACACGGCGGCCGGGTTTGCCGTCGCGTATTTCAACGATCTCGTGCGGCCGCACAGGACCTATCGTGCTCCGGAAGGGAAGGAACGGGCCGCCCTGGAGGACCTGAAGGCACGGCTTGAAACCTGGGACGCCGGCATGGACGCGGAAGAAATTCAGTCAATGGTTTATGCCGTCGGCCGCGAGCACGAGTTCGAACCTCTTCGCGATTGGTTCAAGGCGCTCTACGAAGTGCTTCTGGGCTCGAGCCAAGGGCCGCGCTTCGGCGTATTCATCGCATTGTACGGCATTGGAGAGACGACGGCGCTGATCGAGCAGGCGCTCGAGGGTAAGCTCGCCTGAGGCACTGTCGGTCCGCTGCCCTTCGCCACTCCCGGGCTACATGGAGCGCAGCGTCCTTCGGCTTCAGTCCCGAGCCGATGCTCCTTCCGCCAGCGTGTAGTCAGACGGCCGGGGGTTTCTGACGGTCCCTGCCCGGTCTCCCATCGCCGTCGCGGAGCGCTGCGGCTGCATCGTCCAGTCTTGACGCCAATGTCTCCCGTGAGCGGATCAGCAGCGCAATCCAGGTGCAGCCCTCCGGTGGCTGCATGTCCGTCCCGTTACGTTCCATCGCGTCGCGGAGGCTGGCGGCTCCGTTCGAGAAGATCCGGGCAGCAGTGTCCGCAAGCCGGCCTGCCTGTTCCGGATCGAAGAAGCTTTCCGGAATGTCGGCCAGTTCCTTTCGCATGAGATCGAAGACAACGGGCAGCCTCGCGACCGCGCGAGCAAGGCTCTTGACGTTGGCGCCGTCGCACCTGGCCTTATGGTCGTGCCGCGTCGCGCCGTTCATGCGGCGGAAGTCCTCCGCCAGCGCATCGTGGCCCGCGCTCAGTGCCTGGTCCGCGAGGCGATGCAGGTCATGGCTGTGGCGGGCGTCAAGGCCGTGCCGTCCCATGACCGCCTTGGCCAGGTGCTCGGCTGCGTCGGCGGTGCAGGCGACGAACCTGTCCGTTATCGCAAGGTTGAGTTCCCAGACATCCTGACGCTCGATTTCTGCCGCTGCTTCAATTGCCATGTCGACCGCATCAAGCGAGGCATACATCGATTTACTGTATCTTCCCGTCTCCATGTACGGTCTTCCCTCCGGTTTCGGCCGGATCCATTCCCCGGCCAGGCTCTTGCCGTCGGTGACGATCCCCCGGCCGACATGGCCGATGCAGAGCGCCTTGCGCTCGACGAGCCGCTCCGGAATCGCGATTTCGTTCACGTAGTGGCTGCGCTCAACACCCGGGACGGAGAACGGCACGCCGGAGGGGATGCTCTCGAGCCGCTCCCCGTCGCCCCTGACGATGAAGGCGACGTCCCAGTCGCTGTCCGGGCGGTGGTAGCCGCGGGCGCGCGACCCGAACAGCACCGCCGCCCTGGCCTCGGGCCAGGCGTCCAGCGTCTTCTGCGCGGCGCGACGGATCTCGGCGAGTGCGGCCTCTTCGTTCATGTCTGGAACATAGCGCCGGCACGCGGAGCCGGTCAAACTGCGGGCTTCTCCAGGCGAACGACTCTGGTTATGCCTGTCGGGGACGACTTGCCACGTGGCATGCCGGCGGCGATCTCGTGTGCTGCGAAGCGGCTCTACTTCGACTTGATCCCGAAGGCGGTGGACGAATGTTGACGGCAGCTTCGCGCCGACGAGGGCCAGGACGATGCCGCGAGGCTCGCGAGCACGGTCTATCACGTGCATTCGAGCGACGTGCCGGGTGCCAACATGATCGTGCCGTACTCGATGCTGCTGAACCTTGCCAGCGTCTCCGGGGCGGAGGACAAGGATCGGCTCTGGGGATTCATCAAGCGTTATGCACCGGATGCGGCACCGGACACTCACCCTGACCCTGACACGGCAGCCGGGTTTGCCGTCGCGAATTTCAACGATCTCGTGCGACCGCACAGGACCTATCGTGCTCCCGAAGGGAAGGAGCGGGTCGATTTGGAGGACTTGAAGGCACGGCTTGAACCCTGGGACGGCGGCACGGGCGCGGAAGAGATTCAGTCCATGGTCTTTGCCGCCGGTCGCGAGCACGGGCTCGACCCTCTTTGCGACTGGTTCAAGGCGCTTTACGAAGTGCTTCCGGGATCAAGCCGGGGCCGCGCTTCGGCGTGTTCATCGCCTTGTACGGCATTGGCGAGACGACGGCGCTGATCGAGCAGGCGCTCGAGGGCAAGCCCTCCTGAGGCACTGTCGGTCCGGTGGCCATCGCCATTTGGGCCGAGAGCACGACAGTCTCCTACATGGATTGTTCGTGCTGGACGCGGAGCACGGGCGCTTCCCGGAACCCGCCGTTCGTGACAGGCCGCAGACTGCCTTCGCCGGAGTGCCAGTCGAGATCCCCGGCGAGTTGACGGGGCTGCCGCCAGAGCCCGCACGGCTCTGTATGATCAGGTCGAATGAGAGACAGCCCGGGAAACATGGACCGCTCAATGCCCTGCCGCTCAAGGTCCAATCTTGACCCGATGCTCGGGCAGGTCAGGCTCGATACGAGGGCAACGGCGACCTGTCCTGGAGTTCGATGAGCCGCTTGAGCATGACCTCTGAAAGGTCATGCCGCGTGGCCCCTGCTGAAGGATCGTCGTAAAGGTTTGTCGTTTCATGCGGATCGGACGAAAGGTCATAGAGCTCGTTCCAGTTCTCGCCTTCCCGCAACGACATCCGGTAGCGGTCCGTAACAACCGTTCGCACTCTTTGCGGACGGTCAAATCCGGTCATGGTCCGCTGGCTGTCCTCTTCGACAATGACCGCCTCAGGCGGTTCCGTGGTCAGCAGGTCGCGGCCCTGGATTCCGTTGAAGGGCTGGATTCCTGCGCGGGCCAGGATCGTTGAGGAAATGTCGATTGACGAAGCAAGTCCCGGGTCGACCCCGCCCGACGAGGAATTCGTCGGGTCAGACCATATGAAAGGCACGCGGATGATGCCCTGGTAATGCAGCAGGAGCTTGAGCATCAAGCCATGGTCGCCCATGTAGTCGCCATGGTCCGAAGTGAAGATCACGACGGTGTCCTCGGCCAGCCCGAGATCGTCCAGCCGTCTCAGCACCCGACCAATGGCGTCGTCGATCATCGTGATCATGCCGTATGTCAGGGCGATGATGCAGCGAGCCTCGTCTTCAGTCACCGCGAACGGGTTCTGGGTGTCCCTTGGGTCCGTGCCGTCGCGAAGGGCTTCCCGCATGGCCTTGATCGGCGGCAGGTCGCCTTGTCCGAACGAGGCGGGCAGCTCGATGTCACTCGGATCATACATGCCCCAGTACCTGCCTGGAGGAGTGAACGGATGGTGCGGGTCCGGGAATGACATTTGCAGGAAGAACGGCTGGTCCGTGCCCGCCCGCTCAGCCAGCCAAGCTTCTGACCGGTCAGCAACCCATGAGGTCGAGTAGAGGTCTTCGGGCACGGCGGTTCGCCACGCTTGCGGAGCGCTGACACGGTTGTCCGGCAGTGCATTCTCACGGCCTGCAAGCTTGTCGAAATCCGGGTCCTGGTTGCGTGCCCACAACAGGTAGTCCCCGCAGGCGCGGTCCGCATGATCAGCCGCGATCTCGACGTGTTCGAAGCCGTAGTAGTGCCCGTCGATGCGGCCTGACAGCGGGGACGTCCATCTCGGGGCAAGCTCCTGGTCGTATTCAGGCCCGTGCCGGTTGTTCTTGACTGCATCTCGCAGCATGGGCCCCGGCGTCTCAAGGCCGTCCTTCGGCTTGAACGTGTTGGTCGCGGGCAGGCCGGTGAAACACTGCAGGTGGGACTTGCCGATCAGCCCGGTGCTGTAGCCCGCATCCTGAAGCAGCTCGACGAATGTCGTATGGTCCTGCGACAACGGAATGCCGTTGTGCCGGGCGCCATGAACAGAGCACATTCGGCCCGTCATGATCGAAGCCCTGTTCGGCATGCAGATCGGGTTGGCTACGTAGAACCTGTCCCATCGCGTTCCCTTGGCCGCGATCCGATCGATGTTGGGCGTCTGGACGACGTCGTTGCCATAGCACCCCAAGTGGTCCGCCCGATGCTGGTCGGTGATGATGAACAGGAAGTTCGGACGCCTGCTCATGAACTCGCCGCCGTCTTTGTCGGTGTCGTCCTTCCGGCGCGGATGTCATAGACGATGAGTGCCAGGCCAGCGAGAATCGCCGGCCCATGGATCGCTGGGTTGATCGCCAGCGCGGCGAAGGCGGCGGCAAACCTGACGATGATTTCGGCCACCGTAAGCTTTCGGCGGTCGAAACCGGAAAGAGCAGAGGAAAAGAGCCAGATGAAGAAACAGGTCCTTGCGACGATCCAGAGGAAAGGAAGCAGGCTGAACTCCTCGATGATCAGGATGGTGGGGTAAAACGCGAAGATGAACGGGATGATGAATTTCGCCATGCCAAGGCGGAAGGACATGACAGCGGTCATCAGCGGATTTGCCCCGGCAATCGGCGCCGCCGCGTAGGCCGCGATTGCCACCGGCGGCGTCAGCGACGAGGCGACGCCGTAGTAGAATACGAACATGTGCGCGGTCAGCATCGACACGCCCAGCGCCTGGATTGCCGGGCCCATCACCAGGATGATGATCAGGTAGGCGGGAAGGGTCGGCATGCCCATCCCGAGAACCAAGGCGCCGACCATGGCGACAAAGAGCGCGGAAAAGAGGCTCTCGCCCCGAACCGTGGAAATGACGTCGGCGAGCTTCAGGCCAAGGCCCGTCGTGTCCAGTGATCCAACAAGGATGCCGATCGCGGCAATGGCGATCAGAAGCGTGGCGCCGGACTGGGCCCCTTTCCTGAACGACCGCCAGATTCTCATCGGGTCGCTGCGCACATCGGGGTTGATCACGGAAAGAACCAGCAGAACGATGACGGCATTGAAGCCGGCGGCGGACGTGCTGGTTCCGGCAACAAGCGACCCGATAACGGTCAGGATGGGCCCGATGAACAGCGCCGAGTTGATCAGATCGACGTTGGTGATCCTGTCGTCGATGGTCAGTGGCCTGACCTCGATCCCCTGCCGCCGGGCTTCGACCGCAACGGCGGAGAAGAGGCTGAAATAGTAGAACAGCGCCGGAAGCAGGGCTGCAACGATGATGTTCAGGTACCCCACGCCGGTCAGGTCGGCCATGACAAGGGCGGCCGCCCCCATGATCGGTGGCATGATCTGGCCGCCAGACGATGCCGTTGCCTCGATCCCGGCGGAAAAGGAAGGCGAGAACCCGCGCCTCTTGATCATCGGGATCGTGAACGTGCCGGTGCCGACGATGTTGGCAACGGTTGAGCCGGACATCGTGCCGAACATTGACGACGCGAGGATCGCCGCATGCGCGGGCCCGCCCCGCGTCCTCCTCGTCACGAGAAACGCGAACTTGAGCAAAGTGTCGCCCGCTCCCGTGCCTTCAAGCAGAACGCCGAAGATGATGAAGATGAACACGGTGCTGAGCACGATGTTGGTGATCGAGCCGAAAACGCCCTTGTTCGTGTTGTACCAAAGTGCCTCGGCGACTTCCTTCAGGGTGAAACCCGTATGGGCCAGGATGCCGGGCAGGTCCTGGCCCCAAAGCAGGTAAGCGACACCAAAGACGCCTACGCCGAAGAGACCCCAGCCCCAGAGCCTTCGGCAAAGTTCCAGAAACACGACAAGACCCGCAATCGCGGGCCACGCATCCGCCCGGGTCACGTCGTAGAGCGCCACTTCCATTTGCGTCTGAACCGAAAGGAACGACCAGATCGCCCAAAGGCCAAACCCAAGCATCGCAACGTCAAGCGCGAGATGAAGCATGCCTGATGCGCCCGTGATCGGGCCCGATTCTTCTCGACGGTTTCGTGCAACGGCGATCGCAGCAATGAGCGCGAGGGCAAATCCGCCCGCCCTGTGCAGCTTCGGGTCAATGAGCCCAACGCCGGAACTGTAGAGGGCGATGGCTCCGAGCAGGAAACATGCCAGCGTACCGATGTGCACGAACAGTCGGGAGGGCCCGCTGGACATCTTGGTCTCGTCGGTCATCGGATCTCTAGATCAGCGTTCGCCACGGACCGGGCGGGCGGCTCGGCCCGTGGCGGGTTGGCTACGGGCGAAGCTCTTCCGGAATGCTGACGCCAGCTTCTTCGTAGTACCTCGCGGCACCGGGATGAATCGGAACGTTGACGGACGTGAACGCGGTTTCCGGCGTGACTTCCCTGAGGAAGAATGCCGTTGCGTGGACCTCGTCCAGGTTTTCCCAGAACGCCTTGGTAGCCTTGTAGACGACATCTTCCGAGACGCCCGCATGAGTCCCTATGAACTGGAAGAACCCGAGCGCCGTGATGGTGCCTTCCGTAAGCTGTCCCTTGTACACGTCGCCGCCGAATTGCATCATGCCACGTCCCGGACGTCCGAACAGTGCCTGCATGGCTTCCGAACCGACGACGTCTTCGGGAATCGAAAGAACGCGAAACTCTCCCGAGAGGCCAAATTGCTCGATCTTGGCCGAACCGATTTCGGCAGGTCGCACCATCATGTCGATCTTGCCGTCTGCAAGAGCCGCGTAGCCCTCGCCCCAGGCCAGCCGCACGGCGGTGTAGTCCGTGCCGGCCTCGTATCCCGTGATGATCTTGATCAGCGCCTCGGACGTCGCTGACGCAGACCCGGCAGGGGGACCCGTGAAGACGGTTTTGCCCTTGAGGTCTTCCCATGTCTCGATTCCCGATCCTGCCAGGGTCACGGGGTGGTAGGCTCCTGCCTTGAATCCAAGGATTGACCTGAGCTGGGCTGCCGCCGCCGCGGCGTCATCGACGTTTTCGTACATGCGGGCCTGGTTCTTCATCAGGTTCACGAGCGATGGAACCGACGAGAAGAAGTCGATCTCGCCACGTCCGCCCCTGAGCATGGACTTGGTCAGCGTCTGGCCGGCATTGACCTGGATATCCACGCCGGCCTTTCCTGCCTGGCTGGTGAACGCCACGAACATCGCGTGAACCGGGTCGCCCGCGCCCGCGGTTTCCCCCTTGAAGATTTCGGCGGCAGAGGCCGACGGCATGACGGATGCGGCCGCTGCGATGCCGGCCGAAATGATGAGTGACTTGCAGTGGTACACGGAATCCTCCCTTGGCTTTTGTGCCTCCTAGCAGAACGGCAACATTGCGAATAATTGAAATTTGGCTAAATTACATAAGGAAATGATATGAAAATTGATCCCAAGCACCTGGCTCAACTCTCGGTCATCGTCGAGGCCGGCTCGTTTCAAGCGGCAGCGGACCGGCTTGGCATCACGCAACCCGCCCTCAGCCGAAACATGTCTGTCCTTGAGGCACGGCTCGGAGCGTCGATGTTCACGCGCGAAGGGCGGCGATCGGTCCCGAACAACCTGGGGTTGCGGCTTGCCCGAAGCGGATTGGCCATTCGCATTGCCGAAGAGCAGGCCGGCATCGTGGCCGAGCAGACCGCCGCGGGGTCGGTCGGAGAACTGAGCATCGGTGCGCCGCCGATCGTGGCAGGGCGATTCCTGACGAGAGCCCTTGCCCGGTTCATCAAGGAGAACCCGAATTGCAACGTCGAACTTCGCACGGGCCTTGTGCACGAACTGCGCCTGATGCTGGTGCGCGGCCAGATCGACCTGGTCATCGGGCCTCAAGGTCTCGCCGATCCTGCGGACGGGCTGGAATTCGACCCGATCATCGATGACCGTGTGGGCATCCTCGCCCGGGTTGGTCATCCGCTTTCGCGCCGAAAGAACATCATGCCCGCCGATCTGGAAGCGCAGGTATGGCTTGCGCACTCGCGCGGCAGCCTTCTGCGCCAGCAGACGGAAGCCGCGATGGTCGCGTCGGGCGTCAAGTCCATTCAGATTGCATGCGAATCCGATTCCATTCGCTCAGTGCTGGAGATCGTTGCGGACACGGACCTGATCACGACGATGCCCAAGGCAACAACGCAGCCTTACCTGGAAGATCAGCTGGTCTTCCTCGACTTTGATCGTCCCCAGTTCCATCGACCGCTTGGAAGAATTCGACGAAGGGAGACGCCGGAAGGCCAGGTGGAACAAGGGTTTCTTCGAATGCTCTCGGCGATGATTGGGCAGTGATTTCTGCATTGTCAGCGACCTTTCGGTTTCGCGGGATGGGTGCCGATACGGCAAGGTTCCTGATGCAAGGCGACTTGCGCAGGAACCGGATCCGAGCTTGGCCAGGAACGAGACACGAAAAGGCGGCGACGTCTCAACCGCTTTTCGCGAACAATCAGGACGCAAGAGCGCTGCTGAGGCCGAGCCTCCATCTTGGAAGCGTGCCGTGGTCAGATTCCTGTCAACAGCATCCTGGCCGTTTGTCCGGCCATTCTTTTGCGTGCCGATGAAGGCAGGAGATGCTGGATGCGATTGCGAGGCTCCGGCTTCACCGGTCGCCGCTGCGGCGCACTTTCCTGATGGGACTCTTATGATCTGGCAGAGACCATCCTCGCCCCCGGGACGCGGGTTTTCGACCTGACGGTCGCCGATCTCGGACCATGGGAAAACTAGGGGTTCTGGAATCGACCCGCGGCCGCCAAAGCCTGTCACCAGCCGATCACGCGGGACGGGCTGAAAGATATCGTCGGCAGGGAGATCAGCCACGACCTGATCGGGCGGCTGCATGCGCGTGGCTTGATCGGTGCCGGACCACGATCACCCAGACGTGGGGCGCCATGCACTTGCGTGACGACGGACAATTTTCTGGTCGCGTTCGATCTGGAGACCCTGCAGGACCTGCCGGATCGGGAACAGCTTGAGGATGCGGGGTTGGGGGCTGCCCAGGCTTGCGCAATCGCAACAAGCGGGGACATTTGGTGAGTGGGCCAACCGACAAGCAGTGATGTGTTTGACCCAGCCGTTGAGCGATAGAGTTGACTTTTATAGCTCAATAATTGTTATTGAGTGAGTTATAGACAGGAGTTCTATAACTCATGACGTGGAACTGGCAAGAGCCGGGTTGGCCGAAATTTCGATACGATGCTGCGGTCATTGCGCGGTTTGAGCAGCGGTTCTTGCTGTCGTCGGGAGAGATCCTGGGCGCTGTACATCATGTTGGTCCGTCCGAACGTGACCAACTTCGAATTGATCTTCTGAGCGACGAAGCCATGAAGACCAGTGCGATCGAAGGTGAGGCGCTGGACAGGCTAAGCGTACAGTCTTCGCTGCGCCGCCATCTGGGCCTGTCCCCCGACAATTGCCCGACGAAGCCACGGGAGCAGGGTGTGGCCGAGATGATGGTGGACGTTCATTCTACCTGCGCCGAGCCGCTCACGCATGAAACGCTGTTCCGGTGGCACAAGATGCTCTTGTCCCATGACAGGCGCCTGAACACGATCGGGGCTTATCGGCGGCACGCCGATGCAATGCAGATCGTCTCTGGCAGCATGGATCGACCTGTCGTGCATTTCGAGGCACCGCCATCTGACCAGGTTCCGGACGAGATGGACCGGTTTGTCGACTGGTTCAACCGGACTGCGAATGGAGCCGAAACGGCTTTGCCGGCACTTGCGCGGGCGGGGCTGAGCCATCTCTGTTTCGAGAGCATCCATCCGTTTGAGGACGGGAATGGTCGCTTGGGTCGGGCCTTGGCCGAGAAGTCCCTGGCGCAGAACATCGGGCAACCGAGCCTGATCGCCTTGGCCTTCACCATTGAGCGGGAGAGGAAGGCCTACTACGACCAGCTTGAGCGGCACCAGAAGACGCTGGATGTCACGCCCTGGTTGGAGTGGTTTGCCGAAACCGTTCTGACAGCCCAGCAGGTTACCCTGGCACGCGTGGGATTCTTCATCGCGAAGGCGCATTTCCATGACCGCCATCGCGAGCAGCTGAATGAGCGGCAAGCCAAGGCGATCGTGCGGATGTTTCGGGAAGGGCCAGACGGATTCAAGGGCGGCCTGAGTGCAGAGAACTACATTGCAATCACTGGGACGTCGCGGGCGACAGCTACACGGGACCTGCAGGATCTCGTTGAGATGGGTGCTCTCACCCGCACGGGTGAGCGGCGGTACACTCGTTACTGGCTCAATCTTGAGGAAACATCTCCTTAGTCGATTTCGCCAAGGCCGGCCCGGCCAACGAGATGAAACCCCTCGTCTTCCCATGGTCCGAGATCGGCGACCGTCAGGTCGGAAACCCGCGTCCCGGGGACGAGGATGGTTTCCGCCAGCTGCGCCTCTCCCTCCACGGTCAGCTAGAGACGCGGCACCTTGTTCAGGTTGCGTGGCACGAAGGGCACGAGCATGGCCTTCGGATACGCGTGCGGATCGACATGCGCCCCCATCCCCCCGGGCGTGCAGGATCTCGTGGGTGACGACGAACTCCATCCGCGCGTTGCCGCACCCAATCGCTTCTCGATCGAAATAGGCGCAACCGGCCAGGATCCGAGACCTGTCCCGGTCGAAATCCGACCCGCCAAGCCCGAGAACGTTCGGGCCGTAGGTGTCGCCTTCTTCATCGGTCGGCCAGAGCGCCTTGCCGTCCGTGAAATGGACGTGAATTTCGTTTTCCGGAATGTCTTCGGTGGCGGGGCGCTTGGCAATGTCGGGGCCGAGCAGGATGCGACTTCCCCAGGGAAGGCTGGTGTTTATGTTGCGGAGCGCCGCCATGACCGCCCTGCGCTCCGAGGCAAGCGCAGCGCTGTCGATCCGAAGGGTTTTCTGCGCCCGTAGAGGTGGCTGAATTGCTTCAACGGCGCGGCCGAACTTATGCGCGCTCACATTGCGGCAGGCGTCCGTGTTGCGTTGCTGTTGGCTCGACGCATGAACGCCCAGAAGGCGCCGCAATTTCCTGATGATTTCAGAGTGCCGCCTATCTCGTGCCCGTGTTTGGCGGCACTCTCCATCAGGTCCATCAGGGGTGGGAGTGCGCGGCAGTGGTTCGTTAATTGTTCTCCCTTAGCGTGGTTCTACGAAGAAACCTTCCTGGAGCCCGATTCCACCAGTCCGCCTGGAAAGATGATCATGACCGTCTTCGGCGGCATCGCCGAGTTCGAGAGGTCCCTGATCCTGACACGAACGCAGGAAGGACGAGAGGCGGCCATGGCTCGCGGAGTTGCGTTCGGGCGGCCTCCGAAGCTTCAAGACGATCAGACGAAACTCGTCCTGGAACTCATCGGCACCGGCAAGTCAATCTCAGCGGTCGCCGGGTCATTCAATGTCCACCCTGCGACAATCCATTGATGCATCAACGAACATCGGTCTTTATGACGGACTGCCGTTCCTCTCAGCCCTATGTCCCAACAACACCTGGCCCGCGAATCCCGACCTTGGAAAGCAGCCAAGGCATGGACAACGATCCGCAAGCCCACTTGATTCTAGCCTCCTCTTGATCCGTTGTGACAACGTGTCCAAAGATCCGGAATTTCATGTGGTTCTTCTCGACAGCAATCGGAGAATGATTCCACTTAGTGGCTTTATTCCGGAGTTTTGAGCGGATTAGGGCGCGAGAGCTTGATTTGTGTGAAATGGTAATATATATCGGATAGAATTCCGGCTTAACGTCTTGAAATCGGAAAAACGTCCGGTGTAACCCTTGGAGAGTGTTGTGGGCTCGTTGCAAGTCAAATCTGCATTGTCGCAGCTGGGCCGCGATATCCAGACAGCGCGCAAAAGGCGCCGCATGTCGGTTGCGGATTTCTGTAACCGGATTGGAGTGAGCGATAAGACCCTTGCGAAGCTTGAGCGGGGCGATGGTGGCGTCCGGCTTGAGACCTTTGCCATGGCGCTTCTGGCTCTGGGTATGCTGGACAGGCTTGCCGAGATCGCCGATCCATCCTCGGATTCCACCGGCATGGGACTAGACCGAGAGAAGCTTCCAGAGCGCATTCGGCGGCGCGGTCCATCGGCATCCGTGCGGACCGGCAAGGGCACTAAGACCATCCCCGTCAAACTGAAAGATGCGCCACAAGGGAAAGTCGTTCTTGATGATGATGATGAAGGGACAGCATTTTAGTGCCTGAAGCTTCTGTTGTTCTTGGGGACGCCCGCATTCCTGTCGGTCGCTTGATTTTTGAAACCGATGGACGCCGGTCTCACTCCACTTTCCTCTATGATGAGAGATGGCTCGAAAGCCCGATAGGATTTGATCTCGCGCCGGACATGCCGCGCAGCCGTACGCCTTTTCACTCTTCGGCAGAGGGGCGCGACAGTCGCCGTCGAGATGTCCTGGCGGGGCCCTTCACGGATTCATCGCCTGATAGTTGGGGGCGTACGCTCATTCGCCGAGCGCATGGCGAGGGTGCGACGGAGTTTGACTATCTGGTTGCGGCAAACGACAAGACCCGCCAGGGGGCGTTGCGGTTTTTGAACGAAGAGGGTGGGCTGTTCCACCCGGATCAGCCGCCTGTGCCACGCCTTGCCAAAGTTGAAGAGTTGCGCGCGATCGCGGCACGTTATGAGCAGGATCCGGACGGAGCTGAAGCCGAAGCGCGTGAACTTGTCGGCGCGGCGGGTTCGCTTGGCGGTGCGCGCCCGAAAGCCAATGTAGTGGATGGCGAGGACCTCTGGATCGCAAAGTTCACCTCAATTGATGATACATGGCCCGTCGAAAGGTTGGAAATTGCCACCCTCACAATGGCGCGCGCGATAGGCATTCGAACACCGGAGGCCCGGCTTGAACTGGCGGCCAGCAGGCATCCTGTCGGCCTCATTAAGCGCTTTGATCGCCGCAAAGGTGGCCGGCTGCCATATTTGTCTGCCCGTACGGCACTGGGAAAAAAAGGTTCCGCCCACGGTTACTACACCGATATCGCTGATGCTTTGCGGCAAATGTCTGTGCTGCCAGACAGGGATATCTTGGAACTGTGGCAGCGCCTTCTCTTCACTGTGCTGATCACAAACACGGATGATCACCTGAAGAACCATGGACTTCTGTATGTGCGCGACAATCGCTGGCGCCTGTCACCGATGTTTGACGTGAACCCGCAGCCACGCAGGCAACCCGTTTTGGAAACCGGGATCAGCGACATCCACGGGTTTGAGCCCTCAGTGGAAGCGGTAATCGAGGCCGCGCCCTTTTTTGATATCGAGGAGGCCGATGCCAAGGCTATGGCCAAAAAAATGGCCAACACGATAACCGAAACTTGGGGTGAATCTCTCCGCCAGCATGGCATAACCGGGGCCGCGCACAGGAGATGCGCACCAGCCTTTGAACACGAAAGACTGGAGTTTGCTCTCGGCCTATAAAGCGCGCCGGTGGTAATGCTTTGGCTGCTTACCAGAGTGAACTTATCGAGTTTGCGGCCGCGCGGGTTCCGTGGTCTCCGTCAGGAACCCTATCTGGCTCGATGGACGCACGGGTTGTTTGAAGACGGCGTCATAGTTGAAGCCCTCGTGATTTTCTGAGCCCCAGGTTGCCTGCACAATGGACGCACTTGATTCATTCCGCAACGAGCGCAACTTCCGCGCCCGCCGCCTGGAAACGGCCCAGGTTGCCGTAGAGCGCGCGCAGCATGATGCCGCGTGCGCCGTTCATGTCCCGGTCGACGACGATGCTGCCGTCCGAGACCGTCTTCGCGCCGCCGAGCTTCCGGTCGACAATGCCGTCCCAGGAACGCGTCCTGCTCGTGTAGGCCTCGTTGGCGATGACGAGCCGCTTGCCGTACTTGCGACACATCCA
>JAJEFO010000034.1 GCA_022820365.1 Silicimonas sp.
GGCGCGCGACCGAACCGTTCCCGCCAACTCCGGGCAACCGCGCGGTCATACTTTTTCCATAGACGTCGACGTCGCGAACAGCCCGCCGCAGCCTCGTTCAGTGAGATTAGTCAGCCGTGGGAGGCTGACTAATCCTTAACACTCTCCAAGCTGCGGGACATAGTTGCCATACGACAACCTCGGTTGAACGTCTGCTTACGAGAAGACCGTTACCAATTAGCTCTCACAAGAATCTCGATTTATGCATCCTGCCGCAAAGTCTCGTCACTCTTCTCCACCAGGAAATCGATCATGGCGCGGGTCTTCGCGGCCAGGTTTGAGCGACTTGGGTAAATCACATGCACGCCGGCTGGCGGAGAGGCAAACTCCTCCAGGAGAGATACCAACAATCCCTTTGAAAGTTCGGTTCGGCAAGCCAGCTCAGGCAGACGAGTTATGCCGCGGCCTGCCAGCGCAAGCGCTTTTTCGGTCTGTGCATCGTTGCAGCGAACCCGGGGAGCAATCGGTACCCTGATTGTCTCGGATGCCCGACCGGGGTAGCTCCAGCTTTGCGAGGCTCCGTGCGCCGTGAAGTCGATCAAGTCGTGGTCGGCCAGATCACTCGGATGGGTCGGCACGCCCTTGCGGTCCAGATAGGCTGGCGATGCGACGGTAAGACGCCCGGTCTTGAACAGTTCTCGGGTGATGAAGTCCGAGTGCGGCAATGCTCCGATCCGCACCAGAAGATCGAAACCTTCAGAGATCATGTCGGCGCGGCGTTCCGAAATGTCGATGTACGGCGTGACGTCCGGATAGCGTTCGAGAAATTCAGGCAGCCAGCGGTTCAGGTAACCATGGGCAAAGACGACCGGAACACTCATGCGCAATTCACCGTAGGGCCTGTCCCCGATCGCGTGAAGTCGAGCTTCGATCGAGCGTGTTTCTGCGATGATCCGCCGCGCGTTTTCAAAGTACGTCTGGCCGGGCTCCGTCAGGCTGATCTTTCGCGTGGTTCGATTCAAGAGACGCGCGCCCAACCGCGTTTCAAGCTTGGCAACTTCCTTGCTGACATGGCTTGGCGTGTGTCCAAGTAGGCGCGCGGCAGCGCTCAGGCCCTGTTGCTCGACTACCGTGTAGAACAGGTACATGCCGTCGAAGAGGCTTCTATTATGATCCATTTGTCACAGATGATGATCAAATTTAGCTATTAAAGTTCAGATAGGGCAAAGTTATCTTCCTGGCAAGAACCAAGGAGACCCGCCCAATGATTGAAATCAGCAACTTCGACCACATCGGCATTCGCATCAGCGACCGGAAAAAGAGCGTCGCGTTCTACGAGCTTCTTGGCTTTGACCTGGTTGCAGACGGCGGCTTCGATCAAGGCCATCCCCTGGTGATGCTGCATCCGTCCGGCATCAACATCAACTTGCTGGGACCGGCCACAGCGAAGCCCGGCGAAAACATCCTTATGGATGAAGAGCCGAAGTACCCGGGCATCACCCATCTGGCCGTGAAAGTGAAGGACGCCGAAGCGACCGAGGAATTTGTCACGGCAAACGGCATCGCCATCACGGGCAGGCGCGATTTTCGCGGCACCAAAACCATCTTCATCCGCGACCCCGATCGAAACGTGCTGGAGCTTGTCGGCCCTGGTCCGTCCGTTGCGGAACTCATCGCCGAGCATGTGCACGTCTAACAGGAGAGCACTGCCTATCTCGTGCACGAGATAGGCGGTGCTCTCCAACCTGCACGGCGGACCCGGGCGCTGGATGGAACGCTGGAAGCCGACTTCAAGCGATGGAAAGATGAAAGGATCCGCGACGATGCTGACAACTTCGCTGCATGACCCCCCATCTTTTTCATGCTTCCCTATTTGGAGAAAGCACTCGCCATGACCGTTCCAAGACGCCGTGCGAATTCGGACGGTTCGGCTGGAACGTCTCCTTCCAAAATCCGTGCCTGATCCAGAAGGAGGTGGGCCGCGTCTTTCAAGAGATCTTCGGAACTCGTGTCCGCGCCCTTGGCACCCTCTGCCAGTTTGGAAATCACCATGTGGTTTGGATTGATCTCAAGAACTCGCGGTATGCCGCCCCGCAACTGCCCGTGGCGTTTCAAGAGACGTTCCAGATTCACATCCATGTCGCCTTCGTCCGCGATCAGGCACACAGCGCTATCCGTCAGACGTTTGGACGGGCGCACGTCTTTGATCGCCTCTCCGAGTTCGGCCTTGATGGCCGCGATCAGCGCGGACAGGTCAGCCTCCTCTGAGGTGTCTTGCTTGTCCGACCCATCATCCTCATGCGCAATCTTGTCCAGATCAGCCGTCCCGCGCGTAATTGATTTCAGCGGCTTGCCCTCGAATTCCGTGACGTGCTGCAGCCAGAATTCATCCACATGATCCGACAATAGCAAGACTTCGACACCCTTGGCCTTGAAGCCTTCAAGGTGAGGCGATTGAGCGATCTTGGCAGCGTCGTCGCCCGCAACATAAAAGATCGCGTCCTGACCCTCTTTCATGCGCGCAACATAGTCCGCGAGGCTGGCCAACTCTCCCGATTGCGTCGAAGCAAAGCGGCAGACCTCAAGGATGCGATCGCGCAAAGACACATCCTCGATCAGCCCCTCTTTAAAGACGGCACCGAAGTTGCTCCAGAATTTTGCGAATTCCTCAGGTGCCTTGGTAGCCTTTTTCTTCAACTCGCCCAGCACTTTCCTGGTGATGGATGTCTTGATCTTGGCCAGCGTCGGATCGGATTGCAGCATCTCGCGCGAGACATTCAGCGACAGGTCCTGAGAATCCACGATGCCGCGCAGGAACCGCAAATAGGTCGGGATCAGATCCTTGGTCGTTTCCGATATGAAGACACGGTTGACGTAGAGTTTCACATGGATTTTTTGCTCGGCGTCAAAAAGATCAAACGGCGCGGTAGACGGAACAAACAACAGGCTGGTGTGGTTCACTTTGCCTTCGACCGTGTTGTGCATGACGTGCCAGGGTTCGTCGAGAGCGTGGGAGGTATGACGATAAAACTCAGTGTACTGCTCTCTCGTGATGTCTTTCGATGGGCGCGTCCAGATCGCGGAGGCCGAATTCAAGATCTCGTCACCCAGCATCACCGGAAAGCTGACATGTTCCGAATAGGTCTTGACTATGTGCCTGACCCGCGCGTCCTCCGCGAATTCCTTGGCATCTTTTTTGAGGTGCAGGGTCACGGTCGTGCCATTTGTTGCGCGCTCGGACGGTTCGACGGAGAATTCACCTTTGCCATTGGACGACCAGAGCCAGCTATGATCCTCGCCCGCTTTCCGGGTAAGCACGTCGACGCGACCGGCCACCATGAACGCGGAATAGAACCCCACTCCGAACTGGCCAATTAATCCAACCGTGTCTTTCTCGTCGGTCTTCAGCGCCTCGATGAATGCGCCGGTCCCGGATTTGGCAATGGTCCCCAAGGTATCGAGCAAATCGGTGTGGTTCATGCCGATTCCATTGTCGGAGATCGCCAGTGTCTTGGACTTGGCATCGATGTTGAGCGTGATACTGAACTCTCCGGACTGCGCCAGCGCTGGATTGGTCAGCGTCGCATAGCGCAACTTGTCGCAGGCATCAGAGGCGTTGGACACGAGCTCCCGCAAGAACACCTCGCGATTGGAATAGAGTGACCCGGCCACAATCTCCAAGAGCTGCCCTACCTCGGCCTGAAACGAAAACGTCTCCTTCACAGCGGCATCTGTCATCACTTGAAACTCCGTATTCTGCGCGCTCTTCAAATTTGCCGCGCAAAATAGGAAATTGAAACGAGGTTTCAACTGCCTCCATGGCCCGGAGCCTGTCTGCCTGCTGCGATGGGTCAGCGTCCGCAGCTTGGCAATGCGCCTCTCGACTTGTGCGTGCGTGGCGAACGGGCTGTCGACCGTCTGCACATGAAACGGGTTGCCGATGAACATATGCGCAGTTGGAGAGTACGGCGGCGATCCGGAGGTCAGGGACAGGAACGGCATGACGCTCCTGCACTGTGCGGCCTGTGCCTGGGAGGAAGAGATCGCACGCAACCTTCTGGAGCGGGGCGTGAATGTCTATGTCCCGTCCAAGCCGGGAGGCGTCACGCCATTGATGCAGGCCAGCGGGCTCGGGCGCGTTCACTTGGTCGGTTTTTCCTTGCGGAATGCGCGAAGGTGTGTGCCGGGGGCGACCTCAAATTCACGGCCTTGCATTTCGCGGGTGGTTGAAGCGGGACTCCTGGCGTGCTTGCCCGTCTCCTGGAGGCAGGCGCAGATCCTCTGGCAGGAGCAAACGACCCGGAGGGACCGGATCACGGTTTTCTCCCGCTCGATGTTGCACGCGCAAAAATCCTGCGCTCTTGGCGACGGATGCCAGCCGCTGGCTCGAGAGGCTCACCTGCGAGGGGACGGGTTGCGAGGGCGTCATCGTGCTGGCAGGCGACACCAAGCTGTCGATCCTGGCAGAGCGGACTCTCGGCAAGGTCTCCCGCTGGAAGCAAATCGACGAGTAGAACGATCTTGAGGGCAAGAGCTATGAGAAGGGCGACTGCCTTGCCCCGCTTTCGAGAACGCCCGTCGCGTGCGCAAACGTGTTTCCGGTACCGTTTCGACGGCATACTTCCCGGCTTGTGGAACAGCCAGCGCCATGCCCTCTGCATCCGGTGCTTGCGCGGCATCGGAATGCCGGCCTTGCTGGCACCCGGCAGATAATCATTCTATGGCGCGCGGATGATCGATTTCGCCGACATAGGGAAATTGTTTCTCGTGGGCGACATCCACGGGAAGATCTCGCCGTTCCTCACGTTCGCCCGGCGCGTGCAGGGCAGGGGTGTGGCCATCGTGCAGGTCGGCGATTTCGGCCACGGATTTCTCGATCACCGCACGGCAGAGCGTGCCGGGAACTTCTTCCGGGAGCATGCCGGCACCTGCGGCTTCATCCGCGGCAACCACGATGACCCGGAAATCTGCCGGGCCATGCCCGGGTGGGTCCCGGACGGGCACTACGATCCGAACTGGGGCATCATGTTCGTTGGCGGCGCGTTCTCGGTCGACCGGCACCTGCGCACCCAGGGGCTGGACTGGTGGGAGGACGAGGAGTGCTCGATCGCGGAGTTCAACGCGATCGTCGACCGCTATGCCGAAGTGGAACCCCGCATCATGGTGACGCACGATGCGCCGGCAGACGCCATCCGGGCACTGTTTCCGGGCGACCGGGTTCACCAGCCCATGTCGCGCACCATGCAGGCGCTGAACGCGATGCTTGAACTCCACCGGCCGGATCTCTGGATCTTCGGCCATTGGCACCGCTCGGCGGGTGGCGTCGTGGATGGCACGCGGTTCCAGTGCTTGGGCGAACTTCGATACTGTTCGGTGACACGTCGCGAGGACAGGCCTGCCAGACTGTGCGGCGGAGCAGAGCGGATCTGAGAAAGACGTACAATGCGGAATTCACGGGAGAAGGCATGACGGCCAACGGGAATCACTTCTCAGGGGGCGCATGACTGAACGGCGCGCAGCGCATTGGCGTGGTCCGGATTGCCCGGAAACGCCACCTCGTTCAGCGTCAGCGCGG
>JAJEFO010000091.1 GCA_022820365.1 Silicimonas sp.
GGAGCCCCTTGCACGATCCGCCCCCAATGACAGGAGCTCCCCAACGCCATCCATGTCCAGCTGATGGAACGGATCCTCGGGAAACACCCCGAGGCGCACGTAATCCGCCATGAACCGACCCGCGTCGTCCCGAGAAAGACCATAGGTCATCTGCGTCAGGTCATTTGTTCCGAAGCTCAGGAACGCGACCTGCGGCGCGATCTCATCGGCTCTGAGCGCGGCCCGTGGCGTCTCGACCATGACGCCCAGCTTGTAGTCGAACTGAACGCTCATTCGAGTCCGTACCGCGGCTGCCACCGCCTCGATTCGGCTGCGCACCAGTTCAACCTCGCGGCTTGCGGAGACCAGCGGGATCATGATCTCTGGCACCACCGGACGCTCGGGCCTGCTCGCGTGGATCGTCGCAAGAAATATGGCTTCGGCCTGCGCCTCATAGATCTCGGGAATCGTGACGCCGAGACGCACGCCCCTCAACCCGAGCATCGGGTTGAATTCCTCGAGCGCCTCGACATGACGCGTCACCTTGGACAGCGGAAGGTTCATCGCGTCCGCCAGGTCACGCAGCCCGTCGCGGCTCTTCGGCAGGAACTCATGAAGCGGCGGGTCGAACAACCGTATGCAGACAGGCTTGCATTCCATCAGGTCGAAGAGATGCGTGAAATCCTCGACCTGCAGCGACACGAGACGCTCGAGCGATGCTGCCCGCCCCTCAGCGTTCTCCGCAAAGATCATTTCGCGCATCAGGGTAAGGCGATCTTCCTCGAAAAACATGTGCTCAGTCCGGCAAAGCCCGATCCCCTCGGCTTCGAACGCAAGGGCTACCTTGGCCTCGGAATACGTGTCTGCATTGGCTCTGACACGGATGTCCCTCGCCTCGTCGGCCCAGTCCAGCAGCGTTCGGAACGCATCGCCCTGGGAAGGCTCAAGCAACGGCACCTCGCCGGCCAAGGCGGTTCCCGAGGTTCCGTCAATGGTCACGCAATCTCCCGCCTTGAAGACACGCCCGTCCTCGGCCGTCAGGCTCCTGTCTCGACGGTTGAGCACGATTCCCGAGGCCCCGACGACGCCAGGAAGGCCAAGACCCCTCGCAACCATCGCAGCGTGACTTGTCATGCCGCCCCTCTCGGTCAGGACGCCGACTGCCGCGTGCATTCCGCGAATGTCCTCAGGCGAGGTCTCGCGCCGCACAAGGACAGCGGGCTCGCCCCTGGCATGCGCCGCCTGCGCTGCCGCCGACGTGAATACGAGCTTGCCCGTTGCCGCGCCCGGGCTTGCAGCAACTCCCGTAGCCAGCACGTCCCTTTGCGCGGAAGGGTCCACTTGTCGGTGCATCAGTTGAGTGAGAAGTCCGGGATCAATCCTCGAGACAGCCTCGTCCTTGGAAATTACTTCGTCGTTCGCGAGAGTGACGGCAATGCGGACCTCCGCCTGTGGCTGGCGCTGGACGCGGATTGCATCAAGAACGTTCAGTTCGCCTCCAACCAAAGCGAATTCGATCTGCATTTCCTCGTGCAGTCCTTGACGACAAGTCGCTCCAAAGCCGACCAGTTTGGCGAACGCTTCCGGACATAGGCCTTCCAGCGACGCTCCTCGGGAGTTGCGCGCAAGACAAATCGCGTCCTTGCTCCGCAACGCATCGCGGCCCTGACTCTGGCTCAAGTATCGTCCGACGATCTGCGCCTCACCGGTTTCACCGGAAACAAACTGAATCGCGCCGGAACCCGATTCCGGCGGCCCGAGGCCCGCTGCCATGGCTTGCACGACAAGTCCTAGCCCCGCATCGGGTGGTGCGCCACGCGCCTGGCGCAGAAGCCGGGCCGAAGTGCCTTCCCACGCCCGGGCCATGGACTTGAGAACATCCGTAAGCTGGCGCTCTGGTTCCTGCGGAAAGGGCTCGTCCATCTCGGCTTCATAGGCATCGAGCATGGATCTCAGGATCTCGGCATCCGCTTCACGGGCTGCCTCGAAGGCATCTGGATCCAGATGCGCGACCTGCACCGAGTAGGTCTGCACGAAGCGGCTGTAGAGACGGTCAGCCGCCTCCGGTCCCAAGAGGCTGGCATACTCCGCGTGTCGGGCATCATTCATGCCGATATTCAGGATCGCCTCGGGACCGCCCCACTCCGGATTGCCGGAAGACGGGCGGACCGAAACGAGCGGAGCCTCGCCGAAATGCGCCAGCACCTTTGCCGCGTCTACAGTGCCGCCAGATGCCAAGGACTTCACCGTTGCAAAGGACAGCGCTATCGATGCAGGAACCGGCAAGTCCAGCCGAATGAGACGCTGCAGGCACTTCGCCCTCTCGCCATGCGTCTCAGTCGCGACCGGGGCGGTCGCGTCCACGGCAACAAAATCTTCTATTTCAACGCGTTTCTGCACTGCGGCGATTCCTTTGCTCCGCAGCATACGCAGTAAACCTCAACGTTCAAGAATCGATGCGGCCTAAGGCTGGACGGCTTTCGCATGAGGCACCGCAGGTCCCGGCACGGCATTCCTCCCGGGAATCGGGACGCGAAAGACGGCGCCGCCGCCCAACACACGAAGCGCTGCTCCAGTACCTGCAGGAAGAAAGGACGGAAACCTCCGGCAGCGTCATGAGGGCGCCTGCCCTCCGCGCGCGACCTGTCAAGAATCCTATCCCTCGATCCTGCTGAGGTCCGCCACGGCAAGGCATGTTTCGCTGATGCGATGCAGAAGGTTGAGACGGTTTCGCCTCAGGCTTTCGTCCGCAGCGTTCACCTGCACCTCATCGAAGAATCCGTCGATCGGCCCTCTGAGATTGGCCATGGCCGACATGGCCGACTCGAAGTCCTCGGCTCTCATGGCGGGACGAATTGCGGCCTCCGCTCTTTCCAGCGCATCAAACAGCGAACGCTCCTCGTCTGTCTCCGCCAGCTTCGGGTCCGGGACGAGTGCGTATTCGACACCATCCTTCTCCTCGGCCTGTTTCAGGATGTTGTGCGCACGCTTGAAACCTTGCGTGAGATTGTCGCCGTCTTCGGTGTCCAGAAACTCAGATAGCGCAGTGGAACGCTTGACCAGCAGCGTCAGGTCATCCGCGCCCGGCATTGCGAGACAGGCATCAATGACATCGTGGCGAAGTCCCTTGCCACGCAGAAAGACCTTCATGCGATCATGCAGGAATTCGAGGATTCCGCGCGGCAACGTGAGGCCCTCGTCACCTATGCCTGGGTCGCCTCTGGTCTTGTCATGCAAGGCCTTTGCTTCCGCGTTCCGCCCAGCCGCTTCGGAATCATGCTCCTCAACGGCCAAGGCAGCCCTTAGGCCCGATTTCGTTGCAATCTCGACGAAGGAAATCCGGAGGTCGTTTTCGAGAATCAGCCTTATGACCCCAAGCGCCGCACGCCTCAGCGCAAACGGATCCTTCGAGCCGGTCGGCTTCTCGTCCATTGCCCAGAATCCTGCCAGCGTGTCGATCTTGTCCGCAAGCGCAACCGCGATCGACAGATGCCCGTTCGGCACATCGTCGGACGGGCCCAAGGGCTGGTAGTGCTCGCGCGCAACGCGGGCGACTTCGTCGGAGTAGCCCGCGGCACGCGCGTAGTGTTCGCCCATGATCCCCTGGAGTTCGGCGAACTCGTAGACCATCTCGGACGACAGGTCGGCCTTCGCGATCAGCGCCGCCGAAATCGCCCCATCTGGATCGGCTCCCAATGCCGACGCGACCTCGCCCGCCAAGGTCGAAATCCGATCGATTCGCTCCGCCTGGCTTCCAAGCCTGTTATGGAACGTGACCTTGCCGAGCATTTCGGTCCACGCCTTCATGCCATCCCTGGCCACGCGCAGATCGTTTTCCCAGAAGAACTTGGCATCCGAAAGGCGAGCCCGGAGCACCTTTTGGTTCCCGGCCATGATCGTTGCACCCTTGTCCGCCGTCTCCCGGTCCGCCACCGCGATGAAATGCGTGATCCGGCCAGAACTGTCTCTTGCGCTGAAGAACTTTTGATGCACCCTCATTGAGGCCTGAAGCACCTCGGGCGGCAGATCCAGAAACTCCTCCCCGATCTCGCCCAACAGAACCACCGGCCATTCGACGAGGCCCGCGACCTCTGCCAGAAGGCTCTTGTCCTCCACCAATTCAAGGCCACGTT
This sequence comes from Silicimonas sp., assembly GCA_022820365.1. GTDB lineage: Bacteria > Pseudomonadota > Alphaproteobacteria > Rhodobacterales > Rhodobacteraceae > JAJEFO01. Next base: position 4,113 of record JAJEFO010000091.1, read on the forward strand.
CATCCGCCAGCCGGGTTGCCTCGCGCATGATGATCTCTTCACGCCCCTTGGCGGAAAGGACGACCTTGGCTCCATTCATTTTCGCCAGGTAGTCGGCTGTGGACGTGACGCTGATCGATTCGGGGGCCATGAAACGATGGCCCACCGTCCGGTCGCCAGCACGTATGCCGTCGATTTCAAGGTCAACAACCTGACTCTCGTCCGCGTCGCACAGCAGGCAGATGATCGAGTGCAGAGGCCGCACCCATCTGAGACTTCCAGAACCCCAACGCATGGACTTGGGCCACGGGAATTCGCGAATGACCGCATCCAGAACCTCGGCCACGATCTGGCTGGCCGGACGTCCTTCACGCTCGATGACCGCGAACCACACCTGCCCTTTCCTGCCATCCCGCGCCTCAAGGTCCTCCTTGGAAAGCCCGGTTGAACGAAGGAATCCATCCAGCGCCTTTTCCGGGGCGCTGACGCTCGGACCCTTTCGCTCCTCTCGCGTCGCCGGACTCACCTTTGGCAAGCCCGCCACCGTCAGGATCAACCGTCGCGGCGTGACATATGATGTTGCGTCGTCATGGGACAATCCGGCCTCGGCAAGGCCGTCCGTCACGAGACGCTTCAAGTCCTCGGCCGCATTCGCCTGCATTCGTGCGGGGATTTCCTCGGACAGGAGTTCGATCAGCAGGTCAGGCATGGATCAGTTCCTTGCAACGGCCGCACCCAAGAAGGGAAGATTGCAAGTGGATCGGCGCACTCTTGGTCATTGGCTTTCCCTCGGTGGGGGCGGCGGACAATCTTCTGGCAAGGATTCCCCGTTGAAATGTCGCTCTCCGCAACGGTTCAACTGGTGCCAGACGTAGCCATGCCCGGCTCCGGTGACTGCCACAACCCGGTCAAATCCGTAAGAGACATTTCCTGTGCCCAGAAACGCGATTGCGGAACCCCTTTCCAGCGCCGCGCCGATTTCCGACGCGTCAAAGCACCCGAACCATCCCGGCGCCACGTTGGGCACCGGGTCGTCATGTACAACATAGGTCTCGGCGAGTGTCGCAAGGCTCAGACTGGTCGTGAAGCAGGCTCGGTAACGCAAAGGTGAGCTTTCCGCGTCAATTGCTTGAAATTCTTCGTGGATTATCGGTTCTGGCCTTCCAGAGTGAAGCGCAGTCAGCAGCACGTCGGACGCCCCGCTTGGCGGAACCTCATCGTAGAACCCGTACACCTGCAGGTAGTACAAGCCACCGCCGGCAAGCGCGCAGCAAATCACGAGCACAAGGGCAATCACCTTCCCGCTCATGCCACATCCCGCTCCAGGCAATTCCGGTTTCTGCGCGGCATGCATGTCGCCGGGTTCAGGCTCTTTCCCCAGTCGCCCCGCCAGATTTTCCGACCGGGCCCAGGTTCGCAAGGCATCGCCACAATCACGCGCCTGCTGCTGCCTCGGTCGTCACGAACGCGTCGGCGCAGGCCTTTGCCAGCGACCGCACCCGCCCGATATAGGCCTGGCGCTCGGTGACGGAAATCACGCCCCGGGCATCAAGAAGGTTGAACAGGTGCGAAGCCTTGATGCACTGGTCATAGGCGGGATGCACCATCACGATCCGCTTTCCCGTCTTTTGGTCCAGCTCTTCAGCCTCGAGAATTCGGCGGCACTCCGCCTCTGCGTCATCGAAGTGCCTGAACAGCATGCCTGTGTCCGCAACGTCGAAATTCCAGCGGGCAAATTCCTCTTCTGTCTGCCGAAAGACGTCGCCGTAGGTCAGTGCAATCCTGGACTGAGGATCATTGAATGGCATCTCCATCACATGGTCGATGCCAAGCACGTACATGGCCAGGCGTTCGAGACCGTAGGTCAGCTCGCCCGAAACCGGGTGGCAGTCATGCCCGCCGACCTGCTGGAAATACGTGAACTGGCTTACTTCCATGCCGTCGCACCAGACCTCCCAGCCCAGTCCCCAAGCCCCAAGAGTCGGGCTCTCCCAGTCATCCTCGACAAACCGGATGTCGTGCAGGTCCATGTCGATTCCGATCGCTTCCAGCGACCCGATGTAGAGCTCCTGCAGGTCGGGAGGCGAAGGCTTTATGATCACCTGGAACTGGTAGTAGTGCTGAAGGCGATGCGGATTCTCCCCGTAGCGGCCATCCGTTGGGCGACGCGATGCCTGCACGTAGGCCGCTGACCATTCCCGCGGGCCCAGCGCACGCAGCATTGTTGCCGGATGGAAAGTGCCTGCCCCGACTTCCAGGTCGTATGGCTGAAGCAATGCGCAGCCCTTCCCGGCCCAATAGCTCTGAAGCCGAAGGATGATCTCCTGAAAACTCTTTGGGCGCGTGTCTGCGCTCATGGGTTGCTCCCGACGGGAAACGTTTGCGCACTCAATAGGCAAGGCCGGAAGAACGGTCAATCAGTGGCCGGGGGACAGGGGACGATTGCATCCCGGATTGATTTCTTGGAGAGCATCTTGTGAATCGTCTGGCTCAGGGGGGCATTGGGTCGGCCATAACGACCTTGGCGGAGGAGACGTCCCGGCTTGGCCACGTTGTACGAGGACGTCATCGCGAAACGCCGGAAGGCGGCGGGACAAGACGGCTCGGCGTTCCCGCTCAAGGGTGAATCCGCGTCCCACACAGAGTTGCGATCTCGTCAACATGATCTCCTGTTTCAGGGACATCCGGGCCGTCTGCTTTCAGGTTAAATTCGCCTTCTGGCGATGACGCCAAATCCTGGTCTGAAGTAGAATCTTACCGCGAGGGCGACTGCTGAGCTTTGCCGAAGTGGGGCAATTCAGGACGAGTTGCTCTGACATCGTTCGGTTGTTGCGTGCATCGTTCAGATGCGGCAATCAGATTTCACTTTTGATATGCCACACTAATATCTAGTGTTGTATAAGTATGTCGCAAGATCTCAAATTCCATAGCCATACCGGCAGTTCCGCGTACCACGATCTCCGTCGGCTACTCATGGATGCAGCCTTGTCTGAAATCCGAGGCACGCCAATCCGGATTACCGTCAATGGCCGTCATTTCTGGTACGACAAGTTTCGCATCGGCAACGATGTAAGGCAACGCTATATCGGCCCGGACAGCGACGAACTGCGTGCAAGACTTGACCGCCTGGACAAGCGCAACGACCAAGATCGAAGCGAAATCCTTCAAGAGCAAGCCCGTCTCGTTCGCTTTCTGAGGGCCGACAACTATGGCTCAGTGGATCGCGGCACAGGCAGCTTGCTGGCCGCATTCGCCCGTTGCGGCGCTTTCCGGCTGGGCGGCACACTGATTGGAACAGCAGCCTTCCAGCACTACGAAGGCGAACTTGGCGTGGTTCTGGGCTTTGATCGAACCGCCAGGACCTATGATATCGACTTGGCCAGTTTCGAGCGTCTGTGCTTTGCCATAGGCGACAGCGTCGAAACTCCGTTGGTCGACGTGTTTCGTGACTTGAAATTCCAACCTGTCCCGTCATTGGACGAGCGGCATGTCTGGCGTTGGCGCCAGACCTCCGGGCCGGTTCTTGTCGAGTTCTTGATGCCAGCATATGGCGAAGAGAGCATTAGGGCATTGCCTGCGCTTGGCGTCAGTGCCCGTGCCGTGCGTCACCTGGACTATCTCCTCGAAGATCCTATTCCTGCAGTGTCGCTTTACCGATCCGGCGTGCTTGTCCAAGTTCCACGTCCTGAACGATTTGCCATTCACAAGCTGATCGTCGCTGAACGCCGACGAGATGGGTCAGACTCGTTGAAGGCGGCAAAGGATCGCGCTCAGGCGGAATTCCTGATTGCTGCCCTGATGGAATTGCGTCCGGATGAACTCCGCCTTGCATACAAGGACGCAACGGATCGTGGACCCGCTTGGCGTAAGCGAATCACAGCCAGCCTTGACAGGTTGCCGACTGCAAGGGAATTCCTTCGGCCGGAAGGCATGGCAGCGGAAGAACTGTCCGACCCAGAGGACGGCGATTTCACTCCCTAATTGCTCAAGACAAAGGACCAGCGAACCTTGGAACGGGCAAGGCCGATGCCGAGGGAAAAACAGGTGAAATTCGAGAATCCTGTCGAGAACGCACGGGTTGGACATCCGCATACGACGCGAATTCCCGAGAAAGAACCGAGAGAGGCTGCGCAAGCGGACCAAGGGCAATCAACAGCTGCGCCCGAATTATTCCGCTCCAATCCATTCCATGCCGTAGTCATTGCCAGGGTCGCGATACATGCTGTGTGCATGTTCCTGTTCGTGAACTTCCTCAAGCGTGTCCTGCGGTGCGTATTCAATGATTGTGGAGGGAGCCGTGATGCGGAAATAGGCGAAGCCGGGCGCACCTGTTGGCCCCCACCAGCCGAAATAGGTGTCATCGAGTTCGGCCAGTACGGTTTCCATCTTGGCGGCATGGTCATCCTCGTTGATGAAGCCAAGACGGCTTTGAATCAACGCGATCATCAGATTCCTCTGCACTTCGGTCAGATCGGCACCCTTGATTCCCTCCGGCGCGATGATGGTTCCGTATTCGCCAGGGCCAAGGAGGAGATCGATGGCCTGGTTGCCACGCACGGCCTGGTTCCTTTGGCTTTCGTTCAGGCTTTCAAGCAGTTCCTGAGCCGCCGTGACTTCATCCTCCAGGAGGAACACCCTCTCGCCTTCATGATCAATGGACAGCGGCTGACCGCCTGTAAGCATGGGCGAGAAAGTAACATCTGCCCCATAAATCGTTACGTTGATGCCAAGGTGGTGACCCCCGAACTGGAACATCCACGGCTCGGACGTCGAGGGATTGCCCAGAAAGGCTACATAGTAATGATCAACGCCATATTTGTTGAACCAGTGGTCGGTCGGAAACGTCCTTTCGCCAGCAAGCTGGTATTCGAGGTTTCGCACCCCTAAAGGACTCATGATCTCCGCCAAGAGCGCATCCAACAGGGCGGTTTGCCCAGGGTTCAATGAACCCAGTTTCAATCCACCTCGGGGGATCATTCCTTCCGGAAAGTTCGACCAATTTGAACGCTGCTTGTTGTCGGTGAACGCATAGGTGGCCGAAGCTCGACCCGCAACATCCAATGCATCCAGGAAATCTCTTGCGGCCGCCGTGATCGCTTCGGTTTTCGCGTCAGTTGGTCGAGGCGGGAAACTGGCGCGAATCTCGATGTCAATTGGTGATGTGTCCACACCGAACACAATGCTTGTCGCGGCTTTGGGGTTCGCGAAAACGAAGGCGGCGACCGAGGCAAGGATGATTGCCAGAGCGCCCAATGCGATCAGAATAATTCTCATGTTCGTCTCCAATTCGGAGGGTCTTGCTTTCCATCGAAGTGAAAGGAGCAAGGTGCATTGCAGTTCAGAGCGGCTAATTCTGACTTGGCGAGGATAGCCAAATGTTTAATCTCCGCATTTGGTGGTTGATCCTCATCTGGTACTTCCGCGTTTCTGACGTTTGTCCACAATGTAAAGTTATGTAAATTAAGAGGAACGCACCCTGTTCAGCTTCGCAATCCGTCTCCAGTATGCATGGAAGGAAGGAGCATGAACCCGTGACGAGCCGAATCCTGTTGATCGACGACGATTCGCGACTTGCCGACATGATCGGCGAGTATTTGAGAGATTTCGGCTATGAGGTGACAATTGAGGGCAGCGGTACCGAAGGTCTGGAGAGACTCCGCATTGGCCGATTCGATGCTCTGATTCTCGACCTTGCGCTTCCAGATATCGACGGGCTGGAAGTGTTTCGCAGCATTCCCAATGAAGCGGCGCTTCCAGTATTGATGCTGACCGCTCGAGGTGATCCTTTGGACCGCATTCTGGGGCTAGAGATGGGAGCCGATGACTATTTGCCCAAGCCATTCGAGCCACGTGAGCTTCTTGCGCGACTAAAGTCCATCACTCGACGTGGTTCCCGAAGCCAACTTGGCCAAATTGCCGTTTTCGGACGATTGGAGGTCGACCCGGAAGCCATGGAAGTACGGTTGGACGGAGAGCGGTGCGACTTGACCAGCCATCAGTTCCAATTGCTCTCAACCCTGGCCTCAGGCGCCGGCCGAGTAATGAGTCGGGACTACTTGATGCATCGGTTGCGAGGCAATGATCTCGACGCATTTGACCGGTCGATTGATGTGCATGTATCGCGCATTCGCGCGGCCATCGAAGATGATCCCAAACATCCCAATAGGCTAATCACGGTTCGAGGGGCTGGCTACCTTTTTGCACGGACACAGGACTAGACCCATGCTGAAGAGCCGCCTTTTCGTGCAGGTCAGCCTCTTGATGATCACCGGCCTGACCCTGTTCTCCGTTCTGGTTGCCCTGTTTTGGGATCGGGTAATCGATGCCCGTTTCAACGATGTCGTGGATGACCTCACGACTGATGTATCAGTCCTGCTACTGCCAGATGCCACGGTACCAGATGCAAGACAGCAAGAAGCGATCAATCGCATCGCGTCGGAAATGTCGATTGGCCTCGCGATTTATTCCTCTGACGGTCGGTTGCTTGGAGCCAGTGCGAAACCTGTTGCGCTCCCGCAAGCCCCTTTGACGCCAGGTCAATGGGAAGAACTGATCGACGGCTCTCATTGGATTGCAAGATTGCCTGATGGCCGCATCGTGACCGCCGACCTGACACATCTCGGGCTCGGAAACGACGGGTCTGCAGTGATGGTGATTTTCGCCCTTCTCGTGATATTTGTTTCCGCCCTGATGTACCCGGCGATCAGGCGCGTCACGCGGCGTCTGGAGCGGTTGCAAAGCGAGGTTGAGGTCATCGGCGATGGGAAGCTCTCAATGCGTGTCACCGTTGACGGCAAAGACGAGATCGCAAAGCTGGCCGCCAGTTTCAACCGGTCCACGGCAACCATCGAAGACTTGCTGAACCGCCAACGAATGTTGCTGGCGAATGCGTCCCATGAATTGCGCACGCCGCTGGCCCGTATCCGCATGGGGATCGAGCTGCTTGGGGCAAGAGACACCGCAAAACGGGAGGCCGACCTGCGGATGGACATTGGTGAGTTGAACGCATTGATCGACGACCTGATCACTTTGACGCGGCTTGATATAGGTGCGACTGAAAACTGCTTTGAGCCCGTAGATCTTCGAACGGTTGCCACGGAGGAAGCCAGGCGCATCAAGGGGTGTTCCGTCACCGGCGATTCCGCGGTGATATTGGGCGACATGAGAATGTTGCGGCACATGGTTCGCAACCTCTTGGACAACGCGCAAAAATACGGACAGCCACCGATAGAGATCCATATCCAGGATCAGGGGGACCGGGTAGTCCTCACGGTATCGGATCGTGGATCGGGAATTCCGGCAGCCGAACACGAGAAGGTGTTTGAACCCTTTTTTCGGGGGGCAGGAAGACAGAACGTGGCAGGATCAGGGCTTGGACTGCCGTTGGTGGCGCGGATCTCCAAGGCCCATGATGCCACCGTCCGGATTGAGAACATGCCAAACTCGGCCATTTCGATCCGTTTTCCAGCAAAGCCAAGTGGACTTCGCTCCTCTCGACATCGAAACTGAACCGGCAATTCACGCTTCGTATGATACAGTGAATTGCCCCGTCATGCCGCAGTCCTCATGTTCAAGGATATGGCAGTGATACATGTGGGGTGCGTGATCCGGCGCCTCGTGGTCGAAGCGTACCGAATTTCCGCCTCACCGTTCTGAACATGCACCAAGACTTTCCAGCCCTGTGCGTAGGACACCGTGTCATGGCTCACCTTTCCAGGCAGCCCCTTTTCGGCGGCGCGTCCGGTTCGCACGGGATGACATCCTCCGGCAATTAGCACAGACCCACGACTTTCCCTTGCCTACCGTTCCATTCGACCGAGAGTGGTCCACTGATGACTTGAAACAGGAAAAATCGGCCCACGCGACTTTGCCCTCGCCGGGTCGCGGACAACGAGTTCAGCCAAGGTTCAAGACAGATCTGACCACCGAGGACTACGCAAGCCGTGAGGAGTGGAGGAGCGCCACTTCAGCGTTGAGACTAGGCGTGCGAGCGGAGATCACGGGTTGGGTTGTCTCGTGCCTGGATCGGCAGGAGCGGCAGCTCGGCACCACCTGCCGGGCGCAAACCAGGAAATGGACCTCTGCGAGTCTGAAATGGCAGCATCTTCAACGCAACTTGCGCTCATCCCAATCTGTCCGTGCGTGCCGATCCCGCCAGCAGCCGCTGCATCAAGGGCAGCCCGAAGGCCAGTCGCATCGGACAGTGCTGGTCAACGCGCTCCGCGTGGAGCGGGTTGCAGTCCAGTTGGTCGACGACGTGGTCCCGGAATGATCGGGTGCCAGGCCGGAAGTCGAGGTCGCATTTCGGCATTTGGAAGGTCGCTGACATTTGAATCAATACTGACTGTAATTTGACGCAAAAGGTCGAATTTTGGATATTACGTATAACTTATGCTACTTAACAGTTTTTCCATTGTATGAGATCATAGTGATGCATATATAACTCTTAAAGCAGAAGATCGGAGCTTAATGATACACAAATGACCCATAATGTTGAATTCTCTACCGCATCGAGCGACGCCATCATCGAGGCGCTCGGCAAACGCCTTGATGAGATCCGTCTCAGCCGAAACATCTCCCAGTTCGACCTTGCAAGGGAAGCCGGAGTGTCGAGAAGCACGATGACACGGCTCTCTTGCGGCGGAACGATATCGCTCGATTCCTTCGTCCGCGTCATGCAGGCGCTGCGCCTCACCGATCATCTGGCCGCATTGCTCCCCGACCCTGCAGTGCGTCCTGTAGATCGTGTTCGCATTGGAGGCGCCGAACGTCGGCGCGCCAGCAAAAGACGCGCCGAGCCGTCGGAATGGGCATGGGGTGACGAAGGCGAGAACGAGGCATGACCGATACGGCGCGCGTCATTCTTTGGGGCCGCGACATTGGCGCCGTGACCTGGATCCCCGACGCCGAACTCGGAGTATTTCAATACACACCGGAATTCTCCCGCTCCGGCATTGAAGTTGCGCCAGAGAAAATGCCTCTCACGGATGTTCCGTATGATTTCCCGGCGTTGTCGCGCGCGACCTTCAAAGGATTGCCGGGCATGCTCGCCGACAGTCTGCCTGACAAGTTCGGCAACGCGCTGATCGATGGGTGGCTGGCTGCGCGCGGGCGCGAACCTGCCAGCTTTACGCCAGTCGAACGCCTCTGCTACACGGGCACACGCGGCATTGGCGCCCTCGAATTTCGTCCCCTGCTAAAGGAGGCGACCGGAACCGCCAGGAGAGTCGAGATCGACGCACTTGTCTCACTCGCCAACCGGGTTCTCGATGACCGCATCGCGCTGGAAGGCAAGCTGACGGGCGAGGATGATCAACGCGCCATAGAAGACATATTGCGCGTAGGCACGTCTGCAGGTGGTGCTCGGGCGAAAGCCGTGCTCGCCTGGAATCCCGATTCTGGAGAGTTCCGGTCGGGCCATGCCTCCGCCAGTAAAGGCTTCTCCCATTGGCTCATGAAGTTCGACGGCGTGTATGGCAATGCAGATCGCGAGCTTGCCGACCCTCAGGGATTTGGCCGCATCGAATACGCCTATCATCTGATGGCGCGCTCTGCGGGCATCAAGATGGAAGACTGCCGCCTGCATAAAGAAGGCGGTCGGGCGCATTTCATGACTCGTCGATTTGACCGCACGCCGCGCGGCGGCAAGCTGCACATGCAATCCCTCGGCGCGCTGATGCACTATGACTTCAATGTAGCGGGAGCCTACAGCTATGAGCAGACCCTTCAGACAATCAAGCGACTTGGCCTTTCAATGGATGACGTCGAACAGCAGGTTCGGCGTACCTTCTTCAACGTGCTCGCCCGAAATCAGGATGACCACGTCAAGAACATCGCCTTCCTGATGGACCGGAAGGGAGCATGGCGCCTTTCGCCCGCCTTTGACGTCGTCTATTCCTACAACCCTTCAGGTGCATGGACGAGCCGGCACCAGATGAGTCTTGGCGGCAAACGCGACGGGTTCGAGCTCGAGGATCTCATTGCCTTTGCAGGCGTTGGCGGTGTCAAAAAGGCGAGAGCAAAGATGCTCCTTGGCGAGGTCGCCGCAGCCGTTTGCGACTGGCGACGTTTCGCCGAGCAGGCAGACATGCCTGAACTTGATGCGGTCAGAATAGAAAATGCCCATCGTCGGCAGCTGTTCGTGTAGCCGGATCAGGGTTGCCGAGCAGACATGAACCGGCACGACAACAGACTGACCTTAGTTTCATCTCCGGATTGTCAGAACATCCCCCTCCATCAGCAGGATGGCCAAATTCGCATGAGACCCGGCATGGACCCGCCTGCCACGGCGCGGCGTTGGCCGAATCGAATTCCAGTGACCCGACGGCCCGGCCCCGCAGCGGTGTCGGTGTTGCCAGCGACGGGAAGACAAGGTCCGAACTGCTCAGAAACCTCGCCCCGCTCAGCGACACCGCGGCATGTTCGGGAAACGCCCCAGGGCCGTGTGCAGTCAATCACGGGCCGGGGCGACGTCGCGAGAACACGGGCCCTGCAATCTCAGGCACGCCAGAACCGTGACGTGAAGAGAACGAACACGACCAGCAGTTCGAGTCGGCCCACAAGCATCGCCGACAAGAGAATCCATTTGGCGGCAACGCTCAGGTCGGCGAAATTCCCTTCCGGGCCAATCATGGTGCCGAGGCCCGGACCCACATTGGCAATTGCCGTGGCCGCGCCGCTTACGGACGTGACGAGATCAAGTCCCGTCGCCGAAAGGAGCACCGCCACGACCCCCAACGTGACCAGAAACATGGTCAGAAAGACCATAACCGAAGAAAGCACGTCTTCGCTCAGGCGCCGTCCGGCATACTTGAGCTGGTAGACGCCATGCGGGCTCTGGATACGACGGATCTGATTGGCCACGGCCTTCAGCAGAATCTGGTACCTGAACACCTTGACCGAGCAACTGGTCGATCCCGCGCAACCGCCGATCAAGCCGACGAGGAAGAACACCGTGACCGGGAACGCTCCCCAAAGCTGGTAGTCCGCGCTCGCATAGCCTGTGCCCGTCATGATCGACGTGATGTTGAACAGAGCCTCGCGCAGGGCAGAATGCGCCTCCGTGCCCTGCGTCAGCAGCCTGTGAATTGCAACCAGCGCGACAATTGTGAGCAACGCCGCCAGAAACGCCCGCACCTGGCTGTCGCGCAGCAACGGCTTCGAAGACCCGGCCAGAATCTGCACGTAGCGCACGAAAGGCAAACTAGCCAGAATCATGAAAACCACGGCGACGTATTCCGGTGCCCCCTGAAAGCTGCCGAATGACTGGTCACGGGTCGAAAACCCGCCGGTCGCGATGGTGGTCATTGCGTGGTTGGCGGCTTCAAAGAGCGGCATGCCGGCAACCAGGTAGGCCACTGCGCATGCCAAAGTCAGGACCAGGTAGATGATCGAGATGCGGGACGCGATTTCGGCAGCTCGCGGCAAGACCTTGCCATCAGTGTCGAATCCTTCGGAACGGAAGATCTGCATGCCTCCGACCCGAAGTTCGGGAAGAAAGGCCATGGCAACGACAATGATGCCGATGCCGCCGAACCACTGCAGCATGGATCGCCAGACAAGCAGCCCCGAAGGCAGCGCTTCCAACCCGCTGAACACCGTCGAGCCGGTCGTTGTCAGTCCTGACATCGCCTCGAAATACGCGTCCGTGAATCCCGCTCCGAGGTCGCCCCACATGAACGGCAACGCACCGAAGAACGGAAGAACGACCCAGACACCCGTTGTCAGCAGGAAAATCTGCTGCAGGTTCATGCCTCCCGCCACCGAATTGGACGACGCCAATGCCATCAATCCGCCGATCAGGAGCGTGATCAGGGCAACTTCCAGAAACGTTCCCGCATGGTCATTGTCCTGGGCAAGGTCAACGAACATCGGTATCAGCATGGAGACGCCAAGTGCGGCGACAAGGAGGCCGATGACGTATCCGATGGGCCTGAAATCAACCATGCGGCGAGCCTTGGCCCCGGGATCGGCACAAGTCAACTGCGGAGCGGCATTCGCAGCGTCGCCCGACAGCCACCACGGTCAGCTGCCCGGCCGACGGCCTGGAAGCTCTGCATGATGCTGCTCAAGTTGATGCACTGCCCGTTGGCATCCGGAATTCAGAGCTTCTGACGTCTTGAATCGGCCGCCGCACGCCGTGTATCCGCGGGGCCGGCCGCTCTGCACATCGGGTTGCGTTTCAAGCCGCGAAGCGACAAGCCCCGAAGGAGCCATGACATCGATCAGAACAGGCCACAGCTGATCTCGGCTTGCTCAATCCCTTGAATGCCCGGCTCGAGGAGCACGGACGCTCACGTCGCTCGCGCCATGCCGTCGGAAGCGGGCATCTGGACATTGCCAGCAGGCAATCCTGCCACTCTCCCGTCGCCATGCGCGCGGCGCGGTCGTCCGACGGTTACGTAGCGCGCCACGAAACGCTTCAGGATGCGCTCAGGCTCTGTCACTTCCGCAGCCAGGCATGCCTTGGTCAGAGCAGCGGCCTCTTCGGGTCGGAAATATCCGAAGTCGCGGTAGATTCGGATGCGATCCGCAAAGATCTGCCCGTCCGCTTCCGGATGAAACTGCGTGGCATAGACGTTCTCGCCTGCCCGGATCATCTGGAAAGGGCAGGTCTCCGAGGACATGAGATGAACCGCGCCGTCGGGCAGTTCCTGGACCGCTTCCTTGTGGCCAACCAAGGTGTTGAACCTGAGCGGCAGCCCGGCCAGCAAAGGATCTGCCTGCCCTGCTTCCGTTACGTCGCACGGCACGGCCGACACCGGCTCCGAATGCCGCTCTTTCGAAACCCGCGCTCCCAAGTGGTGGGCCAGCAGCCCGATGCCGTAACAGCACCCGAGGAAAGGCATGTCCCGGGCGAGAATTTCGGGCAACAATGCCAGCAGCTCCGCTTCCGCCCTCGCCTCGACCGGATCGCGCGCAGCCGGGTCGTCGCTGACGCAGCCTGGTCCGCCGCCGACAATGACAGCCGAATAATCTTCCAGCGAAAAGCCCTTCGGCAACGGCCCCGTCTCCATCCTGTGCCGACGAACCTCCGATTCACTCAGATGGCCTTTTTCGAGGAAAGCGCGGAATTCCCCATCTGACGCTTCGTCTTCCGGACGCAGTTGAAGAATGAGTACAGGCTTCGACGTCATTGCGGCGCGGGCCTGTTCCACAGGTTCGGTCCGAAGGGCTCGCGGGTCGGCAAGCCGCGCCCGGCCAGGCTCCGCATCATGCGGCCTCGAGTGCTTGCCGGATGTCGCCAATCAGGTCATCGACATCTTCCAGTCCCATGGACAGGCGTACGAGACCCGGCAAGATGCCCATTTCGGCCCGCTGCTCGTCTGTGAGTCGCTGATGGGTCGTGGTGGTCGGATGCGTCACGATCGACTTTGCATCCCCCAAGTTGTTCGAAATGATGAATATCTGGAGCGCATTCAGGAACCGGAACGCTGCCTCCTGTCCGCCCTTGAGCACGAAGGTCGCAACCGTCCCGCCCCGTTTCATTTGCGCCATCGCGGTTTCGTGCTGCGGATGGGACGGCAGGCCCGGATAGATGACCCTTTCGAGCCGCGCGTGACCCTCGAACGCCGCGGCCACTTTCAGTGCATTCTCCGCCTGCGCCCTGACGCGAAGATCCAGCGTCTCCATGCCCTTCAGCAGCAACCATGCCGTGAACGGGCTCATGGCGCCGCCCGTATGCTTGAGAAAGGGTTCCAGCGTCTTGCGGACATATTCCCTTGTTCCGAGAACGACGCCACCGAGAACCCGCCCCTGCCCGTCGATATGCTTGGTCGCGGAGTAGACGACGACATCCGCCCCGAGATCCAGCACGCGGCTCAGAACGGGAGTCGAGAACACGTTGTCAACGATCACCTTCGCTCCCACGTCATGCGCAACTGCCGCGACCGCCATGATGTCAATCACTTCAAGCGTCGGATTGGAGATGCTTTCCAGAAACACGGCCTTGGTATCCGGCCTGACTGCCGCCTTCCACGCGCCGAGATCGGTACCGTCCACGAAGGTAACATCTACGCCGAAGCGCTGAAGCACCTCTTCCAGGATGTAGTGGCAAGATCCGAACAATGCACGCGCCGAGACCACATGGTCGCCGGCCTTCAGCATCGCGGCCAAGGACGCATAGACAGCAGCCATGCCGGAGGCCGTGGCGAACGCGTCTTCGGCGCCTTCGATCGCGGCAATTCGTTCCTCGAACATCCGCACCGTCGGGTTCCCGTAGCGCGAGTAGATGAATTCGTCCTCGCCGGCCTCTTCGAATCTCTGGGCAGCCTGTTCGGCGCTCTCGTAAACAAACCCCTGGGTGAGGAAAATCGGTTCGGCAACCTCGCCGTACTGGCTCCGTCGGATGCCCCCATGCACGAGCGTCGTGCGCTTTTTCCAGTCTTCGGTAATTTGGACGCCTCCTGTTCAATCCTGGTCCGGACTGCATGAGCGTCAAGGGCGCGAACGTCCCAGACCTCTTTAGCGGAGTCTTTTGCGTGGCCCGCAATCCGGTGAACAAATCGCCACGTGCTGCACTGCGTACTAGCGCCCGGTGCCGGGGTCAAGGGAGTCGCCGACGGCATCACGCAGAGACCTGACCATACCGGCGGCTGCGCGCCACGCGACGCCGTTCAGAGCAAAGGCAGCGTTCGTGGTCGGCAGGAAGGACGGCGGGTAAGTCCAATTCAAAGTTGCATTCACACAGCCGAACACGGCTTGGACTGACCACCGGTTGGAGGTTGCAAGATGCCACCACTAGCGGCGACCACTTGAGCGAATCCAGTCTGGCTACGCGGCGTGGCGTCTCGAAATAAGGCGGCCCGTCTTATCGTGTTGCCATTTTGTTCACACATCCCTATTCATGAAATTAGGGCAAAAGGTAAGCGAAAGGGTCTTGCCCTGATCATCTTGGCAGGCTTCCAGACCTCCTTGCCCCCTTGGGTCGAACCGACTGTCCTTAATGACGGTGCCACCACATGCGTGGACCGGAATCGACGACGGTTCAACTGATCGAGATGAGAGCTTGAACTTTACGAGGAAATTCGTATATTGAGCGCACAGATTGGATTTTCGGAGGCGAAGAGACGTCTGATCACTGCACTGCAGCAAGGAAGCTTCCGGCATGCAGCAAGGGACGGAGTAGAAACGAAAAACCTGCTCCAGATGGGCCAGATCACGAGCGAAGAACTCAGCGAAATTGTGAAACGGTGCAGCGGGCAGCATCACCAAAGTTCGCCGCACCATCAAGCCGAGGATGTCGATGTCCATGTCTTGAAGCGTGACGGGTGGTATGTGAAATTCTATTTTTTGGACCTAGATGCGATCTTCATCAGCGTCCATATGTGAGGCGAGCATGAAATTCCATCAAGCTGGCGACAAGTCGAAGGCGATTTGCGAAGATTGCGGTTCGGTGGTTCCAGCGACATTTGCGTACCGTGATGTTCCCTTTGACGACGGCAAAGGTGTTGCGAAGGATGTCTTGGCGATCGTCTGTGACAGCTGCGACCGGGTTGTCGCCTTGCCTGCACAATCGACGCCGGCGGTCGTGCGTGCGCGAAAGGCCGCAGAGATTCCACTCGAAGTTTCGCTTACGGCACCGGAAATGGACCTGTTGGACTTGGCCGCATTCCGCATTGATCCACAGGCCGGCACCAAGCTGCGAAAGACACTGATCGCCTACTTTCTGCGCAGACTTTCCGAGGACTCTGAGAGCATCCTCAGGCTCCAGCAGAATTGCTTGAACTTCAAGAAACAGCGATCTTCTGCAGCGGGAATTCCTTCAAGGCGACTGTCACTAAAATTGGCACCGAGGACAAACGACAACATCAGAGCTCTGATGCAGTCAACAGGGCTGAAGAAAAGCCAGCTCATTCGCGGCGTAATCGGCGAGATCCAAGAAGTGCTCGTCCTGCCAGATCACCCGAAAGAACTCGGAAAGATTCGCGAGATCGCAGATCTCATTACCGCATGAGGCCGTCAGGTCTCGCGAACTGCCGTCTCTTGGCAGCACATCTTCCGCTTCCAGACGCGCAAGTTGTGTTGCGAGAGGGTGGCGCTCAAGTGCGGCAGCCTGGACGGGCAGCACCGGCCCCCTTGATCTTGACCCAAAATGCGCCACCTTGTGCCGCAGCGCCAAGCGGCCCAGAAAAGGAAACTGCATGCCCGACCCGATAGACCTCCACTACTGGCCAACCCCGAACGGCTGGAAAATCACCATCGCCCTTGAAGAGATGGGCCTGCCCTACACGCTGCATCTCGTTGACATCGGCAAGGGCGACCAGTTCGACCCGGAATTCCTCAAGCTCTCGCCAAACAACCGAATGCCAGCCATAATCGATCCGGACGGACCTGACGGCCGCTCGGTCTCGATCTTCGAATCCGGAGCCATCCTGCAGTATCTTGGCCGCAAGACCGGGCAATTCTACGGATCTTCTGATCGCGACCGGATCGTCATCGATCAATGGCTGATGTGGCAGATGGGCGGTGTCGGCCCGATGGCGGGCCAAGCGCATCATTTCCTCAATTACGCGCCGCAGCGCACTCCTCCCCAAGTCCTTCCGTATGCGCAGGATCGCTACAGGAACGAGGTCGGGAGGCTCTACAGCGTGCTCAACGCCAGACTTCAGGACAACCAATTCGTCGCCGGTGACTACTCGATCGCCGACATGGCCATCTGGCCCTGGGCGCAAAACTGGGAAGGGCAGGAACAGGACATCGACGACAAGCCCCACTTTGCGCGCTGGCTGGACGAGGTGGGAAGCCGTCCAGCGGTCGTCAAGGGCAAGGCGGTGGCGGATGAAGTACGCAACCGTCAGCAGTCGCCCGAGGAAAAGGAGGCATCAGACAAGATTCTCTTCGAGCAGAAAGGGTGACATCCTTGGGAGCAACGCCGGAATTTCAGCTCAATCATCCCTGTTCGGAGACACTTGGGACAGTCTGGGCAACATGCCTGGGCGGCGCCTATTCCGATCCGTCCGCCTCTTCCTCGACCAGGTAGTGCCGCAGGGTCAGCATCTGGAGCCAGATGAACAGGAACAGCGCGATCGGAAACCCGAACGTCTCGATCTTGACCCATGCATCGGTGGACATCGTTCGCCAGACGATCTCGTTGGCCAGTGCCAGTCCCGCAAAAAAGCCCGCCAGTCGCTTGGTGAGCTTCATCCAGCCCTCGTCCGTCAAGGGCAGGAATTCGGCCATGGCCCAGGCCAGGTACGACCTGCCTTGTAAGAGCCCGATCCCCAGGATGCCGGCAAGGACCCCGTAGACCAGGGTGGTCTTGACCTTGAAAAACCTCTCGTCGTTAAGCCATACCGTGAGGCCGCCGAAGATCACCACCATCACGATGGTGAAGACCTGCATCCGGCTCAGGCGGCCCGTCAGCTTCCAGAGGATCGCCATCGAGACCAGCAGGATCGGCACGAACAGGCCGGCCGCCACTATGAACCCGGAATACTCCACGCCCCCGAAGGCGTAGGTGTGATCGCGCATCCACAGATAGGCCACGAAGAACAGCAGCGGCGGTCCCAGTTCGAGCACCTGCTTGACCGCCGGATTCAGCTTGGACTCACTCATCTTTTCCCTCTGCTGCGCAATTCATTCTCAAGGCATTGCCACCGTGGCCAGCGGCGCGTTCTGCAAGCAAGCGGAAAGCGACCGCCCTAGATTCACGGGCGGTTCGCTGGCGCCGAGTCGCTCGGCACCTCTCATCCCAGTGCCCGCCACCCAATGTCACGACGATACACTCCGCCTCGCCAGTCGATCCTGTCTACCAGCGCATAGGCCGCATCCCGGGCCTCCTGCAAGCTGGCGCCACGAGCGGTGGCGTTCAGGACCCGTCCACCGGTCGAGACGATTCCGTGCTCGGTGCGAGAGGTTCCAGCGTGAAACACCATCTGGCGAGAATCGCCGACAATGTCGTCAAGGCCGGCAATGGGACTGCCCTTCTCATAGGCACCCGGATAGCCCATGGCGGCCACAACGACTGCCACTGCATGGTCCCCTGCCCAATTGACCTGTGCTTCCGAGAGCCTTCCCTCGGCGGTGGCCTGCATGAGATCAAGGGCCTGAGCACCGAGCCGCATCATCAATGCCTGGCACTCCGGATCTCCGAACCTCACGTTGTACTCGACCAACCGCGGGGCGCCGTTCTCAATCATAAGGCCCGCATACAGCACGCCCTGATAGGGAGTGCCGCGCCGAGCCATCTCCGCAAGCGTCGGGCGAATGATATCTTCCATCGTGCGTGCAGCCACAGACTCGTTCAGCACGGGCGCGGGCGAATACGCGCCCATCCCCCCGGTATTGGGTCCCGTGTCGCCCTCGCCCACCCGCTTGTGATCCTGCGCAGTGCCTACAGGCAAGGCGTCCGTCCCGTCGCAAAGCACGAAGAACGAAGCCTCCTCGCCATCCATGAACTCCTCGATCACCACTTCGGCGCCAGCGGCGCCGAACGCGCCTCCAAGCATGTCGTCAACCGCCGCTTCCGCTTCCGCCGTGCTCTGGGCAACGATGACCCCTTTGCCGGCCGCCAATCCGTCTGCCTTCACGACGATTGGGGCACCACGCTCGCGAATGTGCGCCTTCGCCGGGGCCGCCTCCGTGAATCGCGCCCAGGCTGCCGTGGGAACGCCCGCGGCGTCGCAGACTTCCTTTGTGAACCGCTTCGAGGATTCCAGCCGCGCCGCCTCCCGAGACGGACCGAAGACCTTGAATCCAGCAGCGCGAAAATCGTCGGCCACCCCAGCCGCCAACGGCGCCTCTGGCCCGACGATCACGAGATCAATCGAATTGGCCTCTGCACATTCCACCATTTTCGCCCCGTTCTCGATGTCGAGAGACGCGCATTCGGCAATCGCCGCGATCCCTGCATTGCCGGGCGCGACGATAAGCCGGTCACATTTCGGATTCTGCATCACGGCCCAGGCCAGCGCGTGTTCCCGACCGCCGCCGCCAAGGATGAGAATATTCATCGCCGCTCCGCTTCCCCTTCGTCGGGTGGCGTTCTAGGGTTCCGACCAGCGAAGCACAAGGCAGCCGCAGGCGCGAACATGGACCTATTCGAGCGAATTTCCGGCGACAACACGCCCGAATTCACCGTGAGCGAGATCGCGGGTCGCGTGAAGCGCCTCGTGGAATCGGAACTCGGCTGGGTTCGCGTGCGAGGCGAAGTCGGCCGGGTGGTGCTTGCGCGGTCTGGGCATCTGTATTTCGACCTGAAGGACGACCGTTCCGTACTCTCGTGCATGACATGGAAGAGCCAGGTGCCAGCGCTCACCATGATGCCCGAAGAGGGCATGGAAGTGATCGCCGAGGGCAAGATGACCGCCTCCGGATTCCAGTCGAGATTCAGCCTGAACGCCGAGCGAATCGTCGTTGCTGGCGAAGGCGCGCTGATGGCGATGCTTGAAAGGCGCAAGAAAAAGCTCGCGGCCGAAGGCCTCTTCGACGAGGTGCACAAGAAGCCTCTGCCATACCTGCCAAGCGTCATAGGAGTCATCACGTCGCCGCAGGGAGTCGTGATCCGAGACATCCTGCACAGGCTCCGAGAACGGTTCCCCCGGGAAGTCGTCATCTGGCCCGTTGCCGTGCAGGGCGACGCCTGCGCACCGGAAGTGGCGCGGGCCATTGCCGGATTCAACGCCCTGCCGCCGGGCGGATCGCCACCCCGCCCTGACCTCTTGATCGTCGCGCGTGGAGGCGGTTCGATCGAGGATCTCTGGGGCTTCAACGAAGAGGTTGTGGCACGCGCAGCGGCGGCATCGGAAATTCCGCTGGTCTCTGCGGTCGGCCATGAGACCGACACCACGCTCATAGACTTTGCCGCCGACCGCCGTGCGCCCACGCCGACGGCAGCAGCGGAGATCTCGGTGCCGGTCCGTTCGGAACTGCTCGCGGACCTGGCCGACCACGAGGCGCGTTTGTCGCGCAGCATGGCACGCAGCATGGACACCCTGCGCCATGGGATCACCGCGCTGGCACGCCTCTTGCCGCAGCCCGAGGCTCTCCTCGCCAACCCGAGCCAGCGGCTCGACCGAGCCAGCGAAACCCTGTCCAGAGGCCTCGACCACTTGGTCGAACGCAAGCGAGGCGACCTCGTCGGCGCGGCGTCCGGCCTTCGGCCAGCGCTCTTCAAGTCAAGACTGGACCGCGAGATTCAATTGCTCGAACACCGAACGAGCAGCCTTTCAAGAGGCCTCAGGCACGCCGTCGACCGCAAGAACGAACAATTGTCCGCGTTGGTCGCCCGTCTCAGTGTCAGACAGGCCCAAACGCAAGTTCGGCAGGCAAGGGGAGACCTTGACCAGGTCAGCATGAGGATGGCGAAGGCGATCAAGGCGAGGCTGGCCAGGCTGGCCGGCCGCCTTCAGGCGCTGGATCGGACTCGGGCCGGCCTTGGCTACAAGGCGACGCTGGCACGTGGCTACGCGATCATTCGAAGCGGCAAGTCCGTGCTGACCAAGTCAGAGGAGGCCCGCCACGCACGATCGCTGGAAATCGAGTTCCAGGACGGGCGGATCAAGGTCTCGGGCACGACAGGCGCTTCGAGGAAATCAGGAACGAGCCGGGCAAGGACCGATCGCAAGACGCAATCCTGACCACCGTCACTATCCAGCTTCCATCTTGGACCTTCCGGGATTAGGTCGTGGGCATGGCGTTTTTC